>CALWZW010000035.1 GCA_944386135.1 uncultured Clostridia bacterium | reverse complement strand
GGTTTTATATTTACAATGACAGCGGATGTCGTGAATTACGGTCACTGGAAAACCGGCATCCGGGTAGAATCCATGATCTTTTCCTCCAAAACTGCGGGTCAGAAATTCGGCGGCGGTGTTGCAGGCTGGCTGGTTGGCTGCCTGATGGATGCCTCCGGGTTTACCGGACTTGCGCAGGAGATACCCTCAGCGGTGGAAATGGTCAAGGGCTTATATATTTACGGGAATATCCTTGCATGGGCTGCGATTGCAGTCCTGATGTGGCTGTACCGGCTGGATCGGGAATATGACGGCATCATGGAGGAACTGAAGCGCCGCGGCCAGCTGGCAGAGACGGACTAATCCGCCGTGGGCGGAAACCTGATTCGTTGAAAACGGTTCCGGATAGACGGGACTGTTTACAAGAAAAGAGAAAAAGGAGGCTTTTTCCATGAAGAGAAACATAATACGCCGCGTTGGCGCGCTCCTGCTTGCAGGCGCGATGATGACGGTGAGTGCATCAGCGGCAGCGCAACCAAAACCGTTTGATGCAGAACATCCCTATGCAGCACCGGTGACCGGCATGTTCCATGAACAAGCTGTAGATGGTGGCGTTTACAGCGTTTATCTGCCGGAGTCGCTCGATCAGTGCGTGGATGGGATTTTGATTGCCGTACCGGATGGAACGACAGCAGAGGCATTCACCCAGTCCAGCCTGGGTGAAGAATGGCTGCGTGTCAGTGAAGCGCATGGTGTGGCATTGGCATTTGCAGAGCCTGCATCCGGTGGAGAATGGAACCTTGACGGTTCCGGTGGCCGTGATGAGGCAGCTTATCTGAAAGCGGTTTCGGATAATTTCCACAACAAGAGCGAAAATCTGGACGCAGCGTTTGACCTGAACGAGCGGGCATTCTATGTGGTCGGCTATGAAGAAGGTGGCGTAGCTGCACAGGAATTCGTGATGGCGTGGCCGGCACTGATCTGCGGCGCAGTCTCTGTTGACGGTTACGCAGTACCGGATGAGATGATGGATGAAATCGGAGATGCTCTGAGCTATCCGTTTGTACAGGCCGGCAGTATGGAGGGCCAGCAGGAGAATCAGTTACCTAACAACGAGATTCCCGTGCCGGTCTGGCTGATCGCTTCTGACGACGCGGCGCAGAATAATGAGAATGTCGCATCGTATTGGATCGCGGCGAATAATGCGCAGGATGCCGCGAGCAATACATATGCTTCTGGGGTATATGAAAACGGCCCGGCACGCGTATGGCTGACGGATGCTGAGGATGCGGCGGAAGTAACGCCGGAAATTATGTACACGGAATTTCTGTCCGGGGTACAGCGTTTTGTCGGCGATCCCGGTGGGCGGCTGGCTTTCACGGTTTCACATGAAAACAATGGGGAAACCGGTTTCTTCTATTCCGAGGAGAAAGTGAACGGCGTAATCCGCCGTTGGTATACCTATGTGCCGTCCAGCTATACGGGCGAGGAAGATGTGCCGCTGGTTCTGGCGATCCACGGCTATTCGAGCAGCATTGACGCATTTACTGGGGATTCCCGCTGGCAGGATGTTGCGGAGGAGCACGGATTCATCGTTGTATTCCCGCAGGCTTATATGAGCCGCCCGGTGATGGGCAATATCAATGCTCCGGTTTGGAATACTTATTCCTTTGCACTGGGCGAGGATGCTGTAGATGATGTCGTATTTCTGGAACAGCTGATTGCACTGACAGAAGAGCGATACAGCATTGACAGTGAGCGGATTTATGCAACCGGTCATTCCAATGGCTCTACCATGACGTGGGCACTTGGACTGGATGCGACCGAATTGTTCGCGGCAATTGCACCGGTAGGACACAACTCCGGCGCGCGGCGCGGCAGCGCAACCCGGGATGAGGCACTTGCACCGACCGAGCATCTGAGCGCTTCGACACCGGAAAACGATCCCGAACTGCTGCTCCCGGTATGGTCATTCAAGGGCGAGTACGATGTGGACGGCGGCCCTGAACTGACGGCGGGCAGCACGAATCTGGAAGCGATGCAGGTCTGGACGGCGCGCAACGGTGTATCTGCTGCACCTTCCGCGACAAGCACGGACAGCACTGGCCGCTATCAGACTTCGGCCTATACAGCGGCGGACAGCAATGTGCCGCTGGTTCAGTATACGGTTGTTGAAAACTCGCCGCATGCCTACCTGCCTGAAGAGGCGGAAATGATTTGGGAGGAATTTTTCTCCAAGTATTCGCGTGCGGCAGACGGCAGCCTGTATTATGAAGGGCAGCTGGTAGAAAAGTCCGAGCAGACGCAATTTACCGATCTGGACGGCCACTGGGCACAGACGCGGCGGCAGAAAATGCAGTCGCACAGGGCTGGCTGAACGGTACGTCCGCAACCACCTTTGAGCCGGGCACCGCCGCGACCCGCGGTATGGTCGTCACAGTGCTGGGGCGCATGGCAGGCGCTGCAGGTGATGCGTCGGCAGCTGCACAGTTTATCGACGTTGCGCCGGATATGTACTATGCACCCTACATCGGCTGGGCGTTGCAGGAGGGGATCGTATCAGGCACTTCCTCCACTACTTTTGAACCGGAACTAGACATCACACGCGAGGAGTTTGCGGTCATGGTAGCGAACTATGCCCAATATGCCGACCTGGCGCTGGCCGAAACCCCGGCATCGCTTGACCGCTTTTCTGACGCTGGCAGTATCTCTTCTTGGGCGCAGGAGGGTATGCAGTACTGCGTCGATACCGGCCTGCTCTCCGGGCATGATGACGGCAGCCTTGCGCCGCAGGGTGATCTGACCCGTGCAGAGCTGGCAACCATCTTGAACCGGATTTCCGCAGCATAACAGAAAACCAGAACGAAAAAGGAGAGTGTTGAGGATGAAAAGCAGCAGACGCATGCTCAGTGCGTTCCTGGCATCAGCAGTCCTGCTGGGTACATTCCCGGCTGCATATGCGGTGGAGCAGGATGCCTATCAGGACATCCAGGGCCATTGGGCGCAGGATGTGATCAACGAATGGAGCGATAAGCAGATCATCAACGGCTACAACGGCTATTTCGAGCCGGATGCGTCGATGACGCGTGCGGATGTGGCGGTCGTGATTGACCGCATCATGGATTATCAGGACGAGGCGGAAAATACCTTTTCCGATCTGGGTAATGCGTATTATACAGATGCCCTGCTGCGCGTGGCCGCTCAGGGCGTGATGCAGGGGGACGACGGACAGATTCGTCCGCTGGACCCAATCACACGTGAGGAGATTGTTTGCGTATTGCAGCGCGCCTTTGATATCGATGTTGCAGAGGAGCAGCCCGGTTTTGCTGACAACAATGCGATCTCAAGCTGGGCGCAGGCGAGCGTTGCAGCATTTGAGGAAAATGGGTTTGTTTCCGGAAAGCCCGGCAACCTTTTCGACCCGCAGGCAGAGGTCACGCGTGCGGAAGTGGTACAGATGCTGGACAACCTTGCAGCTTCCGCGCTGACCGACCTGCGCGTAACAGTTGCTGATGAAGAAACTGATCAGATGGTGCATGTGCGGCAGCCGTTGCTGCTCAGCAGGTGTGATCTGGATGCTGAAGTTCCGGTCGGGACAGCATCGGTAGACATCTATCCGCCAGCGGAACAAGGCGCATCGATCACGGTGGATGGTGAAGCTCTCCAGAACGGAAAGGCGACCGTGCAGTTGGACAACGGTTTCAAATTAGTCGAGATCAGCGTGTCCAATGGAGCAGGGACACAGAGTTATGAGCTGGTAGTGCGGATCGGGATCGACCCCCAAAATCCGTACCAGACGCTTTATGCCGGCGAGCATGAGCAGACCGTGACGCTGGACAACGGAGAAGTGCGCAGCTTTACTGCATATGTACCGGAAGGCGCACGGGAGTCCAATGCGGGCGTATTTGTGCTTCCCGACCAGAGCGGGGCAGCT
>CALWZW010000034.1 GCA_944386135.1 uncultured Clostridia bacterium | reverse complement strand
GAGTTTAAAAGATATAGCTAGAATGTATAAAGAAAAGAATAGTTAAAAAGTATTAAGGGGACTTAAGAAAAATAACAACTTTTACGCCTACCTTTTGGTGTAATATTTATAATTTTATCGTTCCTTACTGGCTTCGCCACTCGCCTAGGGTCATTTCCACTTAGGGAGCCTCCCTGCGCGGAACTTCAAAAATTAGAAATATTACACCAAAACGGCTAGCATGAGATAAATTGGGTTTGAGTCATGTTATTTTTCTTAAGTCCCCTTTTAATATATTATATAAAATATAAATTAATACTTGACAATTACAAACAACTGTTTTATAATAATGACGTGGTGGTTAATATATGGTAAGACAAATATTACATATAGATGTTAACAATGCTTTCCTTAGTTGGAGTGCTATAGAAATGTTAAAAGCAGGAAAAAGCCTAGACATAAGAACAATACCAGCAATAATTCGGAGGAGATGAAACCAGAAGAGCTGGAATTGTTTTAGCTAAAAGCATGCTGGCTAAAAAGTGTGGAGTAAGGACAGGAGAAACCATTTATTCAGCAAGAAAAAAATGTCCAAACCTTAGAATTTACCCAGGATGTGAATATAGAGTCTATAGAGAATATTCTAATAAGCTATACAATATGCTTTTGGAATATACAGATAAAATAGAAAGATTTAGTATAGATGAATGTTTCTTAGACATGACAGAATATCTAATGAATGATACACTTTTGAATAAAGCATATGAAATAAAAAATAGAGTTAAAGAAGAATTTGGATTTACTGTAAATGTGGGTGTTGCACATAATAAATTACTTGCAAAAATGGCATCAGATTTTACAAAACCTGATGAAGTGCATACATTATTTGAAAACGAAATAGAAAAGAAAATGTGGACACTACCTGTATCAGAACTTTTTATGCTAGGAAGGAAAACAGTTCCAAAACTAGAGCGTATGCATATAAAAACAATCGGAGATTTGGCAAAATATGATAAAGAAAAGTTAATAAAAACTTTCGGAAAACATGGAAACATGATGTGGGAATATGCTAATCGGAATAGATAATTCAGAAGTAGTATATAAAAGAGAAAGACCAAAAAGCATAGGAAATTCTGTAACACTTCCAAATGATATAAGAGATAAAGACGAATTAGAAAAAGTACTTTTTGCATTGACAGAGCAAGTAACATATAGGCTTAGAAAAGAAAAATTACTTGCAAATGTTGTAAACGTTCAACTTAGAACAAAGGACTTTGTAGACTTTTCACATCAAAAAAGATTAGAAACGCCAATATCTAATACGAAAGAAATTTATGCAGAGGCAAAGATGCTATTAAATGAAATGTATAAACAAGGAATGGCAATACGTTTAGTTGGAGTGAGAACAGATAATTTAGTACAAAAAAATGAACTTCAATTATCGCTATTTAACAATAGTGACAATGAAAAACAGGATAAAATAGATAATACAATAGATAAATTAAAAGAAAAATATGGATATGATTTTATAACAAGAGCAAGTAACTTAAACTTAGAGGACACAGTTAAAATAAGAAGAAAAGATTAATTCCAATTTTTCACAAAAAATACACAAAATGTCTATTGAGAATTAACAAACTATATATATAATTCAATATCATAAGAGAAAGGAGGAGATTAAAAGAGAAAATATAGAATTAAAAGATGAAGAGAGTTTAATATCTAATAGTTTAGTTCCGATTAATGTAAAGGACAAAGAATTTAATAAATTTATAAATTTATATGAACGTGCGAACGATAAACTTTTGCAAGAACTATATTTAGTAAAAAAAGAAATAAAAGATACTTATAGTTATGACATGATAAACACTATTACAAGTAGGATAAAGACTCCTCAAAGTATATTAAATAAAATGAAGAAAAAGAATTATGAATTAAACTATAAGAATCTTGTTCAAAACATTAATGACATAGCTGGAATTAGAATTACTTGCCCATTTAAAAGTGACATCTTTACAATAAAAGAAATCATAGAGCAAATGGAAGATATAAGAATTATAGAAGAAAAAGATTATATATCAAATCCAAAATTAAGTGGATATTCCGCATATCACTTGATTGTAGAAGTTCCTATTGATTTTAAGAACAAAGAAATATACATAAAATGTGAAATACAAATAAGAACGATGGCAATGGATTTCTGGGCAACAGCAGAACACAAGATGAGATATAAATCAAAAAATAAAATATCTTGGTTTGATTCTAAAAAATTATCTTGGTATGCAAAAATAATAAATTTATTAGATACAAAACTTTCAAGTTTATATGCAAAACAAGAAGGGAATATTAGTTAATAAATATAATTTAAAGTACTTTACATTCTTTGTAGAGTACTTTATTAAAATAGAAAACTAGACATATAATAATATAAGTGATATAATACGAAAAAATATAAATAATCTTCAGGGCAGAGTGAAATTCTCTACCGGTGGTAAAGCCCACGAGCGTAAAAGCTGATTTGGTGAGCAAATGCAATTCCAAAGCCGACAGTATAGTCTGGATGAAAGAAGAAATATATAAGTATATGATGATGTATACTTTATTTTAGGGTAGCTCTGAGAACGTTTTTCAGAGCTATTTTTTTTAATTAGTTATATTATTTCCGCCTACCTTTTTGAGTAATATTTCTAATTTTATTGCTCCTTGCTGGCTTCGCCACTCGCCTATGGTCACTCCCACTTAGGGAGCCTCCCTGTGCGTAACTTCAAAAATTAGAAATATTACTCAAAAACGGCTAAGTAAAAAAGGAGACTATTTTATGGAAGAATATATGAAAATGGCAATTGAACTTGCTAAAAAAGGAATACGGTCATACTTCTCCAAATCCTATTGTAGGATGTGTTATAGTAAAGGATAACAAAATAATTGGCACAGGATATCATGAAAAATATGGCTCATATCACGCAGAAAGAAATGCTTTATTGAATATACAAGAGAATCCTGAGGGGGCAGATTTATATGTAACACTCGAGCCTTGTTCTCATTATGGAAAGACACCTCCATGTACAGATATTATTTTAGAAAAGAAAATAAAAAGAGTAATAATTGGAGCAAAAGACCCAAATCCATTAGTTTCTGGAATGGGAATAGAAAAATTAAAAAATGCAGGAATTGAAGTAATATGTGGAGTATTAGAGGAAGAATGCTTAAAGCTAAATGAAATATTTTTCCATTACATACAAACACGGTATGCCTTTTGTATCATTAAAATATGCAATGACATTAGATGGAAAGATTGCAACATATACAGGAAATTCTAAATGGATAACAGGAGAAGCTTCGAGAAAATCAGTACATGAACTTAGAAAAAAATATTCTGCAATTTTAGCACGGAATAAATACAGTAAAGCAAGATAATCCAATGCTAAATTGTAGAATAGAGGAAAATGTAAACCCGATTAGAATAATATGTGATACTAATTTAGATATACCATTAGACTGTAATATTATAAAAACAGCAAAAGATATTAGAACAATAGTTGTATATTCAAATAAACCAAATAATAATAAAATAGAACAGCTATTATCTAACAAAGTAGAGCTATTAAAAATACCATATAATAATGGAATAGATCTAAGAATACTAATGGAAACTTTAGGAAAAATGCAAATTGATAGTGTTTTAATTGAAGGTGGAGGAAATATAAATGCTTCAGCGCTTTCAGCAGGAATTGTAAATAAAGTTTATGCATATATTGCACCTAAAATAGTAGGAGGAAAAGAAAGTTTATCACCAGTAACAGGAAAAGGAATAGAATACATGAAAGACGCAATAAACTTAAAAAATCTAAGCTTAGAAAAAATAGATGAGGATGTCCTAATTACTGGATATATCAAATAAAGAAAGGAGGAAATAAATTTGTTTACTGGAATTATTGAAGAATTAGGAAAAGTAAGTAGCATAAAAGTTTCGGGTAATTCGGCTGTTTTAAAGATAGAGTGTAAAAAGGTATTAGAGCGGAACGAAGGTAGGAGATAGTATTTCAGTAAATGGTGTTTGCTTGACAGTAACAAAGATAAATGAGAATTCCTATGAAACGGATGTTATGCCAGAAACTATGAAAAGAAGTTCATTAAAAAATGTAAAGAATAATGATTATGTGAATTTAGAAAGAGCTTTAAGGTTAGATTCTAGACTTGGTGGACATATAGTTTCAGGACATATAGACGGAACAGGAGAGATAACAAATATTAAGCAAGACGAAAATGCAATATGGTATACGATAAATACTAGTAAAGAAGTGATGAAGTATATAGTAGAAAAAGGCTCTATTGCAATAGATGGAATAAGTTTAACCGTTGCTATGGTAAATAATCAAAATTTTAAAGTATCTATCATTCCTCATACACAAGAAGAAACAAATTTACAATATAAAAAAATAAAAGATATAGTAAATATTGAATGTGATGTAATTGGAAAATATGTAGAAAAGTTATTAAACAAAGAAGATAAAAGTAGTATTAATAAAGAATTTTTATTAGAAAATGGTTTTATATAAATCAAAATAAATTTAGAAGCCTTAAGTGGCAATATTTGAAGAAAGGAGATTAAAAGTGAAAGATTTATCAAAAGTAGAAAAGGCAATAGAAGATATAAAAAAAGGAAAAATAATTATAGTTACAGATGATGAAGATAGAGAAAACGAGGGAGATTTTATATGTGCTGCTGAATTTGCTACACCTGATAATGTGAATTTTATGGCAAAATATGCAAAAGGATTAATCTGTATGCCTATGAGCCATAAAATGTGTGAAAAGCTAGGATTAAAGCCAATGGTTGAAACAAATACAGATAATCATCAGACAGCATTTATGACATCTATAGATTACATAGATACAAAAACGGGCATATCAGCTTATGAACGTTCAATAACAGCGATTAAAGCAGTAGAAGATGGAACAACAGGACTAGATTTTAGAAAACCGGGTCATATGTTTCCATTAGATGCTAAAGGAAATGGAGTATTTGAAAGAAATGGACATACAGAGGCAACAGTAGACATTATGAAAATGACAGGTCTTAAAGAATGCGGACTTTGCTGTGAAATCATGGAAGATGATGGACACATGATGACAAATGATAACTTGGAAAAACTTGCAAAAAAATTTGGTTTAACAAAAATAAGCATAGAAGAACTGATAGAATATAGAATGAAAACTGAAAAAAGAGTAGAAATGAAGGCACAAGCAAAACTTCCAACAAAGTATGGTGAGTTTACGATATATGCTTTTGAAAACAAAGTTACAAATGAAGTACATGTTGCACTTACTATGGGAGAATTTAAAGAAGGAGAGGAGGTACTTTGTAGGATACATTCTAAATGTTTAACAGGAGATGTATTTGGCTCTTGCAAATGTGACTGTGGAGAACAATTACACTTGGCACTAAAAAGAATTGCAGAGGAAAAAAAGGGAATTGTTTTATACATGGAGCATGAAGGCAGAGGAATTGGAATAATAAATAAGATAAAAGCATATAAACTTCAAGAAGAAGGACTAGATACAGTTGAAGCAAATTTGAAGTTGGGATTTAAAGCAGATTTAAGAGATTATAGAGATTCTGCAGAGATGTTAAAGATATTAGGTGTAAATAAAGTGAGACTTTTGACAAATAATCCAGCAAAATTAGAAGGACTAACTAAATACGGAATAGAGATAGCTTCAAGAGAAAAGATAGAAGTTACACCAAATGAAATTGACTTAAATTATTTGCTTACTAAGCAGAATAAAATGGGACATTTAACAAATTATTAAATCCTTAAAAAATATATAAGGAAAATATATAAAGAAAATATATAAAAAGGAGAGTTGTAAAATGAAAGTTTTAGAAGGAAATGTAGTAGGAAGCAATATGAAAATAGGAATAGTTGCTTCAAGATTTAATGAATTTATTGTATCAAAATTAGTTGGAGGAGCAGAAGATGCTTTAGTAAGACATGGAGTAGAAACAGACAATATTGAGCTTGCATGGGTACCAGGTGCATTTGAAATTCCAATGATTGCACAAAAAATGGCAGAGTCTAAAAAATATGATGCCATAATTGCGTTAGGTGCAGTTATAAAAGGTGCAACAGACCATTATGATTATGTGTGTGCAGAAGTAAGTAAAGGAATTGCAAATGTATCAATGAAAACAGAAGTGCCTGTATTATTTGGAGTCCTTACAACAGATAATATCGAGCAAGCAATTGAAAGAGCAGGAACAAAAGCAGGAAATAAGGGATATGATGTGGCTTGTTCTGCAATTGAGATGATTAATTTAATGAAGAAATTATAGAATAAATTAAAATTAATACAAAAAATAGCCTTAATTGGCTATTTTTTTGTGAATTAATTTCTCTTATATGGAATTTTATCATCAGTTAAATTTAATATATAATCTACAGAAGTATTATATAGATTTGCAAGGATAATAAGTGTATCTAAAGGGATATCTCTTTTTCCGGTTTCATATCTGGAATATTGTTCTCTTTTCATGTTTGTGATTTTTCCTATATATTCTTGTGTATAATCATGGTCTTCTCTTAATTCTTTTAATCTTTTTAAATACATTTTTTCTCCTTTTTATTTTTTTATATTCTTTCTATTGACAATTGTAACCTTTTGGTCATATAATATAAACAAATGTAACCAAAAGGTTACGAAAATAAAATTTCTCTTTACGGTTGGAAATCAAAATGGTTTTGGTTTTGTTTGGTTTTGACTTTAACCATTTGGTTTCTAACCGCAAGGAGAGAATATAAGAAGCTATAACTTGTAGGTAAGAATAATTAAAATCTATTAAATTTTAGTTATAGTGAGAAGTTAAATAATAATTTAAAATTTTCTTCAATTAGCTCGGCATTGCATTTTCTTCAAAGAAATTGTGATAATTTTCAAAATGAGCC
>CALWZW010000033.1 GCA_944386135.1 uncultured Clostridia bacterium | reverse complement strand
GAGCTAATTGAAGAATATTTTTAATTATTATTTACCATATAGCTTAAGCTAATTGAAGAATATTTATATTTATTCTTTACATTATACGCAAATTCTAACTCTAGCTTTCTATTTTTCTCCTTATGGTTAGAAACCAAATGGTAAAAGTCAAAACCAAACCAAAACCAAAACCATTATAGTTTCCAACCATAAAGAGAAATTTTATGCTAGTATTTTGCATAAATTAATGATTTTTTAATAAATTCAAGGGTTATATGACATCAAATGTCGTTACGTTTTTTATATCATATTACGACATTTAATGTCAATACTTTCAATAAAATTTTATGACATTTTATGACGTGTTAATGTGTAAAGAAATATGACATAATTGTCGTGGTGGTTTGTTATGATAAAAGAAAATAGAATAAAAAATAATTATACTCAGGAACAATTATCAGAAATCTTAGGAATGAGTACAAGACAACTGCAAAGAATTGAAAAAAATGAGTCCGAAACTAGAATAAAGACATTAAAAAAAATAATAGATGTTTTGAAAATTCCAGATAAAGAAATAATCGAATATATTCATAAGATGTAACCTTCTATCTAAAAAAAATCTATTTAAGAATTTCTTTTAGATAGAAGGTCATAAAAAATAATTTTAGTTGCTTTAAAAATCTATATTTTTAATCAGCTTTTCTGTAAATTTTTGTGATTCTATGCCGACTTCCTTATAATATTCTTCTTTTAAAATTTCATTATTAGATATAACTTTCACTCCTATAACTGGTATATTATATAAATTTGCAATTGTATAAATAGAAATGCTTTCCATATCCTCACATAATATTCCATATTTTTTATTTAAATAAAACATTCTATCAGCCTCTTTGTTCCATATATCACCGGCTACCAATTACTCCAAAATGTATATTCTCGTTTTGTATTTTTCTCGCAAGTTCTATTAGTTTATCACTTGCTTTTTGGATTATTAAATGATTATTTTCTCCCTGAATAAATGTTGTTATCTCATAATCATCAATATTTGTTCCTTGTCCTTTTTCTCTTGCTTTTGTATCCATAGACATAATGTTTATGCATTCTGTCCCAATAACTATATTACCTCTACATATTTTATTACCATATCCTCCTGCTGTTCCTTGATTTATGATAGCTTTTGGAGTATATTTTTCTATCCCTAAAGTTATGCTTGATGCTGAATTTATTATTCCCACATCTGAACTACATAATACGACTGATTTTCCAATCATTTCTCCTTCATAAAATGTGCAAACTTTGTTTTTTTCTATTTTTACATTTTTTAATTTTGCTTTTAAATACTCAAGTTCTACATCTTCCATTGCTGAAATTACAAGAATTGGTTTTTCCATGATTATATTTATCCTTTCTTAATGTATATAGCAAATATATCATATGTATAATTAATTTTCAATTTAAGAATAATTTTTCATTAAATTATAAATTTTTCTTGACATTTAACTTATATTAAGTTAAAATATATTTAGGTTAAACTTATTTTGCATTAATAGCTTGCCATTACAGCAAAATGAGCTTTGAATTTCATTTGTAATATAAATTGAACCTCGAGAAATCGAGGTCCTCTTTTTGTTTTTATATGCTTGATTAAAAAATAATTTTATGATAAAAATAATTATAGGGCATGGTTGTATTGGCTCGCTTCGCGTTGTATCGATGTTCTCAGTAGCACCAGCTGTGATTTCAGCATGTTCTGTGTGAGTGATAATAATGTGAATTTCACCAGTTTGTATTACTCAAATGACCTCAACCACGCTGAGCTTGGTTATGCAATTCGTCCCGTTGTTGAAATCGACTTAAGCAAAGTCAATGTTGGTCTTTCAGGTGACGGTAGTACTGCTACACCATACAGCATCGAGGCAAAATAATACTTGTATAAAAGGGGAATGCTAATAAATAGATTAAAGACTAGGAATTGAGATTTCTGAGCTGAGCCCAAAAAGTTAGACACTTTTTGGGTTTGGTTTATTCTCCCTCCTAGTCTTCTGTTTTTGCTAAAAGCCAAGCATGATAATTTAAAATTTACGAAATTAGCGACTGTGAAATTTTTGAGCTTAGAAATTTTTAATTAGAATTTATGCAAAAAAATTGAAACTTTAGCTAATTGAATAAATTTTAAATTATCATGCTTTGTGCTTTTATTCTATATATGTCTTTGTGTCATTTATCGGCGAGTCCCCATTGACACAACTTTTTTTCTAATATTCCCTTACATCATAATTTACTAACTTGTCTCCCTCATATTCTACCTTTACAGTAAAGAAACCTTTATCTTGCAATATTTCATCATGGAAAAGTTTATCTCCCTCCCATATATTAAGGTTATCAATTTCTGTCTTATCTATCCATTTTAAATCGCCTTCATTGCATTCAATAAGCTCTCCTGTAAATTTATCTGACGTAAACACATACATATACTCAGTTTCACATTCATTTGATACAAAAGTAACTACTCCCCTTAATCTGTAATCAATTAAAGTAAGTCCTGTCTCTTCCTTTACCTCTCTTACTATACATTCTTCTGGGCTCTCTTTATCTTCTATCTTGCCACCCACACCTATCCATTTACCTTCATTTATATCATTTTTCTTTTTCGTTCTATGTAGCATTAGATATTTTCCATCTTTCTCTATATAGCACAAAGTTACATTTTTCATATAAAATCACCCATGAATATAATAGCACAATTTTCTTACTTAAACAACAAAAAATAATAATTTAAAATTTACGAAATTATCGAATGCAAATTAATTTTAAATTATTATTTTTATTGTTATTTACTTATATAATTTTTTACTCTTCCTTAATTATACTCTTGCTTCCTGTATATGTTGCCATAAAATATGCCCCATATATAACTCCAAGTATAACTACAGTTGCAATTATTGAAGGTATTAATTCTTCTGAGCTTGCAAGACCTGCCATCATTGATATTACAAATTTTATTCCAAATACAGAGTGTATTATTGCAAGTATAAGTGGCATCATAAAGAATATTCCAATCTGTCTGAACAGTGCCTGATTTATCATTCTCTCATCACAACCAATTTTTCTCAAAATAGTATATCTTTGTTTATTATCTGAACTCTCTGTTAACTGCTTTAATGCTAATATTGCTGCACTTGCTATTAAGAATATTATTCCAAGATATATTGCAATAAACGTTACTATAGTTGCTATTCCAACACTTGCTTCTATTATTTGTTTTTTTGTAAATCCATTCAATTCTATATTTTTATCTATTAAATTTTTCATTAATTCCGAATTTTCATTTTCTACAAATATGCTTTCAATCTTTTCAGCGTCTTCCTCAGTTTTTGCATTATAATTTGCGGCAAGTAATGTCTGTTCTTTTTCATTCTCTGTTAAATTGCAATTATCAGGAACAAGTATTATACCTGTATTTGTATGGCTTGTTGACATTACAATATACCCTTCTTTACACTCTTTATATTTTGAATGATATTCTTTTCCTCCTATTGTAAGTACATTGCCATCGTCATCATTTAACACTCTATTTCTTAAATCTGTCATACTGTCAAAATCACAAATTACTATGTATTCATCATCTGCTAATTCGTACTCCTCTAATCCATATAACTTTGCAATTTTGTTATAATCAGATATTTTTACAATTTGCTCTGCTGTATCATAACTTATTTGCTTATATTCTTGCTTTACTTCGTCTGCCTTATCTCCGAAAAAATCGCCTAATACTAAATCATTTGTTGCATAAACTGGTATTTCTACTACATCTTTAAGTAAATTCATATCAAATCCGTTATTTTTAAGTGTTTCTTGTATTGTAATTCTAGAGTCTTGTCTTTGTTCCTCTGTTGTTGTTACCTCTACGCCATATCTTTTATATTTTTCTGGTAAATTTGCCGTTTTATATAAATTAATATCTACTGGTGTTACTTCTGTAATCTCACTTTGCATTGTATTTCTTAGTGATAAGCTTGAAGACAATACTGTGATTGTCATAAATAACATCAAACAAATTACACTCATACTTATGACTGTTGTATTTATCTTATTATTTATTTGTCTTAATACAAACATATTTGTTCCACTTAAGTATATTTTCTTTGACATCTGTAGTACTTTTAGTATAAATCCTGATAAAGACCAGAATATTAAAACTGTAGAAACTACTCCCATTAAGACAGGTGGTAATAGTTTATCTATTGTATCAATTGTATTTGCTCCTGCTGTCACCTTATAATATGCATAACCTAACATACATACTGCAAATATAAATACTAAAACTGAAATAATTGGATTTTTTATTTTTACTTTTTCATTTTTCTTATTTGCATTTAATAAATTAATTAATTTATATCTTGAAATTGTAAATGTATTAAATATCATTACTGCAAGATACATAACTGCAAAATATATGCAAGTTTTAATACATGCTTCTTTTGAAAATACAAATGTATAGTCGCTCATATCTGCTTCAAAAAGTTTAGCAACAAGTATTGACATAAATTGTGAGCCAATTACTCCTATCACAATACCTACTACTAATGAAACTATTCCAACGAATATGGTTTCAAGTAGAATAATTTTTGATATTTGTCTTTTGCCCATTCCAAGTGTCATATATATTCCAAATTCTTTTTTCCTACGATTAATTAAAAAATTATTAGCATACACAATTAGCAGTCCAAGTATTATAGCAACAAAAACTGATATCATCCCAAGCATTGATATCATTAGTTGTATCATACTTCTTGTTGATTCTGATACTTCAAGCATTGCTTGTTGACTATCCAATGAATTAAACATATAGAATATTGCAACACCAAGTACTAGTGTTAAAAAATATATTCCATAGTCTTTTATACTTTTTTTCATGTTCTCAAATGATAATTTAAATAACATCGTTCAAATCACCTCCGAGAAGTGTTTGCACCTCGATTATCTTTTCAAAGAACTCTTTTCTTGTATCTTTTCCCTTTATTAATTCATTAAAAATTTTTCCGTCTTTTATGAATATAATTCTATCTGCATAGCTTGCTGTAAATGCATCATGAGTTACCATTAAGATTGTTGCATTTAAGTTTTGGTTTAATGTTACAAATGTTCCGAAGCAATCTTTTTGCCGCTTTTGAATCAAGTGCTCCGAGTTGGTTCATCTGCAAGTATCATCTTAGGATTTGTTATTATAGCTCTTGCTGATGCTACTCTTTGTTTTTGTCCTCCTGATACTTGATATGGATATTTATTTAAAATATCTGTAATATCAAGTTTTTCTGCAATATTTTTTACTCTCGCCTCTATTTCTTTTGCATGTATCTTTTGAATTGTTAAAGCTAGTGCTATATTTTCATAAGCTGTTAATGTATCTAATAAGTTAAAATCTTGAAATATAAATCCTAGTTCTTCTCTTCTGAATTTGTTTAAATTGTTTCCTTTTAATTTAGTAATATCTTTTCCAGCAACTAGGATATGTCCTGCTGTTACTCTATCTATTGTAGATATACAATTTAATAGAGTTGTTTTTCCGCTTCCAGATGCTCCCATAATTCCAACAAATTCTTTTTCTTTTACATTAAAGCTTATATTGTCTATAGCTTTTGTTAAGTTTGATTTGTTTCCATAGTATTTTTCAATGTTTTGTACCTCTAATACGTTTCCCATAAATACCTCCTTATCTAAAGCTATTATAGACTTTTTTTCTAATCACTGCCATCGATTTACCTTTCACTTGCCTTACATTTTTGTAACATTATTCAAAATTTATATAACTACTTCTAGGGAATATAATTCTTACAATTGTTCCTTCATTTTCTTCTGAATCTAATTTTATACTTATACCTAGTTTATCACATAATTTTTTACATAGGTATAATCCAATCCCTGTAGATTTTTTATTAGATATTCTTCCGTTTGTTCCTGTAAATCCCTTTTCAAATACTCTTGATATTTCTTCCTCTTTTATTCCTACCCCATTGTCCTTTATATATAATATTACTTTTTCTTTTCCTTGCTCAGAGTAGATTTCAATTTCTTTGTTCTCACCTTTTTTCATGTACTTTATACTGTTTTGTATAATCTGATTTAGTATAAATATTATCCATTTACTATCTGTGCTTACTTCTCTTTCTACATCATGGATATTAACTTTTATTCTTTCTTGAATAAAAGCATTTTTATTTCTTTTTACACTTTCATTTACAAAATCTTTTATTTTACATTTTCTTATATAATAGTCTTTTTCAAGGGTGTTGCTTCTCGCATAATATAATGCTTGTTCTATATAATTTTCTACTTTGTCTAATTCTTCATCTATACTTTTTGTCACTTGATTTTTATTATTTTCAATCACCATTTTACTTGCTGCAATAGGTATTTTTATTTCATGTATCCATAGTTCTATGTACTCTTTATATTCTTCTTGAAAATGTTTATACTTATTTACATTTTCAAGCATTGACTTATCTATTTCATTTAAAGTTTTCTTTAATATTTTTCCTTCACTAAAACTTGGTTCTTTTATAAGTTCATTAATTAAGTATTTCTCTTCCAATTCATTTATGGTATCTAATAGATTGTTATAAAATTTTTTCTTTTGGATGTATTCTATTATAATACTTATAAAATAACTGCCAATTACAACCACTGGAATATATGTCCTTATTACCCATGAAATTGGATAAATCATAAGCAATACTTCTATAGTTATAACAGCAAATATTAACAAACTTAAACCTAATATTTTTTCTTTAACAATATCTTTAAACCCGCATTTATTCTCCCCTTCTTTTTAATATATATCCTTGTCCACGTTTTGTTTCAATTAATTCTTTTAATCCTAATTCTTCCATTTTATTTCTAAGTCTTGTTATATTTACAGTTAAAGTATTGTCATCAATAAAGCTTTCATTATCCCAAAGGCTCTCCATTATTTCTTCCCTTGATACTATTTTTCCTCTGTTTTGTACTAGTTGTTTTAATATTCTGAATTCATTTTTTGTTAATTCTATTTCTTTGTCATCTTTTTCTAAGGTACTTTTTGACATGTTTAGTACAAAATCTTTGCAGTCTATCTTTTCTTGTGATATTCCTGCATTATTTGCTCTTTTAAGAAGTGTTGCAATTTTTGCAAGGAGTATTTGTATATTAAATGGCTTAGTAATGTAGTGGTCTGCACCATAATTTATACTTAGTAGCTCATCTATCTCATTGTCTCTACTTGTTATTATTATAATCGGTACTTCTGAGACTTTCCTTATTTCTTTTAAAATATATTCTCCGTCAATATTTGGAAGATTTATATCTAGCAAAACTAAGTCTGCTTTTTGTTTTAGTATATCTTCTTTTGTATTTTCAAAATTTTTTAATGATTTTGCATTATATCCGTTTTTGCTTAAAAATATTTCAAGCTCATTTCTTAATTTCTCATCATCTTCTACAATTAATATTTCTTGCATAAAGACCTCCTTTGAAATTATTTCTTTATAAATTATATCATAATAGAAAAAAAATAACCTTACATTTTTGTAAGGTGTAGTTGTTTTAATATACTAGAAAATTCTTAATGAATTTCATAGTATATTAAAATTACAGAAAAGTTTATTTTTGGTTTGCTTTTGTATCTTTACATAAATCTTTTAAAAGACTTTTTTTTACAAGTTGACATTTTATTTTTCTATCTCTTTAATGTATCTATATATTTCTCCCCAATTGTACAATACTTTTAAATACTCATTTTCTTTTAAGTCTCGTGATGGGGCATCTTTTAAATATATAGTTTTTATTCCTACATCTGAAATGCTCTGACAATTTCTATAATAGTCATCTATCATAACATCTATTTTTTCTTCGAGACATATCTTTTGTTTCTCTCTTATATCAAAATAATATTTATCAAAGATTTCCATATTATCTTGATTTAATCTTTCTTTTGTTATTTCTATCATTCTTTTATTCATTCCGCCTCTTGCTGTTATCATGATTAGCTTATGTCCGTCTTGCTTTAACATTTTTAAAACGTCTTTTGCTCCTGGCATATAGTTTGCTTCTCTTGTAATCTTCTCATGATATCTTTTTAAGAAATCACTTGAATTTTCTTCTGTCCATGTGAACCTATCTTGAAATCTAAGTTCGCTATTATCTATTTTGCTGTTTTGTTTTAATACTAACATATCATAAAGTTCTGTATATACTCTATATTCCTTTTCTGTATCAAATACAACTCCATCTAAATCTATCCCTATCTTCATTCTACTTTAATCTCCTTAAGTTATGGTTGTCTAGCTTATTATACCATAATCATAGATTATTTCAAACTATTTACTTTTCATTTTTTCCAAACGTTCATGTTTTTTACTTTTTCCTTTTACAGTATTTAAGTTATCTGTATTTTTTCCTTCGTTTTGTGCATAAACAAAGTCGCTAAAAAAGCCTAATTCCATTAAAGCATCACTCCTATTGATTTTTGGAATTTAAGTTGAATTAAATTTCAAGAATTAAATTTATATATAGAAATTAACAAACCTTTTGAATTATACACTTTTTATTTTATTATTGCAATACTTAAATTAAAAAAAATAATTATTTTAGGGTAGTGTAAATTAAAAAAGTAAATTCTATTCAAATAAAAGTAAATAGTTTTTAATTGTACTTTAATATATATTGTAAGATT
>CALWZW010000032.1 GCA_944386135.1 uncultured Clostridia bacterium | reverse complement strand
TTGCTACGCTATAAAATGTAAATGTATCTGTTCCATAATATGACATAGTAGAAATCTCGTTATTAGAGCTTGCATATACAAAATTAGATGATACTAATAAAATTGTCGATAAAATTAGTGCAACTACTAATTTTATTATACTTTTTCTTTTCACTTTCTTCACCACCTCTTACTATAAATGAACTAAAATAATTATAGCAAAATTCTACTTAAAAAGTAAAAAAGTAAAAAAATTTTAAAAAAAGTAAAACTTTTTTTATTACTTTTTGTATCTAATTATTATAAAAAACAAATAGGAGGTTTTTATAATGCAAAATGCTGTAATATTTAGTAACAATATTTATTTAATAAAAAATATATTAGATAGTTTAAATACTCAATTTTCTTTTTCTGTTATTACTAATTTAGAAGATTTGTCAACATTAAATTCAAAAATAGATATTATTTTTTTAGATAGTCAGTTAGACTTAAAGACTCAAAATGTAATGTTAAGTAAATATAAAGATACAATTGTTTTTGTTCAAAAAGAAGATTTTAAGAATACAAAAGAAAATCCTTTACTTTTAAACAAATTTCAAAATTTTTCATCATTTAGAAAGAGAAATCTTATAAGACATGAAGTTATTCAAAAATTAAAATATTTAGGTTATAATTTCAAGCATAAAGGTTCTAATTATATTGTAGATGCAATACTCGAAAGTATTAATATTGAAGATGATTCTAAAAATAATCTTGAAAAAAATATATATCCTATTATTGCAAAAAAATATAAAAAAACAGTATCAAATATTAAAGGAAATATTTATACTGCTACAGAGCATATGTATTATGAAAGTGATGCCAATACATTAAAAAATTTTTTTCACTTTTCTTATGATAAAAAACCTTCTCCAAAAGAAGTAATTTTTACAATTATTAATTCACTTTAAAATAAATTAATAAAAAACTATCCTTATATATTTTTTATAAAAAGGATAGTTTTATCTATTTTTCCATTATTTTATTCTATCTTTTATCTCTGCATAATCAGGATTAAATCCAAATAATGTTTTTAGCTTTCTTATTAGAGTTGATATGAATGTATGTTTTACTACAACTAAGTCTGTAATCTCTGTATTTTTTATATCATATCTTTTTTCTAATTGCATCATTTTATCTATATAATAATCATTATAGAAACTGTCTCCTTCTACATTTCCTAGTAAGTTTTTAAATGAATATAATTTGTTTCTATAATTTTCAATTAGTTTTGGTGTATATGTTAAATTAATTGCATTATCAAAATAGCTTGTAAGTATCAATCTTTGTGTCCCTAAAAATAATTCTCTTATTTTTTGTTTTTGTTTTTCTATTTCTTTAATGCATTTTTTGGCAAAGTACTCATCAGTATCAAATTCTTGTAAATCTGAATATATCATTTCTAATTTTTCTTGATTTTCTACTAATAAATCAATATTTTTTTGAATTATATAAAAAGTTCTTTCTGATGTTAAAGATATATATTGGTCTTTAAAATTATTATTCGCATTTAATGTACTATCAAATAATACATTCTCCCCTATTACATATGCCATTTGCTTTACTAATGCACATTCTAGTGGATAATATGTTGGAGTATTTGTTGATATTTCTATATCAAAATATTTTTCATTTTCATATTTATTTCCAGCACATTTTGCAGCCATTAGCTGAACTGCCGCTTCGTTTAATCCAGTTCCTGGTAAATTTCCGTCTGTATAGTCACATAACCCCAGTCTTATAATCTCTCCATTTTTTTCTGTTTTTTCTTGTAGATAATGTATACATTCATGTATTGCAACATTTGCTAAATCTTTTTGTTCTATATTGCACGAAAAATATATTGTTTTGTTTTTATAAAAGTATTTGGCAGAAACTCCCTGTGGAAGTTTTGCAAAATACATATTAAGCCTAGATATTCTCATAAAAAGACTTTTTGTATCTAAATTAAGTTCAGGAAAATTTTTAGAAAGAGTATCTGCAATATTTTTTGCAAGATTATTTATTGTAAGTGTATCCATTGATGTAATTATTTCTATCCCTTCCCTTTTTAAATCTCTTTTTATTCCCATACGTAATTTCCCTTCTTATATCATTCGTATCAATAGCTATCATTATACTATATTAAGATTACAAGTAAATTACATCTGTATTACATTTATATTACATTTAAAATCTTTTTTGCTTGATATATTCAAGTTTTTTTGACTTTTTTCTTTATTTTTCCTTCTCTTTGCTATATAATATAGTTATTAATTTTATTAAGATAAGGAGATAAAAAAGTGAACCCAGAATCATTAAATAAACTTTATAATTTATTAGATACTTTTCCTGTTACACCTACAAATAAGTATCTAATAGCAAATATCAGACAATTACTAGATGAGAAAAAGTTTGACGAGGCTTTGCAGGCAATAAAAGATTTAAGGTCAGAACCTCAAACTGAAAACGTTACAGAAGTAAAGAATCCAGCAATTGAATTTTCTGATAGCGATTCAGATAGTGATGATCAAATACAGGTATACCCTGATGAACTTATGAATGAGGAACTAGAGGAAATTTATATTAGTTTATTATTGAATGATCCTAAATCTATAAGCAAGTATTACTTTTTATATGAGGATTGCTATTTTGCTAATGAAACTATACTTAATTTGTATAAACTTGTACTTTTTACAGATGGAGAAGCTTATGCATCAGAGGAAGCGAAAAAATCTTATAACTTTGCTAAAACAACTGAGAATTTATTTGCTTTAAAGGAAGATTATAAATTAAAATTTAAAGGTAGATTTTATAATTTTGAAAAGATTTATGTAGAACTTAGGAAACTATTTATTTTAAGAAAAAATTATTTAAGAATTCCTATTAAAAATATTCAGAATAGAATTATAGATATTATAAACTATAAACTTTATGGGCAAATGTCTATAGAAGAGGTTGAAAGTGCTGTAAACCAAGCAGAAGTAACTTCAAAATTCAAGCAATCTGTTTTAAATAATAATGTTGTAAATTTCTTAATAACTGATTCTAATAACTTAGCAAATGGATTATCTCTTCCATTTCCTATACTTTCAAGTGTATTTAAAGGTATTAGAAAAGGAGAAACTACTTCATTTGCTATGCCTTCTAACTCAGGAAAAAGTAGATTTACTATAAATCTTGCCGCATATCTAGCTTTTATACATAAGCAAAAAGTTCTAGTTATTTCAAACGAGATGTCAGAAGATAAAATGAAACTTTGCTTAGTAACTACTGTTGTTAATAATCCTGAAATGCAAAAAATTCATGGGCAAAAGCTTAAAGTTTCAGAAGGAGAACTTCTTGAATTAAAATTTAGACCTGATAAGGGTTCTGACGTTGAAGTAGACGAAGAAGGTTACATCTTAAGAAAAAAAGACGAGTCTCATAATGACTTTATAAAGAAATTAAAAGAGTACTCTTCTGATTTCAACAAAGTTTTAACTGTTGCAGATTGGCTAAATAAACAGATAAATACTTCAATTTATTTTATAAATATTACAGACCATACAGATGATGAATTAAATAAAGTAATAAAAAATTACTACTATAAAGAGCAAATACAATATGTATTTTATGATACTTTAAAAGCAGATACAGAAAATATTGGTAATAGCGATGCTGTTAAGAGAACCGCAACTATACTTTCAAACTTAGCTCAAAATTTCAACATATTTATAGGTTCAACTATGCAACTTATTGAGAATTCAACTTTGCCTTTAAATCTTGACGTAAATGACTTATCTGCAAGTAAGACCGTAAAAGAGGTTTTAGATACACTATGCTTAATTAAACAAATACATGCTGAAAGTTTTGATAAATATGAATATTCTTTAAACGAGGTTGATACTAAATTCTTTGATTTGGAGAAATTTAAAGACCCAAATGTAAGATATTATGCTTGTGTTGTTGATAAAAACAGGGCTGGTAGCAAACCAAAAGTATTATTCAGACTAAATCTTGCCTATAATAAATGGGAAGAATTAGGATATTTAAGATTAAAACAACAAAGTGAAGAACAAAATTAGTTCTTTGCTTGTTAGAATTGACTTTTTATGTAGATTAGTATTATAATAATTGATACATGTATAAATGGAGGTTTTTATGTATAATTTAGTCGTTTTTGCATCTGGGAATGGTACTACTCTTCAAGCCATAATAGATGCTATTGAAGAAAAAAGGCTTCTTGCAAATATTGCTTTAGTCGTATCAAATAACCCAAAAGCTTTTGCATTAGAAAGGGCGAAAAAATCAAATATTCCAACTTATGTCATTAAAGAGAAAAATAATGATAAAATCGATGATGAATTAGACTCTATTTTATCTAAAATAGATATTGATTTAATAGTTCTTGCAGGCTACTTAAAACTTATAGGGCCAAAACTTATACAAAAATATACAATAATAAATACTCATCCTTCTCTTCTTCCTAAATATGGTGGAAAAGGAATGTATGGTATGAATGTTCATAGGGCTGTTGTTGCAGCGAAAGAAGAATACAGTGGAGTAACTCTTCACTATGTAAATGGAGAATATGACAAAGGTAATACTATAATGCAAACTGTTGTTAAAGTGCTTCCAACCGATTCTCCTGAAGATTTGGCGGCAAAAGTACAAGCAGCAGAAAAAATTCAGCTTATAGAGGTTCTAAAATCTTTTGTAGCTAACAAAAATAAAAATTAATTACCTTTTGGTTTTTAATATATATTTGTCAGAGCATAACTTTGCTCGAATGGAGGTTTTTATGAAAAAAAATGTAGATGTTGCTATCATTATGGGAAGTGATTCAGACCTTTCTATAATGAAGGATGCAGCAAAATTTCTAGAGGATATGGGTATTTCTTATGAAATGACTATACTTTCTGTACACAGATGTCCTGATGCTGCATTTGAATATGCAAAAAGCTTAAAAGAAAGAAAAGTAAAGGTTATAATCGCAGGTGCTGGAGGTGCTGCTCATCTTCCTGGTGTATTTGCAGCTCAGGTTCCTTGTCCAGTTATAGGTGTGCCTATAATGTCTAAGACTTTAAATGGTGTAGATTCTTTATATTCAATAGTGCAAATGCCTTCTGGTATACCTGTTGCAACTGTTGCAATAAATGGCGCTAAAAATGCCGGAATACTTGCTGCAACAATTATTTCTACATCAAATGAAGATGTTTATAAAAAGATATGTGATTATAAGGCATCTATGAATGAGGCTGTTTTGAAGAAAAACGAGAAACTACAAGAGATGGGATATGATGCTTACCTAAAAAATATGAAATAAATTAGAGAGGAGTTTTTATTATGAAAAAAATTAGTAGCGGAAAAGTTCGTGAAATTTATGAAGTAGATGATGACAAACTTATGATGGTTGTTTCTGATAGAATATCAGCATTTGATGTTATCCTCCCTACTCCTGTTAAAGATAAAGGAAAAGTTTTAAATAGAATATCTGAATTCTGGTTTGACTATGTAAAAGATATTATTCCTAATCATATAATAACAACAAAATTTGAAGAATTTCCAACAGAATTTCAAAAAGAAGAGTTTAGAGATAGAAGTATGTTAGTTAGAAAATTAAAAATGCTTCCTATTGAATGTATTGTTAGAGGATATATTACAGGTTCAGGTTGGAAAAGTTATCAAGAAAATGGCATAGTTTGTGGTATAGAATTACCAAAAGGACTTAGAGAGTCAGAGAAATTACCTGAGCCAATATTTACTCCTTCAACAAAAGCTGCCGAAGGACATGATATAAATATTAGTTTTGAAGAAACTTGCAATATTATTGGAAAAGATTTAGCTGAAAAAGTAAAGAAAAAAACAATTGAGATTTATAAAAAATGTTCTGAATATGCAAGAACAAAAGGAATAATTATTGCAGATACTAAATTTGAATTTGGATTAGATGAAAATGGAGAATTAGTATTAGGCGATGAGGTATTAACTCCTGACTCTAGTAGATTTTGGCCAGCTGATGACTATGAAGTTGGAAGAAGCCAAAAGAGCTTTGATAAACAATATATGCGTGACTGGCTAAAGCAAAATCACTGGGATGCAGAACACCCTACTCCAATTCCAGAAGATGTAATTGAAACAACTAGAGCTAAATATATAGAGGCTTTTGAAAGAATTACTGGAAAGAAATTTTAAGGCTTTTAACATCTGACATAATGATATACTCAAAATTAAAGAGATATGTGGTCACATATCTCTTTTTGTGAGTTCATTTGACATAATTTACATTTCTATTCAATATTAGTATAACTTTTTTCTTTTTACTGTTAATAATTTTTACACATTTACTTCTATGTTAATATCTTTAATTAAGTCTTTATACTTTTCAATTACTGGGTCTACATCATTTCTTATGAAGTTTTCAACTTGATGAGGTGCTCTTCCACATAAATTATCTGGATTTAAAGCTTTTAATATTTCCTCTTTTGTAAGTCCAAAAGTTTCATCTTTTGCAATTCTATCTACTAAGTCATTTGGTCTTCCAAATTCTTTTACCTCTCTCGCTGCTTCCATTGAATATACTCTTATTTTCTCATGTAGTTCTTGCCTATCTCCTCCCTTTAGAACAGCATTCATAAGTACTTCTTCTGTTCCCATGAAAGGTAATTCTTGCATTAGATTTGTTCTTATAACATTTTTATAAACAACTATTCCAGAAGCAATGTTTGCATATAATATAAGTACAGCATCAATTGCTAAAAATGCCTCAGGAACGCAAATTCTTTTATTTGCAGAGTCATCTAATGTTCTTTCTAACCATTGTGTTGCAGCAGTTATTGCAGGGTCTTGTGATAAAACCATAACATGTCTTGAAAGTGAATTTATTCTCTCACTTCTCATTGGATTTCTCTTATATGCCATTGCAGATGAACCAATTTGTCCTTTTTCAAATGGTTCTTCTAGTTCTTTCTCATGTTGTAATAATCTCATATCGTTTGCAAACTTTGATGCACTTTGTGCAATAGAACTGAGTACATTTAGTACTCTTGTATCTAACTTTCTTGTATATGTTTGTCCTGATACTGCAAATACTTTATTAAATCCCATTTTTTCTGCAATTTTTCCGTCAATCTCTCTTACTTTTTCTTCATCTTTAAATAATTTCATAAAGCTTTCTTGTGTTCCTGTTGTACCTTTGCATCCTAAAAGCTTCATATGGCTTTGTACAAATTCTAGTTCTTCTAAATCTTCTAATAAATCTTGTATCCAAAGTGTTGCTCTCTTCCCTACTGTTGTAAGCTGTGCTGGTTGGAAATGTGTATATCCAAGGCAAGTAATATTTTTATTCTCTATTGCAAACTTTCTTAAATTTGCTATTACTAATACTAATTTTTCTTTTATTATTTCTAATGCTTTACTCATTAATATTACATCAGCATTATCTGTAACAAAGCATGATGTTGCACCTAAATGTATTATTCCCTTTGCTTTTGGACATTTTGTTCCAAACTCGTATACATGTGCCATAACATCATGTCTACACTCTTTTTCTCTTTTTGCAACTACATCATAATCTATATCATTTATATGTGCTTTCATCTCTTCTATCTGCTCATCAGTTATATTTATTCCAAGCTCTTTTTCTGTTTCTGCAAGTGCTACCCATAATTTTCTCCATGTACTATATTTTTCGTCTGCAGACCATACCTCGTTCATTTCTTTACTTGCGTATCTTCCACTTAGTGGTGTCACATATACTTTTTCCATAATTAAATTCTTTCCTTTCCGAATACTTAAGCTTTTTGAAAAACTTGTTAGTTTTTCAATTTTTTGTCTTTAACATAAACTATTTTACCACAAAGAATAATCTTTTGCAACGGGAAACCACTAGAAGCTTATTTTTCTAGTGGTTTTTACTTGAACTATGGTAATATTTTCCATATTGATACAAGTATGCTAAATTTCTACAACTTTTTAATCTCTTCTTCTGAAAGACCTGTGATTTCTATAATAGAAGTAATGTCCATTCCTTTATCTTTCATTTTCTTTGCAATTTCTTTAGCCTTTTTATTTTCTCCCTCTTTTTTTCCACTCTCTTTTCCGTTGTTCTATTCCTTGCTTTATCCCAATATTTCTTTCTGTGTTTAATAAATATTTATAAGATTCCTCCATGTCTATTAAATGTTCCATTGCTTCATCATTACTCATCTCTTCTAACTTATCATGAGCTTTTTTTATTGCTACATTTTCTTTCATTATATTTCTCACCTCTCCTGACTCTGGATTTTCTAAAAATTTTAACCACTCTAATAATTTATCGTTCTTTAAGTCTTTTTCGTTCATCTTCGGTAACATTATTATATAAATTTCCATGTACTCAGTCAAGATTTTTTGTCTATTTTCTTCTTCTATTATTTTCCATTTTGTAAAACAATTTGACTCCTTTAGGGATTTTATTTCAAAATCAGTTATTAATATTGATATTGTCTTTTTCAAACTATTGTAATCTTGTCCTTTATTAATACTTCTTGCAAATGTCTTAGCCCAGTAGTACAAAAGCCTTTCTATTATGTATTCTTGTTCTGCGACTTGCATTTCAATGTCACAGTATTCTTTATTATCTATTTCCACTATTACATCTAATATACCAAGTTTATCTAATGTTTTAGTTCTTCTTAAAATAGGGTTTTTACTTAAATCTACATCTGTGATTTTTTGATTTAATATTGTTTCTAAAAAATCTTGTGTTATTTCCTCACTACCTTCTTCTCCAAATAGAACTTGAAATACAATATCTTTTTTTGGAGATAGCATAGAATTCTTTTTAGTCTCTTCATTTTTTACCATAAATTAGTCCTTTCGTTAATATATTTAAGTTTTTATTGGAATACTTATAAACCACAAACTATTAATTTTCATCCCTCCTTGCATAATCAATTTAATAATTGCTTTTTGTGATTTTTCTTAGGATAGAATTTCCTTAAGATTTTTGTTTTGCATAGTTCAAAGTTGTTACTTGATTTAAAAAAATTTAAGTATATGTTTTACTTATATTATACTTATTTAATCTTGTCAACAATTATTCTTCGACAAATTTTGACAAATAAATTCAAGCTTTTTCCTCTTTTAAATTTTTCCATTTTTGTTAATTCTTGTACTTGACAGTTAACTTATATTAAGTTAGAATTAAATTAACTTATTTTACGTTTAAAGAAATTTGCAATTTGGGAACAAATCTAAGTTTTTCTGCCAATGGGGACGGTTCTAAATGGCAGATTTTAGATAAATTAAAATTTATTAAATTAGATTTTTAGAAATCTGCCATTTAGAACCGTCCCCATTGGCAGAAAATTCACAAAGGAGGAATTTTAGGAAAATGAAGTACTAGCAAGCAATGTAGGAAAATATGTAGACTATACACCAGTAAGCGGAAGCTTTACATCAGAAGGACAATATAATGGGAGTGGTGACCAACAATTTTCAACAATAACAGGATTGAAGTGGAGAATATTAGATGCAAATAATAATACACTAACACTAATATCAGAAACAGCAGCAAATACAGGATTTACCCTAAGTGGAGCAAATGGATATAACAACGGAGTACTTTTATTAAATAATGCATGTAAAGCAATGTATAGTAATAGCAGTTTGGGAGCAACAGGAAGAAGTTTGAATATAGATGATATAGAAGATTATATGACATATAACAAAAATAGTTATTTTGATTATGGAAAAGAATTTTCACCAAGGTATAAGAATTATCCAACTATCTTTGCAAATGAATTAAACGGAGCACCAAATGGAACATATGGAACAGAGCTAGACTTAAGTGAACAAGATGAATATATAACAGGAATATTAACTGGAAATTCATCATTTAAAGGAAGAAAGACATATTATTATCTTACAATGTCAACAAGCACAATGAATAATCAAACATATGTGGACCTATTTAGTAGCTCTACTGAAGAGTGGCTTGCTTCGCGTTGCAGCTATTATGACGATGACAAAGCAGCTTTCGATATGTTTTTTGTAAATGGTAATACTGTAGATTCTCGCGATATATACATATCTACTAACTTCCCATACAGCTATAGTCATGCAATTCGTCCTATCGTTGAAATTGACTTAACTAAAGCAAGCGTAGGCCTAACGGGTGACGGTGGAGTAGATACACCTTATAGCATTGAAGCAAAATAGACACATACTTAAATATTTCAAAGACTAGGAATTGGGATTTTTGAAGTGCACCCCAAATGTTAGACAAAAATCTAACATTTGGAGGTGCACTTCATATGCAATGATTCCTAGTCTTTGTGTTATCTTAGAGATTATTTATTCTCTTTTATTATCTTCTCTATTTCTTCTTTTGAAAGATTAACTATCTCTGATATGGTTTCTATGTCTATATTCTTCTTATTCATATTAATTACTATCTCTTTCGCTTTTTCTTTTATACCTTTCTCATATCCTTCTTCTAAATTTGCTTTTGCCAATGATAGTACATCTCTTAAGTCTTTTTCTCTTTGATAATACATTTCTCTTAATTCTGGATCTGCTGTTATTCTTTCTAGTTCTTCTTTCATCTCCTTTATTTGCTTATCTAATTCACTT
>CALWZW010000031.1 GCA_944386135.1 uncultured Clostridia bacterium | reverse complement strand
GAAGAATATAAATTATTATAACTTGCTTCTTTTCCGTTTAGAATTGTAGATAAATTAGGACATAATATATCCTTATCATTATTCATATATGAAATTACTTCGTCCCAGCTTGCTGCTTTATGTCCTGATCCGTGTATAAGAATCTTTTTCATTATATACCTCCATTTAAACTACATTATTGTTCTTGGTATATTATCTCCACCCGTTTTTAGTTCCGTGTATGCATTAATATTACTGGTTTTTGCCACAGCAATTCTTATACTTCTTACCGGCTTCCGGCAAGGGCATAAATCGTTTCTCCCCACTTTTGGCCCGTTATTTACAACTGTTGTATTTGTTTTAGGTGCTTCTTTTTGATTTTCTTTTGGTGCAGACGAACTTTCAAAGTTTATGCTATTTAATGCCTCTTGAGCAGCTTTTGTTATTTGAATTGTTTGCTCTCTTTTTACCTCTTCTCTTTTTTGTAAATGAAGAATTAGTTTTACAACATCTAACTTGATGTTTGCAACCATTTCATCAAACATATCAAATCCTTCTACTCTATATTGATCTACTGGATTTTTTTGTCCATATGCTCTAAGTCCTATACCGTTTTTTAGTTCATCCATAGCATCTATATGATCCATCCATTTTTGATCTACAACTTTTAGCATAACTACTCTTTCAAGTTCTCTTAATGTTTCTTCTCCAACTTCCTTTTCTTTATCTTCATATATCTTAAGCGCTTTTTCTTTTATATCTTGCTTTAATTCATCTTTTTTTAGCTCAGATATAACATCTTGTATATCTATTCCGAAAGTATTTTTTACCTCCTGAATTAGAGCTTCTTTATTGGTTCCATCATCAGAATGTAATTCTACAATTTCATCTACCGTGCTCTCTATCATTGATGTAATATTTTCTTTTAAGTTCTTTCCGTCTAATACTTCTTTTCTTTGTTTATAGATAATTTCTCTTTGAACATTCATTACATCATCATATTGTAGTACATTCTTACGAATAGTAAAGTTTCTGCCTTCTACTCTTTTTTGTGCTCTTTCTACTGCATTGGAAATTAACTTTGATTCAATTGGAATATTTTCATCTGCTCCAAGTGTATTGTAGACATTCGTTATCATGTCTCCTCCGAATATTTTCATCAAATCATCATCAAGTCCAATATAAAATCTTGATTCTCCATTGTCTCCTTGACGACCACTTCTACCACGAAGCTGATTATCTATTCTTCTTGATTCATGTCTTTCTGTACCTATAATCTTAAGTCCACCAGCTGTTATTACCTTTTCTTTTTCTTCTTTTATTTTTTCATCGTATTTTTCTTTTATGTTTTTGAATTCTTTTCTTATGTTTATAATCTCTTCGTCTTTCGTTTCATTAAAAGCTGTTGCTTGTTCTATTAATTCTTCTGATACTTTTCTTTTTCTAAGCTCTTGAAGTGCTAAATATTCTGAGTTTCCTCCAAGCATAATATCAGTACCACGTCCTGCCATATTTGTTGCTATTGTTACTGCTCCATATTTACCCGCTTGTGCAATTATTTCTGCTTCTTTTTCATGGTATTTAGCATTTAAAACTTCATGTGATATTCCTTCTCTTTTTAAAATATTACTTAATTTTTCAGATTTTTCAATAGATATAGTACCAACTAACACTGGCTGTCCCTTACTATGACTTGCCTTTATATCTTCCACAATTGCTCTAAATTTTGCATTTTCATTTTTATAAATTACATCATTATAGTCTTTTCTTATCATTGGTTTATTTGTTGGAATGCTTATAACATCTAAATTATATATTTCTCTAAATTCTTCCTCTTCTGTCATTGCTGTACCTGTCATTCCAGATAATTTACCATACATTCTAAAGTAATTTTGGAATGTAATAGTTGCAAGAGTTTTAGACTCATCAGCAATTTTTACATTTTCTTTTGCCTCTATAGCTTGATGTAGTCCATTATTATATCTTCTTCCATACATTATTCTTCCTGTAAATTCATCAACTATTAAGACTTCTCCATCTTTAACAATATAGTCAATGTCTTTTTTCATAACGCCATAAGCACGTAAGCTCTGATTTACATGATGAACTATATCAGAATTCTCTATATCATTAAAATTTTCCAAATTAAATGCTTGTTCTGCCTTCTTTATTCCCTTTTGTGTAAGTGTTGCTGATTTTGCTTTTAAATCTACAATATAGTCATATTTTTCGTTATCTTCCTCTTGAGCAATATCTTTTACATCTTCTTCTACTATAACTTTTGGTGTAAGCCTTTTTACGAAATCATTTGCCCTTTTATATAATTCTGAAGATTTATTTGCTTTACCTGAAATTATGAGTGGGGTTCTTGCTTCATCTATTAAGATACTATCTATCTCATCTACTATTGCAAAGTTAAGATCTCTTTGCACTGCTTGATTTTTATAGATTACCATATTATCTCTTAAATAATCAAATCCAAACTCATTATTAGTACCATATATAACATCTGATGCATATGCTCTTTGTTTTTCTAGAGGAGTCATTCCACTTATCACAAGTCCTACACTTAAGCCTAAGAATTTATATAATTTTCCCATCCATTCACTATCACGCTTTGCTAGATAATCATTTACTGTTACAACATGTACACCTTTTCCACTTAATGCATTTAGATAGGCTGGAAGTGTCGCAACTAAAGTTTTTCCTTCTCCTGTTTTCATTTCCGCAATTCTTCCTTGGTGTAATATTATACCTCCTATTAGCTGTACATCAAAGTGTCTCATTCCTAAAACTCTTTTTGAAGCTTCTCTAACTACTGCAAATGCTTCTGGCAAAAGTTCGTCTAGTGTTTCTCCATCTTGAACTCTTACTCTAAAATCTGCCGTTTTATTTCTCAATTCATCATCACTAAGTTTTGATATTTCATCCTCTAAACTATTTATTTTTTCTACTAATGGCATTACTCTTTTTACTTCTTTTTCTGAATAAGTACCAAAGATTTTTTTGAATATTCCCATTGTTTTTAAGCACCTCGTTTTTTCTTAATTTCCGTTATAATATATCACGTTTTACTATATTTTACAATAGTTTTTTACTATCATTTGTCATAATTGTCATGCAGCTAATTTTTTTGTAAATTTTCCTTTTATCTTTTTTACAACTTCTCCGAAGCCCAGTATTTATACTTATAGAAGCAACTGGTATTAGTACTATTATATATGGGATTATGTATCTTGACTTTGCTTCCCAAAGTATATGAAATGCAAATCCTCCTATAAATATAGTAACTAGGAATATCACATTAATTGAAAGATTTTTTCTATTCTGTATTAATACTATTAAACTACAAATACAAATTATAAGTATCAATATTTTTTGATAAAATGTTAATGGCTCTATCATGTTTTCTAGTAAGTCATCTTCTCCTATAGTGTTATTTCTTATTGCTGAATATGTATTTTCAGTCCACATTGATGCTATCTTTTCTGTATAAAACTTAAAAGACTCCACTGGATTTTGTAAAAAATATGTTAATCTTTCTTTTATTCTATCTATATACTCTGTCTTCATTTGTTCTGGATTTCTTAATGCTGGTTCTCCGAATTTCTTCATTATACCAACCATTCCCTCTTGGTCCTTCTTCCATCGCCATAAGGAAATAACTTATATTTGGGTATTCCTTGCTTTTATCTAAGTTATATTTATCTAAATAATAATTTTTTACTAATGATGCAGGAACAATAGATAGTATTATGTACATTATAATTATTAATATATTTACTAATCTCTCTTTCCACGACTTTTTGTTAATTTCTTTAAACAAACCTATTAGCAAATATATTACAGTTGCAATTATAAATATTAAACTATTCATTCTCATCATATATGCTATCATTGTCAGAATTGATGCAAATATAGGATATCGTATTTTTCTAGTTTCAGTATATCTCATCATAAAATATACTGCAAATAGGCATAGAGCTATACTTGGAATGTCTCCATATACAAATGTTGAAAGCATTGGAAGAGATACAAATGTTAAAATTAATGTAAATAATAATACTTTGTTGGTTTTATGTTCTCTTGCTAATTGTTTATTTATTTTATATAATGCTAAAACAGTTAAGCAAATACATATAACATTTAATACTCTTAAAGATTCTATAAAATCTAAGTTTATTATTCTAAAAAACATACTAAATACAAACGCAAGTGAAATTTGTTGATGATACGCTTGCATATATTCAATAAGAGGAATCCCTGCATAAGTCATATTAGGCAAAAATTCTTCTGTATTTCCTCTAAAAAATGTTTGTGCTAAATTGCATGCATGTATTTGGTCACCAACTACAGGTGGTCTTTTTGCTATTATCCATATTATGCAAAATGTAATATATGCAATTATGGCTATAATAAGTAATGATGTTTTAATAACTTTCTTTGTTTCAGAAATCTCATCATTGCATAAATGTTTATTTATAATTCCAGTAAGAAAATATATTAGTCCACCAAATAAGACAAGTCCTATAACATATACTATGTTATTATAACTAATTGTGATATGTTCAGAAGCGTCTAAGTTTGCTGTAAACAATAGATTTAAGATAATAATTATTGATAAAAATAATATTCCGAAAAAATATATAATCTTTTTCACGTTTCTTTCCCCCAATTCTTTGCTTAGGTAATTATAACAAGAAAAAGATTTCTTTACAAGACAAAACCACAAAAGGGACTTAATAAAATGACTTTTATTTAGTCCCTTTTGATTTTTATATTTTTTTTACTCTTAATACTCTTAGTGCATTTATTATTGCAATTACAGACACACCTACATCTGCAAATACTGCTTCCCACATTGTAGATAGTCCAAATGCACTTAAAATTAACACTATTACTTTTACTAAAATTGCAAATACTATGTTTTCTTTGACAATTCTCATTGTTCTTTTTGATAAATGTATTGCATCTACTATTTTTGATGGTTCATCAGTCATAAGTACTATATCTGCTGCTTCTATTGCTGCATCAGAGCCTAGCCCTCCCATTGCTATTCCTATATCGGCTAGAGCTAATGTAGGAGCATCATTTATTCCATCTCCAACAAATGCAAGCTTACCTTTCTCTCCTTTTTCTTTTAATAGGCTTTCAACCTTTGTTACTTTTTCATCTGGTAGTAAATTTGTATACACTTTATCTATACCTATTTCCTTTGCAACTTTTTCTCCTACTTCTTTTCTATCTCCTGTAAGCATTACTATTTGTTTTATATGGTTTTTCTTCAAGTTTTTTATTGTTTGAATTGAGTCTTTTTTTATCTTATCTGAAATCAATATATATCCTACATATTTTCTTTCGATTGCAACATGTAGAATAGTTCCTACCTCTTCAGTTTTATTGTATTCTATTTTGTTTTCTTCCATTAGTTTTTCATTTCCAACTAATACTTCTCGTCCTTCAATCTTTGAGTTCACTCCAAAGCCTGCTAATTCTTTATTTTCTGTAATTTGCATTTCGTCAATATCTTTTCCATAAGCTTTTTTTACAGATAAAGAAATTGGATGATTTGAATAGTTTTCTGCATAAGCTACAATCTTTAATAATTCTTCTTCACTTATTCCTATTGCATTTACTTTTTGTACTTCGAATACCCCTTCTGTTAATGTTCCAGTTTTATCAAATACAATTGTTTCAGTATCTGATAATTGTTCTAAATAGTTACTTCCTTTTATTAGAATTCCAATTTTAGATGCTCCACCTATTCCTCCAAAGAAACTTAGAGGTATTGAAATAACTAATGCACAAGGGCAAGATACAACTAAGAATGATAATGCTCTATATATCCAATCTGAAAAAGTAGCATTTGGCACTATGAGTGGTGGAATTATAGCTAAAATTACAGCAATAATTACTACTATTGGTGTATAATATCTTGCAAATTTTGTAATAAAGTTTTCTGATTTTGATTTTTTACTACTTGCATTTTCTACTAACTCAAGTATTTTACTTACTGTTGACTCCCCATATTCTTTTGTCACTTTGATTTTTAAAGTTCCATTTAAGTTGATTGAACCACTTAATACTTCTTTTCCTTCTGTTACTTCTTGAGGCAAGGCTTCTCCTGTTAATGCTTTTGCATCAATATTTGAACTTCCTTCTAACACATAGCCATCTAGTGGAATTTTTTCTCCTGGTTTTACTATAATTGTATCTCCTAATTTTACCTCATCTGGTTCTACTTTTTTTATTTCTCCATTTTTTTCTACATTTGCGAAGTCTGGTCTAATATTCATTAAATTTGAAATTGACTTTCTTGATTTGTCAACTGCATAGTTTTGGAATAGTTCTCCAACTTGATAAAATAGCATAACAGCAACAGCTTCTGGAAATTCTCCAATTGCAAATGCTCCTATCGTTGCAATTGTCATTAAGAAATTTTCGTCAAAGATTTTTCCTCTTGTAATATTTCTTATTGCTTTTTTTATAATCTCTAAACCTACAATAATGTAGGCTATAATGTATATTATATTATTTATCAATTCATTATTAAAATTTATTATAAGTGCGATAAGGAATAATATAAATGCAACTATAATCTTAATTGCTTTTTTCTTCATGATAACACCCTCCTAAATTTCCTCTATTGTTACATCTGGTTCTTCTCTTTTTATAACTTTTTTCAATTTTTTTATTATCTCATCTTTTTTTGTTTCATCATATTCAATTTCCATTCTTTCTGTCATAAAACTTATGCTTGCATTTCCTATTTCATCGATTTTTTGTATTGCTCTTTCTAATTCTGCTGCACAGTTTGCGCAGTCTAGTCCTTTAATTTTAAATTTACTTTTCATTTTTCTTTTTCCTTTCTATACCTGCCAATGGGGACGCATCTAAAATGGCAGGTCTTTATTATTTTTTATGTTCTATATGTTCTACACCTATTTCAAATACTTTTTGTACGTGGTCATCATCTAATGTATAAAAAACCTCTTTTCCCGATTTTCTACATTTAACAATCCCCATTCTTCTTAGTGTTCCTAACTGATGTGAAATAGATGACTTGCTCATTCCTAGGACATTTGCAATATCACATACGCACATTTCATTTTGGTCTAATGCAAATAGTATTCTTACTCTAGTTGTATCTCCAAGAATTTTAAAAAATTCTGCTAGTTTATTAAACATATCTTCTTCTGGCATATTTTTTGTCGTATTATCCACTACATCTTGATGTATAACATTACAATCACATATAAACTCATTTTTTGACATTTATTTCCTCCTTCTATTTTTTTGTATATATTATGTGAACAATTGAGTAATTGTTCAACTGTATTTATATTATATGTGAATGAGCACTCAACTGTCAATGGTTTTTTAGAAAAAAGTAAAAAAAAGAAACCCCTTACGGGGAAAAGAAAATTGCTTTTCTTTTTGTGTGTCTAATCTTATATTCAGCTTAGACGTTTGGAGTATAGGTTCTTATGGTTCCATCCGGATTATAGAGCATTATCATGGTTTCTGCCGAACTTGGAGACGTAACTAAGCTGTACATGACTTTAGTCTCTTTGTCGTACACGACATAAATAGAAATTCTATTGTTTACCTGCTGTTTTGACACTATTTCGAAATATTCTTCCTTACTTACATCGTTTTCTTCACAAGCAGCAAATCCTATCGCAACAATGATTATTAATATTAATCCTACTGCTATCTTAGCAAGCATGCTGCCTGTAATCCGGGTAGTCTCATTGTTTTCCATAACTATCTCCTTTCAACTTGGTACATTTGTTATATTTCGCTGTACCCACGAATATTTATTATATTATATCATAACTTTACATAATTTTCAATTTTTATATGTTTACGCTTTCAAGTTCTATATTTCCACTTTCGTCTACTTGGAATATTACTCTTATTGAAAAATTTCCAAGATTTGTTGTGTTTACATAAAAATCATATGTTCCCTTCCTAAATTTTTCTTCTCCTTTTCCCCATGTATATACTATTTTTGTTATTGTTTCTTTTTCTTCTTTATTCTTAATTTCTTCTAATTCTTCTGCCTTCACTTCTTCCACTTTTTCATTATCGTATGAAGATATTATGTATCCAGATACTTGTATATTTTGAGGTTCAACAATTTCGCCAGTATATTCAAAATTATAGAAAAAATTTACACTTTTATCATATTCATAAGGAATTTTATTTGTATCTGTTACTGTCATTACAATACCTGCGTCATTTAATGCATCTAATGATACACTTACTTTTTCCTTTTCGCTATAAAAATATCTTAGTATACCTATTGGTATTTCTATGTCACTTACTTCTTTGATAATTTCAATTCTTCCTACATTTACAATTTGCCTTGGAAATGTATATATTATATTTCCATTATAATGTATTAAAATTTCTTGTCCTTGTTTAAATTTTAAGTTTTCTCCCTTTGGAATAGTAACAACATATATATCTTCTTTATTTTTTACATCTATTACACTTAATGTAGTATTATTTACTTCTATTATTACTGCTTCTTTTGTTTCTGCCATATTATCTTTGCTATTTTCTATGTTTACATTATCTATTATTACATCTTTTATTTCTTTATCTTTTGATAATATTTTCTTATTAAATATGTACATATATACTGATATAAGTTTCTCGCTTTCTGCTGTCTGAATATAATTTGTTGATATATTATATCCTACCCCTTTATATGCTAAATCTTTTCTTCCGTCGCTATATCCAAGATCTGTTGAAAATGTTGCTTTTGCAAATAGTGGTTCTTCAAAATTTGAACATCTAACATAGTCTGTTAAAAACATTCCTAACCATAGGATAATTAACAAAACAATTATTAGTATAATTATCATTACTGTTTTTTTCATTATAACACCCCCAATATATAATTGCATAATAACATAATAAAACATATTTGTCTATGTTTTTACTAAAAATGGAAGCATTGATTTTTATTTTTTCATATTGATAATCATTTGCACTATTTAATAAAAAAATCGACCTGTTACAGTCGATTTTTCGTATGGTGCCCAAGGTGGGATTTTACAAAAAACTATACTTTAGTTTATATGTACAGTACTTCTTAGATACTTATTTGTCAGTACTTTTAGCAAGCTTCTTGTAATTTATATTTATGCTAAATTTTCTACACATATACAAAACATTTTTGTATTGCATTATTTATTGCATTACTTATTTAAAAATAAGGCTAAGTTGCACCAACCTAGCCTTATGGAATATTATGATACTTGTAATTATATTAACTTATGTGTTATTTGTCAATTTATTTGTTATATTTTAAACACATTGACTATGCTATATGTATTATGAGTTATTGTAAGTTCTAAGTTTTCAACTGTGCAATTGTATGTATCTCCTACCAGTCTTTCTACAATACTGTCATTTTCTGCTGTTCTTCCTGTGGCAATTAGCCAGCTGTTTAGCGACGTTGCATTTCCCGCACTGATTGTCGAAATAACAACTATATAGCACTGAGTTGGTTCAAGTTCATATGTACTACTTGTTCCTGAATTGTTGTACTTATTTACTATTGTCTTGTTTTCTAGTGATTGTATTTTTTCTATTTGAGTTTTCATAGCGAGTTCACCTCCTCGCTATTATATAGTGTATTATCCGATATATATATATATATATATATACTGCCACAAGGCTTTTAAGGTTTCTATCATTATTTTTCTCCTTTTTAATTTTTCCAGCGACCTATTGCTAATACCCCAATACGATAGTTTGCCTCTGTACTTGCTGCTGATGTTGGTCGCAGTAGTGTTACTGTTCCAGCTCCTGTTGTTGAATAGTTTGTATATTGATATATCCAAGCTGCCCAGCCTCCATTTACACAAGCCATTGCTGTATTTGGTGTTTCAATAAAACTTTGTGCCCAACTACCCAAATTCAACGCAGATGATTGATACAGTTCTCCTACTTTTTGTGTTATGGCAACATTTTGAAAGGACATAGATTTTGTACATATCATTGTTCCGTCTGCAAATTTTATCGCTGTTCCGTTTGAATTTGTTATTGTTTCTATAATACTTTCTTTTTCCAATTTTTGTATTTTTTCCTTCATTGTCTGCATGAGTTCCACCTCCTCATGCTGTTTAGTATATTATCCGTGTGTGTGTGTGTGTGTGTGTGTGTGTACAGGCTGTAAGGTTACAACGTTTTTTATTTTTCATAAGTTACCTCCGATTAAAATAATTTTCCCCAGGTATTTTTTCCGCAAATTCCGTCTACAGCAAGCCCTTTGTCCTTTTGGAATGCTTTGACAGCTTTTTCTGTATTTGCACCAAATATCATGTCTGCATTTCCTGTGCTGTATCCAAGTGAATTCAACTTGAATTGCATTATTCCTACATATATGTTCTTAGAACCATTTTTTAAATTTCCTTTGAATGGAATATTTACTGTTCCGTAACTTTGCTTAGTTCCACTTGAAGTTGCATGATATTTTGATGTTCTTGTATCAATATGTACAAATGTAGGATATTTTATTATTCCCTTTACACCTAGTGTGTTAAAAAACTTACACATATAATCTGTACTAGTTAGATTTTTATAGCTTGATTTGAGCGGAATATCAAACGCTCTGCCGTAGAGATGATATGAATTGCTTGCTCCTCCTTGCTTTTTATTCCAACTAACTGTTCTGTATGCACTATTAATTGTTACTGGTGCTTCTACATACTCACGAAATCTCTCAAGAATACATAGAATATCATTGTCTATCAAAAGCTTGTCTGCTCCGTCTTTTGAAGCAAATTCCCTTATTTTAAAATGTTCACTTATTTTTGTTTCTCCACTTTTTGATTTATAATATGTTTTTACATTTGCCATAATTATTTTTCCTCCTCTTCTATTTTAATGCAACGATTTTCAAATTTTTTATATGCATCTAAATAAATTTCTTTCTTATCTCCGTTCATTGTTAATTCATAGTACATTCCGTCAGATAAACTTGTACTTAACAATGCTTTACTGTTTTGTAAAGTTTTACACATCCAAACTATATACACAGTAAATTCTGGTATTTCATCTGTTTTGTCAAGATGCTCAACAGCATATTCCTTTACTAATTTTTTGCATTTTTCCATAAATTCTTCATTACTCATTTGCATTTTCCTCCCTTGTAATTCCTTTAATTGCCCAAAATTGAGCTTCTTCTAGCTTAGTTATTGCTAAGCTTGTCTCTCT
>CALWZW010000030.1 GCA_944386135.1 uncultured Clostridia bacterium | reverse complement strand
CTTTCTCCATTTGATGTTACTTCTATGCTTGGTGCTCCTACTTCGTTTGATACTCTTACATTCGCATATCTTGTCTTCCCTTTTCCTGATGTTGCTTTTACTTGGTACCATCCTGACTCTTCTACTTCAAAGCTTGCTGTTTCACTATTTGCTGTTTGTACTACTTCTCCTCCATAGATTAGCTCTATCTTTGTTATTCCATCTTCACAGCTTGCAGTTACTTCTATTGTATATGTCTCTTTATTATATGTTGCTGTTACTGTTGGCAAACTTGCTCCATCCTCTGTTCCTACATTATCTACACTACTCATTCCGGTTAGCTCATCATAATATACTTGATATACATACCCCTCTTGTACAGTGACGATTATATCTTTACTTTCTTCATTTGGAACTGCTGATTTTATCCATGACTCCTGTTCCATATCTTCTGCCATACTTGTTACTGTTGTCGTTCTTCCTGCTAAGCTATCTGCTAGGATAATACTATGTACTAATTGCTCTATTTGCTCTTTATATTGCTGGTATTTATAGTCATCTACTGCTTCTTCTGTTCCTACTATTATCCCTTCATCTCCTGTAATTTGGCTTACTGCAACTCCTACTAGTATGACAAGTAATATTACTGTAACTAGCAAAGCAATTAAAGTAATGCCTTGCTCTTCTTTGATTTTGATATTTGTACCTTGTTTTTTGGTACAATTAATACACCCTTTAATTAGGGCATTTTGGTTTGGTTTGACTTTTAATTTCATTTTGGTTTTCCTTTCTTGTTCTTTGGTTTTGTATTTGTTTTTTCAAAATCTGCCAATGGGGACGGTTCCAAATGGCAGTTTTTGATTAAAACTAAAATTTAATAAATTTATTTTTAAAACCTGCCATTTGGAACCGTCCCCATTGGCAGATTTTTTATTAACTTTTGTATATCTAGTTGCTTTATTTTTCTCCTTACGGTTAGAAACCAAATGGTTAAAAGTCAAAAACCAAATAACACCAAACCTTTTTGGTTTCCAACCGTAAGGAGAAAAAGTTTATTATTTACTAAAATTTTTAACAAATTTTAATTTTGTTCTTCTATAGAACAATTATAATATATTTTTTTTGTAAAATCAAGATGTAAATTGTTCCTTTATTGAAATTTTTTTAGAAAGCATTAAGTATATACTATAGCTGCACTAATCAGTTATAATATATACGAAAGCATACTTTCTTAAGTCAAAAAACCAAAAGACAATTGAGAAAGGATGTAAATCCATTTATGAAAAAATTTAATAAATTCGATGATAAATTCAATATCATCGGACCACAAATTAAAAGTATTAGAAAAGCAGAAAAAATAACTCAAGAAGATTTATGTGCTAGAATGCAAGTTTTAGGATATCAAATTAATAGAAGTGATATATCAAAAATAGAAAATTGCAATAAATTTATTGCAGATTTTGAAGTACTTGGATTTGCTAAAGCTCTAAATAAATCTATATTAGACTTGTATAATTTAAAAAAATAATATACAATTTTGATAAAACTTAAAAGCAACATGGAGATTTTATATATGGATTTAAAATATATAATTAAAAATGATAAATATATAAGTGTTAAGCAAGTCTTAAAAGAAGAATTTAATATTTCATCAAGACTATATCTAAAATTAAAAAATTCAGGACACATATTCTTAAATGGCACGCCTACTCCCTATGACAAAAAAGTAAATATAAATGATATTATAGAAATAGACTTAAATTTTGAAGAAGATAATTCAAATATAGTAAGCACAAAAATGGATTTAAGTCTACTATATGAAGACAACTATATGCTAATTATTAATAAACCCGCAGGAATTGCCATACATCCTTCTATAAGACACTTTGACACAAGCCTTTCTAATGGAATAAAAAATTATTTTGATAGTATCAATTTGCATAGAAAAATAAGGATTGTAAATCGTTTAGATAAAGATACCTCAGGAATAGTAATTTTTGCAAAAAATGAATATATTCAAGAATGCCTAATTTCTCAAATGAAAAACAATATTTTTAAAAAAGAATATCTAGCCATTTTAGAGCGGAAATCTTGAAGAAAAATTAGGAACAATAGACGCTCCTATTGCCAGAAAAGAAGGAAGTATAATTGAAAGATGTATAGATAGAAATGGTCAAAAAGCTATAACTCATTACGAAGTAGTAAAAGAAATAAATGATTTAAGTTTAGCACATTTTATACTTGAAACTGGAAGAACGCACCAGATTCGTGTTCACTCAAAATACATAGGGCACCCAATACTTCGGAGATACTTTATATGGAAATGAAAGTCCTCTTATAAATAGACAAGCACTGCATGCATATAAGATAAGCTTTATTCATCCAATTACTAAAAAAGAAATGAAACTTATCTCCTCTATACCAGAAGATATGAAAAAAATAATTTAGAGGTCAAAAGTTTTTAACTTCTAACCTCTAACTATCTAATCTCTAAATTAAAAGTAAATCTATAAGCCGGGTTCTGTCTAGAATAGTCATTTATCTCGAATATATATTACTATATACCTCTAGCCGCTTTTTTAAGAACTGGCGAGCAACCTTATGTCTTATTTTAGCGTTGCTTCGAGTGGGGTTTGCACTGACCCGATATGTCACCATACCAGCGGTGAGCTCTTACCTCGCCTTTTCACACTTACCACATAAAGTGGCGTTTATTTTCTGTTGCACTTTCCTTAAGGTTTCCCTCACTGGACGTTATCCAGCACCCTTGCTCTGTGAAGCCCGGACTTTCCTCATATACACATGTATACGCGACTATTCAATTTACTCTAATGTCTATTGTAAATGAAATACATCATTTTGTCAAGTTATCTTGTTTTATAAGTTCTTCTAATATTTGAATTGCATTACTTGCAGCACCTTTTCTTAAATTATCAGCAACAACCCACATATTTATTCCATTATCTACACTGAAATCTCTCCTTATTCTTCCAACAAACACCTCATCATGACCAGAAGCATTTGTAGCTAAAGGATAAATATTTTTAGATATATTATCCTCAACAACAATTCCTTTACATGATTTTAATTCATCTATTAGTTCATCTAAATCAAAACTATTTTCAAATTCTACATTTATTGCTTCACTATGAGAATTTATAACTGGAACTCTCACTGTCGTTGCAGTTATTTTTAAATTTGGTCTATTTAAAATTTTTCTTGTTTCATTAACCATTTTCTCCTCTTCTTTTGTATAACCATTGTCAAGAAAAATATCTATATGTGGCAAACAGTTATTAATAATTGGATATGGAAATTTTTGAAGTTCATATCCTTCCTCATTTCCATGAATTAAATCATTTATCCCTTTAATACCTGCACCAGAAACAGCTTGATAAGTTGAATAAACTATCCTTTTAATTTTGTACTTATCATCAAGCACTTTTAATGGAACAACCGCTTGAATTGTAGAACAATTAGGATTTGCGATAATTCCTTTATGTTTTTTTATATCTTCACTATTTACTTCTGGAACTACTAATGGAACATCTTTATCCATTCTCCAAGCACTACTATTATCAACGACTATACAATTTTTAGATGCAGCTATTGGTGCAAATTTTTTTGAAGTATCGCCACCTGCTGAAAATATTGCAAAATCAAATCCTTCATCAAATGAATCTTCTTTTAATTCTCTTACTGTATATTCATTTTCCATAAATATTATTTTTTTCCCTGCAGACTTACAAGAAGAAAAAAACACATATTCAGAAATTGGTAATTTCTTTTCTTCTAAAACTTTTCTGGCTATTTCTCCAACAACTCCTGTTGCTCCAACTATTGCTAGTTTATATTTTCTTTTATTTATAGAGTTCATAAATGCCTCCTACCTTTTAAAGAACAAATCATGTATACATCTTATGCTTGCATTTACATCTTCTTCGTTAACTGTAACAGAAATATGCATATTTGTTTTATCTAAGTTATTAAACTTTAGATTATTTTTATTTAAAACTTCAATCACTTTTTCTTTTGTTTCTGTATCTATATCTATTCCAACTATAGAAATTACATTACCATTTGAAGTAACTCCTGTTATCTTAGGTAAGTTGCATAATTTTTTACAAAAATTAGAAACTGTTGTGCCATCAGTTCTTGACATACTAGATCTTACTATCAATTTTATATTATTTTCTTTAGCTATTTGTACTGACTTATTGTGCAAAACACCAGCACCTAAATTTGAAAACTCTAACATCTCATTATATGAGATGGTTTCAAGTTTTAGTGCATCGTTTACAATTCGTGGATCAGCTGTAAAAACTCCTTCTACATCTGTATAGATTTCACACGAATCAGCTTTAAGTGCAGCAGCAAGACAAGCAGCAGTTGTATCTGAGCCTCCTCTTCCAAGTGTTGTATAATTATTATTGCTGTCTATGCCTTGAAATCCTGTAATAATTACTATTTTATTTTCTTCCAATTCCTTTTTTATTCTTTCAGTTTCAATTTTAATAATCTTTGAATCTCCATAATTATTATCTGTTAACATCCTAACTTGGAATGCATTTAATGATATTGCAGGTATTCCAAGTTTATCAAATGCCATCGCCATTAGAGAGACTGTTATTTGTTCTCCAACAGTAAATAGCATATCCATTTCTCTCTTTGGTACATTCGAATTTATTTCATTTGCAAGAGATACAAGTTCATCTGTATGTTTTCCCATAGCAGAAAGAACTAAAACAATTTTGTTTCCTTTCTTATAATCTTCAATACATCTATTTGCTACATTAAAAATTTTCTCTTTATTTGCAACAGACGTACCACCGAATTTTTTTACCATTAACATACTTTTAGGCCTCTTCCCTTTAAGTCATAAATCAATTATGAAAATAAAAAGATAATTATCTTTTTATTTACTTACTATATATAATATTATTAAATATAAAAAAAGGTTTGTCAATATTTTTATTTTTATTACGTGGGAATTTTTTATAATGAAAATGTTATAAATTAATTTTTGATAAGTATTTTTTTCCTTCTTTATATCCAATTTTATAAAGATAATCTATTTTAGAGCTATCTAATAAAGATATATGGTTTGTTCTTATTCTTATAATTTCATCTGCTCCAACAAGCTCGTAATTAGAAAGCTCATGTGATAAGATACCTATTGCTTTGCCTATAACTTCTATTATATTTATATAATCATCATTCTTGATATTTTCTTCAAATATAACACTTATGACTTTGTCTGCACCTAAATTTTTTAAAGCTTTCCATGGTATATTTTCTCTTATTCCTCCATCGATTAATTCTTTTTCTTGATATTTACAAGGACTAAATATTCCTGGATAACTACAACTTGCATGCACAGCTGTTGCTAAGTCTATATTATTTATGTATTCTATATTATCATTATATGTACCTCTTGTTTTCGTTGATGAAAAAAAATAAATCTTTCCATTATGTAAATCCACACTTGGAATAATAAGAGGCATATCTATTTGATTAATATTACTGATTTTCTTTTCTTCACATAGTTTTTTCATTAGATTTTCAATGCTTTTTCCGTTGTTTAATCCTTGTATTAAAATTTTCTTCTTAAAAATCAGTCCAAGAATAAGTTTAAAGATATTCATAATACTTATGTAATTTATATCTGATGAATACTTTTTGAAAATTCTATATATCTCGTCTGCACTATATCCTATAGCATATAATGTTGATACTATACTTCCAGAAGATGTCCCTGATATGTAATCTATTTTTATACCTTCTTCTTCAAAAGCTTTTAATACGCCAATGTGAGCTGCACCTTTTACTCCTCCGCCAGCAAGAGATAAACCTAATTTCAAATTATACCTCCATTTGTTATATAGTTATATATATATCATTTTATTAATAACAATTTTAAAAGGTGATAGCTTTTTTCTATCACCCTTTGAATAATTTGTTATTTTATTGAAATATGTATATTGTCCACTTCTGCTTTAAGCTCTCTTGACACGATATTTTGTATTTGAGCAATTTCATCTTGAGAAAGCTCATCTTTTCCTATTATTACACTTATACTTTCTCCATTAACAAATATTATATTTTCCTCAAAGCCTTTTGTAGTGAGTAAATTTTCTGCTATCATTATTGCATTTTGTATCTCATTTATATTATTTATTTCTTCTTGAGCAACTGCTTTTTGTTCTGTATATGCATTTGTACTCTCAAGTACCTCTTGATATCTTTCTATCATTTGTGAATACATTACATTTCTCTCAAGTTTAGATGTAGTAAAATAATCTTTAGCCTCACTTGTATCTGATACATCTGTATTGCTTTCAGTTACTTCATTTGAAGTGATTGTATTTTCAGAAGATGTAGTTTCATTTGTTATGGAATTATTATCTTCTACTGTATTAGAACTTACTAGTTCTGCATCACCAATTTTTGCTAAGTCTAATGAACTATCTGTTTGTTCAGTGAGATTATGTGTTGATGTATAATTTAGATAGCCTGCTGTAATTAGCATTAAAGAAATAACCAAAAGAGCTAGTTGATTTTTCTTAAAAATTTTCATAAAAATTATACCTTCCTTTCCAATATATTTTTACATACTAAAAACTTGTATTTTGTGAGCTGGTACTCCAGTTACCGCTTCCACAGCAGCAATTATATTAGTCTTCACATCTGCATCATTTGCACCTTCAGCAGTAACTATAACTCCTTCAATTTTAGGATTTATGATAGTCTGTGTTGCCGGAACACTTGCTCCATTTTCATCTGTAAAAATCACTTCTTTATTTGTTGTTTCTTCTTCTGTAGTTCTAGTTCCACCTTCTGAATCTGTTTCAGATGTATGTGAAGTAGAGTTGTTTTCATTATACATTGCAACAACTTCAGAAGTCTGAGAATATGTAACCAAAACATTTACTTTTCCGAACTCCTGACATAGTCTCCAAAATAGCTTCAATCTTCATTTCCAGTTCATTATAAGAGAATTCTTTTGTTGATACAGTGTTTTCTGTTGCTAATTCTTTATATGGTGAATCTGTATCTTCATTTTGTTTTTGGCCTCCTTTTAATATCATGTTTATTGCTATAAGAGTTATTATTAATACAATTAAGAAAACAATTAAATTTTCTATTTTTCTTTTATCATTTTTTTGATTTTTATTAGTATCATCTTTTTTTATGATTAAACTCTTAATTTTATTCATTTGTTCTTTAAACATAAAGCGCCTCCTATATTGAATTAATACTTATCATTTCGGAATCAATATTATAGTTTTCCTTTAATAGTTCTTTTATTTTTTTTAATTCTTGCTCTGATAAGTCGTTTTTTTGTGTTTTGTCTTTTGTTTCTCCGATTTCTACTTTTTCTATTACTATAGTATTATTTGAACTTTCCTTCTTTTCATCTTCTAGATATAAAATTAAATTCGTTATTTCTCCTGTTTCTAAATTTATTTCTAATGAAATATCTTCTATGAAAAATCCTATGTTTTCTAGATCTTTTTTAATTTGCTTTTCTATTTCTTCTTTATATGTATTTTCTATTGATTTAGAAGTAACTGAATTGATTTTTTCTTCTAAATTTTTATATTCTTTTGACTCTTCAAAATAATTTTCATATTTAGAATAATCAATTTTTAATTCTCCTCCGAGTTGCAAGTGTTATTACAGGTAGAATTATAATATAAAGTATGTAAATACCAATAACTGTTTTTATGTATTTTTTTGAATTTCCTTTTGGCAAAACCATTTCTAAAATTATTGCAATTATCACGGCTATAACTATTTGTTCTGCCCATGAACTTATATTACTTATCATCTGTACATCATCCCACTATTAGTTATTTTTATAACTAGAGTTAGTCCTATCATTAGCATTATTGATACGGTACAAATCATACCAAGTAACACTTTGAAAGAATCTCCTATTTGTTCTAATACTGATACCACTTTTTTATCTGCAATAGGTTCTGACAATGCGGAGGCAAGATTAAATGCTATAGACATTATTGCAAGTTTTATTATAGGCATTAGACATATTGAAAGCACAACAAATATACCAACAAATCCTACAGCGTTTTTTAATATATTGCTACACCCAAGTACTGCATCTACTGTTTCTCCAAGAAGTTTACCTACTACTGGTATGGCACTCGTGACTACTGCTTTCGTAGTTTTTAAAGTTAGTCCATCTACACTACTTGTTAAACTTCCTTCTAAAGATAATATTCCGAACAAATATTGTAAGTACAATTCCTAAAGCCCATACTACTCCTGATTTGAAAAATTTTGATAACTTATTAATTTGTACTTTGTCAGATATTTGAGATATTATTCCAAGAGTTGTACCTACTAGTATAAGTGGTAAGAATACAGATGAAATAATATTTCCGAACAAAAGTAATTATAATTAACAAAACTGGTTGAATTGTAGATGTTGTTACTATATTACCTGTTGCAAGCATTAATGCTAAAAGAATAGGTAACAATGAATTTAAAAATCCGACGAGACTATTTATTGTATCTTTTATGAGATTTATTACTTCTGAAAAATTAGTCATTACTAAAGTGACAATTAAAACATATTGAACATAGTATGTTATTTTTCCAATTTCTCCGGCTTCCAAGTCCTTCACTTATACTTTTTATTATGCTATGGATGACAATAATAACTAATACATACCCGGAGAGTTCTTATTGTGTTTAAAGTTTCATCTCCTGCTAATTTCAATATTGTACTAACTATTCCATTCATATTCATATTTCCAGAAATAGCACTTTCATATATATCACTTAAATTCATATCTGAGAATGTTTCTTTTGTATATTTTTCTGCTTCTTGTAAAAAATCGGAGATGCCTAAAGCTTCTTCTTGTCCTTTAATTGTTTCATTAGTTTCTGCTCCATATACAACACTTCCATATAGAATAGCAAGAAAAAAAGATATTATAAATATTATCTTTTTCATATATTCTCCTTTATCATCTGTTTAGGGCAAAATTTTGAGTATTGTTTCTAGCATTGATGAAATTATTGGAATAGAAATAGTAACTATAATTACTTTTCCGCCTAAATCAACTTTAGAGGCTATTGCACTTTCGCCTGCATCTTTACATATATTAACTGCAAATTCAGTTAAAAATGCTATTCCTGTGATTTTTATTAGTATTTTTAAGAATTCATGGCTTGTTCCATTCATTTTATTTACAAGATTAGAAAGTAAGTCAACTATTCCAGATACTTTGTCAAGAACCAATAAAAGAATTAAGCTACTTGCAATAAGTGATATGTATACGGCAAATTCGGGTTTGTATTGTTTTATTATGATAACTATTACTACAGCTGATATGGCTATCCCTATGATTTTTACTATTTCCATAATCTTCCCTCTTTTTCTTAAGTATCCCTATAAATCAAAAATAGTCCTTACTGTATTGAATAATGTACTTATTTCTTGAATGACCATGGTAAGGACTATAACAAGTCCTGCAAGAGTTGTCATCATTGCTTGATCTTCCCTACCGGCTCTAACTAGCACTTGATGCAGTACTGCAACTAGAATTCCTATTGCTGCTATTTTAAAAAGTAAATCAATACTCAAAATTTTCGCCTCCATTTCTAGAAATTATAAAAGTATTATGACTATAGCAAGCCCAACTATAACACCTAGATTTTTATATAATTTTTCATTTTTACTTTGTTCTTTTTCTGCCTTTTCTATCTGTACTTCTATATAATTCTTCATTAGTTCTATTTCACTAAGTTGTCCTTCAGCATCCGTTTTGCCAAGTAAGTTTTCTAATTTTTTCAAAGTATTTAAGTCCTCACTGTTCATATTTGTATTAGAATGTTCTAATGCAAAACTCCATGCTTCTCCAGCAGACATATTTTCCATTTTTTCTTTAGAGTTCTTAAAAATTTCTGCGATTCCTCCAGTAAATTCGGATGAGATTTCTGAGAAAATTTGTGGAAGCGGTTCATAAGTATATTTTATTTTCGTACTAAGTATATTTAGAACATTTCTTATATCTTTTAAGTCTCTTACTCTATTTTTATACCTGTTTGCAAGAGCAAGTCCTAAAAAAGTCGTCACAAAGAATGTCAGTAATAGTATTATGCTTTTTATAATTATCATATATATTTACCTCGTCTATGTATTCTCATAATATATATATTCATCTGATTAACTTTTAGAACTATAAATTTATCAAAAGTTTATATTCATTTTACCCAATGTTTTCTTGTTCATAGATTTTTGAAACTTTTCCTTTCTCTTTATTATCTAAAAAAATTATTTTTTCAAATAAATTTAATTCAAGCATTTTATTAAATATAGGATTTAATTTTAATGTTTGTATATTATTGCCGTGAGCTGTAAATATTCCTTTTACGCCTGAACATAAAGCATAATTTATTGCATCTATGTCTTCTTTGCTTCCAATTTCATCTGCGACAACTACTTTTGGTGACATACTTCTAACTAACATTTCTATTCCTATGCTTTTGGTTATATTGTTTAATATATCTGTTCTTATACCTATATCATTCTCTGCTTTTCCTCTATGCATTGCAGATATTTCACCTCTTTCGTCAACTACTCCAATTGAGACTCCGCTTAAAATTCATACTATCTATTCCATTACTAATTTGTTTAATTAAATCTTTTAAGATAGTAGTTTTTCCACTTCCAGGTATTCCGAACAAGTAAAGTATTATATACAAAGTTATTATCTAGATTAAGAACATATTTTAAAATTTCATCAGCTGCTCCATCTATTTGCTTTGCAATTCTAAAGTTTAAACTATATACATAAGAGATGTTTTTTACTCTTCCATTTTCCATAACTACATCTCCTGATATTCCAATTCTATGTCCACCTTTTACTGTTATGAATCCGAGAGCAAATTTGATTTTGATAAGCATATATTGAGTTATCACATATTATTTGTAGAATTTTTATTATCTCTTCTCCGAGTGGGGTGTAAGATATAACTACCTCATCATCTGCAAATTTTAAAATTATGGGCTTATCAACCCTAATTCTTATCTCTTCTAATTCTTTAAAATTTTCTTTTATATTCTCATTTAATATTTCTGAAATATGTTTTGGAAAAAAATTTAAGATTTCAAACATGTTATTTCCTTCTTTATATACAATATTATTAATATTATATGAAAGATTTTTTAAAATAGAACAAAAAAATAAAGCTATATTCCTTATTCTCGGAAAATAGCTTCTTATTTTATGTATTTTTATTGATTCCAATTATGAAATACTTCTGATACATCGTCTAATTCATCAAGCTTTTCAATTAATCTTTCCATTTTTTCTGCTGATTTTTCATCTAAATCGACATATGTTGTAGGAACCATTTGAACATCGGCTTCTAAAAATGTTAGTCCTTTTTGCTCTAGAGCTTCTCTAACACTTGAAAATGTATCTGGTGCTGTTGTAATTTCATAATATTCATCTTCTGCTGAAAAATCTTCAGCCCCACATTCTAATGCGAGCATCATTAAGTCATCTTCTGACATATTAGTACTTTCTTTTTCTATTACAATTACACCTTTTCTATTAAACATATATGATACGCAACCTGTTGTTCCTAAGCTTCCTCCTGCCTTGTCAAATACGTGTCTTACATCTGCTGCTGTTCTATTTCTATTATCTGTTGTTGCATTTACTATTATAGCAACACCGTTTGGTCCATATCCTTCATAAGTAATTTCTTCATAATTTTCATTATTTCCTGCTCCTGAAGCTCTCTTTATTGCACTATTTATTGTATCATTTGGCATATTTGCAGCTTTACATTTAGCTATTACATCTTTTAATTTTGAGTTACCAGCGGGGTCAGGGCCTCCTTGTTTTACTGCGATTAATAATTCTCTTCCAAGCTTTGTAAATATTTTTCCACGAGCTGCATCAGCTTTTCCTTTTTTAGCTTGAATATTGTGCCATTTACTGTGTCCTGACATAACTAATTCCTCCTTCTTATTTTTTCAGTATTTAAACCACTCTCGTCTGTTCTATCATAAAACTATTTAGTGAAATTTCTTTATTGTTTTTCGCCCATTTATATAGGGGTTCGAGGTTCTCTACTCAACGAATTGTGCCAAAATTGTGCCAGAAATTTCAGTTTGCTTTTTATGTAAACAGATTATTTTGTTGTTAAATTTATCCAATTTTTAAACAACACTACAAGTATTTTATCATACTTTTTTTATTTTGTGTAGTGTTTTTTACAAATATTTTTTGCGTTCTACTCATGTTAGTATTATACATTTACTCCTTTAAACATATTTTTGTATTCACATCAAAATTGTAATTTGTCGAGATGATTATAGCATAAAAAAGAAAATTACTCTATACTGCAACAGTATAAAATAATTTTCT
>CALWZW010000029.1 GCA_944386135.1 uncultured Clostridia bacterium | reverse complement strand
TTCCAAGCAATAGATAAAGCAGGAAACAAATCAGGAATATCAAATATAACGGTACAAAAAGATAGTACAAACCCAAGTGATTTTAGTTTAAATATAATAAATGATAGTACAACAAGCTTTACAATAAACACAGGAACAACAGATGATACAACATATACAACAGATGTATCGGGAATGAACTACTATGAAATATATTTAGATGGAAACTTAGCGCAAACAATAGAAGTAACAGACCAAAGCACACCAAGTATCTCATATAAAGCAGAAAACTTAAGTGAGAACACGACATATACAGTATATGTAATAGCATATGATAAAGCAGGAAACTCAAGAAGAAGTGCAAATATGACAGTATCAACAGCAGATGTAAACCAAGGAGGAAATACAGGAGGACAAGAGCCATCATCACAATTGCTTGCACCATATATAAGTCTATCAGGTTCAACCCAAACAAATGGATATTATACAGGAAATGTAATAGTAACAATAGAAGATAGCGCAAGTGTAAGCACAACAAAAGCAGTAAAAGTAAAATATTCAGTAATAGGAGCAACTGAAATAGAAGAAACAGAAGTAATGGGAAGAACAGCAATGTTTACAATATCACAAGATGGTTCAAGTACAATAACAGCATGGGTAGAAGATAGTGAAGGAAATAAATCAGAAACAAGTACACAGACAATATTAAAAGATACAAAAACACCAACAAATGTATCACTAACAGTAACAAGTTATGATGAAACATCAATAAGTGTAAATGCAAGTGGAGCAGATGAAGGCTCAGGGATAATAAGTTATGCATTTCAAATAAGCACAACTGAAAATGATGATGATTTTACAACAACAGAAACAGTAGCAAGTACAGAAGGAACATGTTCGTATGCATATACAAATTTGGAAACAGGAACAAGATATTATTTAAGAGTAATTATTGCAGATAGAGCAGGTAATAAAACACCAAGTACAATAACAATGCAAATAACAGATGATAATGGCCTTACAGATGAGATACTTGGAAATGACACAAGTAAATATGTAGATTATATGCCAACAGTTAAAAGTGTTACATCACCAGCAACATATAATGGAAGCGGTAATGATTTAAATTTCTCAACAGATACAACATTAAAATGGAAGATATTTAAAGTGGAGGACAATATATTAACATTAATATCAGATACAACAGCAAATACAGGATTTACATTAAGTGGATATAATGGATATAATAATGGTGTTTATCTATTAAACGAAGCATGTAAAGCAATGTATAGTAATAGTGATGTGGGAGCAGTAGGAAGAAGTTTAAACGCAGATGATATAGAAAAAGTATCAAGTTTTGATAAAACAAAATATTCAATGTATGGTGTATCATATGGAAAAGAAGTTTTACCAGCGGATAGATATTATCCAGAAATATTTGCATATGAAGTAAATGGTGCACCAAATGGAACATATGGAACAGAATTAAATCAAAGTGAACAAATTAAACCTGCAATAGGATATAGAGAACGGAAATAAAAATTTTAAAGGCAAAGTTACATATTATAGATATGCATTAGGAACAGAGTATATGGATATTAAATATGTAGAAATGTTTAGATATGAACCAACTGAGTGGAAAGATTTAGGAGATTATTGGCTTGCATCACGTTGCTTTAACTATTCAGAGGGATATGGTGCGGGAAAATATGATTGGGTTGAATATGGATTATTTTATATAACTTCAGGAACAATCAATGCTAACTGTTTACATAATTCTTCTAATGATATATATGAAATAATACGGTACTTATAGATATGCAATACGTCCTGTAGTTGAGATAGATTTATCTTTAGCAATAGTAGGAGAAACAGGAGAAGGAACAAGAGATAATCCATATAGTATAAGAGGAAGATAAAATTAATTTATATAAACTATATTAAACAATGAGAGAAAAAACAATAAATTTAGTATTACACAACAAATAAAACCTTTACTAGTATTGTTCTAGTAAAGGTTTTTAATGTAAATAACCTTCCGGCTATACCGGTAGTAACATAGCCTTTTAGGCGTTATGAGTTATGAGTAAAAAGCCCTCGGCTAAGCCGGGGGCTTTTTACTTTTTTAATGTCTAAAATGTCTCATACCTGTGAAAATCATTGTAATACCATATTCATTGCATTTATCAATTGAATCTTGGTCACGTATAGAACCACCAGGTTGAACAATTGCTGTTATTCCAGCTTGATGAGCTGCTTCTACACAGTCGTCGAATGGGAAAAATGCATCTGAAGCAAGAATAGCACCTTGTGTTACACCGTCACCAATTAGTTCTTTAGAATGTTCAACACATTGTTTAACTGCCCAAATACGATTTACTTGTCCAGGACCGATTCCTATTGTTTGTTTATCTTTTGCAAGTACTATGCCATTAGATTTAGCAAATTTTACAACTTTAAGTCCAAATAGCATGTCTTCAAGCTCTTTATCAGTAGGCTTTCTATTAGTTACAACTTTATAATCATCTAAAAGTTTAGAATCTATTGTTTGAACTATAATGCCTCCATTTATTTTCTTTATATCATAAGAACCTTCTGGTTGCTTTACAGTAATTGTAGGAAGTTCAAGAAGTCTTAAATTTTTCTTTTGCTTTAGAAGTTCTAAAGCTTCTTTTTGAAAAGAAGGAGCAACTATAACCTCTAAGAAAATTTCTTTCATTTCTTGAGCCATTTTTAAAGTAACTTCTCTATTTACTGTAACAATGCCACCAAATATTGATGTTTTATCAGCTGTAAATGCTTTTGTCCAAGCTTCATAGATATCTTTTCCTGAACCTACACCACAAGGATTACCATGCTTGCAAGCAACAACTGTTGGTTCATCAAATTCTTTTAATAGCTCTAAAGCCCCATTTGTATCGTTTATATTATTAAATGAAAGCTCTTTTCCATTTAATTGAGTTGCTGTTGTAAGTGAACCTTCACATTTACCAATTTCTTTATATAAAGCAGCTTTTTGATGTGGGTTTTCTCCATATCTCATATCTTGAACTTTCTCATAAGTAAGAGTTAAAGTATCTGGAAAACTCTCATCATGTCTTTCACGTTTTAAATAATTGCAAATCATTGCATCATAGTTTGCTGTATGTTCAAATACTTTATTCATTAGATAGAATTTAGTATCTAATGAAACAGAACCATTTGCTTTTAATTCATTTAGTACTATTTCATAATCTTTTGGGTCTGTAATAACTGTAACATCTTGATAATTTTTAGCTGCACTTCTAAGCATAGTAGGTCCACCAATATCAATATTTTCAACACATTCTGCTCTTGTTACACCTTCTTTTAAAATAGTTTGTTTAAATGGATAAAGGTTAACAACAACAAAATCAATAGTGTCTATACCTAAATCTTTTAATTGATCCATATGTTCCTTTTTAGCTCTCATTGCTAAAATTCCGGCATGAACTTTTGGATGTAGAGTTTTTACTCTTCCGTCTAAACATTCAGGAAAACCTGTAAGTTCAGAAATTTCAATTGCATTAACTCCTTCTTCTTTAAGTTTTTTGTAAGTACCACCTGTTGATATGATTTCTATACCTAAAGAAGCTAATTCTTTTGCAAACTCAACAATACCTGTTTTATCAGATACACTAATTAAAGCTTTCATGATTACCTCCACAAAATAAAATTTAACATAACTATTATATAACAAAAATCTGGATAATACAAGTATATAAAACAGTCTAGCAATTTGTTCTTAAATAAAAAAATTCATATAAAAAACATTGAAAAAAATTTATCTTATTGTTATAATATGTACATACTAATAACAAAGGAGGAAGATATATGTTAAAAGCAAACATAGGTTGGAGCACAAAAGCAGATAATTTTGAATCAGGAAAAGAATCTGCAAGCCAAGCAGTTAAAGACTTAATTCAAACAAAAGTGGCATTTTTATTTATGTCATCAGATAATAACACAGAAGAGGTGTTAAGAGGAGCAAAATCAGAACTAGGTACAGCACCTATAATTGGATGTACTTCTAGTGGAGGAATTATAGTACCTGATGGCTATATTTCATCAGAACATGGTTTCTCAGGAATATTAGCTTTAGGAGATCCAGAACTTACAGTTGGAGTTGCAAGTTCTGCCAAAGAAGGTAGTGCAAGACAAACTGGCGCAAAAGTTGCTGTTGAAGCAATGAAACACGCTGGAACTTGTGACGTGCCTTCTTATTTTTATATGGTAGCACCTCCAGGAGAAGAAGAAGATTATCTAAAAGGAATTGAAGATGTAATAGGAAGAGTTCCTTTCTTTGGTGGAAGTGCAGCAGATAATACAATATCAGGAGAATGGAAAATATTTACAAATGATAAAATATTTGCAGATGGTGTAGCAGTTGCTTTCTTCTATACAGATAAGCCAATGGCAAATGTATATACAGGAGCATACCATGAAACAACAAATTCTGGAATAATAACAAAATTAAAAGGAAAAAGAACATTAGTTGAAATTGACGGAGTTCCAGCAATAGAAAAATATGCAGAGTGGACAGGAAAGAAAATAAAAGACTTAGAAGGTGGAAAATTATTAGTAGAAACAATAACAGCACCTTTAGGAGTAAAAGATAGATTAGGAGACCTTATTGCAATCCGTCATCCAATGAATGGAAATGAAGACTTATCAATGAATATTGGTAATAACTTAGCTGTAAATACAGCAGTAATCCAAATGCAAGCAACAGTAGATGAATTAATAGAGTCTACAGGAAAAACTTTAAAAGCATTAAATGAAAAATTAGATGGAGAGCCAGGAGCTTATCTACTTATCCATTGTGGAGGAAGAAAAGTAGGTATAGGTGACAGAATAGATGAAGTTACAAAAGAATTAAAGAAACAAGCAGGAGATGTACCTTTTATGACAGTATTCACATTTGGTGAATATGGAGTAGAAGATCATGGAGAAAACACTTGTGGAGGACTTATGCTATCATTTGTAGCTTTTGGTAAATGAAGAGCAGGGGAAAAACCAAAGTCAAGGAGGAAAATTATGAAAAATTTAATTGGTTATGAATGGAAAGAAGCATCTAATGGAGATACAATAGATGTTACAAATCCAGCTACAGGTGAACTTATAGCGACAGTTCCTAATGTAACAGAAGAAGATGTTGATGAAGCTGTAAAAGTAGCAATTGTAGAACAGAAAAAATGGGCTGAAAGGTCTATATATGAAAGAGGAGATATTTTATATAAATTTGTAGACTTAGTTGAAGCAAATAAAGACCATTTAGCAAAATTGTTACAAGAAGAAACAGGTAAACCAATAAAAGAAGCTTATGGAGAGGTTGCAAATGTAAGAATTGGTGTAAGAGCTTTTGTTGAAAGAGCAAAACACCTTTATAATGAAAGCATTCCAGAAGGACAAGAAGCTGGTAATGAGAAAACAATTCAAATTACAAGTAGAGAGCCTTTAGGAGTAATTGCTGCAATAATACCATTCAACTTTCCAAGTGACCTTTTCTGCCAAAAAGTTCCACCAGCATTAATGATGGGAAATAGTATAATAGTAAAACCTTCAAATTATAACCCATTAACATTAATCGAATATGTTAAATTGATGATAGAAGCTGGTGTACCTGCAGGTTGTATCCAAATATTAACAGGTGATGGACCAAAAGCAGGACAAGCATTAGCAAGACATCCAGGAGTACATCTTGTATCACTTACAGGAAGTACAGCTGCTGGAATTCAAACAATGGGAACAGCTTCTAAGAATTTAACACATGTAATGCTTGAACTTGGAGGAAATGATGCTTTCATATTCCTAGAAGATGGAGATATGGATTTAGCAGTTAAAGAGGCAATATGGGGAAGACTATATAATGGTGGACAAGTATGCTGCGCAAGTAAAAGATTTTTAATTCATAATTCGAGAAAAGAAGAGTTTATTCAAAGAATGAAAGAAGTAATAGAGGAATTAAAAGTTGGAGACCCAGCAGAAATGGATACTGATATGGGACCATTAATAAATGAACAAGCAGCAATGAGAGTTGAAGAATATGTAAATAAAACTGTATCAGAAGGTGCAAAAATAGTATGTGGAGGAAGAAGATATGGAGCTTATTATTATCCTACAATACTAGATAATGTAACAAGAGATATGGAAGTTGCAAAAGATATGGAAATCTTTGGACCAGTAATATCTGTTATAGGATTTGATACAGTTGAAGAAGCAATTGATATTGCAAATAGTTCTTCTTATGGTTTATGTGGATGTGTTATAACAAAAGACTATTCTAAAGGTATGAAAATTGCTAAAAAACTAGAATGTGGAGGAGCAATTGTAAACGGAGCAAGTTTCTTCAGAAGCTTTGAAATGCCATTTGGTGGTTGGAAACATAGCGGAATAGGAAATGAGGGTGTTCTAACAACATTACAAGAAATGAGTAGAATGAAAACAATAATATTGAAGAATATATTGTAATGAATTTTTTGCATAAAAAAGTGGAAGAGCCCTGCATTGCTGCAGAGCCCTTCCACTTTTAGCATGATAGAAAAAATTATATGTTAGGAATAGCCATCCTAGCTTTCCAGCTAAAGGTAGCAAACGTACGCGATTCAGTCACGTACACGACCAGAGCCCAAGGCCTTGACCACAAGTACATACCGATTTCATCGGTCGAGGTATAGTGTTGCCAATAGCTTAAGTCAGGAACTTCTTCGATAATCGGCACCTGCCGATACAAATCGTTGAAGCAAACAAAGACTTCCTTCAAACCTGGAATTTTCCACTCCGGATTTGCCATTGACATTGACCAAAAAATTTCTATCAAATCTGCTGGCGTAGCGATGCCAGGAGGCGTAACCTCAATGATTGAAAGATCATCGGGGACGCTTACTTCGATAGACACCTTCTTCCTTGTCATGTGGATGAAATTAGTACAATTTTTGTCCGAGTAGGCTTCTGTTCGATTCTCTACAACTTTAAGCCAGAGACTATTGGGGAGAAGAATTCTTGGATCCTTTCCCCACCCCAAAGGAAACTCTAACCGAATCTGTTTCATGCTACACCTCCATGATAAATTATTAATGGTGGAACAAATACGATTGCTATTTTATTTATACCGAAATAGCCACGGCAATATTATAATTATATCACTTAAAGAACATAAAAGCAACTATTTATGTAAATTTACGCAATTCCTTCTTTTTTTAACATATCAAGATTTTTTAAATCATATTTATTTTCATATTCAGTTATGTCTTTTCTTCTATATATAGATAATATTAACGCTATATTCAATAAATTTACTAAAAAAGATATTCCATCAAAAGTTACAAAAGGTAAGTTAATATCTAGCTTAATTCCCAAGTTTAAATTCATAAGTATAGTTAGCAAAAACTGTAGAATGTAAAATGTACAAAGTCCTATTATTATAAACTTTCCATATTCTTCTTTAATATTTTTAGCATTAAAAATTAATCTTACAGAAGTTAATACTATCGTAATTATTAATATGATTGAAATTAATATTCCAGATTTACCTATTAGATATATGAAAAGATAATTATTTTCTCCAATTATGACAGATTGTTCATCAGAAACAACATCTGTACGAGCTTCTCCTACTAGTTTTGAATTTTCTAAAATTTCCTTCTGTAACATCCCAACATAACCAGTCCCTTGAGGTTCTATTTCTGGATTAAACGATGCAATAACTCTTTCAAATCTAAAAGAATCATTAGCAAGAGATATACAAATGAAAGAAAATCCTAAGAATGAGATGAGACCATATAAAATTAATAACTTTTTTATTGTGTTTTTTCTAATTTGTACAATTTTTACTGTAGTAATTACTAAATATATAATTCCTATATTAATATAATTTTCTTTTATATCTTGTATATGTAATTCTAATTCTTCAGATATACTTTTTCTTATTGGAATATATTTTATTTCATTGCAAACTTTGTATAAAAATTCTTTAATATTCAAATAAAACACCTCCTATAACTTTACTAACCCCTCCAGTAAAAATTTTCCATTCTTCTTTTTTTTCTTTTAAATATTTTTTGCCATTTTTAGTAATTGAATAATATTTCCTCTTTTTAGTGCATGTATTGTCCCAATATGACGATATAAGATTTTTTTCTTCTAAGGTATGTAATATTGGATATAGAGTACCTTCTTGGAGCATAAACACATTCTGCGACTTTTCATCTAATTTCCTAATCATCTGATAACCATACATATCTTCATTTTCTAACAAACTCAATACTAACATGTCAGTACTGCCTTTTAATAATTCTTTGTTTATTTTCAAAATAATCCCTCCTTTATACCTAGAATTACTATGTATTTTTATACATTGTATATCTAGGTATAAAAATTGTCAATAGATTTATAAAAAAATTTATAAATACACAAAAAAAGGAGCTTTTGCTCCTTAAGTAATATCATCCAAATAAAAAATGGTGCCGTTGGCGTAGTTATCTACAACTTTTTCGGCTCTCTTGACAATTGATACAAACATCAATCAATTTACTAAAGTATATCATATTTTTAGTAAATTGCAATAGAATTGATAAAAAAGTTATTTAAAATTCTTGATAATAATAATCATTATTAAATACAAATTCGTCTTTTATAATTGCATTACATGTACTTATAATTTTCTTCATAAACTTTATAGAAGAAAGAAAATAACTTGTATCTACTCTAACAGTATCTCCTAAATTTCCTCTTGAAGATACACCAGCCTTCTCAATATAGGTTTCATTTATTATCCCTAAATTATGGACGATTATATCCCTTGTAGCTTTTATCTCATACCATATATTCCATTTATCATCAGATATATCTATACTTAACGCCTTTCTAAAATATTCAGCTTGACATCTTGGATTTGCATACATTATAGAAATAATTCTGTCTTCAATAATAAAATCAATTATATCTTCTTTATTATTAGCTAATACTATATTTTCAAGGTCATATTTACTTTTGAAATTTATATCTTTTATAGTTACTAATAAACGTCTATTATCTTTTTGTAAAATTAATTTTATTAATTGTGTGAAAAAATCTTCCATTCCTGCAACTAAGTAAGTAAAGGTTGAATAATATAAATCTTTATTACAAGCATTTTTTATAATTTCTCGTTTTCGTTTTATTGGTTGATTTTTTCCGTATTCAAGCTGATTTAAATCTATTTTTTTCATAGAATCAATGCATAAATTTACCCACCATCTAACATTGCTAAAGAAAATATTTTTCTCTGTACATAATGTATTAATGTCATCTTTAAAAGTACATAATTTGTATAGTCTAGATATAATCTCACTGCTAGATATTATACGATTGTATTCTAAAATAGAATTATTAAACTGAGAATGAAACAATCGAGTAATTAGTTTTTCATATTTTTCTACAGGATTAATAATATAAGAATATCCTTTTTCAAAATCTTGCATTAGTAGAATACAAAAATCTAATTTATTTATTCTTCTATATCTTTCTAAACCATCACATATTAAATTTAAATTTTCTTCAATAAGCGTTTGGCAATTTATTGTTTGAATACATATAACACCTATATATAAATTTTCAAAAGTATTGTTAATCTTCACTAAATTTTTTTCTAATTTATTATATAATACATCTCTAAAATTATTAATTTGAAAAATATTGTTGATATTATCTTCTAAAAAAACATCTTTATAAATTTCTTTTAAATATTGCGCCATTTCTAAATCTATAACTTTTGTATTTTTGGATTTTAAATTTACCGTTTGATAAATAATACCATAGTATAATAATATTGCACTTTGTTTAGATGGTTTAATATTATTATTTAAAAATTCTTTGGCTATAATACTAGAAATGCATCCACATTATATATATTTTATTGAAATATTATCTTCTATTATTTTTTCAACATCTTTATTAGTTACAATTTTATTGATATTATAAATATCCATATTATTTTCTTTAAAATATTTTTGAGAAAATCCCACTAATATTGTATTTTTATTAGAAATACTAAAATTGTTTATATTTATATTAAAGCTTTTACAAATTTTCTCGAATTCATATGGTTGACGTTTTATATTATATTCTGTTGGAATGTGTAATTTATTTAATAGCTCCGCATATCCAAATAAACTACAACAGATATCAATGTTTTCTTCTTTTCCACTAATTAGTATATTTTCTATTTTCATAAATCCTCCATTTTACTTATTTTAAAAAGTCATATTTTTCAATATTATAAAGTATTTTTAAAAAACTTTCAATCAAAAATTAATTATAGGATACATACTGATGCAATCAAAAACAATTTAGTACCTAAAGAATTATCTAAAAATCAAATAAATTTTGTTTATTCAGAAGAAGCTGATGTTTTAAATATGTCATTATTTTGTATGACTGCAAAAGAGTGGCGTACTAAAAATCCTAATTTAGATGGAAATATAAGAGATTATGCAACAATGAATGAATTAATATGTTTAGCAAATTTAAATTCTGTTTTTATAAATGAAGGATTAAAACAGTCTGAAAGACTTGAAAAATTAAATAAAATAGCTATTCACAGATGCAAATTCTAAATGATACTGATATAAAATATTTAAAATAGTAAGGTTAAGTGTAAAAGTAAATTCCACTTTTACACTTAACCAATTTTTTTGATTTCTTGAGAAAAGCATAAATTTGTGATAATATTAAAAAAATTGATAGTAATTATAAAATTATATAAAATGCAACTAAAAGTTGGTAGATTTAATTAATTCTAAAATATATAATCTAGCTATAAAAGGAGGAGATAATATAATGAAGTTTGGTAATAATATACAAAATCTAAGAAAATCTAAAAATTTATCACAAGAAGAACTAGCAGAAAAAGTTGGAGTATCAAGACAAAGTATCTCAAAATGGGAATGTGATGAAAGTTATCCAGCATGGAGTAATATTCCTACTTTATGTAGTATTTTTCATTGTAATATTGATGATTTAATATCAAACGAAGAACTTGGAAGAATTATGGATTTAGAAAATTTAAAAGAAAAAACAATAAAGATTGAAGGAACAAATACTTTAGATACTATTGCAAAGATGAAAGCAATGGGAGTTAATCCACGAATCATTGATATATTTCCCAAGAATAGTTTTGACCATTTTATAAACACCTTAGAAGATTACTATATTAGCAAGTCTGATGGAATAGAACGAATTAAAAGTGCATTAAATGACTGGGATTTCAAAGCACGAAAAACTATTATTATAGAATTAATGAAAAGGATTGAAAAAACTGGAATTATGATTACTATGAGTAATCTAATAGAATTAGTGGAGTTAATATAATTTATTTTATTAAGTTGAGGTATGAAAATGGCAAGAATGAAAGATTTAACAGGCAAAAAATATGGAAAACTAACAGTTATGTATCAGAGTAAAGATCATATTTCTAAAAACGGAAATAAAAGGATTGTTTGGCATTGCAAATGTGATTGTGGTAATGAAATTGATGTTATGGCTCTCAATTTGACAAGAGGACACACTACATCTTGTGGTTGTGCTAGATTAGATGGTAGAAAAAGGATTAGTAGAGATATAACAGGACAAAGATTTGGTCATTTAGTTGGTATAAAAAAAATTGAAAGTAAGAATGGTCAAACAAGGTGGTTATTTCATTGTGATTGTGGTAATAATGTAGAATGTTATTTATCAAATGTAACAACAGGTAAAACTAATTCTTGTGGAAAGAAATGTGGGTTAAAACCTCATACATATGATAATGTGAAGAAAAAAGGATTAAGAACAAATCTAATAGGACAAAGGTTTGGAAGATTACTTGTAGTTGAAAAAATGAATGATAAAAATGGATGGACACAATTTAGATGTAAGTGTGATTGTGGTAATGAAATAGTAACTTCTGGAAGCAACTTAAAGTATGGAGCAACACAATCTTGCGGTTGTTTACACAAAGAAGCTATGAATAATTTATATTTTGAAAATTTGATCGGACATAGATTTGGAAAACTTGTAGTTATAGACAAAAGCACAGCTAGATGGAATAAATTACATTGGGTTTGCAAATGCGATTGTGGTAATGAAACTGTTGTTAGCACAAGTGGACTTAAATCAGGTCATACACAATCTTGTGGTTGTTTTCAGGATGAAATAGCAAGTAATAAACATTTTATAGATTTAACAGGAAGAAAATTCGGAAAACTAACAGTTATACAGCGTATTGAAAACTCAAAAACAGGACTGGTAAAATATGAGTGTCAATGTGAATGTGGAAATAAATCAAAAGTTGTAGGTGCAACATTAGTTGATGGTCGAACTCAATCATGTGGATGTTGGAAATATTCAAAACTTGAGGAAGATGTACTAAGATACTTTAAAGAAAAAAATTATATAAATACTATTGATTATGAATGCCAAAAAAAATTTGAAGATTTACTAGGTGTTGGAGGTCAACTATTATCTTATGATTTTATAGTTTATAAAAATAATGAACCCTATTTTTTAATTGAATGTCAAGGAAAACAACATTATGAACCCGTGGAACATTTTGGTGGAGAAGAACAATTTAAAATACAACAAAAGCATGATAAATTAAAAAAGGAATATGCTATCAAATTAGAAATACCATTATTAGAGATTCCTTATACAATAGACAAATATGAGAAAATATATAAAATTCTAAAAGATATTGGGATATAAAATGCTTTACAACATAAGCTTATTAACTTAAAAGCGAGTGAAGATCTTGTCTCATTCGCTTTTAAAACCTTTTATACATAAATCAATTCACTAAAAACAATCTCTTCTGCCTGTGCTTTAATAGAGTTCATAGTTCCAACCCAGCATAACACATCAGTATTTTTCATATCTTCGGTCAAATTACTTTTAGCTTTCAACTCACTAATAATCTGTTGTACTTTATTATCTGCCGTTTCTTGTATCTCTTTTAAATGCATATTTAATGTTCCGTTCATAAGCATTGTAGTATAATCAGCTTTTTTATACTCTTTTAAATAATTCAATCTCATTCGTCCATATTTATTTAAAGTGATTTTTTCTTGTTTAGGTATTGATAGGTTTGGTAAATAGTAATCTCCCTCTAAGTGATATTCAATACCTGTTCTTTCATCAATTTTTGTTCTTCGCAATTCATTATTCATAGTTTTTTCCTCCTTTTAAAATCTAGTATCATTATTTTTCTTTTTATTCTTGATTTGCTTATTTTCATCTGGTATAGTTACTCTTCTAGCAATATTATTAGCAATTTCATTATCATTGTTGTCAAATATGCCATTCTTATATAAATCATCACTAACTATTTTATAGTTTTCATCTTTATCATAGCATATTCGCTTATGGAAATGACTCATAAT
>CALWZW010000028.1 GCA_944386135.1 uncultured Clostridia bacterium | reverse complement strand
CTACAACTTAGATAGCTGTAACGATATAAGTTTGGTTGCGGGGGTAAGACTCGAACTTACGACCTTCGGGTTATGAGTGCTTATATATTAATAATTTAGTATAAACTGATTAGTCTTTTTTCTTAATTGTGTCTTCCCTTATCTATTACATATTTTCTTTTCTAGTCTATGTTCTAGTTGATATAAAGTCAATCCATCATCTACATCTTCTCCTAAATCTTTTAAAGCTTGCAATATTATTTGCTTTTTTGATGGATTACTGTTATTAGGAACTTCTATATTTTCTTCTTTTTCAAATACACTTAGTGTTCCATATTTACTTGTTTTTGTGTAATAATCTTTATTTGTTAAACTTGAATGAAACTCAATATTTTTGAAATGATGTCTATTAAGTTTCATTTCTCTTATTTCGTTAGCTTCCTGTTCTTCTTTAATATCAGTTTCAGTTGCTTTAATTAAATGTAATCTATCTTTTGTTCCAGAAATTTCTGCTATACTTTCAAAAAGTGAATATGCCTGCTCTTTAGACATTTGAAAAAATTCTCTTTTTCTTTTTTTCCCATTTACATTATCAACACTCCTTAATTCAGGATTAATAGTATCTATAATGTTGTGTATTTTTGAATCTTCTAATTTATGATATACATCATATGTAGCATATGCTCTAAATGCAAATGGTACGGCAGTAGATGCATTAAGTGATTTTAACCTTTTATTTACATCATCTGCATATCCTATTTTTACATATTCTGGAAATGATGGGTTTGTAAATATATATATTACTCCTACTTTTTCTTGTTTTTTATCCATTATATGCAGCCCTTCCTCGATTTGATAAATTATATATTAATTTATATCATAAAATAAGTTTTTTCTCAATAACTTTTTTATATTCTAAACTCTTTTCTTGTGTTCTTTAAAAATTCTCATTTTTTTCATAATTTAATGATTTTATTATATTATAAAATATATCTTTAGCTACCACTTAGCATTTTTCCCCTTTACCAACTTTGCAAATCTTTCTCCGTCTTTTTTATCTCCTACTATGCAGCCATAATGCGTTGGTATAACTGTTTTTGCATCGATAGTATTTGCAAGTTCTGCCGCTTCCTCATAATCCATAGTATATGTGCCTCCAACAGGTATAAGTGCAACATCACATTTTACATTTTGTATTTCTTTTATATTATCTGTGTCTCCTGCAATATAATATCTTTTACCGTCAAGCGTAATTATATATCCGCACCCATTTATTTTCTTTTGGATGAAATGCTTTATTTTCGTTATATGCATAAGTTGTTTCGACTTCTATTCCATTTATATTATATTTTTTCTCTGGCTCAATTGTAACTAACCTGTCCTTTGTTTTTACTATTTCCAATGCTTCCTCTGCAATATCTTTAGTCACAACTAATATAGTGTTTTCCTTTATTACTTTAACTATATCTTCTTTTGAAAAATGGTCATAATGTGAGTGTGTACAGAAAATATAATCTGCATCATTGTAATTTTTTTCCACTTTAAATGGATCAATATATATTGTTTTACTCCCTTCAATCCTTATGCTACTATGGCATAATACTTCTACTTTAGTTTCCATATTTTTCCTCCTTTAAATTTATAACTTCAAACCTTCCTCCACATTTCCCACATCTATATTTTCTAGTAAAATTCTTATTTTGTCTTTGCCTATAAAATGTATATCCACATTTTTGACATTCTATTTTGTACTTCAATTGTTTTTCTTCCTTATATTCTAAATTACTCTTTTTATAATCTTCTTCTTTATTTCCGACTCTTGATATATCATAACCTAGTTTATTATTTATGTAGTTTGCATATCTTTTAAATTCTGCTCCATGATTATTGCAATATGGCATGCAATGTATTAATTCGTGCATTATAGTATTTTTTATTATCTTTTCATCAAGCTCCATAACCCATTTGCTAATTTCTATAATATGTTTATTATATTTCCAATATTTTACAATTTTTCTTCTTCCTATTTTTTCGATATACTTAGATTTAATGTCTGGCTCTTCTTGTTTACATGCACCATATCTTTTATTATTTCTTTTAGAAATATTTATTTCTATTTTTCCTATATCTTTATTATTTATATCAATTCCAATTTTTTCCAGTTCTTGTATACATTCTTTAAATAGTCTATCTAGTTTTTCTTCCATTTGTTTCACGCCTCTATTTTTGCTTTTTACTTATATTTTTTTACTTCAACAATCATTTTTCCTTTTTTATTATTTCCTAATATTTCTCCTATAATAAACTTGCCTTTTCCTCTAATAGCTAACACGTCTCCGCTTCCCACATTCTTTGCACCTTTAGTTTCTACTTTTGTATTAATAAATACCTTTTCCGCCTTTATGAGTTCCTCTGTTTTGCTTCTTGAAATTCTTATAGTTTCTGCGACTATATTATCTAACCTCATTGATGATACAGTAATTTGTTTTTCTTCAAATTCTATTTCCTTTGTCTTTATTTCATAGTATTCTACAACTTCTATCTGTGATTTACTAAACTTTATTATTCCCTTCAAAAATTCGGCAATATATTCAGCATTTTCCTTAAGAACTATTATGTATGCTCCATCTTCATGTACAATTATATCACCTATTCTATTTCTGTTTAGTCCTGTTTTCATCACACATCCTAAGTAATCTCTATGACTATATTTTCCCTCTAATTCTTTGGGTAACTTTATTTTTATTGCTTTTAAAATATTTTCTAGATTTTTCTCAGCTATGTCTTTTCCTAACTTCTCTGGATATATGACAAGTATCTCGCCTTCTGCTCCTTCATATCCGCCAAAAAATATGTAATTTTTAATTTTATTCCTATTTAGTTCTTTTTGAATTATCTGTTTTTCATATATACTCAAAAATTCAGTATGTACTATTTTATTTCGTGTCTTACATATTTTAATTTTATCCATTAATTTAGCAATTATTAGTTTATCTTCTATCTGCATATTTCCCCTCTAAATCCAATAAATCCTTCTTCAACTCCAATCCCGTTTTATCATCTGTTTTGGCTGAAAATCCTGTTAATTTTCCATTGCTTCCTATTACTCTATGGCATGGGATAACAACTAGCAACTTGTTTTTTCCAATAGCATTTGCAACTGCTCTTACAGCTACTAATCTTCCCATTCTTTCCGCTATATCTTTATATGTAACCGTTTCTCCATAAGGTATTTTTTCCAATTCTTTCCATACCTTGCATTGAAATTCTGTACCATCCATCTTATATTTTATATCAAATTTTTTTCTTTTTCCTGCGAAATATTCCTCGAATTGCCTTTTGCATTCTATAGTTGTTTCATTTGGCTTTTCAACTATTTCTGAATTATATGTAAAACATATTCTTGTAATTACATCCCTTTCTGCTTCTATCTTGATTTTTCCAATAGGCGATTCATACAAAGATTTATGCATTCCGTTTTAATTCAATGTTTTCTATTTCTTTTTCCAATTTTTTCCATGTGTTTATCCTTTTTACAGTAGTTTTCTTTCCAATATTTACCAAAGAGTTAAAAAGAAAAGCTTTTATTCCAATATTTTCTACTGCCTCGCAATGCTTAATTGAATCGTCAACCATAACATCTATCTCATTTTCCATACATACTTTAGCTTTATCCAATGAATTAAATAATATTTTATCATATTCTATTTCATTCTTCTTTAAATACTCCAAAGTCATATCTTGAAGTCCCTTGCAAGCATCATCAGTCCTAGATGTAATAAATATTATTTTATGTCCGCCATTTCTTAATCTTCTAATAACATCTGCTGCACTTTTTTTGACTTTCGCATTTCTTAATATTGGCAAAGAATAATCATTAAGAAATTTCTTTATATTTTCATTTGGGATTTCTCCTCTCATTATTTCTTCTACATATTTTACAATGTCTCCTGTTGCGTCATATTTTTGAATATCCTTTACTGCTCCTTTGCTAGAATCTACTAGCGTATCATCTATATCTATTCCTATATTCATAACTTCACCCTCAACTTTAATATATCACAGAATATCCAAATAATCTACACTATATACAAAATTTCATTACTTGGGAAATACTTTTTTAGCTCTTCTTTAAAAAATTTTTCCCCCTCTTTTCTTATTTCCTCCTTATACCAATATTTTCCTTTTCCCCTACCTGTCATAATCTCTTTATTATATAGATTTATGGCATTTGGAAAAGCTTCTTCATTTATTTTCGTATGAACATAGCTATATGTCATAAATATTATCTCAAAAAATGCATCTTTTTTTACCTTTTCAGATAATTCAGCTTCTAATTTTTTTATAAGTTCTCCATAGAGTTCTTTCCAATTTTCTACGAATATCACAGGTGCTATTAATATTCCTATTTCATAGCCTGCTTCTCTTAGTTTATTTATTGCTCCAATTCTTCCATTTAGCCTTGATGTTCCAAATTCTACCTTATTTATTATCTCCTCAGGATTAACACTTACTCTAACAATTATTTTTCCCTTATGGTCAAGTATAAGTAAATCATCTACCATATCAAATTTGGTAGGAAATGTAAGTTTTCCTTTTTTAGTATTTTTGAAATTATCTATTGTCCAAATTAAATTCTTAGTTATGGTATTTTCCAATATTAAATCGCTGTTACTTCCTATTTCAAATGTAAGATTTTTATCTGATTTTTCTGCTGTTTTTATTATCTTATCTAGCATTTGTTCTCTATTTACAAACAACCTCAAATACGCACATTTATTATAATTGCATACCAAATAGCAATACAAACAAGCTGCTGTGCAACCTGATGATGTATATGGTACAAGATAGTCTGATACTTTGTGATTTTCTACAAATTTATGTGTCTTTCTAACTCCTATTATCAAATTTCTCTTCATATTAGCAAATTCTTTATTTTCTTTTTTTCTCATTTCTTCTATCGCATTATGACTTGCTATTTCTACTTTTGGAACATCTTTATATTTCTCCATTAACTGCTTTCCAAGTTCATAATTCTCTATTGCTTTTTCATAATATATTGCTTGTGGTTTAAATTCCATAAAAAAACTCCTTTACTTTGAGATTATTGTTCCCAAAATAAAGGAGTTTTATATTATTATTTTCCTCCTTTGTTCTTTGAAACTGATATATATTCATCGCACATTTCTTTTACTGGACATTCCTCACATTTTGGATTTCTAGCTATACAAGTATTTCTTCCATGCCATACCAATAAGTGATTAATATCTTTATAATCTTCTTTGTCAAATATTTTAAGTAAATCTTGCTCGATTTTTTCTGGTTCGTTTTCTTTGCTTAATCCCATTTTATTTGCAATTCTCTTGCAATGAGTATCTACTGCAATTCCTTCAGCTTTTCCAAATGCTTCAAGCATAATTACATTAGCACTTTTTCTTCCAACTCCTGGAAGACTTGTTAATTCTTCCATCGTCTGTGGTACTTTTCCTCCGAATCTTTTAACTATTTCCTTAGCACATGCTTTAATATTTTTTGCTTTATTTTTATAAAATCCACATGGATGAATTAATTTTTCTAAAAGTTCTATATCTATGTTTGCAAAATCTTCTGGAGTACTATATTTTTTAAATATATCTGGTGTTGTTTTATTTACTCTTTCATCAGTACACTGCGCTGACAGCATTACTGCAACTACCATTTCAAAAGGTGTTTTAAAATCTAAACTGCAAGTTGCATCTGGGTATCTTCTTTTTAGTGCTTCTACTATTTTCTTTGCATCTTTTTTCATTGTTATATCATTCCTTTATTTTATATGCATAAAACTATTTTTAACCATTTATGCACTAATTTTATGTTTATATAATATAATAACCATATAGGGAGGTAAGATATTATGTTTAGGCTTCTTAAGAAAACTTTTGCAGTTTGTATGATAGGTTTTGGACTTGGAATGCTCTTTGTATTGTTACTTCCTTTATGTGGTTGGCTATTTATTATTGGCGTAATTATAATTATAGTTGGTCTGATTTGGTTATCATGTTAAAGGAGAGTGTATTTATATGACAATAGTTGTAAAAAAGGTTCCCAAATTTTTGCGTGGGTTTGTAAAATTTATATTTGGAATAAAAGACTAATACATATTAGTTAATAATTTTTTCTATACAAAAAGAGTAGACTTCTCTACTCTTTTTATAACTTTATTCTAAACTCTCTTAACTTTTCCAGAACGTAAACATTTTGTACATACTTTTATTCTTTTTGGTTGACCATTTTCCATTACTTTAACGCTTTGTAAATTTGGTTTCCATGTTCTTTGACTTCTCTTACTAACATGAGAACGAGTAATACTTAATTTGTTTCCGTGGCTTATAGATTTTTCACAAATTGCACATTTAGCCATTTTCAACTGCACCTCCAATTTTGTATATTTACTAACTATTGAATAAAACATCTAAATGCTTTATCCTCGCCAATTTGATTTTTCAACTAAATCTCAAAGGCAATAGTGATTATTGTTATATTAATATATTGAAATTTTCGCATAAAATTTCTATGATATATTAATATAACATAAATCTTTTCAAATTACAAGTGTTTTTCATAAATTTTATGAATATTTAGTAAACTTTAAGTCATAATATATAGTTGTGAGGTGATAACTTTGACCAATATAAATTGTTCTGCAAACTGTATATATCAAAAAGATGGAAAATGTTCTTATGAAAATACCTTTGCAAAAAAACTTACTATTGGCTCAAATTGTGCATATTTTTCACCTAAGAAATAACTATTTAAAAACAATTTTGCCATTCTCTTCAAATATTGTCTTCTTAGAATTTAAAATCAATTTTCCGTCTAAAATTGCATCAGTTATATTGTCTTCTACTATGGTTTGAATAGCATGTCTTAAAGGTCTCGCACCATAATTTTTGTCAGTTCCTTGTTTTATTATATATTTTTTTACACTTTCATCTATTTCGATTACATATCCTTGCTTTTCAAGCCTTTTTTTCAAATTATTTAACATTAGTTCAGCAATTTTATCCAAATCTTCATCTTCCAATTTATGGAAAACAATGATTTCATCTATACGGTTTATAAACTCTGGTTTAAATTCTTTTTTTAACTCTTGTATAACTTCTTTTTTAGTATTTTCATAATCAATTTTAGCTTTATCTTCATTAGGATTGATATTAGAAAATCCAAGTTTTTTACTCTCCGTTATAAGTTTTGCTCCAACATTTGAAGTCATAATTATTACCGTATTTTTAAAGTTTACAACTCTTCCTGTACTATCTGTTAATCTTCCGGTCTTCCAATATTTGAAGTAACATATTCATTACATCTGGATGTGCTTTTTCAATCTCATCAAAAAGTATTATTGAATAAGGTTTTTGTTTTACCTTTTTAGTTAGATATCCTCCCTCTTCATATCCTACATATCCTGGAGGAGAACCAATAAGTTTTGATGTTGAATGAGACTCCATATATTCTGACATATCTACTCTTATTATCGCATCTTCTGTTCCAAATAACACTTCAGCTAACGCTTTTGATGTTTCAGTTTTTCCGTACACCCGTTGGTCCTAAGAACAAGAATGAACCTATTGGACGATTTGGATCTTTTACACCTACTCTTCCTCTTCTTATTGACTTAGCAACCGCTTCAATTGCTTGATCTTGTCCAATTACTCTTTTGTGAAGTTCATTTTCTAAATTTTTTAGTTTCTCATTTTCATCTTGAGTAATTTTTTGAACAGGAATGTTTGTCCATTTTGATATTACTTCTGCAATATTATCTTCTGTAATAACAGTTAATGCTTTAACATTCTCATTATTCCATCTTTCTCTTTCCTTTTCTAACTTTTTCCTTTGTTTTTGCTCTTTATCTCTAAGTTCTGCTGCTTTTTCAAATTCTTGAGCAAATATTGCATCTTCTTTTTCTTTTCCAATCTCATCTAATTGCTTTTCTAATGTTTTTAATTTATCAGGTATTGTATATTTTACCATTCTTGCATTTGATGCAGCTTCATCTATCACGTCAATCGCTTTATCTGGCAAATATCTATCAGTTATATATCTAACTGATAAACTTACAGCCGCGCTTATTGCTTCATCAGTTATCTTTACATTATGATGCGATTCATATTTTTCTCTTATTCCCTGGAGTATCGATATTGTACTTTGTATATCAGGTTCTTCTATCATAACAGGACTGAATCTTCTCTCTAATGCTGCATCTTTTTCTATATATTTTCTATATTCATCAATTGTAGTTGCACCAATTAAACTTATTTCTCCTCTTGCTAAAGTTGGTTTTAATATATTTGCTGCATCTATCGCTCCTTCTGCTGAACCTGCTCCGACTATTGTATGTATCTCATCAATAAACAAAATTACATCTCCTGCTTTTTTTACTTCGTTTAATGATTTTTTTATTTTTTCTTCAAAATCTCCTCTATATTTTGAGCCTGCAACCATACTTGATATATCTAAATTAACAATTCTTTTATTTTTTAACATTTGTGGAACTTCATGTTTTGCAATTTTTATTGCTAAGCCTTCTGCAATTGCTGTTTTTCCGGACTCCTGGCTCTCCAATTAAACAAGGGTTATTTTTAGTCCTTCTTGTTAATATTTGTATTACTCTATCTATTTCATCTTTTCTTCCAATTATTTGGTCTAGCTTTCCGCTCTTTTGCCTCTTTTGTTAAATCATTACCAAATTGATTTAATGTAGGAGTTTGCGAAAAGCTAGTACTTCTATCTTCTCTTTCTATTTTTCCTTTTATCTTATTTTCTTCAGATGCATTTTCACTTATTACTTTTAAAATATCCTCATATATTCCCTTTATATTAACATTTAAATTTATTAAAACCCTTACAGCTACACTATCTCCCTCTTTTAAAATGCCAATTAATATATGCTCTGTTCCTATGCAGTCAGAACCGAATTTTTTTGCCTCATTTGAAGCATTTTCTAAGACTCTTTTTGTTCTTGGAGTAAACCCTAATATTTTTTTCTCTCTAATTTTTCCGTTTTCCTATTATTTCTTCAATCTGGTTCAATATATTTTCTGCAGTGATTCCTTGACTCTCTAATACCTTATTTGCAATTCCTTCATTTTCTTCTGCTAATCCATAAAGTATGTGTTCTGTTCCTATATAGTCATGTCCTAATTTTAAAGTTATTTCATTTGCATATTCTATGACATTTGTTGCACTTGATGTAAATTTATATATCATATTAATTTCACCTCTCGAATAGCTACTAGGATAAAAAATATTTCTCTAGCATCTAATTTCTAATCATTATATCAGAATTTAAAGTAATTTCAATACATCCGACAAAACTTCTTATTTTTTGGTTATTTCTTCTAATTTTTTTGCAATCTCCTTTTGTTCCTTTAATGTTTTCCATGCAAAATATGATGCAATAAATTCCCCATACTTCGTTACATCCTCATCCATAAAACACACCTCCTATTCATTAAAAAACCTAATTTTAGTTTTATCTAAAATTAGGTTTTTATTCTTTACTTTTTATAGCAAATTTTTGCTTTATTTTAGAGTTTCATTGACAAAAGCTTACTTATTCCGTTTTCCTCCATTGTAATACCATAAACTGAATTTCCAGCCTCCATAGTTCCTTTTCTATGCGTTATCACTAAAAACTGTGTTTCTTTTGTAAATTTTTTCAAATAATCTGCAAATCTATACACATTTACATCATCAAGAGCAGCCTCAATTTCATCTAACACACAAAATGGAGAAGGATTTATTTTTAGCATTGCAAAAAGCAAAGCTATTGCAGTAAAAGCTCTTTCTCCTCCTGATAGAAGAGTCATATTTTGTAATTTTTTTCCAGGTGGTTGAACTATAATCTCTATGCCACATTCTAATACATTATTTTCATCTTCTAAAATTAAACTTGCTCTTCCTCCTCCAAACAATTCCTTAAACACCTCTCCAAAATTTTGATTTATTGTCTTAAATTGTTTAACAAATTGTTCTTTCATAATATTCGTCATCTCTTGTATCACACTCTTAAGCTTAGACATTGTATTTTCAATATCTAGTCTCTGCTCACACATAAAATCATATCTATTTGATAATTCTTTATACTCATGAATTGAATCAACATTAACACTTCCTAGGTTTCTTATCTTATTTCTTAATTCATTTACTCTTTTATTTGTTTGAGCAATATTATCAGGTTTTTTAAATTCTTCTGCATTATTTGGCGTAATTTCGTACTCATCCCAAAGTTTATTTGTAAAATTATCTATATCTTCTTTTACCTTATCTTTTCTTACTCCTAACTTTATTATTTCCTCTTTTAGACCATCAAGTACTTCCATTTTCTGATTAATCTCTTTTTCTGCATTATTTAGCTTTCTATTTTTCTCTTCTCTTTCATCTTTCAATTTATTTATGCTATCATCACTTGATACCATTGTCTCATCTAATTTTTTTATTTCTTCTTCGAATTCATTAATTTTATTGATTAATTTGTCATTTTCATTTGTAATGCTTTCCATATTGTCTTTTTTATTTTGAATACTTGTATTATTATTTGAAATATCTTGATTTATTCTTTCGACCATTTCATTTATTGAAACTTCACTTTCATTAAATGAAGATACTGATATTTTCAGATTTGTAACATCAAAATTCAAATTATCTATGTATCTTTGATTTTCAGAATTAATTTTAGCAAACTCTGCAATTTCTGTTTTTAATATTTCCATGTCTTCTGAACTTTTAGCTATAACCTCATTTATTTCATTAATTTTTACAATATTTTCCTGTTTTTGTTTTTCTATTTGTTCATTCTCCGCTTTTGATTTATCAATTCTTTCTCTTAATTTGGCAATATTTTCTTGAACTGATACTAATTTTTGTTTATCTGTTGCATAAGTTATTTGTATATCTTGTAAATTCTGAGATAAACTTTCTATTTCCTCTTCATACTTTTCGCTTTCTTTTTCTTGTTTATCCTTTTCCTCCACTTTTGATTTAATTTTGCTATCAATTTCCTTTAATTCTGTTTCTAACTCTTTTATTTTCTCTTTTCTTCCTAAAATATTTACTGTTTTTTGGGTATATGAACCACCTGTTATACTTCCTGAAGAATTTATAACATCTCCTTTAAGAGTTACAATTTTAAAACTATGCCCATTTTGTCTTGCAAGGTATATTGCATCATCCATATTCTCAACTATTACCGTTCTTCCAAGTAAGTTTAGTATAATTTGTTCATATTTTTTATCATACTTTACAATATCTGATGCAACTATTACTTCTCCTTTAACACCTTTGCTATTTATTTTATCTAGCCTTTTTCCTTTTACTGATGTCATAGGTAAAAATGACGCTCTTCCTAAATTGTTTTTTCTTAAATATTCTACTAATGTTTTTGCATCTTCTTCGGTTTTTGTAACTATATTTTGAAGACTTCCTCCTAGTGCTATTTCTATTGCAACTTGATACTTGTTTTCAACTGAAATTAGATTACTTAAAACTCCCTCTGAGCATTTTGCAAGATTTCCATCTTTATCACAGGCAACTAAAAGTGATTTTATTGCTTTTGAATATCCTTCTTTTTCTTTTTCTGTTTCAATTAAGAATTTTAGTCTTGATTCTTTTAGTCTATATTCTGACTGCATATTATTTATGTCTTTTTCATAATCTTTTAATTTTGCTTGTTCTTCATCTTTTTTTCTTGTAATCTCTTCTATTCTAGCAGTTATCTTATCTTTTTTTGCCTCGCTTTCATAAAATGCTTTTGAAATGTCTTGACTGCTTAAATTTGTACTGTCAAGTTCTGATATTGCAACTTGAATATCGTATTTTAAAGCTTTAATTCTTTTTTCTATATTTTCATTTGTTACTTCTAGTACATTTATTTCATTTTGTTTTTCATATTTTTCATCTGTGTATCCTTCTACTTTTATTTTCTTTTCTTCTATTTCTATTTCTTTCTCAGATAATTTTGCAGTAGCTTTCTTTAACTCTTCTTCTTTTTCTTTTAACTCTTTCTCAAATTTTTCTTTGTTTGCAGAAAGTTTCTCTTGCTTTTCTGTTTTTTGTGTTTTTTCTTCTTCTAGCTCTTTATTTCTATTCTTTAATTCTTCTATCTCTTTTTCATATCTTGAAAAATTTTCTTTATTATTTGCAATTCTCTCATTACATACTTTTATTTCAGAATTTAATTTTTCTTTTTCTTGTATTTTCTGAGAACCCAAGTTTTGGATCTCTTCAATTTCTTTTGTAATATTATCAATTTCTATCTTTAAATTTTGTTTTAATTCATTTAGTTTTTCTAAATTAGTATTTTCATCCTGATTTTGATTGTTTAATATATTTTCATCTTCAATTATTTTTTCTAATTTTTCTTTATATGTAGAAATATTATATATATATAATCCAACTTCTATACTTTTCAATTCTTCACGAAGTTTTAAGAACTCTTTTGCTTTTTCAGCCTGTGCTTTTAATGGAGTTATATTTTGCTCAATTTCTGACAAAATATCATTTATTCTTAATAAATTTAATTTCGTTCTTTCTAATTTTTTCTCAGCCTCTATTTTTCTTGTTTTATACTTTACAATACCAGCTGCTTCTTCAAATATATTTCTTCTATCTTCTGATTTATTGCTAAGTATTTCGTCAATTCTACCTTGTCCTATAATAGAGTATCCATCTTTTCCGATACCTGTATCCATAAATAGCTCTATTATATCTTTTAATCTACATGGTGCTTTATTTATAAAATATTGTGACTCACCGCTTCTGTACAATTTTCTTGTAACAGTTACCTCTGTATATTCTACTGGAAGCTTATTATCCATATTATCGAATACCAATGATACTTCTGCAAAACCTAAAGATTTTCTATTTTGTGTACCTGCGAAAATTACATCCTCAGACTTTGAACCTCTAAGTGATTTCATACTCTGTTCTCCAAGTACCCAGCGAATTGCATCTGATATATTACTCTTTCCAGATCCATTTGGTCCGATTACTGTTGTTATTCCTGGTAAAAATTCTAATACTGTTTTATCTGCAAAAGATTTGAATCCTTGCATTTCTAGCTTCTTTAAATACATTATTTTCCTCCCAAATAGCATAACGCTATTCGCATTATATCATAACAAGAAATTCTTCGCAATATGTCAATTTTTCTGTAAAATTACCATTATTTCTGATTCTTGTTTTGTTTATTCTCCATTGTTACTTTTTCTATTGGAACTACTCTTATTGTATATCCCATTGGAAATAGCAGTTTTATAAGTGTGCTAGCCTGTGGTGAATTTATTCGTTTTTCTATTCTAGCAATCGCTGGTTGTTTAATTCCAGTTATTTTGCTTAATTCTCTTTGAGACAAATTATTTTTCCTTCTAGCTTCAATTATTGCTTCTATTATATCTTCTTCTAATTGTATCTCCGCTTCTTGCTCTGGTGTAATATTAAGCTTTCCTTTAACTTCATCCCAAGTTACATATGCTTTATCTTTCATATTATTCACTTCTTTCTATAAAATTTCTTAAATATCTCATAGCTTTCTCTATTTCCTGTTTTGGTGTTTTTTGAGTTTGCTTAGCAAAAATGGTTAATAATATAAATGTATTATTTTTATATGTAGTAAAAAGTATTCTGTTTCTTATTGGTCTAAGTTCCCATATATTATCACTAAGATATTTTATATATGGACTACCTATTTTTAAACCATATTTTGATAACATATCAATATATGAGATTATTTTATTAATATTTATTCTGCTATCCTTATCTTCTCTATTTTGTAATTCTATTAAATATTCTTCTATTTCACTTTTATTATTTCTGTCTTTATAAAAGACTATATTATACATGTACTTTCCTTTCCATGTTATATTTATAATAACATATTTGTTATCAAAAATCAACATATTTAATAATTTATTTTTTGTTTTGATTTTATTTTAGGTGAATCCCTATAGATAATAATAATTTTTTTGCACACGCTAAAGTTGTTTTGATTTAAAATATAATTCTATTTTACTTATATAATGAACAATTTATATTGTCAAGGAAAAGGCTTCGACAAAATGTGACAAAGTCTTATAGTTTCCTATACAAAAAAAGATAGCACAATGCTATCTAAAAAATAGTCCTAATGTATAGCCCCTTTCGAATCCTCTACTAACAACCACACCTATCTATTTTTACTTTATAACTTTAAGAAGTTAAAGGACAAAGGTTTGTTTCTACATTTCTCTTGCATAACCATTAGTTAAATGCAACCTAAGTTTGTAGAATCTACGGGGCGCACCGCATAGCTATTGCTGTTGTTGTTGTTGTTCGAGTTATACAAATTGTTGGCGTCCACAGTACCACCGCTCACATAGAACATCCTGAAATTCGCATTGTTACTGTTTAAGTCGACGCAGCGCGAAGCGAGCTCTTCACAACCATGCCCTAATTATTTTTCACATTGGCAGTTTTATATTCTGACTGCAAAGATTTTTATAGCAGATTAAACTTTCACTAAGTCCCATAAGATCAATTACTCCTGTTTTATACAAGTAGACCTTCTTTTTTAGCTTTCTCTTCACAGTTCTATATCTCGCATATCTTCCTTTTTGATTTCTGCCAAGGAAAATAAAATTATTACTACTTGTATATAATCTACTTTTTCCATTAAGCTCTAATTTTTCTTTCTTTAGAAACTTTTTTATTTCTTCAAAACAATATTTCAAATAATCTTTAGACTCATGAAATAACAAAAAATCATCTTGATATCTGACATAATATTTTATTCCTAAATTTTCTTTTATAAAATGATCCATATCATTTAAGTAAAATATTGCAAACACTTGTGATGTCATATTACCTATTCCAAGTCCCTCCTCTTCACTATCTATTATGTCAAACACTATCTTTATTGCATCTTTGTCCTTGATTTTTCTTAACAGCTTTTCCTTTAATATATCCTTATTTATGCTCGCAAAGAATTTACTAACATCGCACTTTAATATATAATATTTACCATATTTAATTTTACACTTTCTGTGAAATTCTTTTGCAGCTTCAAGTCCTGCCTTTGTTCCCATCCCAGATCTACTTGCAACATTTGTATCGATTAAGCAAGGAAGCAATGCTGGATACAATATGTATCTACTGACTAAATGATTTATAATTTTGTCTATCATTCCTTGACTTACAATTTCTCTTCTTTTTGGTTCATATATTACAAAATGCACATAAGGTCCAACTCTATATTCTCTATTTTTAAGTATGTTATATATTCTAGAAATATAGATGCATTTGAATTCTTTAAATTTATTTACTTTTCTTTTGGCTTTAGTATTTCTGCATACCTCATCATATGCAGACATTATATTTTCAATCTTATATATATTTTCATACAAATTTCCTTTTCTTTTCATCTTTCCTCCAAACATTCTATGGTAGTACTTCTGACTTAGCTTTTTCTGGTTTACTAGCATTTCTCCAAGCAATTATATATCT
>CALWZW010000027.1 GCA_944386135.1 uncultured Clostridia bacterium | reverse complement strand
ATGATATTCACTTTGTTTTCTTCAAACTCTGTCATATCAATATGTACAACTGGTTCGACGAAAACGCATTATGGAGCTTCCAGCCGGAATTGAACCGGCGACCCCTTCCTTACCATGGAAGTGCTCTACCAACTGAGCTATAAAAGCATATTTGTGTAGTCTATTATTTCTAGACTACATATTTTCATTATTTGTTATTCCTTTTATTGCTTTTTTTCTAATTCTTTGTATAGCATTATCTATTGATTTTACAGGAGATGACAACTCTTCTGCAATTTTTACGTAGCTATCTCCTTTTATGAATTTCTTTAAAACTTGTTTTTCAAAATCACTTAGTGATTTATCTATTGTATCTTCTACTGCTTTATAATATTCTCTTTTAGTAATAGTATCTAATGGGTCTTCCATAGTTTTATTGTTTAATACATCTAACAATGTTTTATCATCATCTTCATCATAAGTAGATGTATTAAGTGATAAATATGAATTAAGTGGCATATGTTTTTGCCTATTAGATGTTTTAATTGCAGTAATTAATTGTCTTTCAATACACATATTTGCAAAAGTCTTAAATGAATTATGTTTATCTGCTTTAAAGCTTTTAATTGCTTTGTATAATCCTATCATTCCTTCTTGATATATATCATCTTTTTCAGCACCAATAATAAAGTACTTGCTTACTTTCATATAAACAAGTTCTTTATACTTATTTATTAAATAATTTAGAGCGTCTTTATTATCAGATTTGATAAGAGAAATCAATTCTTCATCACTCATAGTGTTAAAGTTATCATCAATTTGAAAAAACTTAGTAGCGTTCTCCATTTACGTCCTCCTGCATATTTCCTTAATGTTTATTATACCACAAACCCCTTTTGTGTCAATAGTTTTGTTTTAAAATCATAAATTGTTTATTTACTTATTCCAAAGGAAAAAGACACTTGGGTTATAAAAGCCCTTGTGTCTCCTTCCTTTGCCTTCACCTCACATAGGTTGTAGCTCTGCCATGCTGGCGTTCAATGTAATTTTTCTTGTGACGAGTCGCCTTGATGTTAGCAACAATCATCAATACAATGATGACTATCGAGAGCATCCAAAGCGCTGCTGCTACAAAGATGGTCACTACTCGAAGCAGTTGACCAGTTACACTGTAACCAGAGTGGTAGCACCACCGTGCCACATCATTGCTGCTTGCCAGGTTTTCCTTGGCTGCAACTGCCGAGTTATACTCAGCAGTGAGCTCATCAGTCCACCCAGGGATCCACTCCCCAGCGTTCCATGTGCGGTCAGACCAAGCTTCCCGCTCAACGGCATCGATTGCTCGAACAGTGCCCCAATACTTGAGGCATCCGCTAAGGAAAATTGTGGTCATTGCGATGATTGCAATGCACGCTACGCTAATGATGGCCTGGAGCTTTACCCGCTCCTGTTTTGTTGTCTTCTTCATGGTGTTTTGTCCTTTCTTTCTACTTTGTTTTATTCCCAAATTAGGGGTTTACAACTTAATTATAGCACATTTTTTGACTTTTAGCAAATTAGTTTACCTTGCTTGTATTTTTCCCATCTTCACTCTTTTTTTCAGGTGTAACATAGTTTTCTCCAAGTAATTCATCTTTTATTGATTTTACAATTCCTTCTACATATCCTTCTTGATTATTAACAATATTTTCTAAGTCCACTCTATTATTTATATATCCAAGCTCTAATAGATATGCTTCAACTCCAATATTTGAGTTATAGTAGTTATTTACTCCATAAGAAGGATTTCTTCCATCAACATAAGCACCTGTTGCAATTCCTCCTGTTTCTCTTATCATATATAGATATGGTGTATTTTCTTTTATATCATAAGGTTCATATCCTTTTGCTCTTGCATTTGCAGCCGAATTTGATATATCTTCTTCTGTAAGTGTTCTTACATACACTCCTTCATCAATCTTATAATCCATTAAAAGTCCAGAATACTTTGTATCTGCAAATTTTACTATATTATCTGCTAAAGATTTAGCAAAATTTAGATTTGCCTTAGAAGGAGCATAGATTTCAACTCCACTTTGGGAATTTGCTTGCTCAATACTATTTAAGTGGATAGAAAATACATACTTTGCTTTTGAGTCTCCTACCATATTCACCCTACCGTTGCTATCATATACGCTATATACGTTATACTCTTCTCCCTCTGTTCCGTCTCTTGTTAACAAGACTTTTAGTCCTAAGTCTTCAAGTTCTTCTTTTACTGCTTTTGCTATTTTTATGGTTAGGTCTGCCTCATTATATTTTCCATATTCTGCTCCGACATCTGAGCCTCCATGTCCTGGATCTATAACTACATCATATACATTATCTGGGAGTCTAGTATAATTTACTCCTATATACATATATTCTAATGGTTGTCCATTCATATCATAATCAGCAAATTTTATATCTATTTTATTATTTCTATCGTTTTTAGTAATTGTATAATATTCAAGGCTTTCACCTTCTTGATAGTCATAATCAGTATCATTTTTTAGAGAATAGTATTTGCTTGTATTGTTATTATAATCTACCTTAACAAATAGGTAGTATGTGTTTGTGGTCATTTCTTCTAAGTTAATGCCTTCATTTATTAGGTCAGATGTAGAAAATTCTATTCCGTTTGGAGTTTTCTCATAATTCATGCTAATTTCGGACTGGTCTTCTGTATTTATTGTTTTTAAAGCTAAACTTACTTTATCAATATTAGAGTTTTCTATATCTAGACTTCCTTTAATGTTCAAGTGCGTTCCATAAACAATATATTCAGATATTAGAGCTTCTTTTGTTTCTATACCTTCAAATATATCCTTTATGCTACTAACTCTATATATCATTAAATAAGCTATATATGCTATTAATAAAGCTAATATTATTATGAAAATTCTAAAAACCCTTTTATTTATTTTTACCTTTTTCTTCTTTTTACTGCTCATTTTTATTTTCATTCCTTTCATAAGGCATAAATTCATTTAAAATTTCTATTATTCTGCATTTACTGCTTCATACTCATAAACACATACTATTTTCGTTTGTGCATTCATTTCATCTATCTCTTGATTTATTCTAAATAACTTTTGTTTTTTTAATTCTAAATTTAATTTACCCATGTCTACTAGTACTTTGTCTGATATGTTCATTCCAACAGGAAGGGTTCTATTTGTATTATCATAATAAGCTATATTCGTTAATGCTATTCCTTTTGTTTTTTCATTTAGTTTAATATTATACAAATTGATTTTTTCACAATTTTTAAATTTTTCTAATGCATTTTTTGGATTTATATACAATAAGTTATAGTCTTTACTATTTAAAGCTTCTGTGCTTGCATAAAATGTTTTTAACTTAAATCCAAATGCAGATTTATCTATTGCTTTATCTAAAGAAGAAATTATTTCTTCTAGACGTTTGACATATTGCTCATTTTTTGTGTTTTTGGTTATATCCAATATTCTAAATTTGTTTTTCTTTATTTCTCTATGTTTAGTATTTCCTAAAGTATTTATCTTTGTTTTATCCTCTGACATTGAACCAAATATATCAAACTCTTCTGAAGCAAATAATATTTCTGTTTTCAATGCTTCTTCTTTTAGCTTTTCTATACTTTCACTAAAATCTGTTTTTTCGTTATTTCTAAGGTCATTAATATCTCTAAGTATTTCAGTATCAGCTATGAACATACCATCGAATTCTTCTTTTGAAAATGTTTCTCTATTTCTTCTGTCTGCTCTTTTTCCTATTTCTTCAATATCTTCTTCATAATCGAAAACTTTTTCAATTTCATTATGATGTACTTCTTCTTGTTCTCCTTCATTTAGTCCGAAGAACTGTATCTTTATTTACGAAGCTCCAGAATTCAAATATACTCTTTTTATGTTCTTCTATTTCATCTATATATCTTTTCGCATTATCAGCTCTTTTGGTTAGTCTATCAATTGAATTTTCTAATGCTTTTATATCTAAATTGGTATTTTTTACTTCTGTTGTTATTCTATCTAAAATTTTTGTTATATCAACTAAATCTTCTATTGTATAATATTCTTTTGTATCATACATAATTTCTGGTACTTCATCTGTTTCTTGCTTATTTTCTTTTAGTTGTTCTCTATCCTTTTTTAGTCCTTTGAATTCTTTTTTACCTTTAAAATAATATTTTATTTTTCCAAAAAAGCTTTTTTTGCATTCTAAATACAATGCCACTTGTTTTTGCCTAATTCTATATTCTTCTTCTTTGTCTTTTTCTATAAGTTTTAGTTCTTCTAATTTATTATTTAGTTTTACTATTTCCTCATTTAATTTTTCACTTTCTAATTTGTTTTTCAAGAACTCTTCTTTTATTAATTTAGTCAAATTTTCATATTCTATAATCTTAGAGTTATACACAAATTCTAATCCACCATTTTCTGCTATTTTAACTTCAAATTTATATCTATGTGGAAATTCAGTTTCTAAAATAAATAGTGCTTTTAAAAGTTTATAAAATTTCGTTGCATCTTCATTATTCTCTAATGAGATTTTATATATGCTATTTATTTTTTCATAAGCTTCTGTATTTCCTACTATCTGAAAACTTAAATTTTCATTTTTATCATATACCTCATACATAAGAGGCCAGTCTTTTGTAAACTCGAATAGATATTTTTCTATATCGGCATCTTGTGATTTTGTAAAATATTTTCTTGAATAGTCTAAATAACTTATAGGTACAAATATTTCTTTGTCTTTTCCAGTCTTTTCATATTCTATCTTTTCTTTAATTAAATAGAATAAGCAAGAGCAGTCTTGGTCTTCTATTGGAGCTAACATATAATAGTTTTTTGTGTATTCAGAATAGTATATTTGCCATAAATAATTTTCTTTATATTTTACTTTAAATGGTATTTTTTTCCTAAGTTTTACTTGTTCTTCTTCAATTTCTTTTATTTCTTCTATATTCATATTTTGTATCATTTTTAAGAATAAAGTATGCTTTAATATGCCTTCTTCATCTTCTGGAATCAAATATGAATATAGAGGAGATGCCATTTTACATTTTTCTTGAAGTGAATTTAATCTATTCGCCCTTGTAAGTAGTATATGTATCTTGCTTATTGGTACATATTTATACACTCTATATTTCTTTTCTTCATAGTTTCTTGCTGGTTTTATATTTGCTTCTGCTTCTTCTAATAAACATTTTGGTAATTTGTTTAAATTTAATTTTAAATATTTTAGTTTATCTTGTATATCATTTGTTTTATTCAAGGTTTTTTCCTCCTATTTTACATTCTATATTCTACTATACCACTACTAAGAAATCAAGATAAATTTAATATAAAATTTTGGTCGTTTAGAACTGTTCCAAACGACCAAAATTTTAATTTATTAATTTCTTGCCTCTTTATATTCATACACCGTTCTGCCAAACAATATTTCATTAAGTTTCTTTTGTAGCTCCACTATAACAATTGGAGCAAATGATATTGCTGCAATATATAGCCATTGTGTAGATGTTAATGTAACTAAATCAAATATATTTGCAATACTTGGTATAAATACTATTCCAATTTGCATTATTGTTCCTATTATAAAAGCTCCGACTAAATATTTATTATGGAATAGTCCTACCTTAAATATTGATTCCTCACTTCTTATATTAAAACTATGTACCATTTCTATCATTCCTAGAGAGACAAATGCCATTGTTCTTGCAACTTCTAATCCATATAGTTTATTCCCCAAACTAAATATAAAAAGTGTTAAAACTCCTATCATCACTCCTTCAACAAGTATTTTCCCCCATAATCCATCTGAAAAAATTCCTGCTCTAGCATCTTTTGGCTTTTTATTCATAATATTTTTATCTTCAGGTTCTAATCCTAATGCTATTGCTGGTATTGAGTCTGTAACTAGATTTATCCATAATAACTGTATTGCAAGAAGTGGTGCATTCATTCCTAATATTAATCCTAAAAATATTGTTACTATTTCGCCAATGTTTGTTGCAATTAAAAAATGTACTGCTTTTCTTATATTATCATATATGCTCCTTCCTTGTTTTACTGCCTCCACAATTGTTACAAAATTATCATCAGTTAAAATCATATCTGAGGCATTTTTTGCAACATCAGTTCCGGTTTAGTCCCATAGATATTCCGATGTCTGCATTTTTTAATGCTGGTGCATCATTTACTCCGATCTCCTGTCATTGCAACAACTTTTCCTGTAGTTCTAAAAGCTTTTACTATCCTCACTTTATGTTCTGGCGATACTCTTGCAAATACGCTATACTTCATAATATCTCTTTCTAATATGTTTTGTGGAATTCTATCTAGCTCTTTTCCTGTTATAGCAAGAGATTTTTCGTTTAATATTCCAAGTTCTCTTGCTATTGCTTTTGCTGTATCTATATGGTCTCCTGTTATCATAACTGTTTTTATCCCTGCATTTTTACAAGTTCTTATTGCCTCCTTTACTCCCTCTCTAGGAGGATCTATCATTCCAATAAGTCCAACAAATATTAAATTATTTTCTATATTTTTAGAATTTATTTCTTTTGGCATGTTTTCCACATCCAAGAAAGCTACGCCCAATACTCTTAGTGCTTTATTTGCCATATTTGAGTTTCTACTTAAAATTGTGTCTTTGTCATAATTTGTAATTCCTAATATATCCCCATCTTTATATATTTTTGTACATCTATTTAATAAGATGTCTAAAGCACCTTTTGTTATTATTCTATATCTATCTCCTATTTTATGTATTGTTGTCATCAATTTTCTATCAGAGTCAAATGGTATGTCATTTATTCTTTGCATATTCAAATATAGTTTTTCTTTGTTTATGCCATATTCCAATGCCTTATTTACTATTGCAACTTCTGTTGGATCTCCTATTACTTCATTATTTGATATTTCGCAATCTGTACACATAGTGCCAAGTTCTAATATAAATTCAGTATCTCCATAGTTTTCTACTACTTGCATTTTATTTTGAGTTAATGTACCTGTTTTGTCTGAGCAGATTATGCTACTACTTCCTAAAGTTTCTACTGCTGCAAGTTTCCTTATTATTGCATTTTTTCTTGCCATTTTAGTAACACCAATTGATAACATTATTGTAACAATTGCAGGTAACCCTTCTGGTATTGCTGCAACTGCAAGTCCGATTGAAGTCATAAACATTTCTTTTATAGATATATTCTTAAAAATTCCTATAATAAATATTGCAAAGCAAATAATCAGACAAACCATTCCTAATGTCTTTCCGACATCCTCAAGTTTTCTTTGTATAGGAGTTTGTGGTGCTTCATCTGTTATTATTATTTTTGCAATGCTTCCAACTCTTGTGTTCATCCCTGTACTTGTAACTATTGCCTTAGCATGTCCTCCGACAACTATGGTTGTAGCAAATGCCATATTTAACATATCTGCATCATTTATATTTGCTGATAATTTAGCATCTGCATCTTTTAAAACAGGCACTGTTTCTCCTGTTAAAATAGATTCATCAATTTTTAAATTATTGCTTTCTATCAATCTGCAGTCCGCTGGTACATAATTTCCGAGCTTCAAGTATTACAATATCTCCTACTACAACATCTTCCCCCGGAATTACACATTGTTTTCCATTTCTTACAACTTTACAAACTGGTGCTGACATTTTTTGAAGTGCCTCTAATGATTTCTCTGCTTTATTTTCCTGAATTAATCCCATTATTGCATTAAATACAACTATAGCTATAATTATTATTGATTCTATGTAATCTCCTGTTCCATCTATTTTTGCCATAACTCCGGATATAACAGATGCAATTATTAGAATAATTATCATAAAGTCATTAAATTGTTTTAGAAATTTAATGATTATACTTTCTTTTTTCTTATCTTCTAATCTGTTTTTTCCATTTTGTCTTAACCTTTCTTTTGCCTCCTCTTCTGTTAACCCCATCATAAAGTTAGTCTTGAGTTTTTTTCTAATTTCTTCTTTTGACATTAAGTGTTCCAAGTTTTTTATCTCCTTTCTTTGATATTAATTAATATATATTCTTGTCCGTTCATTTTATGTATAAATATATTTTCTTTTTTGTAAAACACATTTTTCAGTTTTTTCATATTATGTAAAGAAGAGATTTTTATATTAAATTGGAGGAATATATGACTAATTCTATAATACTTGCTTTATCTGCTAGTATTGATTCACTTGGAATCGGTATTACATATGGATTAAAAAATGCACAAATACATTTTTTATCAAAATGTATTCTATTTGTTATGTCTATATTTTTTGCCGTTTGCTCGCTCTTTATAGGAAACCTAATAAGTACATTTTTGCCTGAATTCTTTACTAATATAATCAGTAGTACTATTCTTGTCATCATTGGTATTTTAGTTTTAATAGACCCTATACCGTTTGACTTTGACCATTCGCGTAAAATAGATATAAAAGAATCATTAGTTCTCCGGGGTTGCACTTTCTCTTGATTCTGTTTGCATTGGAATAGGTAGTAGCATTGGAGGTTTCTCAAACTTTTATTTTCCAGTACTTGCCTCTATATTTCAACTTATATTTATATCATTTGGAATTTTCATCGGAAGAAAAATTGTTAAAAATTCAAATATTCCTGATAAAACTTGGAATACAATTTCAAGTATCCTTCTAATTTCATTTGGTCTATTCAAATTATTTATCTAATAGGAAATTCCTATTAGATAAATATTCATATTATTCTAAATTTTCTCATATACTAGCTCTATGAAAAAAAGAACTGTAAAAACTAATTTTATTTTTATATCCTTAAAAGATAATATCTTGAATATTATTTTTGTTTTATTTGCAATAGGGCTTATTGTTTTTTCAAATCAAAACTTAACCGCTTCTAAAGAAGGTTTGACTCTTTGGGCACGGTCAAGTTGTTCCAGCCCTGCTACCATTTTTTATTGCCTGTGAACTATTATCCCACACAAATATTGTAGATTTTCTTGGCAAAAAATTAACTAAAATAATGCGACCTGTTTTTAATGTTCCTGGTGAAGGAGCTTTTCCTCTTATAATGGGTATTATCAGTCGGCTATCCTGTTGGTGCAAAAATTGTAACTAACTTTAGGAAAAATAATATTTGCACAAAGGAAGAAGCCGAAAGGCTACTTACATTTACAAATAACTCTGGTCCACTTTTTATTATAGGGACAGTTGGTATCTCTCTTTTTGGTAATACCTCAATTGGAATACTCCTTTTTATTACTCATCTTTTAGCAAGTTTAACCGTAGGATTCTTGTTTAGATTTTGGAAAATAAAATCTCGGGAGTAAATCCAATGTTTCATCGTATTACTCAAAAAATAAAACAAAAACACCTCCTAGATTAAGCAGTCTAGGAAGTATTCTACAAAATAGTATAATGACATCTGTAAATACCATTGTCATGATAGGTGGATTTGTAATGCTTTTCAGTGTTATTATATCTATGTTAAATAATACTGGAATTTTTGATATTTTGTCTAAGTTTCTATCTCCTTTATTAGAGGTTCTAAACATTCCTACTACATTTGCTACTGGTATATTATCAGGAATTGTAGAACTTACAAACGGAGTATCAATTATTTCAAACATACCTATGAAAGCAATTAGTATAAATATAACTATATGTGCATTTTTGCTTGGATTTGGTGGTATATCTGTTTTACTCCAAGTTTTAAGTATAACCTCTACTTCAGACATATCTATTAAGCCTTATATTATTGGTAAATTGATGCAAGGAATTTTTGCTGCACTTTATGTATATCTCTTGCTCCAAAACTTTACATTTTTGAATTTAGACCTTTAAATTTTACCTGTAATACCTGTTGTAGTATCCATGTCGACCACATCCACAGTTACAGCCTGAAGTGTTCACGTTTGCATTGTTAGTACCATTGTTATTGCTACTATTATTACAATTATCTACTATATCGTCATCATCATCGCAGTCATTTATAAGATTAATTATAGCTTTTGTGATTACTGCAGAAATAAATGCGAGTATGGTATAAAGGATTACAAATATTAAAAAACTTGCATCAAATGCTGCAAAAGCAACAATTAAATAAATTGCAAATGTAAGTGCCGCTACTGCAATTGGATTTTTTAAAACTGTTTCTAATACACTTGCAATAATTATTGTGGCTATTGGTAAAGCAAAAAGTAATAATAAAAAATTCATAATATGTATCTCCTTAAAAATTTCTCTTTTTAAGATATATTATGAATTTTTTATTATTTTGTTACAACTTAGTATTTAACTTCTATTAAATATAGTCCATGTGGCGGAAGAGTTTTGCCAGCTTTTTGTCTGTTTCCATCTTCTATAATTTGAGGTATTTCTTCTGGTTTTATTTTTCCGAAGTCCTACATCTACAAGAGTTCCCGATATAATTCTTACCATATTATATAAAAATCCGATTTCCTGTAAGTTCAATTATTATTCTATTATTTTTTTCTTCTATATTTGTTCTATATATAGTTCTCACACTGCTCTTACTGCTTGTTCCACTTGATTTGAATGCCTTAAAATCATGTGTTCCTTCAAAATATTTAATAGCCTTCTTCATCTTTTCTATGTCTAACTTTTGCGAAATATGATACTCTAAATATCTATATATTGCACTACCATATAGTGAATTATTTATTATATACCTATAAGTTTTTTCCTTGCAATTATATCTTGCATGAAATTCTTCCGGAACTTCTTCTGCATTTTTTATTACTATAGATTTTTTCAAATTTGCATTTAGAGCAAGTATAAACTTTTCTGTTTCTAATGTACTTTCTGTTTTAAAATTAGCAACCTGTCCGAAGAGCATGTACCCCTGCATCAGTTCTACCAGATGCATTTAGTTCAACTTCTTCCCCTGTTATTCTATTTATTGCACTTTCTATTTCTCCTTGAATATTCAACTTATTAGGTTGCTTTTGCCATCCGTTGAAGTCTCTTCCGTCATATTCGATTGTCAGTTTTATATTTCTCACTTTATATCTAATTCCTTTTATAATGTATAAAAACTATGTTAGCACAGAATTGCACTAACTAATAGCTTTATTTAGTCTAGCATTCACACTATCCTTACCAAGAACTTGCATAATTTCATACATATCTGGAGTGTTTGCTCTTCCTGTTAATGCTATTCTTATAACAGTACTTACATCTCCGACATGTCCTTTATAATTCTCTGGATTTTGTTTATATTCTTTAACTTCTCTTGCATAGCCAAATTTTTCTGCTACATCTTTTATCTTATTAAACCAAGTTTGCTTATCATCTGATATATCAAATTTATTTTCAATATATTCTTTAAGTATTTTGTTTATCTCTTCTTGGTCATTAATATTTTGGTATACATAATCTATTTTATTGTTTAAAAATCTATTGTCATACATATACTCTATATTATCTTTTAAATCAGACCATTTAGCAATATCTTTTCTAGGTTTTTCATTTCCTCTTTCAATACCTAGAATTTTTAAAGAATACTCTTTATTTTCTTCAAGTAAATTTTGTAACTCTTTATCATATTCTTTTGCCCAAGTATCTGCCATCTCATATACTTGTTCTTTTGAGTATCTTGATATTACTGCTTTTGATATGTCTAAAAGTTTTATCATATCAAATAAAGCTCCGCTTACACTCATCTTATTAAGTTGTAACTCGAATTCATCAATAGATGCAGTTTTATTTTGTCTTCTCCATTGTTCGAAATTGGAATTTGCTATATTAAGTAAATATTCTTTTGCAGCATCTGCCGGAATTCCTTCTTTTGAATAATATTCTACCGCTGCCTCTGGGTCTTTCCTTTTACTTAATTTTCTTTTTGCTCCATTTTCTTCCTTCATAATAGGTGCTATATGAGCATATTTTGGTATCTTTACTCCTAAAGCCTGGAAAAGTTGTATATGTATAGGAAGTGATGATAACCATTCATCTCCACGTATTACATGAGTTGTTCTCATTAAATGATCGTCTACAACATGTGCAAAATGATATGTTGGAAGCCCATCAGATTTTATTATTACTATGTCTTGGTCATTTTCTGGGAAATCAATATTTCCTTTTATAACATCATGATGTTTAATCTTCTTTTCAGGATTTCCAGGAGATTTAAATCTGATTATATATTCTTCTCCATTTTTTATTCTTCTTTCAATCTCATCAAGTCCTAAATTTCTACATGTTGCCCACGCTCCATAATACCCTGGTCTTAATTTTGCATCTTCTTGTTTTTTTCTCATATTGTCTAGATCCTCTTGTTTGCAAAAACATGGATATGCCTTTTTTTCTTCTATTAGTTTCTTCGCAAAAGACTGATATATTTCTTTTCTTTGACTTTGTTTGTATGGTCCATAATCTCCAAATGAATTTGTTTCATCTATCATTCCTTCATCTGGCTTTAAGTCAAATTTCTTTAAAGCGTCAATAATTCCTGTTACACCATTTTCAACTTCTCTTTTTTGGTCTGTATCTTCTATTCTTAGTATAAACACTCCATCAGTTTGTTTTGCAACTTTTGAACAAATTACACTAGTAAATATTCCACCAATATGTACAAATCCAGTTGGGCTAGGTGCAAATCTTACTACCATTGCACCTTCCTTTAAATTTCTTTCTGGATATTTTTCTTCATAATATGAGCTGTCTTTTACATTTGGAAATATTAAATTTGCAAGTTCTTTATAATCCATTTTTAATTTTCCTTTCTATTTTAAACTTCTAGAATTATTGGAAGCACCATTGGATTCCTTTTATTTTTTTGTAATAAGAATTCTCTTATTGTATCTTTTATTGTTACTTTTATCACTGCCCAATCTGTTATATGGTCTTTTTCCAATTTTGAAAGTTCATATCTTATAGCACTTTTCATATCTTCCATTAAGCTTTCTGACTCACGAACATATACAAATCCTCTTGAAATTATATCTGGTCCTGAAACTATTTCTCCTGTTGAAGCATCCATTGCTAGAACTACAATTATTAGTCCATCTTGTGCTAAGTGTTGTCTATCTTTTAAAACTATATTTCCAACATCTCCAATACCTAGTCCATCAACCATAACTTTTCCTGCTGGTACTGTGCCATTAATTTTAGCCTCATCTTGAGTTATTTCTAACACACGACCGTTTTTCATTATAAATATATTTTCATGTGGAATTCCTATTTTTTCAGCTGTTTCTGCATGTGCAATTAATTGTCGATATTCCCCATGTACAGGCATGAAATATTTAGGTTTAATTAATGATAACATAAGTTTTTGCTCTTCTTGACATCCGTGTCCTGATACGTGAACATTTGCAACTGAACTATATATTACTTCTGCACCAATTTGCATTAAGTCATCTATTACTTTAGATACAAATTTTTCATTTCCTGGTATTGGGTTTGCAGAAATTATTACTAAATCATTTGGTGTAATCTCTACTTTTTTATGGTCTCCTGCTGCCATTCTTGTAAGTGCTGACATAGGTTCTCCTTGACTTCCTGTTGTGATTATTGTTAAGTTCTCATCTGGATATTTATTTATCAAGTCAATATCTATTAATGTATTTTTAGGAATATCCATATAACCTAGTTCTGTAGCTGTTTCTATCATCTTTACCATGCTTCTACCACATATTGCAACTTTTCTATTGTTTTCAACAGATGAGTTTATTATTTGTTGAACTCTGTGTACATTAGATGCAAAAGTTGCAATAACAATTCTTTTTTTGCAATGGCTAAATATTTCATCAAATGTTTCACCTATTGTGCTCTCTGATTTTGTAAAGCCTTGCCTCTCAGCGTTAGTACTGTCTGACATAAGAAGCATTACACCTTTTCTACCAATTTCTGCAAGTCTTCCAAAATCGATTTTTTGTCCGTCAATTGGTGTATAGTCTATCTTGAAATCTCCCGTATGAACTACTATTCCTGCTGGAGTATATATTGCAAATCCAACTGCATCTGGAATACTGTGTGATGTTCTTATAAATTCAACTTTCATTTTTCCTAAATCAATTGTAGTTCCTTGCTCCACTTCATACATTTTTGTACTTTTTAGCAATCCGTGTTCTTCTAGCTTGTTTCTAATTAGCCCAACTGTAAGTTTTGTTGCGTATATTGGTACATTTACTTGTCTTAAAAGATATGGTATTCCTCCTATATGGTCTTCATGACCGTGAGTTATAACTAATCCTTTTATTTTTTCTTTATTCTTCTCTAAGTATGTTGTATCTGCAACAACTAAATCTATTCCAAGCATGTCTTCTGTTGGAAATGCTAAACCACAGTCAACTATAATTATTTCGTCTTCATATTCGAATACTGTGATATTTTTACCTATTTCTAGTAATCCTCCAAGTGGAATTACTTTTAATGGTGATTTCTTAAATCTAACATCTTCTACTGGTTTTATTTTTTTCTTCGGTCTTCTCCCTGGCTTTTTAGCACGTTTTTCTGTAATTGGTTTAACTTGTACTTTTTCTTTCTTTTCTTGCTTTACTTTCTTATTTTTTCTTGGTCTTTTTTGCATAGAATCATTCTCTTGATTCTCTTTTGTTTTTGTCATTTTTTATTTTTCCGTTCCTTTCTTTGGGCACATGAAATTTTTTAAGTAATATTTCGGTTAATTACTTAAAAGTCCCTTAATAAATTGCAATTTTAAATGACGATGTATATTTCGCTACCACATCGTATTAATAAATATTTAATTATCCGTCCAACAAATATTTAATACTTTTAAAATCTCATCCTCGTCATATATATAATATGACATACATTGTTTTAAATTATACAACAGATTTTGGATTTTGTCAAATTTACTTATATGTAGCTAATTGATGATGCATTGCAAAAGAAAGCAAAAGTTATTTACAAAGTTTCAACTAATTTTTTTAACAACTTTTAATTTGTATCAGATATTTCTCCTTCAAATAAAAAAATTTGAACATGATACAAATATTCCTTGTAGCTTTAATATTATAAAAATATTTTTTAATTTTTTGAAACTTTTTTACCTCTTTTTTGTATCTAATATATATAATAATAAAAATAGGAGGAAAATTAAATGAAAAAAGCAATAATTTTTAGTAATGACATCTTTATAATAAAAAATATTCTAAACAATTTAAACCTACAATTTATTTTTAATGTTGCAACTGACCTTAATGAACTTATAAACAAAAAAACTGATATTATCTTTTTAGATAGTCAAACAGATTTAAAATTGAAAAATATAATACTAAATAATTATAAGCAATATACTATATTAATTGGTAAAAATGATTTTGTAAACAATTCCGCTTCTCCTATAATTTTCAATACTATATTTGAAGTGCTACAGAAAAGTCAAAATCCGAAACAAAAAATAATTAATAAATTACAAAATTTAGGATATAGTTTCAAACTTCGTGGTTCTTATTATTTGGTTGATGTAATTCTTGAATGTCTCAATTCTGAAATTGAAGTAAAAAGTGATTTAGAAAAAAAAATATATCCTCTTGTTGCAAAGAAATACAATAAGTCTACATCTAGTATTAAAAGTAGTATTTATATTGCAACAAAATCTATGTATAATATAAATAATTTAAACACTATTAAACAATTTTTCCATAGTAACAAAAAACCTACTAATAAAGAGGTTATTTTAGCTATTATTAATTCACTTTAATAAAAAGCACTTAACTTTCCTACATATTATTCTATATGATTTAATACAGCAAACATTACCGTCTTGGCTGTCGGCTTTACATCGTCACAATATCCGAAATATTCCTTTAACTTGTTGCAGTCACATTCAAAATACATACATTCTGTTGCTCTTGTAATATTGCATTTTATATTGTGTGGTGTTTTATTGAATTTTTCAGATATAATAGGATATATGTCCTTTTTTAAATTGTCTTTCATTAATTCTTTATTTTTATACATTTCTATAATGGCTTCTATTAAATATTTTGTTCCAGCGTATTCAACATTATAGCCTATATACTTTAATTCTTTTGTAATTTTTCTTCGTACTTCATCTAAATCTTTATTTTCTATTAATCTATTTAATTTGTATATAATTTCATTTTTATTACTTCCTTTTATAACATAATCAAAAACCATTTTATTGTCTAATATATTTTTTATTTCTTTAAAATTTTTAGTAACCACTATTATTGATTTTTTATATTTGTCTTGTTTTTCTTTATTTAAGTTCAATTTAGGTAATATATTCAATTCCATATCTAGCCATGTAACATCAATA
>CALWZW010000026.1 GCA_944386135.1 uncultured Clostridia bacterium | reverse complement strand
GCTCAACGTACAAAAGTACGATTCCGCTTTTTTGATTTTAAATGCCTAGCATAACTTGTTTCTTTTTAAAATTAATTACATATATAATTTTCTGGTGATAATTACATAAGGGTAATACCTGTTCCCATGCCGAACACAGAAGTCAAGCCTTATGTGCCGAAGATACTTGCGGATTTCTCTGCTGGGAAAATAGGTCGTCGCCAGTTTTTTTTTATTGTATAGGAAAAATCGATATTTTCATTGTCTACTTTTCTTACACTTTTTAGTATTTCTATTTTAGAAATGCTATTTTTTTTTGCCATTTTTTCTTTTTAAAATTATTTATTTATAAAAAAATTTAAGAAATTATAAAAAAATACTTGCATTTTTCAAAGACTTATATTAAAATCAATTTGAAAGTGGAGAGAAGTGGTAGAAAGTGTCACAAAAGTGATAGGAGGTGAGTCCAAGTGTTTATAGGTGAATATGAGCACTCAGTCGATGCAAAAGGCAGAGTAATAATGCCTGCAAAACTGAGAGATGACATTGGAGATAAGTTCATTTTAACAAAGGGCTTAGATGGATGTTTATTTGCTTATTCACAAACAGAATGGACTAACTTTGAAGAAAAATTAAAAACACTTCCACTTACTAATAAAAATGCACGTGACTTTGTAAGATTTTTCTTATCTGGAGCTATTGAATGTGAAATTGACAAGCAAGGTAGATTCTTAATTCCAGGCAATTTAAGAGGTTATGCAAAGCTAGACAAAGAAATAGTAATAATCGGAGTTGGAACAAGAATAGAAATTTGGAACAAAGCCTCATGGATTCAAAGTGAGGAAAATATTTCTGCTGATGAAATTGCAGAAAATATGGACAAACTACTTGGTATATAACTTGCAAAAGTTTATATAAATCAAACAAAAGATAGCACTTACAAAAGATAAAACCTTAATATACAAAAGATAAAATTACAAAAGATTTTGAAGAACAAAAGATAGCGTTAAAACAAAAGATACTTATGCTAAAGATAAAAAATAAAAGAACAAAAGAATAATCAAAAACAAAAGACGGGATGTGCTAAAGAAAAATTAAATAGAAGTTACAAAAGTAGCAATAACAAAAGATATAATCAAGAGCAGAATACGTTACAGTTGGTAGTGTTAATATCTTACCAACTGTAATGCTTTATTACTTAGGAGAATTCAGTTGAATTATCCGATTTTTGCATATCAAGGAGAAGCAAAAGGTGGAATTTAAGCACAAATCAGTATTGCTAAAAGAAACAATCGAAGGGTTAAATATAAAAAAAACTGGTATTTATGTTGATGGTACTCTTCGGAGGAGCAGGGCATAGTTTCGAAATTGCAAAAAAACTAGAGCGGGACAGGAATATTAATTGGAATAGATCGAGATGAAGAAGCTCTAGAAGCAGCAAAAGAAAAACTTAAACTTTTTTCAAATATTAAATATGTACATGGAAACCATGATGAAATACAAGAAATATTATCAGAATTAGGAATAGAAGGAGTAGATGGAATACTATTAGACTTAGGAGTTTCTTCATACCAGTTGGATAATAGAGAGCGTGGTTTTAGCTACATGTCTGAAGAAAGTAAGCTCGATATGAGAATGGATAAAACATCTTCACTAACAGCAAAAGAAGTTGTAAATGAATATAAAGAAGAAAGATTAGCAAGGATAATAAGTGAATATGGAGAAGAAAAATTTGCAAAAAAAATTGCAAAAAACATTTGTGAAAAAAGAAAAATAAAGGAAATAGAAACAACAGGTGAACTCGTAGACATTATACGAAGCTCAATACCAAATAAATTTTCTAAAGATGGACATCCTGCAAAGAGAACATTTCAAGCAATAAGAATAGAGGTAAATAACGAAATAGAACCATTATATAAAACAATAATGAATTCTATTAAAGCATTAAATAGAAATGGTAGATTATGCGTGATTACTTTTCATTCATTAGAGGATAGAGCTGTAAAAAGAGCATTTAATGATGCAGTTCGGACATTGTACTTGTCCAAAAGATTTACCATATTGCGTTTGCGGAGCTGTTAGCTTAGGAAAAATCATAACCAAAAAACCGATAATTCCTACAGAAGAGGAACAAGAAGAAAATTCAAGAGCTAAAAGTGCTAAACTTAGAATTTTTGAAAGAGAATAGCAAAAGAAAAATCACAAAAAGGAGGTGAGACCTATGGCATATAATCGATATCAATATGAAACTAGCCCAAGGAAAATAAAACCAGAATATGAACCAATTAAAAGGACATATCCTAAAAAAAGTACGGCTAGAAATACAAAAAAAGATGAACAAAAAAAACCAAAAAAAATAAATCAAGCAAAAGCAATAATGTATATTGCCATAGGTTTTGTTACCTTATTTGTTATTAGTTATAGATATGCAGTAATAGATAAAACTTACTCAAATTTAAAAGAAAAAAATACAGAATTAGCTGCAATAGAAAAAGAGACGGCACAGTTAGAAGCAAATATAGAAAGTGACTTAAAGTTGACAACAATAGAAGAAGAAGCAAAAGAACAATTAGGAATGCAAAAATTAACAGCAGAGCAAAAAGTATATGTCAGTTTGCCAAAAACAGATTATGTAGAAACAAGTTCTGATGAAGTAGAAGATAGTAATACAAGTTCAAATTGGATAATGCAAATTATTAATAAAATAATAGAAACTTTGACATAATAATAAAGAAACGAATAAATAAAGAAAATAAAAATATAAATGAACTATTGACAGTAAATTTATTTTGAGATATATTATTCTTATTAAGACAAATTTAGACAAACTAAGGAGGAATATAAATGAAACAAAAAAGCATTATTATAATAATTGCCATTGCAGTTATAGCTGTAATAGCTGTTGCAGTAGCAGTTGCATTATCATCGTCAAATACTACTAAAGAAGAATATGTAGAAGTGCTAGATGACGGAACAAAAGTAAATACAAGTGAAAAATTATCAGAGACAAAAACATATAATGGATTAGAATTTACAAATATAAAATTCACAAATGCTTCATCAGTTACAAACTTATCTGCTGATGTAAAAAATACAACATCAGAAGAAATGAAAAGTCAACTAGTTGGAGTAAATGTATTAGATGAAAATAAAAATGTAATAACATCATTTAAAGCCACAATTGGTTCATTAAAAGCAGGAGAAACAACAACAATAAACGCAGGAATTGCGGCAAATTACGCAAATGCTTATGACATAGAAATTGTTGCACCACAATAAAATATTTATCAAAAAATCACACTAATTAAAGTCGGTTTTAAACTTTAATTAGTGTTTATTTTTTTGCTTAAAATCCTCTGATTTTCCTTAAAAAATCACTTCAAATCATTGACTTTATAGTTAAAAAATGTTAAAATATATAACGTTAGGTTCTAGAAAACCAACAAGTACAAAAAATGGAGGTGAAATTTAAGTGCCAACAATTAATCAATTAGTAAGAAAAGGAAGACAATCTTCTAAAGCTAAATCAACAGCTCCTGCATTACAACATGGATTTAACTCTAAGAAGAATACAACTACAAATAACAGAGCACCACAAAAAAGAGGTGTATGTACAGTAGTTAAAACTGTTACTCCTAAAAAGCCAAACTCAGCATTAAGAAAAGTTGCCAGAGTTAGACTTTCAAACGGATATGAAGTTACATCTTATATCCCAGGTATAGGACACAACTTACAAGAACACAGTGTTGTATTAATAAGAGGTGGTAGAGTAAAAGATTTACCAGGTGTTAGATACCATATTATAAGAGGAACACTTGATACAGCAGGTGTTAAGGACAGAATGCAAGGCCGTTCAAAATATGGTGCAAAACGTCCAAAGAAATAAAAACTAAAAATAATCGCCATTTGGCGTTGTTATTCTGCGAAAGAAAATCCTCAACGTGCACAAGCACGCCTCCGGTATTTCTTTCTTGAATGCCTAGCCAAATAACAATTCTTTTTAGTTTTTAGTGCATATAATTACTAAGATTTAAGGTACTTAAATTTAGATAGATTATACGCACTGACGGAACAAATAAAGTTTCCGAGTAACTTTGATACCTAATGTATAGGTATCTGAAATTCTAATTAAAAGAAGGAGTGAAGAATAGTGCCAAGAAAAGGATTTATAGCAAAAAGAGATGTTTTACCAGATCCAATATATAATAGCAAAGTTGTTACAAAATTAATAAACAACATAATGTTAGACGGTAAAAAATCAGTTGCTCAAAAAATAGTTTATGATGCATTTGATATCGTAAAAGAAAAAGAGCAAAAAGATCCACTAGAAGTTTTTGAAACAGCATTAGATAACATCATGCCAGTTCTTGAAGTAAAAGCTAGACGTGTTGGTGGTGCAACATACCAAGTACCACTAGAGATTAGACCAGAAAGAAGACAAACTTTAGGTTTAAGATGGCTAGTTACTTATGCAAGAAAAAGACATGAAAAAACTATGTCTGAAAAATTAGCTGGAGAAATATTAGATGCAATATCTGGAAATGGTGGAGCATTTAAGAAGAAAGAAGATACACACAGAATGGCAGAAGCTAATAAAGCGTTTGCTCATTACAAATGGTAAAATTTACAAAATAAACATCGTTTTGCGTTGTTGCTGCAAATTACAAAATCGCATCAACGTACAAAAGTACGTCTCCGCGATATTTGAATTTGCGCGCCTAGCAATACTCGTTTCTTTTGTAAATTTAAATAAATGTGTTATCAATTTAAAAATCAAATATACAGAAAAATAAAAAAGGAGGGAAATCCGTGTCAGATAGAAAATATTCACTAGAAAAAACAAGAAATATAGGAATAATGGCACACATAGATGCTGGAAAAACTACAACTACTGAGAGAATTCTTTTCTATACAGGAAAGACTCATAAGATAGGAGAAGTTCACGAAGGTGAAGCAACTATGGACTGGATGGTTCAAGAGCAAGAAAGAGGTATTACAATAACATCAGCTGCAACAACATGCTTTTGGTTAAATCACAGAATTAATATAATTGATACTCCAGGTCACGTTGACTTTACAGTAGAAGTAGAAAGATCATTAAGAGTTCTTGATGGTGCAGTGCTAGTACTTGCTGCTAAAGGTGGTGTTCAACCACAATCAGAAACTGTATGGAGACAAGCAGAAAAATATCACGTACCAGCAATAGCATATGTAAACAAAATGGATACTACTGGTGCAGACTTCTATGCTTGCGTAGAACAAATATCATCTAGATTAGGTGCAAACCCAGTTCCAATTCAAATACCAGTTGGAGCTGAAGAAAACTTCCAAGGAATCGTTGATTTAATAAAAATGAGAGCATTCATTCATAAAGACGACCTAGGAAAAGAAATAGAAGAAACAGATATACCTGCAGACCTAAAAGCGAAAGCAGATGAATATAGAGCAAAATTAGTTGAATCTGTTGCAGAACAAGATGATGAATTAATGATGAAATATTTAGATGGAGAAGAACTAACAGAAGAAGAGATAAATAAAGGTCTTCGTCTAGGAACACTTGCTTCTAAAATGGTTCCAGTTTGCTGTGGTTCATCATATAAAAACAAAGGTGTTCAAGAACTTTTAAATGCAATAGTTGCATATTTACCATCACCATTAGATGTTCCTGCTATAAAAGGCGTAGACCTTGAAGGTAACGAAGTAGAAAGAAAATCTTCTGATGATGAACCATTTGCAGCATTAGCATTTAAAATAGCAACAGACCCATTTGTTGGAAAACTTTGCTTCATGAGAGTATATTCTGGAACATTAAGTTCAGGATCAACAGTTTTAAATGCAAATAAAGATAAAAAAGAGAGAATTGGTAGAATACTTCAAATGCATGCAAATCACAGAGAAGATATAGAAAAAGTATATGCTGGAGATATAGCTGCTGCAGTTGGATTAAAAGAAGTAACAACAGGTGATACATTATGCGATATGAACCACCCTGTTATACTTGAATCTATGGAATTCCCAGAGCCAGTTATTGATATAGCTATAGAGCCTAAAGATAAAGTAGCTCAAGAAAAAATGGGTATAGCCTTAGCAAAACTTGCAGAAGAAGACCCTACATTTAAAACATATACAGATCATGAAACAGGACAAACAATTATAGCTGGTATGGGTGAGCTACACCTAGACATAATTGTAGACAGATTGAAGAGAGAATTTAAAGTTGAATGTAACGTTGGTAAACCACAAGTTGCATACAAAGAAACAATCAGACAACCTGTTAAAGTTGAAGGAAAATTCATTCGTCAATCAGGTGGACGTGGACAATATGGACACGTATGGATTGAAATGGAACCACTAGAACCAGGAACAGGAATTCAATTTGAAAGTAAAATTGTTGGTGGTGTTGTTCCAAAAGAATACATTAAGCCTGTTGAAGAAGGTATTAGAGAAGCTGCTGAATCAGGAGTTCTTGCTGGATATCCAGTTATCGACTTCAAAGCTACATTAGTTGATGGTTCTTACCATGATGTAGACTCTTCAGAAATGGCGTTCAAAATTGCTGGTTCTATGGCTTTCAAAGAGGGAGCTAAAAAAGGTAAATCTGTAATACTTGAACCTATAATGAAAGTTGAAGTAACAGTTCCAGAAGAATACATGGGAGATGTCATAGGAGATATTAACTCTAGACGTGGAAGAATGGAAGGTATGGAAGCAAGAAACGGTAGCCAAATAATAAGAGGATATATTCCACTTTCAGAAATGTTTGGTTATGCAACAGACTTACGTTCAAAAACACAAGGTAGAGGAACTTATTCAATGGAACCAAGTCATTACGAAGAAGTTCCAAAATCAGTTCTTGATAATATAGTTGCATCTCGTGCAAAGAAAGAAGAATAATTTGAAAAAATAAACTTCGTCTTACTTCGTTAAAATTCAGATAAAAAAGCCTCGACGTGCATAAAGCACGCCTCCGGTTTTTTACTGAATTTTGCCTAGTAATACTCGTTTCTTTTTCCAAATTAATAATCGATTCAATCTTGTCCGAATTGAAAAAAGGAAAGAGCAATACTCATTTCTTTTTCCGAAATTAAGAATAAATTCGAACAATAATAAGCAAAACACTTGCATTTTTCTAAAAAATGTTATAAAATGCAAGTGCTAAATGAATTAAGTTATTAAATTTTAAAAATAATATAGTAGCTAAGAATGAAAAATCATTCAAAAGCTAACTTAAAGGAGGATTTTAAAAATGGCAAAAGCTAAATTTGAAAGAACAAAACCACACGTTAACATTGGTACAATCGGCCACGTTGACCATGGTAAAACAACAACAACAGCTGCTATAACAAAAGTGCTAGGATTAATGGGAAAAGCACAATATACAGCTTATGATCAAATTGACGGAGCACCAGAGGAAAAAGCAAGAGGAATCACAATTAATACAGCACACGTAGAATATGAAACAGATAAAAGACACTACGCACACGTTGACTGCCCAGGTCACGCAGACTACGTAAAAAACATGATAACAGGTGCAGCACAAATGGATGGAGCTATCCTAGTTGTTTCTGCAGCAGATGGACCAATGCCTCAAACAAGAGAGCATATACTACTTGCTAGACAAGTTGGTGTTAAATATATCGTTGTATATTTAAACAAATGCGATCAAGTAGATGATCCAGAACTATTAGAATTAGTTGAAATGGAAGTTAGAGACTTACTTTCAAGCTATGATTTCCCAGGAGATGAAATTCCAGTAATAAAAGGATCTTCATTAAAAGTACTTGAATCTACATCTACAGATCCTAATGCTCCAGAATATGCTTGCATTAGAGAATTAATGGATGCAGTAGACAGCTATATACCAACACCAGATAGACCAACAGATCAACCATTCTTAATGCCAGTTGAAGACGTATTCACTATCACAGGTAGAGGAACAGTTGCAACAGGTAGAGTAGAAAGAGGAGTTGTAAAAGTTGGAGACGAAGTTGAAATAGTAGGTCTTTCTCATGAAAAGAAGAAAACAGTTGTAACAGGTGTAGAAATGTTCAGAAAATTACTAGACCAAGCAGAAGCTGGAGACAACATAGGTGTTCTTCTAAGAGGAATTCAAAGAAATGAAATTGAAAGAGGTCAAGTTTTAGCAGTACCTGGTTCAATTCATCCACATACAAAATTCAAAGCAGAAGTTTACATCCTAACAAAAGAAGAGGGTGGAAGACATACACCATTCTTCAATGGATATAGACCACAATTCTACTTCAGAACAACAGACGTTACAGGTGTTATCGATTTACCTGCAGGAACAGAAATGGTTATGCCAGGAGATAACGTAACAATGACAATTGAACTAATCACACCTATCGCTATTGAAAAAGGATTAAGATTCGCTATCCGTGAAGGTGGTAGAACAGTTGGTTCAGGAATCGTTTCTGAAATAATTGAATAATAAAAATATTCTAAAATAAAGAAGCCGCATTTGTGGCTTCTTTTGTTTTATAAATAAATATAGTTTATACAATTATTTTTAGAATAATTAGTCAAAAATATTGCTTTTTTTAAGAAATAATAATAAAATAAAAAAAGATAAATATAACTATAGTATTAGTATATAGAAATGAGGGGAAACTTGATTTATGGTAATATTAGTAGACGCAATGGGAGGAGACAATGCACCTGATGCAGTAGTACGTGGTGCAGTAAAGGCAGCATCGGAAGTGCATGCAGAAATAGTATTAGTCGGAAACGAAGAAATAATAAATAAAAAAGTAAAAGAATATTTCGGAAAAAATAAAATTGAAGAAATGGCTAGCAATATAAGAATACACAATACCACAGAAACAATAGAGATGGAGGATATTCCAACAGTTGCAATAAAGCATAAAAAAGATTCTTCAATGGTAGTTGGATTTAATCTTTTAAAAGAAGGCAAGGGAGATGTATTCATATCTGCCGGAAACTCAGGAGCTTTACTTACTCGGGGCAACTTTACTCGTTGGAAGGATAAAAGGTATAGATAGACCAGCCCTAGCTCGGAATACTACCAGCATATAAAAGTAGATTACTTTTAATAGATTCTGGTTCAAATACAAATTGCAAACCAATAAATCTTTTACAATTTGCGCAGATGTCAAGTATATATCTTAAAAATACGTATAAAATAGAAAAACCAGCAATAGGATTGCTTAATATTGGGACAGAAGAGACAAAAGGAAATGAATTAACAAGAGAAGCATATAAATTGTTAAAAGAAAATGCTGAAAAACTCGACATAAATTTTGTTGGAAATGTAGAAGGAAGAGATGCTTTTTCAGGAGAAATACATGCATTAGTTACTGATGGATTTACAGGAAATGTATTCCTAAAAGCAGTAGAAGGTCTTGGAAAATTTGTAAAAAGATCTTTGACAGAAAGCTTAAAGAAAAATATATTTTCTATAATAGGGGCAATTCCATGCATGCCAGCAATAAAAAGATTTGCTAAAACAATGGATTATAAAGAATATGGCGGAGCACTATTTTTAGGAGTAAAAAAACCAGTTGTAAAGGCACATGGAAGTAGCGATGAATATCTATTTTATTTTACAATAAAACAAGCAGAAGAATTTGTAAAGAATAAAGCCGTAGATAAAATGATAGAAGAATTTGAAAAAATACAAAAAAAAGCTTGACAAATTTATTAATATATAATAAGGTTAATCTAAACAAAGTTAATGTTTAAATAAGGGAGGTTATAATAAATGAGTACAGATGAAATTTTTGATAAAGTAAAAGAAATAATTGTAGAACAACTTAACGTTGCTGACAATACAGTTACTTTAGAAGCATCTTTCATAGACGATTTAGGTGCAGATTCTCTAGATATAGTAGAATTAATAATGGCACTAGAAGAAGAATTTGATATGGAAATTCCAGATAGTGATGCAGAAAAAATCGTTACAGTAAATGATGTTGTAGAATATATCAAAAATAATCAATAAAAAATATGCCCTCCTTAAACAGGAGGTCTTTTTTTGTGTGTCAATGGGGACTCGCCGACAAATGACACAAAATAATATTATAAATCTTATATTTTTATTTAATAAATATTTTGTGTCATTTGTCGGCGAGTCCCCATTGACACATTTTAAATTAATAAATTCTTGACCAAAATTATTTGTTATTATATAATAGCCTTGTGTGAAATGAATTAATATTTTTAATTTTCATATAATAAATAAAAATAAAGAAAGGAGACACAAATGGCAAAAGAAATTTCAGAGGAAGAAGAGAAAAAAGTAAATGACATGATAGACTCGCTTATTGAAAGGGCCAAAATTGCATCACAAGAATATATGAAGCTAGACCAAGAGACTGTAAATAATATTACTAAAAAAATGGCTATGGCAGGGCTTGAAAATCATATGAAACTTGCAAAAATGGCTGTAGAAGAAACAAAGAGAGGAATATATGAAGATAAAATAACAAAGAACATGTTTGCTTCTGAATATGTATATCACAGTATTAAATATGATAAAACTGTTGGTGTTATAAATGAAAATGTTGAAGAAGGATATGAGGAAATAGCAGAACCTATAGGAATTATAGCTGGAGTTACACCTGTTACAAACCCAACCTCAACGACAATGTTTAAATCAATAATTGCTGCGAAAACAAGAAATGTTATAGTATTTGGATTTCATCCTTCTGCACAAAAATGTAGTAGCGAAACAGCAAGAATACTAAGAGATGCAGCAGTTGAAGCAGGAGCACCTAAAGATTGTATATTGTGGATAGAAGAACCTTCAATTCATGCAACCAGAGCTTTAATGAACCATCCTGATGTAAGCCTTATACTTGCAACAGGAGGCACAGGAATGGTAAAAAGTGCATATTCATGCGGAAAACCAGCACTTGGAGTAGGACCTCGGAAATGTACCTTGCTATATAGATAAAACAGCAAAATTAAAAACATCAGTTACAGACTTAGTTCTTTCTAAATCATTTGACAATGGAATGATTTGTGCATCAGAACAAGCAGTAATTGTTGACAAAGAAATTTCAAAAGAATTTGAAAAACTTATGAAAGAGGCTGATTGCTATTTCTTAAACAAAGAAGAAACAGAAAAGCTAGAAAAAAGTATGTTTGAAAACGAAAAATTGAAATCAGAAATAGCAGGACAAAGCCCATACAACATAGCAAAAGCAGCAGGTATAGAAATACCAGAAAAAACTAAAGTAATAGTTGTTCCTCAAACAGGAATAGGACCAGGACACCCATTTTCTAAAGAAAAATTAAGCCCAGTACTTGCATATTATATAGTACCAAATTCTGATAAAGGAATAGAAACAGCAGAAAAACTAATTGAGTTTGGAGGATTAGGACATTCAGCTGTAATACACTCAGAAGATGAAGAAACAATAAATAAATTTTCTAATAGAGTTAAAGTTGGAAGAATCATAGTAAACTCACCTTCAACACATGGGGCAATAGGAGACATATATAATACAAACATGCCTTCATTAACTCTTGGATGTGGTACTTTTGGAGGAAACTCGACAACAGCAAATGTTTCATCAGTAAACCTAATAAATATAAAAAGAGTCGCAAAAAGGAGAGTAAATATGCAATGGTTTAAGATACCAGAAAAAATATATTTTGAAGCTGGTTCAATAGGATATTTAGAAAAAATGCCAAATATATCAAGAGCGTTTATAGTTACAGATGAATCTATGGTAAAACTTGGGTATGTAGATAAAATACTATATCATCTAAGAAAGAGAAGAGAGTATGTGCATTCAGAAATATTTGCAGAAGTAGAGCCAGACCCTTCATTCGATACAATCAAAAGAGGGGTAGAGGCAATGAATAAATTTAATCCAGACGTTATCATAGCAATTGGAGGAGGTAGTCCAATGGATGCAGCAAAAGGAATGTGGCTATTCTATGAACATCCAGAAGCAGACGTAGAAGGATTAAAACTTAAATTTATGGATATTAGAAAACGTACCTATAAATTCCCTAAACTTGGTCAAAAAGCAAAAATGGTAGCAATACCAACAACATCTGGTACAGGTTCTGAAGTAACTTCATTTGCAGTTATAACAGACAAAAAGAAAAACATTAAATATCCATTAGCAGATTATGAATTAACTCCAGATATAGCAATAATTGATCCAGATTTAGTTATGACACTTCCAAAGAAAATAACAGCAGATACTGGTATGGATGTACTAACACATGCAATAGAAAGCTATGTTTCAAATATGGCATCTGATTATACAGATGGTTTAGCAGAAAAAGCAGTAGAAATAGTATACAAATATTTACCAATCGCTTATGAAGAAGGAAGTAATAAAGAAGCACGCGAAAAAATGCATAATGCAAGTTGTATAGCAGGTATGGCATTTACAAATGCATTCTTAGGTATAAACCACTCTCTTGCACATAAACTTGGGGGAGAATTCCATATAGCGCATGGTAGAGCAAATGCAATATTACTTCCTTATGTTATAAAATACAACAGTACTGAACCAACAAAATTCGTTTCATTCCCTAAATATGAATATTTTATAGCAGACCAAAAATATGCAAATCTTGCAAAAAGATTAGGATTAAAAGCATCAACAACAAAAGAAGGAGTTGACGCATTAATAACTGCAATTAAGGAAATGAATCAAAAACTTGGAATTCCATCAACACTTAAAGAGGAAGGAATAGACGAAAAAGAATTTTTAGCAAAATTAGATGAATTAGCAGATAAAGCATTTGAAGATCAATGTACAACTGCGAACCCAAGACTTCCATTAGTTACGGAGTTAAGACAAATACTACTTGATGCATATTATGGAGAGAATAATTAAATATATTATAGGTTTCCTATACAATAAAAAGAATAGAGTTAGCAAAGCTTACTAACTCTGTTCTTTTTATTATTGTGTAGGAAAAATCTTTGATTTCGTTAACGCACGCCTTTCTTATTACTTGAAAATTATGTAAATTAGTGATATAATTTTTATGTAATCTATTGAAATGGAGTAATTTATGACCAAAAAATTAATGAGTATAAAATTCACAGAAGAAGAGAAAAGTGAATATTTAAAAATGATATTACAAGCACTATATGAAGGTAAATCTTATACAGAAATTGCAGAACATATAGGAATAAGTGCAACTACTGTTCAAAGATTTAAAGATAAATTAATTCAAAATGGAGAAATAACACAAGAACAGATAAAAGAAGCAAGGCAAATGAGAAAACAAGACCAAAAAGAAAATAACCAAGATAGACAAAAAATTTTAGAAGGTTTAAGAGAAGGAAAGAATATTAGACAAATTGCAAATGGTGTTAGTGTAAAAGAATGTAGAGTTAGTCAGATTATACGAGAATTAATAAAAGAAGGAAAAATAACACAAGAAGAAATAGATGAAACAAGAAAAAGATTAGATACATCTGAAGAAGAAAAAGAAATAGTATATGAATTCCTGATGAAAAAAATAAGCATGAAAGAAATTTCACGAATTACTGGATATAATTATGAAAAAGTGAGAGAAATAAAGAGAACGTTAGCCAGAGAAGGCAAAATAGATAGTGGAAAATACATACCTGAAATAATACCAAAAGACTCAGGAGATGACATAGACGAAGACTTAAAACAAAGTATAATAGAATTATACTTACAAGGATATACATCATTGATAATTTGTAAGAAACTTAATATAAGTTCTTTAGTCGAATTTAATAGAATTAGGGAAGTTTTACTTAAAGAAGGAAAAATAACTAAAGAGCAAATAGCAACAGCAAGGAAAGAAAAAGCAAAACAAGATGAAGAAACAGTATATAGATTACTTCTAAAAGGCTATACTCAAGGAGATATTACTAGAGAAGTAGAAGATATGTCAATAGATAAAATTAATAGAATAAGAGTAAAATTAGAAGCAGAAGGTAGAATAACAAAAGAAGACATAGAAAGATACAAATTTGAAAATAACGAAAAGAAAATTTTAGAATATGTACTCAGAATGCTAAAACAGGGATATTCACATAGTGAAATAGCTGAAAATGATCCTAATGGTTACTTAACACATTCAAATATATGGAGATATAAAAAGAAATTAGTAGAAGAAGGACTAATAACAGATGAAGAAATAGAGAAAGCAAAAGAAAAAGTAAAACGTAGGAAGGCTAAAAAAAGAAAAATGGAAAGCAAAGAGCCATTTGATGAAAGAATGGTTAAATTATTTAAGTTTGGATTTACTCAAGAGCAAATCGCAAGAATATTAGAATTAAATGTAGGGTATGTATATAAAAGAAGAGAAATATTGATACTACAGAAAAAATTAACAAAAGCTGAAATAAAAACAGCAAGAAAGTTTAGAGAAGATGAAGCGGATGAAAGAAGAAAAAGAATTCAAGGACCAGGAGAGGAAAAAAGCAAAATAAAAGACGTAAACACACATATTGAATATTGTAAAGCACAATTAAAACTTGGAGAGCTTTACCCAAAAGACATAGTATTGATAATGCAAGCAGTACAATATACACCAGAACTTATGACAAATAGCAATATTAATTTCGTAATAACGGCTTTTACTAGAAATCAAGAACCTATAAAAGCTATAAAATTTCTTAATATATGCTTGAATATTTTAGACAAAGATGATACTGAAAGAAGAGAAAGATTATTAAGAGCAAAACAAGAAGTGGAATTATATATGAAGAGACTCGAGGCACAAAAATTACTTAATTTAAAATATTATTCTATAGAAGATATTGCCAAAACAACAGGGCTAAGAGTAGGAGAAGTTTTAAAATTGCAGAAAAGTAATAATTCATCAAAAGGGGAAGCGGAAAATCAAGAAGAACAAAGATAAGAAAGGCGTGCGTTAACGAAATCAAGATTTCGACGCACACATGTGAAGAATGCTTTGCAGTGCTTCACAAATATAGGAAGCCTAACCTTGTTGTATAGGAAAAATCCACATAGGGCAAGATAAAAGTTGATTTTTCCTATACAATAAAAAATCGGAATAATCAATTTGATTACTCCGATTTTTTAATTACTCAACAATTAAATTATCTCTTCCAGCACCAGTACCAATAAATTTGATAGGACAACCAACTACTTCCTCAATTCTTGTAAGATATTTCTTAGCGTTATCAGGTAAATCTTTACGACTTTTTATATTACTTATATCACCGAAATTTCCGTCAAATTCTTCATATACTGCAGTACAGTTATCTAAATACTCTGGTGTTGTAGAAAAGTCTGTAGTTTCTTTTCCTTTATGATTATAAGCAACACAAAGTTTAATTTTATCGAGTTTTCCAACAGTATCAAGATGATTTATAGCAATTCCTGTAATACCATTTACCATTACTGCATATTTTAAAGCAACTAAGTCAAGCCAACCACATCTTCTAGGTCTTTTTGTAGTAGTGCCATACTCATGACCAAGCTCTCTTATAGTATTTCCAATTTCATTATCTTGTTCTGTTATGTAAGGACCAGCACCAACTCTAGAAGAATAGGCTTTGATTACTCCATATACTTCGCCAATGTCTTTTGGACTTAAACCACTTCCTGTACAAATTCCACCAAGAGTAGGATTTGAAGAAGTAACATAAGGATAAGAACCAAAGTCTATATCAAGCAAGGTAGCTTGTGCTCCTTCACAAAGCAATTTTTTACCTTCTTCAATTGAATTATGAAGTAATACAACAGTATCTACAACATAAGGCTTTAAAATTTCGGCATATTTTGTATATTCAGCAATTATTTCTTCTGCATCCATTTCAGGATATCCATAAGCTTTAAATATTTTATTTTTATTTTCTACATTTCTACGAACTAAATCAGCAAATCTAGGTCTTATAAAGTCTTGCATTCTTATACCAGAACGCTCATATTTATCACAATATGCAGGACCAATTCCACGACATGTTGTACCTATTTTTCCTTCTCCTCTATTTTCCTCTAACATTTTGTCAGTTGCAATATGATAAGGCATAATTACATGAGCTTTATCACTAATGCGTAAATTATTTACTGAGTAGCCATGACTTTTTAAATTATCTATTTCCTCAATCAATACTTTAGGGTCTATTACAACTCCATTACCAATTACAGCAAGAGTTCCTTCATTTAGTATTCCAGAAGGTATAAGGTGAAATGCATATTTTGTACCATTAACTTCTATTGTATGGCCTGCATTATTACCACCAGTACATCTAATAGAAATGTCAGCTTTTGTAGAAAGATAGTCAATGATTTTGCCTTTACCTTCGTCGCCATAAAATGCTCCTAAAACAACATCAACTTTTGACATATATAAGACCTCCAATCGAGCAATTGCTCTATAATTTCCAACAAATATATTATCTAACATGTATCGCAAAAAGTCAATGCTTTTCGCCATATTTTGTGTGCCAATGGGGAGCAGATAAATGAGACATGGAACTAAAGTTAACAACCGGATTTTAGGTGTGTCCTCGTTGACAGAAATTTTTATTTTAAGATATTTATTTACTTCTTGATTTGTCATATTTTGTCGATTATTTTTTCTTGACAATTATATTTTAATATTATATAAGTAAAATATAAATTTATCCTAAATTAGTTCAATACAGCTTTGGCATATGCAAAATAAAAATCTTAAGGAAATTCTATCCTAAGAAAAATCACAAAAAAAGAAAATCAAAATAAAGGAGTGTGAGGAAAAACTATAATAATTTCGGTCGTTTGGGACGGTTCTGAATGACCGGATTTCAAATAAGAATT
>CALWZW010000025.1 GCA_944386135.1 uncultured Clostridia bacterium | reverse complement strand
ATTATTCCTTCATCTCCTGTTATCCCTCTTATGGCTACTGCTGAAAGAATCACTAATATTATTGTCATTACGATAAGAGCAATTAGTGTAAGGCCTCTTTCTTCCTTGATTTTACCTGTTATTCTTGATTTTTGAGTACAATTAATAAACCCATTCATTAGGGCATTTTTGTTTGGTCTAACTTTGATATTCATTTTTGCTTGGTTTCCTCCTTGTTCTTTAGTTTAGTTTTTTATTTTTTCAAAATCTGCCAATAGGGACGCATCTAAAATGGCAGGTTTTGCTATTAACTTTGTATAGTTTTTATCACTCTAGTGAAGAATAAATATAAATTATTCTTTACATTCTACGCAAATTATACGCAAATTCTAGTTTTATATATTCTCTCCTTACGGTTAGAAACCAAATGGTAAAAGTCAAAACCAAACCAAAACCAAAACCATTATAGTTTCCAACCGTAAAGAGAATTTTTATGTTTTATCTCAAAATGAGATTTTTCTACAATATATCACATAATGAGATATATGTCAATATCTCTTTTTGAGATATTTTATAATTATCTAAGGTGATTTTAATGAGATTAAAAAATATGAGAGAAGATAGAGATATAAAGCAATCCGAAATTGCAGAAATATTAAATTGCAAGCAAAATACTTATCAACAATATGAATCTGGAAAAAGACAAATTCCTATTGATGCTTTAAAAAAATTAGCCTTATTCTATAACACAAGTGTAGATTATATTTTAGAACTAACTGACGAAACAGCTCCTTACCCAAGAAAGAAATAACTTTTTTGTAATAATATTTTACTATTTATATATAATAAAGTTACATTTAAATGTGGTTAATTCGTTTATAAACGCTAAAAATCCCTCCTTGTATGGAGGGATTTTTTTAAAGCTTTATTTCTTCAAATGTATTTTTTCTTATTTCTGATGGCACTTCTACTGGATATTTACCAGTAAAGCATCCTGTACAAAGTTCTGGTATTTTACAATCTTTAGTTATTTCTTTTAAGCTATCTATACTTAAATATTCTAAGCTATCTGCACCTATTAATTCTCTTATATCTTCTACTGTTCTGTTATATGTTATCAAATTTTCTTTATTATCAATATCTGTTCCAAAATAGCATGCATCTATAAATGCTGGTGAGGCAATTCTTAGGTGAACCTCTTTTGCTCCTGCTCTTCTCAAAACTGCAATTATCTTTCTTATTGTTGTTCCTCTTACAATTGAGTCATCTATCAAAACTATTCTTTTATCCCTTACAACATCCTTTATAGGGTTAAGCTTCAATCCTACTAACTCGTTTCTCTTATCTTGAGCATTTTGTATAAATGTTCTACCTATATATTTACTCTTTGTGAAGGCAATATCATAATGTATTCCAGACTCTTTAGAAAATCCAAGTGCTGCATCAAGTCCAGAATCTGGCACACCTGCAACAATATCAGCATCGACTGGAGCTTGTCTTGCTAGACATCTTCCAGCATCCTCTCTAAATTTGTGCACACTTATTCCATCCATTATAGAATCTGGTCTTGCAAAATATATGTATTCAAAAGAGCATAATCCTTTTGGTGCATTATCATTTTTTTGTATTGAATGCATTTCATTGTTTGTCATTACTACTATTTCACCTGGTTTTACATCTCTTACAAGTTCTGCACCTGTAATATCTAAAGCACAACTTTCTGATGCAAAAACAGTTCTATTTTCTGTTTTTCCTATACAAAGTGGCTTAAATCCTTGTGGATCTCTAACTGCAAGAAGCTTTGTTGAAGTCATAATTATCAAAGCATAAGAACCTTTTAATCTTTTCATTGTATTTTCTACCGCTTCTTCTATTGATTTTGCCTTTAATCTTTCTTGTACTATAACGTGGCATATAACTTCTGTATCTGTTGTTGTTGTAAATATCGCACCGTGTTCTTCCATTTCTTTTCTAAGCTCATATGCATTTGTTAAGTTTCCATTATGCACAATTGCTAAATTTCCTTTTTTATGTCTTATAACCATTGGTTGAGCATTTTCTTTTCTAGCTTCCCCTGTTGTAGAATATCTAACATGTCCAATTCCCATTTTTCCTTCTGGAAGTTCTTCTAAAACATGTTTTGGGAATACTTTTGATACTAATCCTAAATCTTTTCTATATGTTATTAGTCCATCTCTATTTATTGCTATTCCACAACTTTCTTCTCCTCTATGTTGAAGTGCTGAAATTCCTACATCTATCATATATGCTAATTGGTCTTTTGGTTCTCTAGAATAAACTCCAAATACACCACATTCTTCATTAATTTTTCCTCTCATAATTTCCTCCAAATTCCTATTTTAAGCCACATATATACATTTTAACTTAATACCTACTAATTATAAGACACTTTTTTTAAAATGTACAGCTTTTTTTAAAAAATTCTAAAGGTTAAAAGCTTATCTAAGCTTTTAACCTTTATATTATTTGCTTTTTTTCTTCTTTTGGACAGAAAATCCAAATTTTCCAATCTTTTCTCCTAAAGAATAATATCCTCCATTTGCATAAGCAATTAAGTCACACTTTGATATATCAAAAGCTCCATTTTCATCTATATATTTATCATCTGCATTTATTGCTAATACATCTGCTATAAACATATGATGTCCACCTAAGTCTTTTATTTCATCAACTCTACATTCAATTGATACTGGGCTTTCTTTAATCATTGGACATTTTACAAAATTTGCTTTTTCCTTTGTAAGATGCATTTCCTTAAATTTATCTACATCCCTTCCTGATTTAACTCCACACCAGTCCGTCGCATAAGCCAATTTTTCTGTTGTCAGATTTATTACAAATTCTTTGTTTTCTTTTATTATATTGTATGAATATCTCTCTGGTCGTACTGATATATATACTTTCGCAGGTTGTGAACAAGTAATTCCTGTCCATGCAACTGTAAGTATATTTGAGTTTTCCATATCTCCACATGATACCATAACAGCTGGTATTGGATATATGAATGTTCCTGGCTTCCACATTACTTTACTCAAAATTTTTACCTCCCAATATTATATATAATATTCTATAAATAAATTATATTTTACTATATGATGAAAATTTCTTACTAAATTAGTATATCACAAATTTTATGCTTTTTCAATAAATTAGGTGAATATTATGTTTACTTCTTTCTCTTTATTAAATATTTAACTTGCCTATCTTTAACATTTATAAATTAATTCACATATTATAAATTAAATAGAAAATCAATGGAGGTTTTTATAAATGGCTAAAATTTTAGTTTATAATAATGATTCAAATAGAATAGAAACCTATTACAGGGGAGAATCTGAGCCAATGCCTTACAATACTGGAAGAACTTTATTAGTAAAAGAATTTAGAGGTTCTAGTAAGAGTCCTACTTTATGGACTAGTAAACGTGCAATGCAATCTTGGAATTCTCAAAGATATATTTTTGGTCAGCCAATTCCTGTAGGTTTTGCTTTTAAAAGACCTTGGGAAGGTGGTCATGCTGGTCAAAGTCAGCATTACGCAGGTGTTGCTTTTGATGTTGGTCAAACCTGGACAAATGCCAAAAGAGCTCAATTAAGAAATAGTGCTGAAAATTCTGGATTATGGAATTATGTTGAGCCTGTTTCCATCTCTCCTACATGGGTTCATTTTGATAAAAGGGCTCCACGCTCAGCCTGTACAAGTGGTGGATATCCCGTAGTTAAGTCCGGTAGTGTTGGAATGTACACTTTAATTGCTCAAGATGATTTGAATACTTTAGGTTATCCAACAGGAGGATTAGACGGCATATTTGGTACTCAAACAACAAATTCTGTTAAGAGATATCAAACAAGTAGAGGTTTAGTTTCTGATGGAATTATTGGTTGCAATACTTGGCGTTCTTTACAAGAAAATGTTGTAGGTACTGGAAGAACTTCTACTACTATAGATTAAAGGCTGATAAAAATCAGCCTTTATCCTGTTTTACTTAGTATTTCTTTTTTCATTTTATGTATAATCTTCTTTTCTAATCTCGATATGTAACTTTGCGATATTCCTAGCATATCTGCCACTTCTTTCTGAGTTTTCTCGTATCCTGTATTAAATCCAAATCTGAGTTCCATTATGTCTTTTTCTCTCTTATTTAGTTTTGCCATAGATGCTTTTAATAAATTCTTATCTACTTCATCTTCTATTCTTCTAGATGTCACATCATTTTCCGTTCCGCAAAATATCAGATAATAATAACTCATTACCATCTCCATCTTGGTTTAATGGTTCATCAATAGAAATCTCGCCTTTTATCTTGTTGCTCCTTCTTAGATACATTAATATTTCGTTTTCTATACATCTCGATGCATAAGTTGCAAGTTTAATTTTCTTGTCTGTATTAAAAGTATTTATTGCTTTCATAAGTCCTATTGTTCCTATAGAGATTAAATCTTCAATGCCTATTCCCGTATTTTCAAACTTTTTTGCTATATATACAACAAGTCTTAAGTTTCTTTCTACTAATGTTTGCCTTGCTTCCATATCTTTTTGTGCGAGTTTTTTTAGTAATTTTTCTTCTTCTTCCGGTTCAAGTGGTGGTGGTAAAGTTTGGCTTCCTGCTATATAAAATATATCTTCTCCGCCTATTTCTTCTTTTTGCAAATATTTTGAAAATAGGCTATTAAAATTAAGCTTTAATATTTCTAGTATACTCATTTACAGTTACTCTCCTTTCATCTAAAATGTCTAATCCAACAAGTCCAGTATATTCTTGATTTTTCGTAATATTTTTATCATATATACCAATTATTATGTTATTTAATTCTTTTTTGTTTTCGTCAAATTCTACTTCAGCAAAGTCTGGTTTAAACCCAAGTAGCATTCCGTTTTGCTTTCCTAAAGAAGAAAATGGGATTAGTCTAAATTTTGACATATATTCTTTACTTAGCATCTCATATTCTCCTGCTAATATGTTTTGTAAATTATCTAAAATTTTTTCATCAATTACTTCTTTCAATTTTTCTTTTTCTACAACTATTACAGATGCTCCAGTTATAGGTTCTTTAAGTAAATTACCTGAATCTAATATTGCATGTACATATACTTTTTCTCCGGTTATATCCTATTGTCACATCACAGAACATATCATTTTTACTTAGTCTATTTTTGATTATTTTGAAAGCAATATTAACTATTCCTAGCCCCACTATTGCTCCTAAAAATGCAATTTTTATTGGATATGTCCCTGTTAACTGTCCATTGTTATATAAAATTTCTTGTGGTTTTACATAATAAAGCAGTGCAAATGCACATCCTCCAAATACGAATGATGTAAGATAAAATATTATTATATATTTAAAAAGACTCTTTATGCTAGTTGGCATAAATGCTATGTATATCATTGCTATTGAAAGTCCTATTTGTATAAACATGTTTGAAAATATTTGGCTATTTCCTATGTATTTTGCTATTACATAAAATGCTCCTAGTGCGCTTGAAACAAAAATCCTTATCATTCTGCATTTTACTTTTGTAACTAGACCTGTTGTAAATAGTATAATGCTATTCATACATACATTTTCTATAAAGACTACATCTAAATATATAGTCATTTTTTCTTGCATCACCTCCAGAGTATGTATTAATATTTATTATAGTTCTTCTTTTTTTCAAATGATGTCAAATCCTTGGGTAGAAAAAAAGAAATAATCTAAGTTTTTAGACTATTTCTCTATTTATTAGATATTTATTTCTGAGATTTATATATATTTATGTGTATTTATATATATTTATGTAATTTTTTTAAAATTACTTGCACTAACTTTATTTTATATATATAATTAAGGAAAATGGCTTTTATATTGGTAGACTATTTGACTGCTAGAATGGGAGGTTTTATGAACAGGACAAAACGTAAAATATTTGAAACTTCTATGAATTTATTTGCAACTAAAGGATATGATGCAACTAGCATTGAAGAAATTACTTCTGTTGTTGGTGTTGCAAAAGGTACATTGTATTATCATTTTTCGAGTAAAGAAGAAATTTTTACCTTTCTTGTAGAAGAAGGCATGAAACTTTTGCAAAATAGTATCCAAATAAAAATAGCTAATTGTAATACCTTAGCAAGTAAGATTAAAGCTATTCTCCTTATTCAGATTAAGGTTATGAAAAAGTATGAGGATTTTATGACTATTGTTTTAAGTCAAGTCTTAGGAAAAGAGCCAAGAAATTTAATTTGTAGAAAATATGTATTTGAATATATTGATATGATAGAAAATATTATAAATGAGAGTATAAAAAATCGGTGAAGCAAAAGGCATAAGTGCTGATGAGTCTAAGGTCCTTGCTTCTGGGCTTTTTGGTATAACTTATTCTATTTTGTTATATAAGATAAAGCATGGGGATGAAATTGATATAACATCTTTATATAAAGAATATGAAAGAATTATATTTACAAATTATAATTTGTGATAAAAAAATACCTATTAATTTAAATTTATTCATATTTGCTAAAGTTTCACAGTCGCAAATAATTCATAAATTTGAAATTAACAGGTATTTTTATTATATAAAACTTATATTAAATTTTTCAAAAAACTTCTTCTATGTATTGGGCATATTCCATATTCTCTTATTGCTGCTATATGGTTTGCTGTTCCATACCCCTTATGTTTTGCAAAACCATATTCTGGATATACTTTATCATATCCTTTCATTATTCTATCCCTTGTTACTTTTGCAATAATAGATGCTGCCGCAATTGAATAGCTTAAAGCATCTCCTTTAATTATCGACTTATATGGAATATTACATGTATTTATACCTCTTAGTGCATCTACTAAAATTATATCTGGTATTACTTCAAGTTCTTTTATTGAATTTGTAAGTCCGAGTTTTGTTGCTTGCAAAATATTTATTTCATCAATTTTGTTTTCATCTACAATCCCAACGCCATAGCTTATTGCTTCTTTTATTATTTCTTCATAAACTCTTTCTCTTTTATTTTCTGTAATCTTTTTTGAGTCATTTACTCCTTCTATCATTGAATCTCTTGGCATTATCACACTTGCAACAACAACTGGTCCAGCAAGCGGTCCTCGACCAGCTTCATCTATTCCGCAGATATATTTTGCACCTTCTTCATATATTCCTTCTTCTATTTCTTTTAGCTTTATAAGCCTTTGTTCTTCTTTTTCTGTCATCTTTTATTCCTTCTTTTTAATTATTCTGTATATTCTAATATATCCGATAACTTATAGAATGTATTTCCTTCAAAGCCTACTCCTATACCATAAGCAACATCATCATTTTCATAATCCACGTAGTAATTGTCCTCTGCTTTTAAATCCTCTAATCCCATTGAGTTTAAATCTTCTTGTGATAATAAATACCAGCCATTATATTCTCCTTCTGTTTGCTTTGTTCCATATAATTCTTCTTCTGTTATTTCTCCAATATATTTTTGATCTGCTAATACTTTACATTTACTTTGTATCAATAAAAGGTTTGTTTCTACATTTTCAAATCTAGCACTTCCTGTTATATTTACTCCTAATGAAACTCCAACAGCTGCAATGATTGCAAGCAATATCACTGTTATAATTAGAGTAATTAGTGTAATTCCTTTGTCATTTTTTATGTTCATAAGTTTATTTTCCTCCTTAATTCGTCTGTTTTTCAATATTATATATGATTTATTTTTTTTTATCAATATAAAATTATACAAAAAAAATAACTTTTTATATAGTTATTGCTCTTTTATATAAATTTATATATAATATTTATATGAGAACTTTAACTGTAAACCATAAATTTAATAATAAGCACTTAAATTCATTTCTTATGAATGAATTTCCTTATCTTACGCAAAATACTTTTTATAAAGCTCTTAGAAAAAAAGATATTCGTGTAAATGATATTAAAGTAAATGAAAATATTATTATTCATGAAGGTGATAATGTTAAAATATATATATTAGATAAGTTTCTTTTTGGTGAAGAACAAAATCTAGATATTATTTATGAAGATGAAAATATTTTAGTTTTGAATAAGTCTAAAGGTATTGAAGTTACTGGCGAAAATTCTTTATCTGAACTTGTTCATAAAATATATAATTCTAATTGCATTAATCCTTGCCATAGGTTAGATAGAAATACTTCTGGACTTGTTCTTTTTGCAAAATCTAATGAAGCTTTAAATATACTTCTTGATAAGTTTAAAAATCAAGAAATTTCAAAATTTTATAGATGTAAAGTTGTTGGTATTTTAAGTAAAAAGCATAATATTTTAAATGCATATCTTTTTAAAGATAATAAAAAATCTGTAGTTTATGTAAGTGATTTTCCAGAAAAAGGTTATCGCCCAATTATTACTGAATATGCTGTGATTGATGAAAACAAGGATAAAAATTACAGTATTCTTGAAGTTATTCTGCATACTGGTCGTACTCATCAAATTCGTGCACATTTAGCACATATTGGTCATCCTATAATTGGCGACGGAAAATATGGAATTAATAGTATAAATAAAACTTTCAATGAAAAGACTCAAAATTTAGTTTCATATAAACTACGTTTTGATTTTAAAACTGATGCTGATATCTTAAATTATTTGAAAGGTAAGGAGATAAAGATAAAATAATGTATTTAATTATTATAAAACAATTATAGAGTAGCCGTCTTGGAGTAATATTTCTAATTTTATAGAAAAAATATTTAATTAAAAGAAAAGGAACTATTTAATTTTAAGTGAACCCGCGCAGCGACCAACGGAGCTGAAAGCGACGGCGAATGGTGCAGACTTCTTATAATTTTATTTAAAAGTCTGCACCAGTAAGGGAAACGTCAAAATTCAATAGTTCCTTTTCTTTTATGACAAAAATATAATAGAAATATTACTCCAAAAGGTAGGCGGAAATAATTTTTTCTTAACTATTAATAATATGTCTATTTTTCGTCCTCGTCTAAATATTCATAACTTCCGCACATAGACTCATCTGGACTACATGTTTCACATTCATCTATTGGTTCTACTGTTATTTGACTTAGTGTACATATCTTCTCTTCAGAATCATTATATCTACAGCTATTAACTGTACAATTTATTTTTTGATTTTTATCCATTTTTAATTACCTCCTAAATTTTTTGCAATAATATTATTTGTGTTTTTGGTTAAAAATATATGTATCAAAAAAAAGCTTATTTGAAAATTTTTTCTAAATTATTTTTGTTTTACTATTTTATTTTGTTATATATTGTGATAAAATAATGTCGAAGTTAGATATATTTTTTATTTTGGAGGTATATTATGGAGTTTAAAAGATGTGCTCGTTGTGGATGTTTTTTTGTAACAGAAGGAGATGTTTGTTCTGACTGTGCTCCAAAAGATAGATTAGATATGGTTAAAGTTAAAAACTATTTTGAAGAAAATTCAAACTATTCCATAGATAATATCTCTATTAGTACTGGAGTAAGTACAAGAAATTTAACAAGATATTTGAATGACCAAAATTTTCCAAATATAAATCTTTAAAAGAAAAGGTGGTAAAAAACTTACCACCTTTTCTTTTTTATTTATCTTCATATCCTGGTTTTCCAAGTAGTTTAAACATGTTCTTTTTATATTCTTCTACTCCTGGTTGATTAAATGGATTTACCCCAAGTATATTTCCAGACATTGCACATGCAAGTTCAAAGAAATATATTAAATGACCTATTGTTTTTTCGCTTAAGTCTTCAATATTTATTAATATATTTGGAACTCTACCGTCAACGTGTGCTTTCATTGTTCCTTCCATAGCTTTCTTGTTTACAAAATCCATAGTTTTTCCAGCTAAATAATTTAGTCCATCTAAATTATCAACTTCTTCTTTTATTGGGAAATCAACTGCTGTTTTTTCAATATTTATAACTGTTTCAAAAAGATTTCTTCTACCATCTTGTATATATTGTCCCATAGAGTGTAAGTCAGTTGTAAAATCTACTCCTGCTGGGAATATACCTTTTCCATTCTTTCCTTCACTTTCACCAAATAGTTGCTTCCACCATTCTGTAAAATAGTGCATTTTTGGTTCATAGTTAGCTAAAATTTCTATATTTTTATCTGTTCTGTAAAGTAAATTTCTTACTACTGCATATTGATAACATTCATTATATTTTAGATTACTATCTGCATATTTGTCCTCAGCTTCTTTTGCACCTTGCATTAGTTTATCTATATCAATTCCTGCTACTGCTATTGGTAAAAGTCCTACAGCTGTAAGTACTGAATATCTTCCTCCGATATTATCTGGCACAACAAATGTCTCATATCCTTCTTCGTCAGATAATTCCTTTAAAGCTCCTTTTGCTTTATCTGTTGTAACGAAAATTCTCTTTCTTGCTTCTTCTATTCCATATTTATTTTCTAATATTTCTCTAAATACTCTAAATGCAATTGCAGGCTCTGTTGTAGTTCCTGATTTTGATATTACGTTTATTGAAAAATCTCTATCTCCTATTAAATCTATCATATCAGCAATGTAGTTAGGACTTATATTGTTTCCAGCATAAAGTATTTGTGGTGTTTCTCTTTTTGCATAATTATAGAATGTATTTGTTAAAGCTTCTATAACTGCTCTTGCTCCTAAATATGAGCCACCTATTCCTATACATACAAAAACTTCTGAATTTTCTTTAATTTTTTTTGCAGCTTCTTTTATTCTTTTAAACTCTACTTTATCATAATTGCTAGGAAGTTCTATCCAACCTAAAAAGTTGTTTTCATTATTAGGATCTTTACGTAGTATTTTGTCAATTTGCTCAACTTCCTCCTTATATCCTAATATTTCCTCCATACTAATACTTGTATTGTCCAAGTTAACTTTAATATTTGCCATTATATAATCACTTTCCTTTCTTTCAATCAAGTAATAAAAAGATTTCATTTTCTTATGCATTTTCTTTTAATACTGGTATAATTTGTTTCTTTCTAGATACAACACCAGGTAAAAACGCCATATTATTTTCTAATTTTACATTAAAAGCTTTTTCTGCAACATCTGTCTTTGTTCCTAATATTATAGCTTGTGAATTACTATTTATTATATCTGTAATCGCAAATAAGAATAAGTCTATATTATTTGCTTTTATGAAAGCATTTATTGCATTTTCTATCTCTTCTTTGCTCTTTAATACATCCTCAATGCTTGCTGTATTTACTTGTGCAACTTGGAATTTCATTCCGTTTGCTTCAAATTCTTTTGAGTCTAAATTTATTAATTCTTCTGCTGTAAAATCACTTAAATCTGTTCCTGCTTTTAACATTTCCATTCCATATTTTTCTATATCTATTCCTGCGATTTTTGCAAGTTCTTTTGCTGCTTCTTTATCTTTTTCTGTGCATGTAGGTGATTTGAATAGTAATGTGTCTGAAATGATTGCACTTAGCATAAGTCCTGCAATAGTTTTTTCTATTTCTATCTTGTTCATCATGTATAATTCATAAAGAATAGTTGCTGTACATCCAACTGGTTCTGCTATGTAAAATAGAGGTGTAGATGTTTCAAATCCTGAAATGCAGTGATGATCTATAACTTTTAAGATATTTGCTTTTTCTATTCCTTCTACACTTTGTGCAAAGCTATTGTGATCAACTAATATGACATTTGCTTTTTCTTCAACTTTCTCTAATAGCTCTGGTGTTTCTACTTTAAAGTAGTTTAGTATGAATTCTGTTTCTTTATTGATTTTTCCTAATCTATATGCTTTTGCTCCTGTGTTTCCCATTTTTTTCTCTAGATTTTCCATTACTATGCTTGATGTGATTGTGTCTGTGTCAGGACTTTTATGTCCGAAAATAAATACTTTTTCCATTTTTTATTTCTTTCCTTTCTTTATCATTCTTTGATTTTCGTTACTGTTTCTAATGCGAGTTTTATCATTTTATCTAATGAAGTCTTTCTTTCTTCTGCGCTTACTCCTTTTTTCTCTTTTGGTACATCTGTTACTGTAAGCAAACATGCTGCTCTTTTTTCCTCTCTTTTTGCATTATAGAATAATGCAAAAGATTCCATTTCTGAAGCAATTAACTCTACATCTTCTGGAGCACGTTTTATTACTGCTTCTTTATCAGGAATATATGGGTCAAAACATTCATTACAAAGTACAGCACCTTTGACATAACTTATGTTTTCTTCTTTTGCTGTTTCTTCTATGCATTTATTTAAGTTTTCATCAGCAGAAACTATATTACATCTTTTGCTATCAAGTGTGTATGCATAATTACTTTCTGTGTATGAACTATCTACAAGTACAATGTCAAAAATTTTTAGCTTGTCCGAAAATGCTCCACATGAACCTACTCTTATGATATTGTCTACATCGTAAAAGTGAAAAAGTTCATAAGAATATATTCCCATACTTGGTATTCCCATGCCATGTGCCATAACAGTTATTCTCTTTCCTTTATATAGACCTGTGTAGCAATACATGCCTCTTATTGTGTTTACTAATTTGTAATCGTCAAAATAATTCTCTGCAATGTATTTTGCTCTAAGTGGGTCTCCTGTCATAATAACTGTTTTTGCAATCTCTTCTTTTTGTGCTTCATTATGTGGTGTCAAGAAATCAAACTCCTTTCTTTTGTTAATATGCACATATTATATATCATTATGTATATGTTTTTCAAGAGTTTTTGATAAATGGAAAAAAAAGATAAAAATATGACCTTAACGAATATAACTAAAAATTTATGAACATTTGCGCCTGTGAAATTTTGAATGCTATAATTTCTTGCTCAAATAAATGAGGGATGTTCACGTAGATTTTGCAAAGCAAAATCTTACAAAGTGAAAGAGGCTCATTTATTTTAGTTTAGAATTTAAGCATGAAAAATTGAAACCTAGCAAATGAGAATAAATTTTAGTTATATTCGTTAAGGTTTTTAGTTTGCAATTATTTTTTCTATGTTTCCTATGCTATATAATGGTATATTTATAAGCCATTCTTCTTTTCTGTAACTAGACATAGAAGTTCTTATATTGATTTTTGTGTTATATTTTTGTACAAATGATTTTAAACTTTTAGACTGTAAGTTTTCATTTGCCTTTACTTCTATAGGAACATTATTACCATCTATTTGTGTTATGAAATCTATTTCAGCTGTTCCTGTACCAGATGACCAATAAAAAGTATCTAAATTTGTACATTCTTTTATTTGGCATAAAACATATTGTTCTGTTAGACTACCTTTAAATTCTTGAAATACTTCGTTTCCTTCTAATAATGTTTTAGCATCTACTCCAGCCATTGCAGTTAATAGTCCAACGTCTAATAAATATAGCTTAAATGCGTTGAAATCTTGATATGCTGATAATGGTATTTTTGCTGTATTTACTCTATTTACTTGATAAATTAACCCACAGTCTATGAGCCATGATAATGCTATTTCATATTCTCTAGCTCTTGCTCCTTCTCTTATCAATCCATATATAAATTTTTTATTTTCTTTTGCAAGCTGTGTTGGTATATTATTCCATAGTTGTCTAATTCTTGGTACAATATTAGTAGGAGCATGTTTTGAGAAGTCTTGCTCATATGCATCTAATAATTTTTTTTGTATTTTTCTAGTTTCATTTAAGTCTTTGTGTTCTATATATGCATTAACTACTTCTGGCATCCCGCCAACATAATAATATATTTTTAGATATTCTTTTAATTTTGTTTCAAATACAGTAATCATATCAAAATCATTATTTTTTAATAATTTCAATAATTCATTTTCTCCTAATGCTTCTAAAAATTCAAAAAAGCTAAGCGGTGTCAAATCTAGGAAATCTACTTTGCCAACTGGAAATGATGTTCCTTCATGTATTGCCACTCCTAGAAGAGAACCTGCTGATATTATATGATATTCTCTTGCATTTTCGCAGAAATATTTTAATGCTTTTAATGCTTTAGGTGTTTCTTGTATTTCATCTAGAATTATTAAAGTATTTTCTGCTTCTATATTTACACCAGATTCTATTTTTAGCCCTTGTATTATTCTATCTATGTCAAAATCTTCTTCGAAAAGTTTATTCATCCTTGAATTATCATCAAAATTAATATATGCACATTTTTGATAATATTTTTCTCCAAACTCCTTCATTAGCCATGTTTTTCCAACTTGTCTTGCACCTCTGATTATTAGTGGCTTTCTGGTTTCTGAGTTTTTCCATTTTTTTAATTCTTCTATTTTTTCTCTATACATATAATCACATCCTTAGCTTTGGGTTATATATATTATAGCATTATTACGCACAAAAGTCAAAGGACTTTTGTGCAAAGTTTCATATTTTCCTAACGACTTTTTGTCGTATCTTACACGTTTTGGTTATGAGTTGTTAAAAAAGATGGTTCTAATAAAAAATACTCCGGGTTTACTTTTTATTATATAATAGATAGAAAAACTCTGTGCTCTTTTTATTATATAATAATTTTTTATTATATAATAGATAAAGAGAAAGCCTAGTAAATATATTTAAAATTTATTCTCATTTGTTAAGGTTCAATTTTTCATGCTTAAATTCTAAGCTCAAATAAATGAGCCTCTTTCACTTTGTAAGATTTTGTTTTGCAAAATCTACGTGAACATCCCTCATTTATTTGAGCAAGAATTTATAGCCTTCAAAATTTCACAGCTACAAATGTTCATAAATTTTAATATATTTACTAGGCCTTAATATTTTTGTCTTTTATTTTGCTACAATACTATATGGATCTCCTGCTGTTCCTGAGCCTGTTGCTCCTACACTTGCTTTAGATAAGTCGATTTCAACTACGGGGCGCACCGCAGAGCTACAGCTGTAGTAGTCGTTGCCGCTCGAGTTATACAAATCGTAGGCGTCCACAGTACCACCGCTCACATAGAACATCCTGAAATAGAATCTGCGATAGCTAGTGCGTAAGTCGACGCAGCGCGAAGCGAGCCAATATGCCTGGGCGAGGTCTGTTGTTGTTCCTGCTTGATATCTAAATAACTCTATATACATTGGATCCATAAACTCTGTTACTATTTGACATGTATAATATGTCCATTTTCCTTTTAATGTCGATGCTTCCGCATCACCTGTTGCATATGCTGTTTGATCACTTAAATCATATAATGTTCCATACGCATTATTTACTGCTCCTGTTTTTTCATATCTGAATATACTTGGGTAGTATGTAGCAACTGTTCCATATTCATTCCCATATTTATTTCCTGTCGTTGGATCTGTATAAGTTGTTTTATCATAACTCGATACTCTTTCTATATCATCTATATTTAAGCTTCTTCCTTCTGCTCCTAGTGATGTACTGCTATATAATGCTTTACACATTTCATTTAATAAAAGTACTCCATTATTATATCCATTATATCCATCTAAATGAAAAGCGTCATTGGCCGTTGTATCTGATATCAATGTCATTTTATTATCCTCTACAAATAATATTCTCCATTTTAATGTGTCTAGCGTTGAAAATGTTTGGTTAATACTATATCCATTATATATTTTTTGTGATATAAAGCTTCCACTTACTGGTGTATAGTCTACATATTTTCCTATCTCTTCTGATAATTCATCATCTAGCATTCCTTCGTCTGCTGTGTTTTGTGTTATTGCTTCTGATGTGCTACTATTTCCTGCCATATCTGTTACTATTACTCTTAAATAATATCTTGTATTTATTGTTAAATTATCATATGCATATGTTACACTTGCATTTGGTGTTACTATTGTATTTGCTGTTATAAATCCTGATAGACTACTTGTTGTACTATATTGGAACTCATAACTTGAAACTCCTGATGTGTTATCTGCTCCACTTGCTTTTACTACTATTGCATTTCTATCATATCCTGTTACTGTTAATGATGCTACTTCTGGTGCTGTTGTATCTTTTATTACTACTTGCGTTGTTGCTGTTGATAGGTTTCCCTCACTATCTACTGCATATGCTGTTATTGTACTTGAACCGTCTGCCTCTATTGTAAAGTTTGCAGTTCTTCCTTCTACATCTGTTTCTGATATTGCAGTTGCTCCTTCTACTCTATATCTTATCTTTGTTGCTTTTGTTGCTACTGCACTTGCACTATCTTGTACTGTTACCATGACATTTCCTGTATAGTATCCGTTTGTCTGTGTTGCTCCTGATAAGCTTATTGCTGGTGCTAAGAGTTGTGAACTTGGTTCTACTGAACCTCCGCCGTCTCCTCCACCTCCTGTGTTTACATTTGCTGTTGATACTGTCATATTTGCACTTCTTCTTGAATTTCCTGCTTTATCATATGCTATTACATATACTGTATATGTCGTGTTCTCACTTAGGTTTTCTGCTTTATATGAGATACTTGGTGTACTTTGGTCTGTTACTTCTATTGTTTGCGCTAAGTTTCCATCTAAATATATTTCATAGTAGTTCATTCCCGATACATCTGTTGTATATGTTGTATCATCTGTTGTTCCTGTGTTTATTGTAAAGCTTGTTGTACTATCATTTATTATATTTAAACTAAAATCACTTGGGTTTGTACTATCTTTTTGTACCGTTATATTTGATATTCCTGATTTGTTTCCTGCTTTATCTATTGCTTGGAATGCTAGCACTTTTATTCCTTCACTTTTTACTGTTAATGTCTTACTTGCTCCACTTACATATGTCTTTTCTTCGTCTGGTACTTCTGCTACATCTCCTACTACTTCCCAATAATAGTATCCTGCAATACCTGAGTTTGCGTCTTCTGCATTTGGTATTGATACTACTACATCTGTATTATACCATCCACTTGCTGGTACTTCTGGACTTACTGCTACTGCTCCAACTTGTGGTACTACATTATCGTATTTTACCTCTATCCTTACTATATCTGATTCATTTCCTCTTCCATCTACTGCATATGCATATATTACTGTTCTTCCAGATGTATTTATTGTAACTAGCGTGCTCTTTCCTTCTACATATGTATAGTCTGTGTCTGTATTCTTTTTATAGTATATTCCACTTACATTTCCTTCTTCTGTACTTATTGTTACTTCTACTGGTACATTATCTTTTCCATACCAGTCATTTTCACTCTCTCCATTTGATGTTACTTCTATGTTTGGTGCTCCTACTTCATTTGATACTCTTACATTTGCATATCTTGTCTTCCCTTTTCCTGATGTTGCTTTTACTTGATACCATCCTGACTCTTCTACTTCAAAGCTTGCATTTTCGCTATTTGCTGTTTGTACTACTTCTCCTCCATAGATTAGCTCTATCTTTGTTATTCCATCTTCACAGCTTGCTGTTACTTCTATCGTATATGTCTCTTTATTATATGTTGCTGTTACTGTTGGCAAACTTGCTCCATCTTCTGTTCCTACATTATCTACACTACTCATTCCGGTTAGCTCATCATAATATACTTGATATACATACCCTTCTTGCACAGTTACAATTATATCTTTACTTTCTTCATTTGGCACTGCTGATTTTATCCATGACTCATTCTCCATATCTGCTGCCATACTTGTTACTGTTGTCGTTCTTCCTGCTAAGCTATCTGCTAGGATAATACTATGTACTAATTGCTCTATT
>CALWZW010000024.1 GCA_944386135.1 uncultured Clostridia bacterium | reverse complement strand
ATAATAAAACACTTGCAGGGCAACTTTATAGCGAATTCAAAGAGTTTTTCCCTCGGGAATAATGTAGAATACTTTGTAAGTTATTATGATTATTATCAACCAGAGAGCTATGTTGCATCAACAGACACATATATTGAAAAAGATGCTTCAATAAATGATGAGATAGATAAATTAAGGCACTCAGCAACAGCAGCACTTTTTGAAAGAAAAGATGTAATAATAGTTGCATCTGTTTCTTGTATATATGGACTACGGAGATCCTATAGATTACGAAAACATGATAGTATCTCTAAGACCAGGAATGACAAAATCACGTGAGGAAATATTAAGAAAATTAATAAATATGCAATATACAAGAAATGAAATAGATTTTAAGAGAGGTACATTTAGAGCAAAAGGTGATATTCTAGAAATATATCCATCAGATCAAAATGAAAAAGCGATAAGAGTAGAATTTTGGGGAGATGAGATAGAAAAAATTACAGAGATTAATCCATTAACAGGAAAACCGATAAGTATAAGACAGCATGTTATGATATTTCCAAATTCTCACTATGTTACAGGAGAGGAAAAAATGCAAAGAGCTCTTGTTACAATTGAGGAGGAATTACAAGAAAGAATAAAATATTTTAAACAAAATAATAAACTTATAGAAGCACAAAGAATTGAAGAAAGAACAAATTTTGACATGGAAATGTTAAGAGAAACGGGCTTCTGTCAAGGAATAGAAAATTATTCAAGACATATAAGTGGTAGGGCTCCAGGAAGTGCACCATTTACACTTTTAGATTATCTTCCAAAAGACTTTATAATGTTTATAGATGAGTCTCATGCAACAATTCCACAGGTAAGGGCTATGTATAATGGAGATAGAGCAAGAAAAGAAAGCTTAATAAATTATGGATTTAGATTACCTTCTGCATTAGATAATAGACCACTTAAGTTTAATGAATTTGAAAAAAAGATAAATCAATGTATATTTGTATCAGCAACTCCTGCAGAGTATGAATTAGAAAACTCAAATGGAAATGTTGTTGAACAAATAATAAGACCAACAGGACTATTAGACCCAGAGATAATTGTCAAACCAGTTACAAATCAAGTAGATGATTTAATTGAAGAAATAAGGATAAGAGCAGAGAAGAACGAAAGAATATTAGTTACAACTTTGACTAAAAAAATGGCAGAAGATTTAACTGCATATCTTTCTAGCATAGATATTAAAGTTAGATACATGCATTCAGATATAAAAGCATTAGAGAGAATGGAAATAATAAGAGATTTAAGAATTGGAAAATTTGATGTACTAGTTCGGAATAAATCTTTTAAGAGAAGGACTAGATATTCCAGAAGTTTCACTTGTTGCAATACTTGATGCAGATAAAGAAGGATTTTTACGTTCAGAAAGGTCGCTAATTCAAACAATAGGAAGAGCTGCAAGAAATACAGACGGAAAAGTTATTATGTATGCAGATGAATTAACTGGAAGTATGGAAAAAGCAATTTCAGAAACTAATAGAAGAAGAAAGTTGCAACAAGAATACAATAAGGAACATGGAATTACACCGCAAACAATTAAGAAGAGCGTAAGAGATACAATAAAAGCTAGCATTGTAGAAGACATACAAAGTGAATATAACATTAAAGAGGAAGAAGACATTAAAGACCTAATCGAAAAATTAACAAATGAGATGGTAAGTCATGCACAGAACTTAGAATTTGAAAAAGCTGCAGAGTTAAGAGACAAGATAAAAGAACTAGAAAGTATTAGATAAACAAATATTAAGAAATTGATTATTGGATTTTTATAATAATTATGTTAAAATATGTAAGAAGAAAGCTTAATAAGCATTAATTTTAGACAGATTTTAATTAAAAATTAGGAGGAAATTATGGGGTTTTTCGAAAAATTAAAACAAGGTTTAGGAAAAACAAAAACATCAATAGATGAAAAAATAAATGGAGTTTTTAGTACATTTAGAAAAGTTGATGAAGAGTTACTAGAAGAATTAGAAGAAGCTTTAATTATGTCTGATATAGGAGTTACAACTTCTACAGAAATAATATCAAAGTTAAGACAAAGAATAAAAAAAGAAAATGTTAAGGAAGCGGAAGAGGTAAAAAAGCTTTTAAGAGAAGAAATGCAAAGTATTTTGGAAGTGTGTGATAATAGTTTACATTTAACTACAAAGCCTTCTGTGATATTAGTTGTAGGAGTAAATGGAGTTGGAAAGACAACATCAATAGGTAAAATTGCAAATAAACTTCATAAGGAGCGGAAAGAAAGTAATGATTGCAGCAGCAGATACATTTAGAGCTGCAGCAGTAGAACAATTAGAGGTATGGTCAAAACGCGCAAATTGTGATATAATAAAAAAAGATGAAAATTCAGACCCAGCATCTGTTGTATATGAAGCAATAAAAAAGTCAAAAGAAAATAATGTGGATGTTTTGATATGTGATACAGCAGGAAGATTGCATAATAAAAAATACTTAATGGACGAACTAGAAAAAATTCAAAGAGTAATAGAAAAAGAACTTCCAGACGCAGATAAAGAGTCTTTACTTGTAATAGATGCAACAACAGGACAAAATGCAATAGAGCAAGTAAAAGCTTTTAAAGAGGTAAGCCATATAACAGGTCTAATACTTACAAAACTTGATGGGACAGCCAAAGGTGGAGTTGTCATTGGTATTGTAAATGAGAACAAGATTCCAGTAAAATTTATAGGGATTGGAGAACAAATCGACGATATGGAAGTGTTTAATTCTGCAGATTTTACAAAAGCTATTATATAGTGAAATATTTGAAAGGAGAATTTTATATTGGCAGAACCGGAAAATGATATTGAAAAAAACGGAACAAAAGAACAGGTTACGCAAAAAACAAAAAAGAAATTTAGAACAAGAACAATAATAGTAATAATTGCATTGATAGTGTTTTTACTTAGCTTATGTATAAGATGTAGAGCTGATTATTTGGAGTTATTTGAAATAGGAGAAAACTATGTAGAAGTATTTAATCAAAATCTAAAATATAAGGTTTACATAGCTGTGATAAATTTCATATTTATATTTATAGCAACATGTATAACTAATAGCTTTATAAAGAGAGGATTAAAGAAATTTTTTGAAGAAGAGAAACAAGAAATACCAAAACTTCCAAATAAATCTTTAGCATTGATATTTGCGTTAATTGGAGCTATGATAACACCAAATATATTCTTGGAAAAAACTATATTATTTGTTAATAATTCTCAATTTGGAATAGCTGATCCTATATTTGGATTAGATATAGGGTTTTATATGTTTCAAGGACCACTAATAGGATTAATACTTTACTATCTATTAGCAATTATAATAGGATTAACAATATATACGGCTGTTTATTATATAATAATATTTAATGCATACTTTGATGGAATAAACGGACAAACATTGAAAAACAATACATTTATAAAACATTTATTATTTAATACAAAAATAATTACAATATTAATTGTATGTATAATGCTATTTAATACACAAAATGTTGTATTGGATAATTTTTTAACACTTAATGATGAATTGGAGACAACAATTGTCGGAGCAGGAGTAGTAGAAACTACTATAAAGCTATGGGGATATAGAGTTTTAGGCGTGGTTATTATAGTATCAGTATTTATGGCAATAAGATTCTTTAAGAAAAATAACGCAAAAAATGTTATAAAATCATTAGCAATAGTACCAGTATACTTAGTTGGGTTGTTTATAGTTATGGTAGGATATAATACATTGTTTATAAATGGAAGCGAACTAGACAAGGAAAAAGCATATATAACAACTAACATAGATTTTACAAAAACAGCATATAACATAAATATAGATGAAATTGATTTAGAAAGTACGGGAACAATAACTCAAGAAGAAGCAGAAGAAAATAAAGATGTAATAAGCAATACACCAGTTGTTACTGAATCTGTTGTATTAAATAATTTAGGACAGACACAAACAAGTACTGGATATTATACATATAATCAAGCAAAAGCAACATTATACAAAGATAAACTTACATATATATCTGCAAGAGAAATAAATAGTGAAAATACTACATATAATAGTCGAGCTGATGAATATACACATGGATATGGGGCGGTTTTAGTATCTGCGAATGATACAGACGAGAATGGAAATATTGTATATATATCAAAAGATTTTGAAAATGGAGATATAGAAGAACCTAGAATATATTATGGAACAGAGACAAATAGTATAATAACAGTATCTGAGGATAACAAAGAGTTCGATTATCCTGAAACAACAACACAAAATGCAACAAACAGTTATGATGGAGAACGGAGGAATATCATTAAATTTCTTAGATAAATTAGTAATTGCAATTAATGAAAGAAAACTAAGCTTAATTGCATCTAGTAGTGATAGTAAAATCTTGCTTAATAGAAATATAATTGATAGAGCTAAAAAGGTAATGCCATATTTGATATATGATGAAGAACCTTATTTAGTAATCGGAGATGATAATAAATTATACTGGGTATTAGATGCATATACTGTATCAAATGAATATCCATATTCTCAAAGAACAAGAATAGAATATGAAAATAGCATGCAAGACATAAATTATATAAGAAATTCTGTAAAAGTGATAATAGATGCATATAATGGAGATACAAATTTCTATATAACAGATAAAACAGATCCAGTAATAATGGTATATAACAATATGTATAAAGATTTATTTAAAGAAGAAAGTGAAATACCAGAAGGAATATCAAAGTATTTTACATATTCAAAATTTTTATACAATATACAAGCTGATATTTTAACGATGTATCATGATGTTTCGGCAGATGTATTATATAGAGGAAATGATGTATGGCAAATTGCTTCATACTCAAATCAAATAACAACAACAGCTTCTACAGAAATGACACCTATATATACAATGGTAAAAACTGTAGACTCTGAAGAAAGTAAACTTGGACTTGTAACATCATATAATTTATATGGGAAAGAAAGCTTAAACGCATATTTGGTTGGAACTTTTGAAAACGGAGTAAATAAATTGACATTATATAAGTTTGCCAATGATAATAGTGTAATAGGTCCAATCCAATTAGATAGTTTAATTGAACAGGATGAAACTATTTCAAGAGAAATATCAAGTTTAAATGTTACTGGAACAAAAATTACTAAGGAAATGATAATAGTGCCAATTGATAGAACATTGCTTTATATAATACCTATATATCAAACTTCATTAAATGAAACAAATAGTGTACCAGTACTAAAAAAAGTAGTTGTTGCATCAGGAAATACAATAGCTATAGGAGATAATTTTAGCGAAGCTCTTGAGAACTTATTATCGCCTACATATTCTGTAAGTATTGAGGTAGAAGATACAAGTACAATAGATGGACTAATACAATCAATAATTAAGGCAAATAATAACTTAACAGAGTCAAACGAATCAAATGATTGGGCACAAATGGGAAGCGACATAGAAGAGCTTCAAAATTTAGTAAAACAACTCGAGGCTATGACAAATAATGAAGATAATGAATCTGATACAAACGTTGGTAATGAAAACCTAGGTAATAATATAGTTCAAGACGCAAATGTAATTAACTATGAAAACATAATTGAATGAAAAATAAAAGTGACAAAGGGCTTAAAATAAATGGTAAATGTTATTTTATAACATACTAGCCGTTTTGGAGTAATATTTCTAATTTTTGAAGTTCTGTGCAGGGAAGCTCCCCGAGTGGGAGTGACCCTAGGCGAATGGCGAAGCCAGTAAAGAACGATAAAATTATAAATATTACTCCAAAAGGTAGGCGGAAATATTTAATGCCATTTATTTTAAGCCCTTTGTCACTTTATTTATGCAAAAATGTTTTTTCTACATATAGTTTACTTGCAAATGATTGAGCAACACTTTGAAGAAGAGATTGCTCAAATATGGAATCTTCAGGAAGCCTATATTCTACACCATCAAATGTATAGAAGATGGCTCTTTCTAAAGCCTCACAAAATTGATTGTAAGCAGTATTAATTTTAGCAGTTTTAATTGCAAGCTTTATAAGCTCAGAAATATCATTTATACTATATATTTGTTTTAAAATACATATAACTATTAAAGTTGCTATATGAATTCTATTATATTTTTTCTTCTTAGGAGGTTTGATAAGCCCTTGTTTAACATAATTATTAATCATTGTTTTAGTAATAATTGTTTCTTCTTTATTACCAATATAATTCTTCAAATATTTTTCTAAGATATTTACAGTTTGATCTAAGTATAAATCTAAATTAGGAAGCTCAGACCATCTAGGTATATGAAAATTAGTTATATTAGTTGGTGTAGTCATAAATTACCTCTCTTAAATAATAAAATCATTGGAAAAATTTGTCTATTTTTCTCATTCAATAAAAAATTATAGCATATATTAACATAAAATGCAAATTATTAGCAAATGAAGACTAATTAAATAAAGATTGCTTATATAATAAAGTAATTTTTCGACCATTTACTTCGATCAATTTATCATTTTTGAGACGTTGTAGTTCTCTAAACATTGCAGAACGATTGACAGCAATATAATCGGCTAGTTCTTTTAAAGAAAAAGGTAAGTAAATAGCCTTAGAGGGATTACTATTGTATTCAATTTCAAAATATTCTAGCAGTTTTTCTCTAATTTGCTTCTTCTCTAATATTCTAATTCGTTTATTTCTTTCTTTAAATTTCATACTAGTTATATCGAATAAATTCCTAAGGAAAGTATTGAAATATGGATGATTTAAGTTCCTACTGTCTAACAATTTATTATAGTCGATAACTAAAACTTCCATTTCAGATTTTGCAACAATCTCACAATTATCATAATTTGTTCCAGAGATATTCGTACCAAATACAGAATCTTTATAAAGATTTTCAACTAAAATTTCGTTTCCATTATATTCAATGTACAGAATCTGTGCAGAGCCTTCCATAACTATACAAACGATATTTTCATTTTTTATTGTTGGTAGAACTTCTTCGCTTTTGTTGTATCTGTATAGGTGAACACCTAGTAAATCAAACAATTTATTAATTTGCAACTTAGACAAATTGTCAAAAGGACTTCTCATAAAAACCTCACCAAAATTATTTTATCAAAAAAATCAAAAAGGTGCAATTGCAACTTGTAAAAAATATATATTATTTATAATATGAGTGCATAAAGAAAAAGAAAGTGGGAGGAACAAAAGATATGAAAATTGTAAAAAGAGATGGACATATTGTAGATTATGACCCAGAAAAGATTAGAATAGCAATAGGAAAAGCAAATGAAGAAGTTAGAGGAAAAGATAAGATATCTAAAGAACAAATCCAAGAAATCATTCAATATATTGAAGATTTAAATAAAAAGAGAATTTTAGTTGAAGACATACAAGATATCATCGAAGAGAAATTAATGGAATTTGATAAGTATCAATTAGCAAAAAAATATATTACATATAGATATACAAGAGAATTGGTAAGAAAATCAAATACAACAGATAAGTCAATCAAAGAGCTTATAGAAGGTGAAAACGAATATTGGAATAGTGAAAATTCCAATAAAAATGCAGAAGTAGTAACAACTCAAAGAGATTATTTGGCAGGAATAACAAGTACTGATATTACAAGAAGATTTTTACTTCCAGAGGAAATTGTAAAAGCACATGATGCAGGAATTATACATTTCCATGATGCTGACTATTTTGCACAAAATGCACTTCACAACTGTGAATTAATCAATTTAGATGATATGTTACAAAACGGAACTGTTATAAATGGAGTAATGATAGAAAAACCACATAGATTTATAACTGCAGCAACAATTGCAACACAAATAATTCTAGCAGTTACATCATCAAGTTATGGAGGTGCAACTGTAACACTTACACATTTAGCACCATTTGTAAGATTAAGCTATGAGAAATACCTAAAAAAATATCAAGCAAGAAATTTGAGCAAAGAAGATTGTGAAAAATTTGCTATGCAGGATACAAAAAAGGAAGTAGAAGATGGAGTACAAACATTTAACTATCAAGTAAATTCTATGACAAATACAAATGGTCAAGCACCATTTTTATCTGTAAATATGTATTTGGGTGAAACAGAAGAATATAAAGATGAACTTGCGATGATTATAGAAGAATTTTTGAAACAAAGAATTCTAGGATTTAAGAATGAAAAAGGGGTATATATTACACCAGCTTTTCCTAAACTTTTATATGTTCTTGAAGAAGACAATATCCATGAAGGTAGTAAATATTGGTACTTAACTAAACTTGCAGCAGAATGTACAGCAAAAAGAATGGTGCCAGATTACATTTCAGAAAAAATAATGAAGGAATTAAAGAAAAATGAATATGGAATAGGAGAATGCTACCCATGTATGGGATGTAGGTCATTCTTAACACCTGATAGAACAATGAGCCTTGGAAATATAGCAAAAGCTAAGAACTATGTAGAAGGTAAAGGAAAATATTACGGAAGATTTAATCAAGGTGTAGTAACGATAAATTTACCTGATGTGGCTCTTTCTTCGAAAGGAAATATGGATGAATTCTGGAAAATATTTGATGAAAGATTAGAACTATGCCATAAAGCATTACAAATAAGACATAAGAGACTAAGTAATGTAACAAGTGACGTTGCACCTATCCTTTGGCAACATGGAGCATTAGCAAGACTTGAAAAAGGAGAGTCTATACATGAATTATTACATCATGGATATTCAACAATCTCATTAGGCTATGCAGGATTATATGAATGTGTAAAAGTTATGACAGGGCATAGTCATACAGATAATGGCGAAGGAAAAGAATTTGGATTAAAAATAATGCAACATCTAAATGATGCAGCAAACAAATGGAAAACTGAAGAAGATATTGACTATTCAGTTTATGGAACGCCAATAGAATCTACAACATATAAATTTGCTAAATGTTTAAAAGAAAGATTTGGAATAATAAAAGGAATTACAGATAGAGGATATATAACAAATTCATATCATGTTCCAGTATTTGAAGAAATTGATGCTTTCTCTAAATTAAAATTAGAAAGTGAATTCCAAAGATTAAGTCCTGGAGGAGCAATTTCTTACATAGAGACACCAAATTTACAAGGAAATATTGATGTTGTAATTGAAGTAATTCAATTTATCTATGATAATATTATGTATGCAGAACTTAATACTAAATCAGATTATTGCCAAAAATGCGGTTATACAGGAGAAATTTTAATTGACGATAATTTAGAGTGGTATTGCCCAAACTGTGGAAATAGAGACCATAATACGCTAAATGTAGCAAGACGTACTTGTGGATATATAGGAACGAACTTCTGGAATAAAGGAAGAACACAAGAAATTAAGGAGAGGGTTCTCCATATTGATAATAAGGAAGCTTAAAACTTAAATTTGGTTATTAATGTAGAAGAAACACAAAGGAGATTAGTTATGAGATATAATACAATTAGGAAAATGGATATATCAAATGGACCAGGAGTAAGAGTGTCAATATTTATGCAAGGTTGTCCATTTCATTGTAAAAATTGTTTTAACCAAGAGACTTGGGACTTTAGTGGTGGAAAAGAATTTACTGAAGAAACTATTGATAAGGTATTAAACTTATGTGATAAAAATGAAATAAAAGGTTTATCTATACTTGGAGGAGAACCTATGGCACCTGGAAATATAGAAGGAACGACTAAGCTTGCAAAAGAATTTAAAGAAAAATATCCAAATAAAAATCTTTGGGCATGGTCTGGTTTTAAGTATGAAGATTTAAAGAATAAAGATGTATTAAAATATGTGGATGTTCTAGTTGACGGAACATATAAAGATGAGTTACACGATCCAACTTTGAAATGGAAGGGATCGTCGAATCAAAGAGTAATAGATGTTCAAAAAAGTATGGAGAATCAAGAAATATGTTTATTAAAATAAATTAAAAGCTGTTTCAATTTTGAAACAGCTTTTAATTTAAAATATATTTATCAAAAATTTCTTAAATTAGTTTACAAAAAAAGGTAAAAATGATAAAATTTCAAATAGAAAATTATAATTGCAAATACCAAAGTTAACTTAAAAAGTTAAAGGAGGCTATTAATAGTGGGAAATATTATTGTACTAGATGAATTGACTATAAACAAAATCGCAGCTGGAGAAGTAATAGAAAGACCATCTTCAGTTATAAAAGAAATGGTTGAGAATTCAATAGATGCAGAAGCAAAAAATATAAATGTAGAAATAAAAAATGGCGGAATATCATATATAAGAGTAACAGATGATGGAAAAGGAATAGCAAAAGAAGACTTAGAGATGTCATTTGAAAGACATGCGACAAGTAAAATTAGAAAAGCAGAAGACTTAAATGAAGTTAAATCAATGGGTTTCAGAGGAGAGGCACTTGCTAGCATTGCAGCAATAGCAAAAGTGGAAATGAAATCAAAGACCAGAGATGCAGAAATAGGAAATAGAATAGTTGTAGAAGGTGGAAACATATTAGAAATTGAAGAATGTGGGTGCCCAAATGGTACAACTATTACAGTAGAAAATCTTTTTTATAATACCCCAGTAAGATATAAATTTTTAAAGAAAGATTATACAGAAACAGGATATATAGAAGATGTTATAACAAGACTTGCTTTAGTACATCCAGATATAGCATTTAAGCTAATAAATTCAGGCAAAACTATAATACAAACAACAGGTGATGGAGATATAAAAAATGTAATATATAGTATATATGGAAAAAGTGTAGCAAGTGCATGCTTAAATGTAAATTATACTTATGAAGGGATAACTATAACTGGAGTTGTAGGTAAACCAGAAATTGCAAGGTCAAATAGAGGAAATCAGATATTCTTTGTAAATAAAAGATATATAAAAGATAGAATATTATCAAATGCAACAGAAAAAGCATTCAAAGGAATGATACCAATTGGAAAATTTGGATTCTTAATTTTAGATTTAGAAATGTCTCCAACAGCAGTAGATGTTAATGTACATCCAGCAAAATTAGAAGTGAGATTTGAAGATGAACAAAAGGTATTTAAAGCTGTATATTATGCAATACAAGATACACTACTTAAAGCTGAACTAATTGCAAATTCAGAAACACAAATAACAGGAAAGTTAGAAAAAAGTAAAAAAACAGAAGATAGTGAAGAAACAGAAGAAAAAGGTCATGGCTCAATATCAGGACTATTCAGAAAAATAAGTAAGAATACAGATGTAGACAAAAATTTAGAAAGCAACAATTTGATAGAGAGTATATACAAAAGTAGAATGAAGGATGATACAACAGTAAATTCAGAAGAATCAAAAGCACAAAGTATAAATGAAACTGTCAAAACTCAAGAACAAGGAAAGAACAAAGAAGATAATACAACCTCGCCTATACAGAATAAGGAAGAAATAAAAAATACAATAAATGAATTTATGAAAATGGGACAATCTCTTACAGCAGAACAGATAAGAGAAAAACTTACACAAATATCTGCATCTAATACAGTTGTTGCACCAAATGCTATACCTACGCCAGTACCTATTTCTAATGAAGAAGTAAAAGAAGAACCAAAAAAAGAAAACTACAAAGATATTATTTCAGAAGATAGTGAAAAGTATGAAACAAAACCAATAAATACAGAAGAAATAGAAAAACTTGCTCCAACAATTGAAGAACCTAAAGCAGTTGAAAATTCGAAAGAAGAAAAAATACCAGAAACTGAACCAGGAAATATACTTGCAAATATTGCAAAAGAAAGAAGCGAAAAGAAAGCAGAAGAAATGCTAACGCAAGATAATTTTGAAAAAAAATTTGATGACATGTATGAGCAAATTTTCGGAAAAACAGTTGCAACGAAGAAAAAAGAGCAAGAAGAAGAGAAAAAGATAAATGCACAAGATATAGTAAGTAGCAATATGAGCATATTTGAAGAAGATGAAAAATACAAAGAAACAATACCATATAAGTTCATAGGTATCGCATTTAACACATATATAATATTAGAAATTGAAAAAGAACTCTATATATTAGACCAACATGCAGCGCATGAAAGAATAATGTATGAGAAAGTTAAGAAAAATTACTATTCAAACGAAGAAAAAGATTCACAACTTATGCTTCTTCCAGATATTATCACATTAACACATAAAGAAATGAATATAGCAAGAGATAATATGGATAAGTTTAGAAAAGCTGGATTTATATTAGAAGAATTTGGAGAAAACACAATAAAACTTACAGGTGTTCCAAATATATGCTTAGACCTAGATACCAAGGAACTATTCCTAGAAACTTTAGACGAAATAAATACTGTAGCAAGAACAGCTAAACAAGAAATAGAGGAAAGATTTATTGCAACAATAGCATGTAAAGCAGCTGTAAAAGCCAATATGGCACTTACAGAAGAAGAAGTAACAAGTCTTTTAGATCAATTATTAAAACTTCCTAATCCATTTACATGTCCTCACGGAAGACCTACAGCAATAAAACTTAGCAAGGCAGACATTGAGAAAAAATTTGCTCGAAGAAAATAATTTGAAAAATAAACGTCGTCTTGCGTTGTCAAGCTACGGACAAAAAATGCTCAACGTACAATGAGTACGTTTCCGCTTTTTTGCCTTGCTTTCCTAGCAATACTCGTTTCTTTTTCAAATTATGCATGAAAATAAAAAAGAATAATAAGAAGGGATAAAATAAATAAAAATGACTGTAATAAAAATAATAGCATTCGTAATATTCATAATAGCATGTGTAACCATATATCATAATACAAATTCATTTGAACCTAAAAAAAGAATTTTGTATATCATAATCGGAATGATTGTAATGTATGGGATAACAAGCATTATTTGCGCAATAGATATAAATGATATTCAAGTAGATAATGAACAGGCGATAAATGACACTGTAAATGTAATAAAAATGATATTTACACCTATTAATTCTATGGTAATATTATCTAGTCTAGGAAATACTTTTGGAAAGGCAAAAGACCAAGAGATAACAACAGAAAAAGCTGGTAGAAGAACAATAATAATATTAGTAGCATTTATTATGATATTAATATTTGAAACAAATTATATTGGGGATTTTATAACAAGAGTACTAGGATAGCAACCTTATAAATATAGAAAGAGAATTAATATGAATAAACCGAAAGTAATAGTAATATGTGGACCAACTGCATCACGGAAAAACTGGAATTTCAATAGAACTTGCAAAAATAATAAATGGAGAAATAGTCTCAGCCGACTCAATGCAAATATATAAACATCTAAACATAGGAAGTGCAAAGCCCACAATAGCTGAAATGCAAGGCGTTAAGCATTATATGATAGATTTTGTAGAACCTAATAAAAGATATAGTGTTGCAGAATATAAAAAAGATGCCACAGAATGTATAAGAAATATAATTTCAAAAGGGAAAACACCTATAGTTGTACGGTGGAACTCGGACTATATATAAATTCACTTATATATGGAATAGAATATGAGAACACAGAAATAGATGAAAAACTCAGAAACAAACTAGAAAAAGAAGCAAAAGACCAAGGACTAGAAAAACTTTATGAAAGAGCCTGTAAAATAGATGAAAAAGCAATGCAAAATATTAGTATAAATGACAAAAAAAGAATAATAAGAGTAATTGAAATATTTGAAAAAACAGGAAAAACAAAAACGGAGCTTGAAAAAAATTCTAGAAAAGAATTAGAATTTGATTTTAAAATATTTATAACTAATATGGATAGAGAAAAACTTTATGATAAAATAAATAAAAGAGTAGATATAATGATTAATCAAGGCTTAATAGAGGAAACTAAAAAAATATTAGAATTATATAAAGAATATCCAACAGCAATGCAAGCTATTGGATATAAAGAAACGAAAGAATATTTAGAAGGAAATTTGACAAAAGAAGAATTAATAGAAAAGATAAAAATGGAAACTAGAAGATATGCAAAGAGGCAAATTACTTGGTTTAAAAGAATTAAAGAAGCTACTTGGCTAGATATGCAAGAACCAATAGAAAATAACATAAGAAAAGTATTGGAGGTAACAAATAATTAATGGAGGGAAGAATTAAAAAGCATAATACAAAGAAAAAAATACTTATAGCAATAGTTATAATAATTATAGCTATTATTCCCTTATGCTTTTTATACAGTTTAGTAGAATTAATTAAAGAGCCTTCGAATGTATTTGTTATAGAAAACCGGAAGAATATATGATGAAGAATCAACTGTACGGATATATTATACGAGATGAAAAGGTTTTAACAGGAGAAAATTATAAAAATGGACTTGTAGAAATTAAGGCAGAAGGAGATAAGGTATCAAAAGGAGATAGTGTATTTAGATATTACAGCAATAATGAAAGCTCTCTTGCAGAAAAAATTGCTGAACTAGATACTCAGATACAAGAAGCATTAGAAGGACAGACAGATGTATATTCAGCTGACATACAAGTATTAGATAAACAAATTGAAGAATATCTTCAAAAAATATTAGAAACAAATAATGTAGAAGAAATAGAGGAATACAAAACAAGTATATCTGAAGCACTTATAAAAAAAGCAAAAATTGCAGGAGAATTAAGTCCGTCAGGGTCATACATAAGTAAACTTATTGAAGAAAGAAGAAAATATGAAGAAGAATTAAATAATGGACAAGAATATATAAAGGCAGATGTAAGTGGAGTAATGTCATATAGAATTGATGGACTAGAAGAAGTGTTAACTCCAAGCAATTTTGATAATATAAATGAGGAACTTCTAGAAAACTATAACCTAAAAACAGGCCAAATGATTTCAACAAGCAAAGAAGCTGGAAAAATAGTAAATAATTATGAATGTTATGTAGTAGTATTTTTGGAGTCAAATGAAGCAAGAGAGGCAAATGTAGGAGATAGCCTAACTTTAAGATTATCAGATACAACAGAAGTGGATGCAGAAATTAGCTATAAAAGAGAAGAAAATAGTGGAAAGATAATGCTAATATTTAAAATAAATAAAAATGTAGAAGAACTAATAGCATATAGAAAAATATCAATCGATGTTATATGGTGGAGTTATTCAGGACTCAAAGTGCCAAATAGTGCATTAATACAAGATGGAGAACTTTATTATGTAATAAGGAATAGGACAGGATATACAGATAAAATACTAGTAAAAGTATTGAAACAAAATCAAGATTATTCAATAATAGAGAATTACGAGACAGAAGAACTTTTGGACTTAGGATACACAAAAGATGAAATTTCTTCAATGAAAAGCATAGGACTATATGATGAAGTTTCCATGAATGGAAAAGATTAGTGTTACATGAATGTTACAGAAACATTAAGATTACATTACAATAGTAAAAAGTATTGACAAATTATAAGAAAAGTAAGATACTATATATATCGGAAAGCACAAAGGAAGAATTAGGAGGTTTTTATAAATGGCTGGAAGTAATTTAATGAATAAAGTATGGAATTTTTTCGGAATAGAGCAAGACGAAGATGATGAAGAAATAGAAAACTATGATGAAGAGTATGAACAAGAAGAAGGCGAAGAGGAAGAAGAAAGAAAACTTTTCGGAAGAAAAAATAAAGTTGTAAATATGCCACAAACAAATCAAGTAAAAATGGTAATTTCTCAACCAACAAATTTTGAACAATCAGAAGAAATATGCCAATATTTAAAAGAAAGAAAGGCATGTATTGTTAATCTTGAATATGTAAATAAAGATGTAGCAAGAAGAGTTGTAGATTTTATCAGTGGTGGAGTTTACGCTTTAAATGGTCATATACAAAAAATATCTAATTCAATATTTTTAATTGCACCAGCTAATTATGATATATCTAATGAAATGGGCAGAGATGAAGTAAAGAGTAAGCTTTCAGTATCATGGCTAAAATAAATTAAATAAATAATTAAAAAATAAGACGAAATTGACTTGAAATTTCGTCTTTCTTTGTATATAATAGTATATATGTATAGAGGGCAAAAAGAATTTTGCCGGAAGGGAGACAAAATTATGATTACACCATTAGACATAGAGAATAAAAAATTTTCAAAAAGAGCAATAAATGGTTATAATACAGAAGAAGTAGATGATTTTTTAGATGAATTAACTGTAGCGTATGAAAAAATATACAAAGAAGCAACTGATTCAAAACAAATAATAGAAAATTTGAATACAGAGCTTGCAAAATATAAATCAATGGAAACAACTCTTCAAAATACATTGGTTATGGCGCAAACAACAGCTGAAGATGTAAAAAATGTAGCTAAACAACAAGCAGAAGTTATTATAAATGAAGCACAAACATCAGCAAAAGAAGAACTTCTAAAGATAAATTCAGAAATAAAATTAAAAGAAAAAGAGTTGGAAGATTTACAAAAACAGTTTGATATATATAAAGCTAAAATGGAGTCACTATTGATTTCACAATTGGAATTATTAAAGGATTCGTTAAAAGATCAAAAATAAAAAGTGTTTATCTTATAATGAAAGAAGCCAAAATGTTTAACATTTTGGCTTCTTTTTTTTTGGTATATATAAATACTTTAAAGCAACAAATATAAACAGCATTAAGCTGTTTATATTATAAAACAAGACAAATTTAATTCTTTTTTGGATATGGTTCAAAGTGATCTGTTCTATATAGTAGATAGTCTACACTAGTATGATAAAAATCAGCAATTTTGCATAATATTTCTAGTGGCATATTTCTTCTTCCTAATTCATAGTAAGAGTAGGCTACTTGAGATATGTTTAAAAATTCACTTATTTGTACTTGTGTAAAATCATTATCTTCTCTTAAATCTTTTATTCTAGTTTTCATTATATTTTGTTAAACGTCCTTTCAAAATCGCTTTTTATTGATAAAAAAATCTTATAATAAAAGAAAATTTATATTGACTTTTAAAACATTTTGTTTTAAAATGAAGAAAAGTAAAACAAAATGTTTTAAAAATAAATTTTATTTTTTCTTTTTACGGTTGGGAACCAAAGCGGTTTGGGTTTTATTTGGTTTTTTGACTTTTAACCATTTGGTTTCTAACCGTAAGGAGAAAATAAAACAAGCTTGGTCGTTGGGGACGGTTCTAAATGACCGATTTTATTTAAAAATTAACTAAAATTAAAATTTAAGAAAATTGGTCATTTTAGATGCGTCCCCAACGACCAAAAGACCAGAACTTGTGCATACGGTAAATAATAATTAAAAATTTACTTCAAAGAAATTGTGATAATTTTAAATTATTATTTACCTATAATATAAAAATATACAAAGTTAAAACCAAAGAATTAAGAAAGGAAAACCAAAATGAAATTAAAAGTCAAACCAAACCAAAATGCCCATTTAGGTGGGTGTATTAATTGTACCAAAAAACCAAAAGAAATGTTAAGAATTCAAGAAGAGCAAGGAATTACTTTAATTGCATTGCTAGTTACAGTAATATTACTTGTCATACTAGTAGGAGTTGCAGTAAGCCAAATCACAAGAGATGAAGGAATAATAGTTGGAACAGAAGAAGCAGTAGATGACTACAAGTATCAGCAATATAAAGAGCAAATAGAGCAATTAGTACATAGTATTATCCTAGCAGATAGCTTAGCAGGAAGGACAACAACAGTAACAAGTATGGCAGCAGATATGGAGAATGAGTCATGGATAAAATCAGCAGTGCCAAATGAAGAAAGTAAAGATATAATTGTAACTGTGCAAGAAGGGTATGTATATCAAGTATATTATGATGAGCTAACCGGAATGAGTAGTGTAGATAATGTAGGAACAGAAGATGGAGCAAGTTTGCCAACAGTAACAGCAACATATAATAAAGAGACATATACAATAGAAGTAACAGCAAGCTGTGAAGATGGAATAGAGAAGATAGAGTTAATCTATGGAGGAGAAGTAGTACAAACAGCAAATAGCGAAACAGCAAGTTTTGAAGTAGAAGAGTCAGGATGGTATCAAGTAAAAGCAACATCAGGAAAAGGGAAGACAAGATATGCAAATGTAAGAGTATCAAACGAAGTAGGAGCACCAAGCATAGAAGTAACATCAAATGGAGAAAGTGAAAATGACTGGTATGGAAAAGATAATGTACCAGTAGAAGTAACAATAAGTACAGAAGAAGGAAATGTAAGTGGAATATACTATAAAAAGAATACAGACACAGACTATACATATGTAGAAGGAAAGAGCACGCTAGTTACAATAAATACATCTGGAAGAACAGTAATATATGCATATGCAGTAGATGGAAGAGGAAATGAATCAGATATAGTAAGGATAGAGGTAAAATACGATAATGTAGTACCACAAGTTGGAGCAGTAGCAGTAAGCCCAGAAGTACCAGCAAGTGGATGGTATAATACAGATGTAGTAGTATCAATACCAAATGCAGAAGATAGCAATTCAGGTATAGCAGGATACTATTACTGGGAAGTAGTAGGAGATGTAGCAGAAGTACCGGACGAAGAAAAGACATATGTAAGTGGAGCAAGTAAGAC
>CALWZW010000023.1 GCA_944386135.1 uncultured Clostridia bacterium | reverse complement strand
TTTTAAAAGCTCTGTATAATCTATACTTTTATTTTGATAACCTCTTTCTATTAATGTAGATACTATCTCTTGCTTTAATTTTTCTCTGTCTTCATCTGTCTTATCTTCTTTTAAAATTACTGCTTTTGTATTTTTATATTTTATAGTTTGCCAATTTCCATATGATATTCCTAATATACTTGCAAATTCTTTTTCACTCATTTCTTCCTTATATAATTCATATAAAGCCAAAAACTCACTATAAGTTATGTGTTTATTTGCATAACCTTGAGCAATTAATTGTTCTCTTATCTCCTTATATCTTTCTTCAAAATTATATGACATTTTTTACTCCTTAACATATCTAATATACCATTTTTTATGCAAAAATACAAGGTATTTGCCTAATACCTTGTATTTTCAAAGTTATTTCCATATCTCACTTACAAATTTCCACGTATATCCATTGTCATTTGATATATATTTTGCTCTTGTTTTCCCACCATTATATCCGCCTTCATATCCGCCTGATACTAGTACGGTTAGCGTTCCGTCCTCCTCTTTAGTTGGCAGATAAAAGTAATCATAACATTCTTCCCACTTTTTTCCATTAGGATCTGATAAGCTAAATGTTCCTTCTGGAAATTCAACTTTTTCAAAAGTCTTACCAAAGTCATGTGTTACAAGAAGGTCTGCTTTTCCGCAATATATGCTAGTTGGTTTTTCTATAAATCCTAATCCATTTTCAAAGAATTTTATCTTACTAGGAGTTGTAACTGTTATTGTATTCATTTTTAGAGTTCTTGTACCATTGTCAATTGTTCTATTAATTTCCCATACAGCATCTCCTCCTACACTATCTAGTTCTCTAACTTCATATTCTTCGCCATCTATAATATCATAATATACTATATTGGAGTTTCCAGAAGTTACTTCTTCTATTTTTACTAGTCTTTCTAGTTCTTCTTCTTTATCTTTTAATTCTTGAATTTTGTTTTCATTTTTTAAAGTATTCCATTTAGATATATTAAATTCTTGCCAACTCATTTCTTTATTGCCATATAATATATTTAATAATATATTTGTTATTTTTGATTCTTCATATAAGTCTATGTTACCTTTATTCAATTCTTTTTCTAAAATATTATAACTATCTTCAGTTGCGATATGTAATATATAGCTGTAATCAATGCCTTCTTCTCCTGTATTCATATTAATATTTTTGCTTACGATTATTTTTTCTAAGTTTACGAGATTAATTATACAGTAAACACTTACGATTGTTATAAAACTATATTTCATAAGATTAAATTTTGTATTTAATATATATTTGACAATTCCTATAAATATAATAAGTTCTGTAATCAGTATGATATATACAAAAATTCTTAAATATGTTAATCCATATTCCATTTCATACATATGCATTCTATACATTGATGAAATAACTATAATTATTGTAAATATTACTAAAAATATGTTTAATACTTTTACCATTTTTTTGTTATATTTACTAGATTTAAGTATTATTGCTAAGTTTATAAACGAAACAAACATAAGTTGGAAAAATCCGCTTCTTGCATATTCTGAATAATTAAATGTTTCACTATTTAAGTCTATTCTTGCAAAAAGTGAGCCAATTTGAATAGTACAAAATATTAAATATACAATATTCAAAACAACTAATAATAACTTTATTGTAAGTTCTTGCTTATCCTTGGTATCTTCTTCTATCTCTTCTTTTCCATCTTCTTGTTTTTTCTTTTGAATTTGCATAATTAAGCTTAAAGATAGACCATATATTATGAGAATTATTATAAGCCTTAATATTACATCAAATGAATTTTCTATGTTTAGTATAAAATTTAAGTTTATTTTACTTAGTATCATATCTGTTATGTCTGAAAAGATATTTGCGAATATACTATCTGCTGAAGAAAGTAATATTATTATTAAAACAGTTATTGCAAATACTATTAATACAGATTTACATACTTTTTTGATTTTATCTTTATCTATTTTTTTATTGTTTTTAGCTTGTATGTTTATTTTCTCTTTTACCTTTTCTTTTGTAAATTTTATTCCTTCTTTATAACCAGATATTGTATCTGTGAATAAATCAAATACTCCTTCTTTTTTTCCTGTAAGAGCTAATAGCATAATTGCTTCTAATATTGATATTATTATAATATTTGCTATATAAAAGGTTCTATTTGCATATATAAGATATGTACTACTTAATAATAATATTGGTATAAGCCAAAGTAAAGCTTTCTTATTTTCTATTTTATTCTTCTTATAAAGTATGTAAAATATTATTCCATTACCTATTGTTAAAAACAAGAGCATTGATATGCCTATTTCTCTATTATAAAATAAAATAGATTGAATTATAGATATTGCAATACTTCCTACTATTTCTATCATTAAAACCTCCTATACTTTATTTTCATAGTCTAATATATCTCCTGGCTTGCATTCTAGAATTTCACATATTTTATCTAATGTTGAAAACCTTATTGCTTTTGCTTTATTTGTTTTTAGTATTGATAGATTTGCCGGAGTAATACCAACCCTTTCTGCTAACTCTTGTGATGATATTTTCTTTTTTGCCATAATTACATCTAAATTTATGAGAATCATCTATGCTCTCCTTCCTTTCTTGTAGTTTTAAATAGTAAGTTCATTTTCTTTTTTATACTCTACCGCTTCTTTGAAAAGTTCAGATAAAGTGTATACAGCAATAGAAACTCCTATAAATAAAACGCATAAGAATATTAGTGTTAATATAGTTACTACATCTGTTTCTCCTACTAATATAACTTCTAGTAATAAGTCTATTAACCACAAGATAGCTTCTATTAGAGAAACTTTCGAAGTATCTTTCAATATTCTTACATTATCATCGCAAAATGGGTTATTATTTTTTAAAGAATCAAATAATTCTATAAATTTGTGTGCCATTACAAGTAGTACAATTCCATTCGGATAAATTATAACTGCACTAGCATTCAAATTTAATCCTAAAAGACTTAGTCCAAATGGTAATAAAATAAGTATAGCTATGCCTGCATAAAAGCATATCTGTAAAAAAATTTTTAAATAATTTCCTAAACCTTTTTCCCCTGTTACTTTCATAAAACAAATACCTCCATAATTTCTATTATGGAGATATTATATATGATTATTTATTGTTTGTCAATATTTTATTATCGTTTTTCGATATTTTTATTCTATACTCTTTAAACTTTCTATCATATCTATTTTCTTTAATGTGAAGTATGTTACTATATTTAACTTAGTTTTCTATATTTAATTTATCTTTTTAGTTTTTCATAGCTGTTCTTTAATATTTTCTCATATCTCATATTTATAATCTTTTTGTAAAATTCTTTCCTGATATCTGAAATAAATGGTGTTTGTTCTATGATTTTATTTATTTCATCTATATTTATTTTTTCAAAAATTTCTATTAATGCTTTATTGCAATTTTCATCTTCTAAGCTATTTATATATTCAAAATAATTAATTTTTTTACCATTTATTTTCAATGCTGACGTTGGAAATACAAATACTCTTGCTTCCATTTCTTCTTCAATATTAATTATTTGTGAGATTCTTTCATCAGTTAACTGCGGATATAGACATGAAGCACAGTCATAAATAGGTGCAATATCTATTTTTTCTAAATTTTCATTTATTAAGAATCCCCAGTTTCCATTATGTCTATCAAAATTTCCTACTAAGCAATCTGCTATAAACATATCCCAGAAAAATTTTTCTAACTCTTTTGTATCATATATTTGCTGTTCCTCTATTGTTTCTATTATTTCCTTAAGTTCTGTTCCATATCCATTCTTCGAAGTTTCTATTTGACTATTTTTAAGTTCTGCAAATTGTTTTAAGACTGTTCCCTCTGATGTAAAATCTTTACACGCAACTACTATTTTCTCTTCATTGTCTAGTTTATAAATTCCTAGTAATGTATCTTGTACCTTAAGCCCTAATGTTTTTATTATATGACAAGCGACATATTCTGATATGCAATTATTCGAATATCCATACTCTGAAATTCCTTCATTTATTCCAGGGAATTTTAGCATATAATCTTCATTATTATATTTAACGCAAATTTTTCCGCCATTTTTTCCCCCATAATACTTAAATTTATTAATTTCACAATTTGTAAAATTTATCATACTAGACCTCCATAAATATATTTTTTATAAAAATAATCGCATTGTTCTTCGGTTATATCTCCGTCTACAAAAGCACTGTTTACTGAACCTTGTAATTCATTTATTAAGCAATCTAAATAACTCACATTATTTTTTATTCCTTTTTTTAATCTCTTTAAATCTTCTTCTAAATACTTTGGGAGGCACTTTTCTAAAATTTCTTTATTGTATATCTTATCCATATTAAAAATTCTTCTTTCTTTATAATTATATATTTTAATATAACATTTTTTTCAGTAAAAAACAAGGCATATAATGAAATGCCCCGTTTTTCGATGTTTTTTATTCTATACTCTTTAAACTTTCTATCATATCTATTTTCTTTAATGTGAAGTATGTTACTATATTTACAATTATAGTAAATGCTATAGTAATTAGAGCCGAATAGACATAGCTTAGAGGATTTATTATTCTAGGAAATCTAAGCATGTTTATTTCACAAGTTCCTAGTATATAATTTGTCAAGAAAAATCCAAATCCTAATCCTAAAAGTATACCAATTATTGTTAATATTGTTGTCTCTCTCGAAACATACTTATAAACTTCTTTATCATAAAATCCTAATACTTTTATTGTTGCAAGTTCTCTTATTCTTTCACTTATATTTACATTTGATAAATTATATAATACAACGAATGCAAGTAGTCCAGCAGATACTATTAGTACTAATACAACATAGTTTAGTAAAGTTAAAGTTTCTTCTATACTTTCAGCAAATGACACCATGTTACTAACTGATGCAACTTCATTCCTGTTCATTAATTCTGTTGCTAATGCATCTGACTCTTCATCTGTTAACTCCACATCTTTTATTAGTACTACATTATCATCATATGTTTCATTGAATATTTTTTCGTAAGTATCTTTTGTCATAAATACATAGTGTTGTACATAATTTTCTATAATGTTTGAAATTTTAACTTCAAATTCCTCATCATCACTATTCTTTAAGATTATACTATCTCCAACCACTACTCCTAAAAGTTCAGCTGCTTTATCTGTTAATCCTATCTCATTTTCAGCTATATCTGCTTTTTCTCCTGTTTCTACATCATATACATTTATCAAACCATCTAGTTCATTTAAATTCTCAAATACTACTATTTGTACATCTTCTGAAAGTTCTTGATTATTTGCTGTTCCAGAGGTCATATATAAGCTTGCTAGCTTTTCTACTTCTTCTTTCTGATTTAAATAGTCTATAAATTCTTGTTCCTGTTCCTCATCTATTGTGTCTTTTAATGTTATTTGCATATCATATACAAATACTTTATCAAATTGGTTTGGTACTATTTGAGTTACTGAATCTTTTAATCCAAAACCAGTTAATATAAGTGCTGTACATCCAAGTATTCCAATAATTGTCATGCAAAATCTTTTCTTATATCTAAATATATTTCTAACTGTTACTTTTTGGCTAAAGTTTAATCTTTTCCAAATAAATGGTATTCTTTCCAGCATTACTCTGTTTCCAGATTTTGGGGCTTTGGGTCTCATTAATATTGCTGGTTCTTTTCTTAATTTTCTAAGTATAGTATACATAGTTGCACCTATTATACATATACTTATTAGTACAAGTCCCATTCCGCCGTATGCAAAGTTGAAGCTAAGCGAAATATCTGTTATTTCATAAGTTATATCATACATTAACCAAATGACCTTTGGTATTAGTATAAAGCCAACGCTCATCCCCAAGATTCCACCAACAATGCACGCTATTCCTGCATATATCATATATTTAAGCATTATTTGATGTTTGCTATATCCAAGCGCCTTTAACGTTCCAATTTGCATTCTTTGTTCGTCTACCATTCTTGTCATTGATGTTAGCGAAATTAATGCAGCAACTACGAAGAATACAACTGGGAATACTCTTCCTAAATTTTCTATACTTTCCGTATCTTGTATAAAACTCACATAACCTGAATTTTCATTTCTATCTAGAATATACCATGTAGGTTGCTCTATATCTGCGATTTCTTCTTTTGCATCTGTAAGTTTTGCTTCTGCATCTGCTATTTTTTCCTCAAATTCTGCTTTACTGTCGTTTAGTTCTTCTTCTCCTTTTGATAATTCTTCTTTCGCCTTGCTAATTTCTTCTTCAGCATTCTCTATTTGACTATATGTTGTATTCTTAGTTTTCTCTAATGCGGCCTCGTTTTTTTCGATTTCACTTTTTGCATTTTCTATTTCTTTTTTTCCATTTTCTATCTCTTGCTTTCCACTAGTTATTCCACTCTCTATTTCTGCTATTCCGTTTTCTATTTGTTTCTTATTTTCCTCTAATGTCTTAATTTGAGTTTCTAAAGTTTGTTTTTGTGTTTCATAAGTTTTAATTTGTTCCTCTGAAAGTGTTTCATCTTTCAAAAGATTAACAATAGTATCATATTGTGTATCTAATTCTTTTAAAGTTGACTCTACTGTTTTTAAATTTGTTTCTAATTCTTCTTTTTGTGCTTCTAATTCTTCAAAAGTTTTATTTGCCTCTTCTTCTTTTGTTTTTAATTCTTCTTCATTCTTACTTAATGTGTCCTTTGCTTCTTCTATTTCTTTTTCTGCATCCGCAAATTCTTTATCTGCCTTCTTTTTATTTGTATTAACCTCTTCTTCTGCATCTTGTATTTCTTCTCTTGCATCTGATAACTCTTTCTCTGCATCTGCGATTTTTTCTTCTGCTTCTTGTTTTTGGTCATTTAATTCTGCTTCAGCCTCATCTACTTTAGTTTGTGCCTTTTCAATTAATGCCTCTTGCCTTGCTTTTTCTCGTTCTTCTTTAATTTGTTCTATGCTATCTTCTATTTCTCCTATATAATCTTCATATGCTTTGGTTGAAGTTGTATAATCTTTAGCATCCTTTACAGTCATATAAATATTTGTATATACATCTGTTGCATTGATATTTTCCTCTGGTATGTAAATATAATAATTAACCTTTCCTGCCCCTAAACTACTTGTTCCTCTGTCACTTGACACATATAGTGGGCTTTGCACAGTTCCAACTATCGTAAGTTCATTTTGCTTTAGATATGCAACTTCTTCACCATCATCATTTGTTTGGTTTTCAACTTCTAAGACGATAGTATCTCCTATTTTTTTATTGTTTGCTAATAGAAAATTGCTTTCTACAAGACATTCGTTTTCTTTTTCTGGCATTCTTCCGTTCTAATAAAACAGACTTGTTTATGTCTTGAATTACTAATACTTTTGCAATTATCTCACTATTCTCTATTTTTATTTTTCCATCTTGTTCATAACTTCCAACAACTGTATCTACATTTTCAATATTTGACAAAGTTTCTATATCTTCATCTGTGAGTCCTAAGGTTGACATTATTTGTATATCATATACATTTTGATTTTTATAATATTTATCAATTGTATCAACCATATTTGGAGATGTTGCTCTTATTCCAGCAAAAAATCCAACGCCAAGGAAAGCCATTAAAGCAATGGAAATAAATCTTTTATATGTATTTTTTATTTCTTTAAAGCTGTCTTTTAGCAATGCTTTCTTCATGGCTTTCCTCCTCTCAATTCAAAAGATAAACTTCGTCTTTTACTTTTATATTTATTTTTTCAACTTACCATTCTATGTTTTCAACCGGTGTAGGTGTCTTATTAATTTCAACTCTTTCTGCTTTTCCATTTTTAAAATATATTACCTTATCTGCCATTGGTGCAAGTGCTGTATTATGTGTTATTATTAAAACTGTTATATTTTCTTTTCTACAAGTATCTTGTAATAATTTTAGTATTTGCTTTCCAGTTTTATAATCTAGTGCTCCGAGTTGGCTCATCACATAGAAGCAATTTTGGGTTTTTAGCAATTGCTCTTGCGATAGCTACTCTTTGTTGTTCTCCTCCTGATAATTGCGATGGGAAATTGTTTTTTCTGTCTTTTAGCCCTACTTTCTCTATTACTTCATCTGGATTTAATGAATTCTTACAAATTTGAGTTGCAAGCTCCACATTTTCCTTTGCAGTTAGGTTTTGTACTAAGTTATAGAATTGGAATACAAATCCTATATCTTCTCTTCTATATTTTATTAATTCTTTACCTTTAAGTTTTGTAACATCTTTACCATCAACAAAAACACTTCCTGAAGTTGCTGTATCCATTCCACCTAAAATATTTAAGGTCGTTGTTTTTCCAGCTCCTGAAGGTCCAACAATTACAACTAATTCTCCTTTTTCTATTTGAAAATTAGTATCATCAAGGGCATTTATCGTAATTTCTCCCATTTGATATTTTTTATCAACATTTTTAAATTCTATATATGACATGGGCTTTCGCTCCTTTTCCTATATATACATTTACACATTTCTACTTAATATAATTATACCATTACCCATAATTAAATTCTATATTTAAATGTGAAAACTTTGTGAAATTTTTCCAGAAAAATGACATATTTCTTATGCAAAAGAAAAGAACTATATGAAATTTCTATAGTTCTTTTCTTTTTTAATATTATATTATTTTATACATAATTCATTATCTTTAAAGTCTACTGTAACTTTTGAATTTGGAACAATTTCGTTTGTTAATATTTTTCTTGCAATTAGTGTTTCAAGTTTTCTTTGTACAAATCTTTTTAATGGTCTTGCTCCATATACTTCATCATATCCATTATCAATTAAATAATCTTTAGCATTATCTGTTAAGCTTAATGTTATGTTTTTATCTTCTAGTCTTAACTCCAAGTCTTTTATAAGTAAATCTAATATCTTAGAAACTTCTTCTTTCTTAAGTGGTTTATAGAATATTATTTCATCTAAACGGTTCAAAAATTCTGGTTTGAAGTTTTGTCTTAGTAACTCATTTACTTTTTCTTTTGCCTCTTCTGATATTTCTCCATTTTCTTTTATTCCTTCTAGTATATACTCTGAACCTAAATTTGATGTTAAAATTATAATTGTATTCTTAAAGTCAACTGTTCTTCCTTGTGAATCTGTAATTCTTCCGTCATCTAATACTTGTAACAATATGTTAAATACATCTGGGTGAGCTTTTTCAATCTCATCAAATAATACTACTGAATATGGTTTTCTTCTAACAGCTTCTGTCAATTGTCCTCCTTCTTCATATCCTACATATCCTGGAGGAGCACCAATTAATCTTGATACAGAGTATTTTTCCATATATTCAGACATATCGATTCTTATAATATTGTGTTCATCATCAAATAAACATTCTGCAAGTGATTTTGCAAGTTCAGTTTTACCAACACCTGTTGGACCTAAGAACATAAATGAACCTATTGGCTTTTTAGGATCTGCAATTCCTGCTCTTGAACGCATTATTGCTTCAGATACTTTTTCTACTGCTTCATCTTGTCCGATTACTCTTTTATGAAGAGTATCACTTAAATGTAATATTTTTTCTTTTTCTCCTTCCATAAGTTTTGCAACTGGTATTCCTGTCCACCTAGAAACTATTTTCGCAATTTCATCTTCAGTTACTTTATTTCTTAAAAGTCCATCTTCTTTGCTTTTTTCTGATATTTTTTCTTCTTTCTCTAATTCTTTTTGAAGTTCTGGCAATTTTCCATATTTTAATTCTGCAGCTCTATTTAATTCATAGTTTCTTTCTGATTTTTCTATTTCTGCATTTACCTTTTCTATTTCTTCACGTAATTTTTGTACTTTTCCTATTGCTTGCTTTTCGTTTTCCCATTTAGCTTTCATTCCGTCAAATTTAGTCTTTAACTCTGCTTTTTCTTTTTGTATATCTTCTAGTCTTTTCTTTGATATTTCATCTTTTTCTTTTGAAAGTGCTGTTTCCTCTATCTCTAATTGCATAATTTTTCTTGATATTTCGTCAAGTTCTGTTGGCATTGATTCCATCTCTGTTTTTATCATTGCACAAGCTTCATCAACTAGGTCGATTGCTTTATCTGGTAAATACCTATCTGTTATATATCTATGTGATAAGCTTGCTGCTGCAATTAAGCTATTATCTGAGATTTTTACACCATGATATACTTCATATCTTTCTTTTAATCCTCTTAAAATTGATATTGTATCTTCAACAGAAGGCTCATCTACCATTACTGGTTGGAAACGTCTTTCTAGTGCTTGGTCTTTTTCTATATATTGTCTATATTCATTAAGTGTCGTTGCACCTATACAATGTAACTCTCCACGAGCTAGCATAGGTTTTAGAAGGTTACCTGCATCCATTGCTCCATCTGTTTTTCCTGCTCCCACTATAGTATGAATTTCATCTATGAATAGGATTATTCTTCCTTCACTTTTCTTAACTTCTTGAAGTACTGCTTTTAATCTTTCCTCAAATTCTCCTCTATATTTTGCTCCTGCAACAAGTGAACCCATATCTAGTGAGAAAATTGTACAATCTTTTAATCCTTCTGGTACATCTCCTCTTACAATTCTAAGAGCTAATCCTTCTGCTATTGCAGTTTTACCAACACCTGGTTCACCAATTAAACATGGATTATTTTTAGTTTTCCTTGACAAAATCCTTATTACGTTTCTTATTTCTGAGTCTCTTCCTATTACTGGGTCTAGTTTTTGTTTTCTTGCAAGTTCTACTAAGTCTTGACCATATTTTTTAAGTGCATCATATGTTTCTTCTGGGTTATCAGTTGTAACTCTAGTATTTCCTCTTACTTCTGATAACACTTTTAAAAATGCATTTTTAGTTATGTTATATTTTTTAAATAAATCCTTTAAATTTCTATTTCCATTATCAAATAGTGCAAGCATTATATGTTCTACTGATACATAGTCATCTTTCATATTCTTAGCAATATTCTCGGCATTAGCTAAACTCAAATCCACATCTTGAGATACATATATTCCGTCATTTGGTCTTGCTCCTCCTGTAACTTTTGGACTTTTGGCAATTTTTTCTTTTAATTCATTTTCAAATTTTTCTTCATCTGATATCTTTTTCAATAGCTCTTTTATTAAGCTATTGTCCTGTTCTATTAATGCTAAAAGTAAATGTTCTTGTTCAATTTGCGCATTTTGATTTTCTACTGCAAGATTTTGTGCGTTTTGCACTGCTTCCAAAGATTTTTGTGTAAATTTTTGTATGTTCATTATTATATCACTCTCCTATCTCTAAAATTGTTTAAGAAAACACATTCTGGCTAGGCTTCAGAATGTGTTTTTCTCTTTCAACATATATTATTATACAACTTTATTTTAGCACTGTCAATAGGAGAGTGCTAATTTATTTCAATTTTTTTATTTATCTTCGCTTCTATCTTTTTATTCGTGTCTTGCTTTAATATAGTATAGAGTATTGAAGCAATAGGAAGTCCTATTAACATTCCTAAAATTCCAAATAAGCTTCCTCCAACCGTTACTGCAACTAGTACCCATATTCCAGGTATTCCTACTGAATTTCCCATAACTTTTGGATAAATCAAATTTCCTTCTACTTGCTGCAAGATGATTATAAATATTATAAATGTTATTACCTTTATTGGTTCTACTGACACAATTAGTATTGCTCCAATAATTGCTCCGAATAAAAGCTCCAAATACTGGTATTAATGCTGTAACTCCTATCAGTACTCCTATTGGTACTGCATAAGGAATTCTTAAAATCAACATTCCTAAAATACATAGTACCCCTAAAATTGTTGCTTCTAAGCATTGTCCTGCTATAAACTTTCTAAATGTACTCCTTGATAATCTACACACATCTATTATTTTATCTGCTTTTTCTTTTTTTAGATAAGCATATAATATTTTCTTTGCTTGTGTTTTTAATTTTTGCTTTCCTAATAAAATATATATTGCAAAAATTAATGCTATTACGAAGTTTACTGTACCTGTAACAATATTGCTTATTACTGAGATTGATGATGTCAGAAAATTAGTTATTAGTTCTATAGCTTGCTGTTTCATCTGATCTACGTTTATATTCATATCATCAATAATTGTATTTATATCTGGCATGCCTTGAGTGGCATTCTGCAAGAATTTTCCGATTTCATCTATATAATATGGCATTCTATCTATTAAAAGCATTATGACATTTATAAGTTCTGGTACTATTAATTCTATTATTAAAGAAAATATAAGTATAATTATAATAATTGCTAAAAATAGAGATATTACTTTAATAGTCCCTTTGCCAAATAAGTTTTTCCCTTTTTTGTTTTTTATCCTTGAAATCTTTCTTTCGAAAAATCTCATTGGCATATTAATAACAAATGCTAAACATGCTCCTAAAACAAATGGAAAAATTATTCCAAATACTTTATCTGTTACATTCCAAATTATATCTAAGTTACTGAGTCCCCAATAAAGTAAAATTGCTACAACTACTATTCCTAATATTTTTTTATAATTTATTTCTTCTTTCATATTTTATATTCCTTTTTAATTTAAACAATTTTTAATTTGAATTTTCTTTTTATAAATTTAGTTATTTCTACTAATACAAGTGGTAGTAAAGAAAAACCTACAGTTATTAACCATTCATTTGGTTTTAGTATAGTCAAGCTAAAGATATTTCTCATAAATGGCACGAATAATATAATAAATAATATTGCAAATGACGCTACCAATGCTACAAATAATGATTTATTATGTCCGTTTCCTTTTGCAAATATCGACTCTGTGTTAGAACGTTGACTAAATGCGTGGAATAGTTGTGATACAGAAAGTACAATAAAAGCCATTGTTTGGCCTACACTATGGCTATCTGTATTTAGCCCTATTTGATAAGCACAAATTGTTGCAATCATTATATATATACCATGTAAAATAACTCTTGTAACTAATGATTTTTCAAATAAACTTCCAGATTTTACTGGTTTTTCTTTCATTATATTTTTGCTTGCTGGGTCTACACCTAAAGCTAAAGCTGGAAGTGAGTCTGTCGCTAAATTGATACACAATATGTGTATTGCAAGTATCGGCGCCTCCCAGTTAAATAATGTTGCAATAAACAATGTTAAAATTTCTGCGATATTACCAGCAAGCAAGAATTGAATTACCTTTTGTATATTTCTATAAACACGTCTTCCTTCTTTTACCGCATAAACAATTGTTGTAAAATCATCATCTAATAAAATCATGTCAGAAGAATCTTTTGCGACATCCGTTCCGTTTATTCCCATTGCAATTCCTATATCTGCTGCTTTTAGGGCTGGTGCATCATTTACTCCGGTCTCCTGTCATTGCTGCAACTTCACCTGTTCTTTTTAATGACTGAATAATTCTAAGTTTATGCTTTGGTGAAACACGAGCATAAACAGTAGTATTCGAAACAACTTTATCAAGTTCCTCGTCTGTCATTTTATCTAGTTCGTCTCCTGATAATGAATTATTTCCTTCCTCATATATTCCAAGTTCTTTTGCGATTGTTGTTGCAGTAATTAGATGATCTCCTGTAATCATTACTGTACGTATTCCTGCGCTCTTGCAAGTTTTTATAGATTCCATAACTTCTGGTCTTGGTGGATCTATCATTCCACACATTCCAATAAAGCATAGGTCATATTCGATGTTTTCATCTTCATCTTCTGGCACTTTGTCTAGCATTTTCTTTGCAAATCCTAAAGTCCTTAATGCCATTGACGACATTTTTGTAGACATTTCTAATATCTTCTCTTTATCTTCATTTGTTATTTCTCTTTCTCCACTTGGTGTCATTATTTTTGTACATAGCTCTAGCATTTCATCCACAGCACCTTTTGTGTATGCTATAAATTTTCCATCTATATTATTAACTGTCGTCATCATTTTTCTGTCTGAATCAAATGGTTTTTCATATTCTCGTGGATATTTTTCTTCTAATCCTTCTTGGTTTAAATTAAAATCATCTTCTGCTAAGAATATTAATGCTCCCTCTGTTGGGTCTCCAAGTATTGCATCTTTTTTATCTGGGTCCAAAGATGCATCATTACACAAAGCTCCAGATAATACTAACTCTTCATAATCCTTTTTTTCTTCATCATTTAATTCTTTTACATTTTTTATAATATTACTTTTAATATCGGGTTCCACCGCAAGTACAGTTACTTTCATTTTATTTTGCGTTAAAGTTCCTGTCTTATCCGAACAAATTACTGTACTACTTCCTAAAGTTTCAACTGCTGGCAATTTTCTAACCAAAGCATTTTCTTTTGCCATACGTTTGACTCCAAGAGCCATAACTATTGTTGCTGTTGCTGGCAGTCCTTCTGGTATTATTGATATTGCAAGACTTATCGCTGTCATAAATAATGGTAAAATTGGTCTTTTATATAAAAGTCCAATTGAAAAAATTAATACACATACAATAGCACCTACTATACTAAGCGTTTTTCCGACTTTTGTGAGTTTTCTTTTTAGTGGTGTATCAAAATCATCTTCTTCATTTAGCATATCAGCTATATTTCCAACTTCTGTATTCATTCCTGTCGCTACAACTACTCCTGTTGCCCTTCCATAAGTTATTAAAGATGATGTATATACCATATTGGTTCTATCACCTAAAGGACTATCTTTTTTTACTTCTTCATCTGCATCTTTCTCTACTGGTACAGATTCTCCTGTAAGAGATGCCTCTTGTACTTTAAGGTTGGCTGACTCTATTAATCTAATATCTGCTGGCACCATTCCTCCTGCTTCAAGTATAACTATATCTCCTACTACTATTTCTTTTGATGATATTAAACTATCTTCTCCTTGCCTAAAAACACGAGCACTTGGTGCGCTCATATTTTTAAGTGCTTCTATTGATGCTTCTGCTTTTCTTTCTTGCACAACACTTATAATTGTATTTACAAATACAATGAATAATATAACAAATCCTTCTACCCATTCATTTAATATAAATGATAAAAGTGATGCTCCAATTAATATAAGTATCATGGGGTCTACTATTTCTTTCCATATAAGCTCTAAAATAGTTTTTCTTTTTTTATTATTTAGCTCATTATATCCATACTTTTTTAGCCTTTCTTCTGCTTCTTTATCACTTAGCCCATCCTCTGTAGTATTTAACTTCTTCAATATTTCATCAATTGGCATCGAATGCCAACTTTCCTTTTGATTTTCCAAGATAAATAAGTCACTCTCCTTATATATTTATTTTATCCTAATTATATTATATAAAACATCTAATAGCAACTAGAATTGAAAATTTGATTTATGACAAAAAAGAAACAAAAAAATGATATAAAAATCTCTATCATGTCTAGCCGTTTTTGAGTAATATTTTTAATTTTTGAAGTTCTGCGTAGGGAGGCTCCCCGAGTGGATGCGCCCTAGGCGAGTGGCGAAGCCAACAAAGAACGATAAAATTAAAAATATTACTCAAAAAGATAGGCGGAAATAATATATCATTTTTTCGTTTCATAAATTCATCAAATTTTAATTATTTTCTCCCATGGAAGGTCATTCTTTCCAAAATGTCCATAATTTGTAGTCTTAGTAAATATTGGTTTTCTTAAATCTAAATATTTTATAATTCCATCAGGTGTTAAATCAAACTTATCTTTAATTTTATTTATTATTTCTTCTTCATCAATTGTATTTGTTTCAAAAGTATTTACATATATAGATATAGGCTCAGCAATACCTATTCCATAAGAAATCTGTATCTCGCATTTTTTAGCATAACCGTTTGCAACAATATTTTTAGCAATGTGACGTAACATATATGCCGCGCTTCTATCTACTTTTGTTGCATCTTTTCCAGAAAAAGCTCCTCCACCATGTCTTGCATATCCTCCATATGTATCTACAATTATCTTTCTTCCTGTTAATCCTGTATCTCCAAGTGGTCCACCTATTACAAATCTTCCTGTTGGATTTACATAGTACTTTGTATTTTCATCTAAATATTCTTTTGGAACTACTTTTTTTATTACTTCTTCAATTATATCTTGCCTAACTTTTTCCAGTGGAATATTTTCATCATGTTGATTTGAAACAAGTATTGTCTCTATTCTCTTTGGAACATTGTCTTCATATTCTACTGTTACTTGTGTCTTTCCATCTGGACCAAGATATGGAAGTATTTCCTTTTTTCTTACCTCTGTTAATCTTCTAGATAATTTATGTGCAAGATTTATAGCAAGTGGCATATATTCTTCTGTTTCATCTGTTGCATAGCCAAACATAATGCCTTGGTCTCCTGCTCCTCCTACATCTACTCCCTGTGCAATGTCTGAGCTTTGTTTTGTAAGATTTACATCTATTATGCATTTTTCTACATCTATGTCGATACCTTTTCCCTTATACCCTATATTTCTTAATACATTTCTTGCAATTTCTTCAGCATTAATTTTTGCATTTGTTGTAAGTTGTCCAGCTATTGTAATTCTATCATTTGATGCAAATGTTTCAACTGCGACTCTTGAAAGCTTATCTTGTTTTAAGCATTCATCTAGTATTGTGTCTGATATTAAGTCACATAATTTATCTGGATGTCCTTCTGTTACACTTTCTGATGTAAATAAATATTTTTTCATTCTTTATTTTTCCTTTCTATACTAAAAAAACTCTGCTATAAGCAGAGAATAATGTTTTTTTGCCATGCATCATCATTCAAAGCCATAGCCTTGGCGGTTTTAGCACCTTACCTTTGCAGGTTGCTGTGGGGTCAATAAGCCGCATCTCTCGCCCACTCTTGATAATATATTTATTGTATCAGTATTTTAGACATATGTCAACATTTTTTTACATTTTAGTAAATATATACAAAAAGGGCGCTCTTTAAAGTCCATTTAGTATGAATTTTAAAGAACGTCCTTTTTGTAGCTATTGCCCCCTATTTAGCTTTTGCAAAAAGATTTTTTTGCACTTTAGAATAAAATTATTTTATTGAATTTTGCAATTTTTTAATATCTGACCTAAATTTATCATGCTCTAATTTGTTTGCTATTTCGTCATTATCTATCGTGTGTACTATAATCGGTATTATACGGTCATATACAATTTCTTGATGCCTTTTAATATCATTAACAGCTTTATCAATTTTTGCTGTTAATCTTTCTTCTAGTTCTTCGTTTTTCTTGTTCATTTCGTTTCTTAAGTTTTCTTCGAGTTTTACGTTTGCTTCATAGAATCCAGATGCTAAGTTCCATTCAGTCTCTTTAATCATTTCTCTTAAGCTTTTGTTTGAGTTTGCCATTTCCTGTCTTAATTTATTATTTGTTTCTTTAAATTCCTGTCTTAAATTACTATTTGAATCTGCAATTTCCTGTCTTAAATCCTTATTTGAATTTGCAATTTCTTGTCTTAAATTATTATTTAAGTCTGCCATTTCCTGTCTTAATTTACTATTTGAGTCTGCAATTTCTTGTCTTAAATCTTTATTTGAATTTGCAATTTCTTGTCTTAAATTATTATTTGTTTCTTTAATTTCTTTGCTTAATCTCTCATCAACATTGTCTATTCTTTCATTTAAGCCTTTTTCAACATTGTCTATCTTCTTTCCTAGTTCTCCTATTGCAGCTAAAATTTTTTCTTCCATATTCTCACCTCCCATTTGCAAAAAATTTGATTTTTAAGTTTTTATTCTTAACGTATTTCGAATTGTATCATTAGTTAATTTTAAAGTCAATAGTTAAAATAAGATTTGTAAATTTAATTTTAAGTAGCCTAGTAAATCTAATTACATTTACTAGGCCTTAATAGTTTTGTCTTTTACTTTGCTATTATGCTATATGGATTATCTCTTGAACCATCTCCTGTTTCTCCTATATTTACCCAATTTAAGTCAATTTCAACAACAGGTCGAATTGCATTTGTACGATTATAGTCATCTCTCCTTGAATTATAAAGAATGCGTGTACTCACTGAATTACCGCTCTACAACAAACAATCTAAAACTTAAAACGTCGTCAGAGGATTCATATCCAACACAACGTGAAGCCAACCAATATGTACTAGCATTTTGTGGAGCAATTAGGTTCTGGTATATTGTAGTCACATATGATGATATATTATATGTATAATATGTCCATGTTCCAGTGAAATCCATTCCCCTGCTATAACTATCATAATATCTATCTTGTTCACTTAAATTATATCCTTCTGTGTTTCCGCTTCCTTTTTCATCTGGATATATAGATGGATATGAGTTAGTAGCACTATATTCATGTCCATAATTTGGATATGTTGTTTTAATATATGTAGATACTGCTTCTATATCATCTATATTCAAACATCTTCCTGTTGCTGTAAAAGCTTCATTGCTGTACATCTCTTCGCACGCTCTATTTAATAACAATACTCCATTATTATATCCATTATAGGTATTTAACACAAAATTTGTGTTTGCTATTGTTTCTGATATTAGAGTTAATGTGCCTCTTTTAATAAAGAATATCCTCCATTTTAAATCTGTAATTGTTGAAAACTCTTGATCACTTCCTTCGCCATATCCTGCGTTATATCGTCCTGGTGATGTAAAACTTCCATTTACTGGTGTGTAGTCTACATATTTACCTATCAACTCTGCTTTCTCTTCTTCGGTTAAATTTCCAAAATCAATTTCAGAGTCTGATTCTCCGCCTTGGTTGCCCCCTCCACCTTGGTTTCCTCCTGAGATTTCTCCTGTTTGTCCTATCATGCTTGCACTTTCTTTTACGTTTCCTGCTTTATCATATGCTTTTACGCTTATTGTATATGCTGTGTTTTCACTTAAGTTTTCTGCTACATATGATACTGTTGGGTTATTTTCATCTGTTACTTCTATTGTATCTTTTAAACTTCCATTCATATATATTTCATAGTGACTCATTCCTGATACACTACTTGCCATGCTTGTGTCATCTGTTGTTCCTGCATTTATTGTAAAACCAGTTTTATTTTGGTTTGATACGCTTATTGTAAAATCTTTTGGACTTAAACTGTCTTTTTTTATCGTGATATTTGATATTCCTGATTTGTTTCCTGCATTGTCTATTCCTTGAAATGCTATTGTTCTTTCTCCATCACTTTTTACTGTTAATGTCTTACTTGCTCCACTTACATATGTCTTTTCTTCATCTGGTACTTCTGCTACATCTCCTACTACTTCCCAATAATAGTATCCTGCAATACCTGAGTTTGCGTCTTCTGCATT
>CALWZW010000022.1 GCA_944386135.1 uncultured Clostridia bacterium | reverse complement strand
ATTTCCATTAAATCATGTAAATGCTATGTCAAATTCAGGAATTTCTCCTTTTGCTTACTATGATCCAGGTACATTTACTTTTAAAAAGAATACACAAATTACAAAAAAATATGATGGTACTTTTATGGCAATAGAAGCAAAAGCCACATCTTCATCTGGAACAGCAGATACAATAACAATTAGTGTTTATATTGTTCCTAGAAATGTTACTAAGACATATACTATTAAAACAGATGGAAAAACTTCAAAATTTGATTACATTTACTTAGGTTTATCTCAAACTGCTGATGTAAGAATAAATATTTCTTGCTCTAATAGTTCTTCTAACATAACAATGTCTTTAGTTTCATATAGTTGGTAATAAAGAAACATATATTAAAAAAATAAATGTACAATTTTTGTGATTATTGCACAAATATAAGTTATACAACTTTATTACAAATAAAAAAGGCTCTTAATGTTAAGTAAAGTCCATAGCATTAAGAGCCTTCCGTTATGAATTTATTCTCTATTTTATTAACAACTCTGCAAATTCAGAGTTATTTTTTTTATTTTTTATAATTATTCTTTCTTTTGCATTCTCTTCAATATTTGCATTTATTAAATAATAAAAATTATTATCTTCATCATAGATATTTAATAATGTTCTTGAAGTTTTATAGCTTTTACTATTAGAATCCTCCAATATAAATTGAGTATTTCCTTCCTTACATTTTACTATTGCATAAAAACCTGTTTCCGAAAAGACAGCCTTTTCAACTTGAAATGTATCAGTTGTATTTTGTATATCAATTTAGATGCTATTTTTTAATAATTGGGTGCATCTAAATTTTTTTATTTAATCCATTATAACATACAAAAAGATTTTCCAAATATGTCTTTCGCATACCCTGAAATTTTGATATAGCATAATAAGATAATATCACATATATTCAAGAAATAATATATCACAAAATTACTTTTACTTTAGTCTTTTTTGAGGTATAATTAATCCAATTTTTCTCTTTTCATTTAAGTTAGAAGCAATACTGTAAATTCATATTTTACTCAGCATTAAAACGTTCCAAAGGAAATATATAAAATAACTTAACTATAGTACCATATGCTGCCGTATTTTTTGTTCTATAATGTCTCACAGAATATCCTAAGCCTATATATTCTGTTACATATTCACTTTTATCTTCATATTCTCTAGTCCAAATTGTTATAAGAGGTTTTAAGCTATTTTCCGAATTATTTATTCTATTGCAATCTATTAATATAAATGCTATCCATACTACTATTATTATTATGAATATTTTATTATATTTTTTCATTTTTTCTCCTTTGCTACATATAGTTTTCATTATCACTATTAATATTCAAAATCTAATATGATAAATAGGGGGCGCAAAAGATGCGTTCCCCTATCTATGGGAGGTATTTTGTGTCAGCTATATCTTGCTAAGATTTCTAATTTGAGACGTACCTATAGTTAGTATCAATTCCAACCTGCTTTTACTGTTACTGGTGTAGCAGTATCAACTGCTGTCACTGATAGTGTCCAGTCTCCAGATAATGGTAAGAAATATTTTATCTTAGTCGCATCATTAGGTCCAATAACCATCTTATAAAGATTCAAACCTAGTTTCATTAATTATATGTTCTGGAGTATATCCACTTACGCTATATGGGTCATCACTGCTATTAACTGATAATGTTGAAATAACATTTCTTAATTCCTCCATATTAACTTCAGTTGTTTTTCCTGTTATTGCATCATATTTCATAATTCTATCTTCTACTGATTCTTGTGCAATAGATGTAGTATCTTCTTCCACACTTGTTGCTCTAACATCTTGATTGATAATAAGTATTGAAAAAATAATACTTACTAGTAGTGTAATAAATACTTTTAGTCTTACACTTAACTCTTTTCTCATAATTTTAGCTCCTTTCTATTTTTTATTCTATACTTAATTTATAAAATAACATTAAGTACTTCTAAATTTTATTTATCACATTGCTATTCTTGTGTCAATTATACTTTTTTTATCTTTTTTTGACGTTTTTTAACTTTTTTATTTGACATAGTTATTTTTCTATTATTTTGTTATAAATAACCTTTTTAGGTAAATTTTCTTATCCACTCGTTCCATTGATTTATTATTTTCTGTTTTATTATCACTATTAATAGTTCCCTCCAAAAAATAATTTTAGAGAGATTTTTACATTTCTATTTATAATATCTCATGTTCTTAGCAAATTTGGTGATTTTTTTAATTTTATTTTTTATTAACTTAGATTATTGTAGTGTCTTCTTTTCAAATAAGTTATCATTTATGCTTTTCTTCTATTCTTATTTTATTTATAAGAATATCGCTATTTTTTACTGTACCATTTACTAGGAAATATATATGAATAAATTTTCAAATAATTACAGTTAGTTGATATATCTTAATTTAATTAATTTTAATCATTCCAAAGCCTGCAGAATTTCTGCTTGCAAGTCCTGCTTCATAGGCTAGTTTTATAAGCTTTGGATTTCCTTTTATCAAAAATTTACCATCATATGCTTTAACTATAAAATCTTTTTTATATATCATAAATCTTTCTCTATATCTTCCTATGCTTTTCATCTCAAATTCGTTATTTTCAGGAATTTCATTATAAAAAGCCTGATATTTCTTTAAGAGATTTTGTTTTGTAAGTTCATAAAATTCTGGCTCACTTGGATTATAGTAATACGTCTTTTTTCTAAATTGATTTTGAAATGTACTATAAACTGTAATAGGTGAAAGTGTGCTTATTTCACACTCTTCATTAAATTCTGGTTCTTTTAAAATTTCTACCTTTTCTATTTTGGCTTCATTATTCCAGAGCCTAATTATGTTATTTTCTAATAAAATGGTGCTAATTAAATATTGTATAAATTCATTGCTTGCTGATGAGATATAAAATTCTATTGTATCATTGAAAGTAATTAATTTAGTTTCTTTAGAATAAATGTATTTTCCGAAACAATCTTGAAAATGTATATAATTTATATTTTCGTTTTTCATAGGAATATCCTACATTATGAATAAAATCACTATATTTTTCATCATGAATCCAACTTAAAATCATTGATTGTATAATATGTTGATAGTGAAATGGTATTGTTATTTTATTTTTTATTGGCTTTATTGTAATATAAATTCTCATGTTTTATATTACCTCCTACTCTAGGCATAAATCTTTCATAATCCAGATTTATGCCTTTAGTCTTAATATTTTTATTTTATCATTTCTAATATCTCTTGCTTTAACACTTCTACAATTTTCTCTTGTGGGACTTTTTTGATTACTTCTCCCTTTTTGAATAAAAGGCCTTCTTTTATTCCTCCTGCTATTCCGATATCTGCCTCTTTAGCTTCTCCTGGTCCATTTACTGCACAGCCCATTACAGCAACTGTTATATCCGCTTCTATTGTCTGTAAAAAGTTTTCTACTTCTTTTGCAATAGGTATTAATTTTATTTGTGTTCTTCCACATGTTGGGCAAGATACAAGTGTTGGTGATTTTTTATATAATCCGCAATCTTTTAGTATTTCTTTTGCAACTTTTATCTCTTCTATTGGGTCGTCTGAAAGTGATACTCTTAATGTGTTTCCTATTCCTTCTCTTAAAAGAACACCAAGTCCTATACTAGATTTTATTGTTCCTGAAAATGCTGTTCCAGCTTCTGTAATTCCTATATGTAATGGATAATTAAATGCTTCACTTGCCTTTTCATAAGCTTCTATACATAAGTCTAAGTTAGACGCTTTAAGTGATACACATATATCATAAAAATCTAATTCTTCTAATATTTTAATGTGTTTTATTGCACTTTCTACCATAGCTTCTGCTGTTGGCTTTCCACCGTATTTTTCTAGTAATTCTTTTTCAAGTGAACCTGCATTTACTCCTATTCTTATTGGAATATTTTTTTCTTTACATGCATTTACAACTTTTTCTACTCTATCTCTTCCTCCAATATTTCCTGGATTTATTCTAAGCTTGTCTACTCCACTTTCGATTGCTTTTAAAGCTATCTTATAGTCAAAATGAATATCTGCAACAATTGGTATATGTATCTTAGGTTTTATTTCTTTTATAGCTTCTGCATCTTCCTCATCAAGACATGCAACTCTTATAATTTCACATCCTGCTTTCTCTAACTCTAAAATTTGTTCAACAGTTGCTTCTACATCTTTTGTTTTAGTATTAGTCATAGACTGAATACTAACAGTGTTGTCTCCTCCTATTGTCATATTTCCTACTTTAATCTTTCTTGTATCTTTCCTATTTGTCATTTTTTAACAAATCCTTTCTTGTTTTTTATTTTAATATTATTTATACCTAAGTTGAAAAAGAAACAAGCAATGCTATATTTCTTTTGCTATTTAAGACTTTAAAAAAGAAGCGAGTAATACTAGGCAAAATTTATTGAAAAACCGGAGGCGTACTATTTGTACGTTGAGGCTTTTTCAATAAATTTTAACGACGCAGTACGAAGCTTATTTTTTAAAGTCTACGATGCGGCATCTTTAAGTTTGACCAAAATATTCATCGCATCAATTGGTGTAAGTTCGTTTACATTTATCTTATCTAATTCATGGGCAATCTCTGCAAGTTTATAATTATACATATTAAGTTGTCCTGCAGAGCCTGATTTTTCAGCTTTTTCTATATTCTTTTCACCAAGCATACTTTTTCTCTCTAAGCCTTTTAATATCTCTCTTGCATTTTTTAATACTTCTTTTGGGACTCCGGCAAGTCTTGCTACATGTATACCATAACTTTCGTCAGTTCCACCTTTTACAATTTTTCTTAAGAAGATTATATCTTCCCCCTTTTCTTTTACAGCAATAGAATAGTTCTTTACTCCTTCTATCTTATCTTCTAGCTTTGTTAACTCATGATAGTGTGTTGCAAATAAAGTTTTTGCGCCACACTTTTCTTTATCTGCCATAAATGTTGCAACAGCCCAAGCAATAGATAATCCGTCATATGTTGATGTACCTCTTCCTATTTCATCAAGTATTACTAAACTGTTTGATGTTGCCTCTTTTAGAATATTTGCGACTTCCATCATCTCTACCATAAAGGTACTTTGTCCCATGCTTAAGTCATCTGATGCTCCAACTCTTGTAAATATTTTATCTACTACTCCAATTTTTGCATATCTTGCTGGTACAAAACTTCCTATCTGTGCCATAAGTGTAATTAGAGCAACCTGCCTCATATATGTTGATTTTCCTGCCATATTTGGTCCTGTAATTATCGCTAATCTATCACTATCTTTGTTCATATATGTATCATTTGGCACGAAACTTCCTGATGTCATCATTTTCTCTATTACTGGATGTCTTCCCTCTTCAATCTCTATTTCTCCACTATTATCTACTATTGGCATTACATAGTTTAAATCTTCTGCAACTTCTGCAAATGAACATAATACATCCAATGTACTAACAACTTCTGCAGTTCTTTGAATTCTTGGTATTTCTTTAGAAATTTTTTCTCTAATTTCTAAGAATAGTTTATATTCTAAGTCAACTAATTTTCCCTCTGAACCAAGTATTGTATCTTCTAGTTCCTTTAATTCTTCTGTTATAAATCTTTCTCCATTTGTCAAAGTTTGCTTTCTTATATATCTTTCTGGAACCAAGTTCAAATTTGATTTTGTAACTTCTATATAATATCCAAATACTTTATTAAATCCTATTTTTAAATTTTTTATTCCTGTTTCTTCTTTTTCTTTTGCTTCAAGTTCTACAAGCCAAACTTTACCATTAGTTGATGCCTCTTTTAATTTATCTACTTCTTCATTATATCCTTTTTTGATAATATTTCCTTCTGTAATTGTTATTCCAGGTTCTTCTATTATTGATTTTTCGATAAGTTCATATATATCTTTTAGCTCATCTAAATTTTCATAAATTTCCTTAAGCATTGCTGTTTTTGCATTTGATAAAACAGTTTTTAGCTCTGGAAGTTTTGATACTGAATTTTTTAGAGATAACATATCTCTTGCATTTGCATTTCCATAAGAAATTTTTCCGTGCTATTCTTTCTATATCAAATATCTTCTTTAAGCAATCTATTGTATCTCCTCTAAGCATCATATTTGACTTTAGCTCTTTTACTGCATCTAATCTTCCATTTATTTCATTTATATCTATTAAAGGGTCATTTATCCACCTTCTTAACATTCTTCCTCCCATTGATGTTGAAGTTTTATCAAGCACCCAAAGGAGTGTTCCTCTCTTTCCTTTATCTCTCATTCTTTCTGTTAATTCTAGATTTCTTCTAGCACTTATATCTAGAGCCATATATTTTGTTATGTTATATATTTTTATAACATTTAAGTGTTCCATCTCAATTTTTTGAGTTTGTTTTATATATTCAAGTAACCCGATTTGATGCAGCAAGTGCAAAATCTTTTTCTTCTAAGTTATCTAATTCGTTTTCTTTATCATCTGTAATTTTATATCTGTTTTTTAAACTATCTATATCATATTTAAACTTCTCTTCTTCAATATTTGATACATAACAGTCTATTCTTTCTCTAATTTTTCCTATTTCTTCTGATGAAGAATACATCATTTCATTTACGACTATCTCTGCTGGATAATATCTTGCAATTTCATCAAGTAGTTTTGTAAAGTTGTTTGTTTCTTTTATCTGAGATGCTAAGAAATCTCCTGTTGATATATCACACACTGCAATTCCAAAGAATATCCCTTGTTTATATATTGACATTATATAGTTATTTTTCTTCTCATCTAATAAATTATCTTCTACTAAAGTTCCTGGTGTTACAACCCTTACAACATCTCTTTTTACAATTCCTTTTGCCTTTTTTGGGTCTTCTAGTTGTTCGCATATTGCAACTTTATATCCTTTTTCAATGAGTTTCGCTATATACATATTTGCAGCATGATAAGGTACTCCGCACATAGGGGCTCTTTCTTCTTGTCCACAATCTTTTCCTGTTAGTGTTATTTCTAACTCTCTTGATGCAATTTGAGCATCATCAAAAAACATTTCATAAAAGTCGCCTAATCTATAAAACAATATGCAGTCTTTATATTGCTCTTTTGTATCTAAGTAATGTTGCATCATTGGCGAAAATTCTGCCATACATTCTTCCTTCTTTCTTATTTTTTAAAATTCTCCTTTTAAGTACCATAAACAATCTTGTATAATCTTTACATCAATTATTTTATTTATCAATTCATCTTTTCCTTCAAATACAACAACTTTGTTTGTATCAGTCCTTCCGTGTAAGCATATCTTTATTTGTTTTACTTCTACCTTCTACTAGTACTTTTTGTGTTGTACCTATATATTTTGCATTATTTTCTTCTATTTGACTTTCAACTAATTCCTTTAGTCTATTAAATCTTTCATGTTTAGTTTCTTCTGGAATTTGGTCTAACATTTTATCTGCTGGTGTTCCGAACTCTCCTTGAATATATAAACATAAAGACTTGTTCATACTTTAACTTTCTTACAACATCTAAAGTATCCTCAAAATCTTCCTCTGTTTCGCCTGGAAATCCAACTATTATATCTGTTGAAAATACAACCTCTGGTATTTCTTTTTTTATTTTATTTGCAAGTTCTAGATATTGTTCTTTTGTATATTTCCTATTCATTCTTTTTAGTACATTTGTACTTCCAGATTGAAGAGGAAGATGTAATATTTTACATATCTTTTTAGAAGATTTTATGACCTCTATTACGTCATCTGTGAAGTCCTTTGGATGTGGTGAAATAAATCTTATTAGTTCAATTCCTTCTATTTTTTCTACATCTTTTAAAAGGTTTGAAAACTTATATCCATTTCCTCCGTCATAAGAATTTACATTTTGTCCTAAAAGAGTAATTTCTTTATATCCTTCTTTTGCCAAATTTTCTATTTCTTTTAATATATCCTCTGGTCTTCTGCTTCTTTCTCTACCTCTAACATAAGGAACTATGCAATAAGTACAAAAATTATTGCAACCATACATAATTGTTACAGAAGCTTTTATTTTATTTTCCCTTTTAATTGGTATTCCTTCATAAATTTCTCCGTCTATATCTATTACATCTGTAACTTTATGTTTATTTGATAATACATTATATAAATCCTCTGGGAATTTATTAAGTGTATGTGTTCCAAACATCATATCAAAATATGGGTAACTTTTATGTAGCTTCTCTTGAATATGTTTTTCTTGCATCATACAACCACCGATAGCAATAATTGCTCCGGTATCTTTTTTGTAATTCTTAAGTTCTCCAAGTTTTCCAAATAGCTTGTCTTCTGCATTTTCTCTTACACAGCAAGTATTAAATACTATTAAGTCAACTTTTTTAGTGTCGTCACACTTTTCATAGCCCATTTTTTCTATCATGCCACACAATTTTTCAGAGTCGTTTTCGTTTAACATACATCCCATTGTTAAAATATAATATTTTTTTAAATTTTCTCCATTAATTTTTTTAACTTTTTCTATATATTTATTTTCTTCATTAAAATCTAATATTTCCATAAACCTAATTCTGTGCCTAATCCTTTCTAATTTAAAGCAAAATTATTCTATCATAATTCGAGTTTTTTTTCAATATTTTAACTTAACCAAACGTGCGTCAAAAAACCTAAGTTTATTGACGCACAATTTCTAATTTTTCTCAAGTTTTCCAGAATGATAAAATGCAAGCAATTCCTCTAGACAATTAATTTGTTCTTTTAATTCTTTGCCTATATCTGTATCTCCTACCCTTCTCCTTTTCACTGATTTATCATTTACGACAATCTCAGTTGGTATTTCATCTTCTGTTTCTATTACTTTTTGTATACTTTCAAATGCTTTATTAGCTGTTAATACTAATCCATAAGAATTATATGCTAGTACATATCCAGCTTCTCCTGTTCTTTTTCTATAACTTTTTGCAAAACCTCCATCTATTACGAGTAACTTTCCATTAGCCTTAACTGGACTTTCTCCGGTCTTTTGCTTTAACTGGAACGTGGCCATTTATGATGTGAGAAAATTCTTCTTTTACTCCAAAATCTCTTAATATCTTTTTACAGAATTTTTCATCCGTAACAAAAGTATAATATGGTATTTTAGGCTCATGATGTGATTCTTTGTCATCTATAAAATATTGTTCAAATGTTGTCATTCTAAGTTTTCCAAAGAATGGTGAATCTTTTCCACACCATAAGTACCACATATAGTCTGCCGCTTCTTCATTTTTGTCAAAATATGCTTCTCTTATAGCATTATCTAAGTGGTCTAAAAATTCTTTTCCCTCTAGTGTTTTTCCAAGAAGTGTAACTTTTGTATAACTTCCATCTTCTTCTATTGGTATACAAGCATGCATTAGAAGATTAGAATTAAATATTTTGTATGTTGATCCTTTTGCATATAAAAATCTTACATGTTCATTTAATTTAGTACTTTCCATAAATGACTCTTGTAATCTTTCTATGAGTTCTTGTTCCTTGTCTGTAAGTTTATATGGATTATTTCTATCTATAGTTGGGAAATTTGTATCATTTAGAGCATACTCTTTACCATTTATTTTTATAGTCCCATGCTCATAATCTATTTTGTCTAATAATAATCTATCATCCATTTTATATTCTGGATGTTTTTTTATCATTTCTCCTTCTATTTTGAATTGTATTACAGCTATTGCCTTTTGTATCTTTGCTAAAACTATTTTGTCACTTTCTCCATATTTGTTATAGTCAAACTCTTTTGGGAGAAGCCTTTCTGGCGGAGTTTCTGTATATGTGTCAAGTGCAAATATAGAAAGTGGTCTCATATTTATTCCATAGGCATCTTCTAATATTCTCATGTTTCCATATCTTGCACAAATTCTTATAACATTTGCTATACATGCTTTATTTCCGAATAGCTGCTCCCATCCATAATATGTCATGATTTCCCCATTGAATGTCTACACTATGGAATTTCATTAGTTTTTGAATTATATAATCTGGATGCATTCCTCTATCATATATATCTCCAACGATATGTAAATGGTCAATTGACATTTGTTTTATTGCCTCTGATAAGCATATTATAAATTCTTCTGAAATTCCAAGGTCTATTATTGACCAAATAATAGAGTTATAGTATTCTTCCTTGTTATCAACTTCCTCTGGTACATGCAATAATTCATCAATTATGTACTTAAAGTTTGGGAGTGCTTTTCTCACTTTTGAACGTGTGTATTTTCCTCCTGCTCTTCTGCATATTTCTACTAATTTTGATATTGAATCTTTGTACCATTCTCTAGTATCTTCGTTATTCTCTTTTATTTGTTTCATTTTTTCTTCTGGATAAGCAATTAATGTTGCAAGTTTATTTTTTTCTGTTTGTGGTAATGTATCTCCAAAAGCTAAATCAATTTTACTTCTTACCCTTCCTGCTCCATTGTTTAAGACGTGTATGAAAGGCTCATATTCTCCATGAACATCACTTACAAATACCTCGGTACCCTTTGGTAATGCAAGTATTGCTTTTAAATTTATAATTTCTTCTAATACTTCATTTTCATTTTTAAATGTTTTGCTTAATAGCTTTATATATCCTTCCTTATTATATCTCAAAATATTTCCTCCTTTTGTTTATCCCCATTACTTTTCAATAATCTACATTCTATCACAAGAATATAAAAAAAGCAAAATTAGTTTTTAGACTAATTGCAAATGTTCACAAAAGAAAAAAAAGATGCGTTAAAGGGAGTCATACATGACTCCCTTATCTAATATTTACGATTTTGCAGTAATGCTGTATGGATTTCCACTTGAGCCGTCACCTGTAGCTCCGACACTTGCTTTAGTTAAGTCAATTTCAACTACAGGGCGAATATGTATATCATACCCATTGCCGTGACCATATGATACAAATAATTCTACACCATACACATTATTACTCGACACAGCAAATATATAAAACGACATTGGATTACCATTCAGACTAGCGCAACGTGAAGCAAGCCATGCTGAACTAGAGTTGCTAAACAAATCTACGTATACTTGATTTTTCATTGTACTTGTTGACATATCAAATTGATAATATGTCCCCTTTCCTCTAAATGATGAATTTCCAGATGAATATCCTGTGATATATTCATCTTGTTCACTTAAATCGAATTCTGTTCCATATGTTCCGTTTGGTGCTCCATTTATCTCTCTTGCATATATATTTGGATAATATTTACTCCAACCCATACCTGTCGACTCTGAAATCGTCCTTGGATATGTTGAATATTTCTCTATATCATCTATATTTAAACTTCTTCCTGTTGCCCAATCTCCATTGCTATACATTGTTTTACAGGCATTATTCAGTAGTAATACTGCGTTATTATATCCGTTTTCTTCACTTAAGTAAAAATTTGTATTTGCAAAAGTATCTGATATTAATGTTAATGTATTATCACTTGCATCTAATATTCTCCATTTTAAACCTGTTACTGTTGAAAATGATTGGTCACCATATCCATTATATTGTCCTTGTGATGTAAAACTTCCACTTGTTGGTGTATAATCTACATATTTCCCTACATTGCTTGCAAGTTCTGTATCAGATAATCCTGCTTTCTTTGTTGTTGCTGATACTGCTGTGCTTGCAAAAGTATTTCCTGCTCTGTCTTTTACGATTACTCTTAAGTAATATGTCGTTCCAGATGCTAAACTTTGATATGTATATGTACATGAGTTTGTTGTGTTTGGTACTTCTAATGCTGTTGTAAATCCTTCTTTTTCGCTTGTTGTACTATATTGAAATATATAACTTTCAACTCCAGATGTTGCGTCTTCTCCATTTGCTGTTACCGTAATACTTGTTTCTCCTATTGTTCCTACTGTTAAACTAGCTTTACTTGGATTTGTCATGTCTTTATTTACAACTTGTGTTATTTCTTCTGATGTTAGTCCTGCATTATTTATTATATATGCTGTTATTGTGCTTGTTCCATCTGCAGTTATGTCAAAGTTTGCAGTTGTTCCTTGTACTTCTGTTTCTGCAATTGGGTTTGCTCTTTCTACTTTGTATTTTATTCTTGCTACATCAGCTGCATCTCCTGCACTAATTGTAACTCCTACATCACTTATATAATATCCATTTTCTCCTTCTGTTCCATTTAAGCTAATGGTTGGAGTAGTTGGAGCTGTTTTGTTTATTGTAAAACTTGTATCATAATTATCTGATAAGTTTCCTTTTTCATTTTCTGTCCATGCTATAATAGTTGTTGTTCCTTCTTCACTTACTTCAAAGTTTACATCTTCTTCTGTAATTTGTTCTTCTCCACCATTTATTTTGTAATGTAACTTTATAGTTTCTGTTTGTTCTAGCCCTTTATTTATGCTAATAGTTACAGTTACATTACTTGTATATATATCATTATTCCCCTTTGTTCCGCTCAAAGTAATACTTGGCGACATTGGTCTATCTGTATCTCCTGTTATATCTCCTAATAAATCACTTACATCATTTAGCATGCCTAATTCTTTTTGTTGCTCTTCTGCATAATTTATCGCTCCATTTGTTGCTAAGCCTATTATATTACTTCCAAATATGGAATTTAATGTTACTGCTGCAAGTATTACTAGAACAATTATTGTAATAATTAGTGCAATTAGCGTAATTCCTCTTTCTTGTTTGATTGGTTTTTGTTTTGATTTCATTTGTAAATCTTCCTCCTTTTTTTGATTGTCTGCCAAAGGGGACGGTTCTAAATGGCAGATTTTTTTAATTAAAGTTATAATTCAAATATTTTATCTAAAATCCGGTCATTTAGAACCGTCCCAAACGACCGGATTTATTCTCACACACGACAAAAAGACACATAGAATTTATATGTCAAAAAACATATAAGTCCTATGTGTCCTTATATTACCTCTATTTCCTAATCTATTAAGATATATACCTGTGTGTGTGTGTGTGTGTGTAGAGCCTCTAAGCTTCTAGCGTTTCTCATGTTTGGTTTTCTCCTTTGTTTTTAACTTATTTCTATTCTACATTATCATACTTTAACTGTCAAGTGCAAACTTTGGTAATTTATTTTTCATATCACTTATCTATAAAAAATAAAGCATAATTGTCACATTTTGTCGAGTATTTTTTATTGACAATATTAGGTAAGTATAATATAAGTATAAATATATATTTAACTTTCTTTGATTAAGTACAACTTAGAGATATAACAAAATAAAATCTTAAGGAAATTCTATCCTAAGAAAATACACAAAATTTTTAAACATTTAAGTATTAAGTAAAAAAATAATAATTATTATATATTGCTAATAATAATATATTACGATATAATAAAAAAAGGAGGTCATTATGTCAAATATAAAAGATAAATTTATAAAAGCTATTGAATCATTACCTTATGACATTGATGAAGAATTAAAAACAAAAGAAAGCATAATAATTCTTCAAGATGTAACAAACAAATATATTGAACTTTTTGGAATTAATGACTTAAATGAAAATGATAAGATATGTATTCAAAGTATTTTAACTGCTCATGCTCCACAAAAGATATTTCAGGGAAAAAATAATTAGAAAGGGCTGATTTTATTATGAAAGAACAAAATGAAGAAATTAAAATTGAAAAAATTGTTGACCTATTAAGAAAATCCAAAGAAAATGAAACTTTTTTTGATTCTCTTTATAACTTATACCTATTAATTGGCATAGCTAAAGGTATCAACGAAATAAACCAAGGAAAAGGTATACCTCTAGAAAATTTTTTGGCAGAAAGAGAGGCTTTATATGAAAATTATAATAGGAGATTTGGCTAAAAAAGGTTTAGACGACATATTCTATTATAATATGCAATATTCTCTGAAAAATGCCATAAATACAGATTTAGCTATAACTGAACATATAAAAACTTTAGCTGATGCTCCATATATTGGAAGATATATTCCTGAAATATCAGACAAACATTTTAGAGAAATTATATATCGAAAAAATCGAAAATCTGGATATCGAATTATGTATTATATACGTGATTCTATAGATATTATCCATGTATTTAATATTATAAATTGTAAACAAGATTTTAATTCTATTCTAACAATACATAATTATTTTAAAAACTATTTTGAACTTTAATTTTAATAAATTTATTTTTAATTCTTTTTGTATAAAATTCCAAACTATCTCATATTTTCTTATTATTCGAAAAATTTTAAAGTCTACTTGGCTTTTATCTTGAATCTTCTAAAGTTCATAATATTCACACTTTCTGCTCTTGCAAATATTTCAATGTCAAATGCAATTTCGTCCTGTATGACATTTAGCTTTTTTATTCTTATTTATTCTTTTTTAGTCTTTTTTTCATGCAATTTTTTATATTTAAAAAGCAGAAATTTGATTTTCTTCTCAATTTTCTGCTTTTTGTTATATTATTTTAATACATTGGTCATATATTTTGTTCTTCAAACCCATTGATATTTCTGTGTTTCTTAAAAACTGTTTGGTATCAGGTTCCCCTAGTTTCTTTAAGTTTTGTGTCTTTTATCGGTGACTCCTCTTTGACACAGTCACTCATCAATACTTTTGGTGTGTTTTTAATCAATATTGTTCTATGATTTTGGGTCGATACTATATTCATCTCCTGAATCAGATATAATAACTTTACTTAAGTCAATGTCAACAACTGGACGAATAGCATGACTCCTAGACCAACTCTCGTTTTCTATCGTACAATATAAGTCTTCTCCGTTAGCTTGACCTCCACTAACCATATAAATGCTAAAATAAATTCGTGTATCATTGAAATCTTGACCTGTTCCTCTAGTTGCTAACCAATATGAATTAGTTAGATAAGATGTAGTACCAGGTTGATAAGCAAACAGTTCAACATAAATTGAAGACATACTTCCCGTCCCTATAAAATGTTGATATGTTGTATTGGTTGTTATTACATTTACAGAAGCTCTTCGAGCTCCAGTATAATATTGATCCTGTTCACTAGTTCCCAAAGTTCCATAAGTTCCAAATTTATTATTTATCCCTACAGTTTTTTCATAAACACATATCCAAGGAAAATGAGGATCATACGAAGATTTTGAAACAGTAAAATTTTCCCAATCAGGTCTTTTTTGAGAAGATCTTTTCTCAATATCATCAAAATTTAAACTTCTTCCTGTTGCTCCTAGACTACCATTACTATACATTGCTTTACACGCATTATTTAATAATAGCACTCCATTGTTATATCCATCTGCGTATCTTAAAGTAAATCCTGTATTTGCTGTTGTGTCTGATATTAAAGTAAGTGTACTGTTTGTAATTTCTAATATTCTCCATTTTAAACTTGTTACTGTTGAAAAGTTTTGATTACTACTTCCATTATATTGTCCTTCCGATGTGAACGTTCCACTTACTGGTGTATAGTCTACATATTTTCCTATCATTCCGTTTTTTTCTTCTTCTGTTAAGTCTCCAATGTTTATTTCCTTCTTTTCTATATACTGTTCTACCACATTGCTTGTCATTGTATTTCCTGCTCTATCTTTTACAATAACTCTTAAATAATATGTTGTTCCCGCTGTTAAACCTTCATATGTATATGAGCAAGAATTTTCATTGCTTGTTATTGTTCCTACTGATGTAAATCCTTCTGTGCTACTTGTTGTGCTTCTTTGGAATTCATAACTTGCAATTCCAGATAATTCGTCTGCTCCATTTGCTGTAACCGATATGCTTGTCTCTCCTGCCTCTCCTGATAATGCTATGCTAGCTACACTTGGTTCTGTTGCATCTTTATTTACTGTTTGTGTTTTTTCTTCTGATACATTTCCTGCCTTATCTAATGTATATGCTGTTATTGTACTTGTTCCATCTGCTGTTATTGTTATATTGGTACTTGTTATACCTTCTCCTGTTGTTGTTTGCCCTATTGTTTGTGCTCCGCTTACACTATATCTTATCTGATTTGCTCCACTTTGTTCATCATTTCCTGCTGTTATTGTTACTGTTACATTTGATTTATAGTAATCATTGTCTCCTACAGTTCCATCTAGACCTATGCTTGGAGCACTTGGAGATGTATTATCCTGTATATCTACACTTGCTTCTTCTCCATAGTTTATTCCATCTGTTAATCTTGCATATACTGTATCATTATGCTCTAGCCCTGTTACACTTGTTCCTGTTTCCCAGTTTTCTTCTTCTATTCCGTTTACTTGATACTGTATTGTTAATCCTGTACTTGTGCTTAGTGTTATACTTGCTTTTCCTCCACTCCATACTGGATTACTTGCTATTATATTTCCTGTTACTAGTCCTCCTGTTGCTCCTTCTACTGTTCCTGTTTCTACTACTTCTAATTTTCCTTGTCCTATATTTCCTGCTTTATCTTGGGTTGTTACTTGTATATCATAGTTCGTATTTTGCTTTAAGTTATCAAATATATAATTTGTATCTGGTCCTGTATATGATGCTTCTGTTGGATATTCTCCTGCACTACTTTCTTTTATGTAATAACTATATTGTACTGTATCTGGCATTCCCCATTGTCTATCTTCACTACTTACTGTTACTTGTATGCTCTTTGTTGTTACTGCTCCTTTACTTACCGTTACTATTGGTCCTGTCTTATCTTGTATATCTACACTTGCCTCTTCTTTACTTCCATTTTGTCCATCATATAATCTTCCATATACTGTTTGTCCATGTTCTAGTCCTGTTATCTCTGTACCTCTTTCTATATCTTGCCATTTTTCTTCTTCTATTCCATCTATTTGATATTGCAATGTAAATCTCTCTTCACTGGTATTTATTACTACTGTCGCTGTTCCATCTTCCATCCATTGTGGTTCTGTAAACGTTATTGTTCCTTCTGGTATTCCTTCCCCTTTTATACTTGTTATTATGCTTTCTAATTTACTTTCTAACCCAGTCATTTGATTTAATTCTTCCTCTTGAGCTTCTGCATAATTTAGACTACCATTTACTGCATAATCTATTATTCTTGCTTCATATATTGCTGATATCGATACGGCTGATATTATTATTAAGATTAACAATGCTATTATTAATGCTATTAGTGTTATTCCTTGGTCTTCTCTTAAATCACTTTTTGTTTCTTTTATATATATGGAACTTATTTTTTTATTTATTTCCATAATAGCTTCTCTCCTCTTTCTTCTATTTTACTGCTGTTATTCTAAAATCTTTTGCATTTGCTACATCTGCTGTTACACTCGCATTTAATTTTATCGTTTCTCCCACTTCTATTTCTCCTATTACTGGTTTTAACTCTGTTATTACTTCTCCATTCTCTCCTAGTATCTCTATTTTTACTATTTCTTTTTCATGTTTCGTTGTTCCTACATTTTTTACATCTGCCAACATCACTGTCATTCCGTTTTTTTCTGTATATTGTATATTACTTATCTCTAAGTTATTATATCTTTTTGATGAATTAAATTCTTCACTTGTATTTATTTTTGTACCATCTTCTAATTCTGTTGTATATTTTTCTTCTTGCTCTGTTTGTTGTGTCTCATTTCTTGGCTCTTCATTTATTTCTTCTTTTTTTCCACTTACCATTACTATTATTATCACTATTATTGTTATTGCTATTAATATAGCTATTCCTCTTTTTTCTTTACTTCTCATTTTTCTTTCCTCCTATACCTTATATTCGGTTTTTTATAAATTTTTGCATTGACTTTTATTTTCTTTATACTTTTTTATTTATCTTTTTTATGCAATTTTCATTGTCTTTTGTCATTTTTTCCTCACCCCTTTAATTTTTGTACAACAAAAAAAACACATAAAACTTATATGTCAAAAAACATATAAGTCCTATGTGTCCTTATATTACCTCTATTTCCTAATCTATTAAGATATATACCTGTGTGTGTGTGTGTGTGTGTGTGTGTGTAGAGCCTCTAAGCTTCTAGCGTTTCTCATGTTTTGTTTTCTCCTTTGTTTTTAACTTATTTCTATTCTACATTATCCTATCTTAACTGTCAAGTACAAATTTTGGTAATTTAGGTTTTTTATGAATTTTTTTTACAAATTTGCTTGATTTTAAAACAAATGTTTGTTATAATATAAAATAAATTTTATTTATTTTAGGAGAGTGATTATGTGAAAGAATCTTATATAGATTGCTTAAAAAAATTACAAAAATTCAGAAAAACTTTAAATACAGAAAAAGATTTTAAAAGAGGAAAACTATATTTTGAGTGGCTCAAAGAAAAAACTGAAAAAATAGAAAACGAAAAAGATAATAATTATATTTATAAAAATATAGTGCAATATACACTAAAAAATTATAAAATTGATAAATACAATTATGAAAGATTAAATAAACAGTTGAAAAATATTGTTAAAAATAGCTATACTTTGAAAGATAATAATTATATATTTAATAATTCAAATATTTCTAAAGAAGATACAATGTTATTAACAAGAAAAGTATTACTAAAAAGAGGAAATGTTGTATGGATAGATTTTGGATTTAATATAGGAAATGAATTTGGAGGAATACATCCCGCTATCATATTAAAAAATTTTGATAACGAACTATTTGTTTTGCCAATATCGTCTAAAAAACCTAAAGAATATAAAAAACTAGAACAAGATTATCACAATAAAAAAATAACACTTGAAGAATGTGAAAAAAAGAAGGGACAAATTACAGAAATAGTACAAATAGATAATATATATAGATTTAAAGATTTGACTAGATGGGCTAATATTACAAGAATGAAAAAAGTTAGTATATTAAGATTGAATTTTAATGGTACTATTGGTAAAGTTGATGGAAAATATTTAAGTATGGTAAATGAAAAAATAAGGACAGAATTTTTTGAATAAAACATTGACTTGTCGAATAAAATATAGTATCATAGTATTAGAAAGTAATCAATATGGATTGCTGTGGGAGGAACGAAAGTTCCAGTAAAATTGCTATGGAAGGCAACTAATTAGAAATAATTAGTTGCCAGTTTTTTGTTTTATGTCAATTTCAATTGGAGCGAAGATTTAGCTAAAAAAGGTTTAGGCGATATATTTAAACAAGATTTTAATTCTATTCTAACAATACATAATTATTTTAAAAACTATTTTGAACTTTAATTTTAATAAATTTATTTTTAATTCTTTTTGTATAAAATTCCAAACTACCTCATATTTTGTAGCAATATCTTATTCATAATAAATTATTTTTACAACTGTAACCGTTTGAATGCATATTCATTGCAAAAAAGAGGGGCTCAAAAATGAGGTTGCTGAAAAAGTAGCTGAAATTTAGCTTTCAAAAATAGAGTCCCTCTTTGATTACGTGAATTCTTATTTTGCCTCAATGCTATATGGAGAATTGCTTGACCCGTCACCAGTTGTTCCAATGTTAACTTTAGTTAAATCAATTTCAACAATAGGGCGAATCGGATTACTATCTGCATTCTCAATATAACCGCCAGTAAAAAATAGATTGCTAGTTTGTCTTAGATATCCTGGCTCACCACTTTCACTACCGACTTACTGCAAATAGTGAAAAGTATGCATCCGTACTAGCAAAGTCAACACATCGGGTGGCAAACCAATATCCTTTAGGAATATATGTTGTTGTTTCAGGGTAATATACAAACAATTCTAAATAGTTTGATGTAATATATCTTTTTGATATCCCACCGCTATATGCCGTCTCTATCCCCACTAGTTCTCCGGACCTATTTGTGCCTGAATATCCTGTTATATACCTATCTTGGTCACTTTGTCCATATTTGGTTCCATATTTTCCATTTGGTGCTCCTGTTTTTTCATCTGCAAATATGTTTGGATAATTTGGATATTCTTCCCCATCTATTGTCTGTTCTTTTCCATATTCTGAATTTGAATTTTCTGGATTATATGTTGAATGTAATTCCACATCCTCCAAATTTATACTTCTTCCTGTAGCTCCTAAAGAACTATTACTATACATAGCTTTACAGGCATTATTTAATAATAGAACTCCATTATTATATCCATTTGCTCCTTTTAAATAAAAACCACTGTCTATTGTTATATAATCTGATATTAAAATTAATTTATTAGTTTCTATTTCGAATATTCTCCACTTTAAGCTTGTATCTGTCCAAAAAGTTTGATTTCCATAGCCATTATATTGTCCTTCTGATGTAAAACTTCCACTTACTGGAGTATAATCTACATACTTTCCTATTTCTCCTTCTATTTCCTCATCAGTCATTCCTCCAAAGTCTATTCCTGCTTCTTTTGTATTTACTGTTATTGCTGTACTTGGTGTTATATGTCCTGCTACGTCCTTTATGATAACTCTCAAGTAATATGTTGTTCCTGCTGTTAATCCTTCATATGTATATGAGCAAGAATTTTCATTGCTTGTTATTGTTCCTACTGATGTAAATCCTTCTGTGCTACTTGTTGTGCTTCTTTGGAATTCATAACTTGCAATTCCAGATAATTCGTCTGCCCCATTTGCTGTAACTGATATGCTTGTCTCTCCTGCCTCTCCTGATAATGCTATGCTAGCCGCACTTGGTGGTGTTGCATCTTTACTTAATGTTTGTGTGCTTGTTTCTGATACATTTCCTGTGCTACTTACTGCTTGTGCTGTTATTGTACTTGTTCCGTC
>CALWZW010000021.1 GCA_944386135.1 uncultured Clostridia bacterium | reverse complement strand
GTAGCAGTAAGCCCAGAAGTACCAGCAAGTGGATGGTATAATACAGATGTAGTAGTATCAATACCAAATGCAGAGGACGCAAACTCAGGTATAGCAGGATATTATTACTGGGAAGTAGTAGGAGATGTAGCAGAAGTACCGGACGAAGAAAAGACATATGTAAGTGGAGCAAGTAAGACATTAACAGTAAAAAGTGAAGGAATAAAAGTGCTAGCATTCCAAGCAATAGATAAAGCAGGAAATAAATCAGGAATATCAAATATAACAGTACAAAAAGATAGTACAAACCCAAGTGATTTTAGTTTAAACATAATAAATGATAGTACAACAAGCTTTACAATAAACACAGGAACAACAGATGATACAACATATACAAGTGATGTATCGGGAATGGACTACTATGAAGTATACATAGATGGAAATCTAGTAGAAACAGCACAAGTAACAGACCAAAGTACACCAAGTATATCATATGTTGCAAGTAATTTACAAGAAAACACAACATATACAGTATATGTAATAGCATATGATAAAGCAGGAAATTCAAGAAGAAGTGCAAATATGACAGTATCAACAGCAGATGTAAACCAAGGAGGTGGAGGAACACAGCCATCATCACAATTACTTGCACCAGCAATAAGCTTAACGGGAGCAACCCAAACAAATGGATATTATACAGGAAATGTAATAGTTACAATAGAAGATAGTGCAAGTGTAACAACAACAAAAGCATCAAAGATAAAATATTCAGTTGCCGGAGCAAATGAAATAGAAGAAACAGAAGTAATGGGAAGAATGGCAATGTTCACAATAGAGCAAGACGGAACAAGTACAATAACAGCATGGGTAGAAGATGATGAAGGAAATCAGTCAGAAACAAGTACACAAATAATATTAAAAGATACAAAAGCACCAACAGCAGTATCACTAACTGTTACAAGTTATGACAAAACCTCAATATCAGTAAAAGCAAGTGGAGCAGATGAAACATCAGGAATAATAAGTTATGCATTTCAAATAAGCCCAACACAAAATGAACAGGATTTTACAACAATAAGGACAGAAGCAAGTATGGAAACATCATGTTCGTATAAATACACAGCATTAAATTTAGGAACTACATATTATTTAAGAGTAGTAGTTACAGATAGAGCTGGAAATGGAACAACAAGTGAAATGATAAAACAAACAACACAAGATAACGGCTTATCTGATACAATATTATCAGAAGAAATAGGAAAATACGTAGATTATACACCAGTAAGTGGAAATTTTACAGCAAGTTCAACATATACAGGACGTACTAATCAGAACTTTTCAACAGATACAAGCTTAAAATGGAGGATACTATTTTCAGAAGACAATAAATTAACGTTAATATCAGATACAACATCAAGTGCTACTCTTAGTCTAGGTAATTATAATGGATATAACAATGGAGTATATTTGTTAAATGAAGCTTGTAGAACAATGTATAGCAACTCTTCTTTCGGAGCAACAGGAAGAAACTTAAATATAGATGATATAGAGGCAGTATCAAGTTTTAATAAAACAAGTTATTCAAACTATGGAAGAGAGTATTCTCCTTCAAATACATATTATCCAGCAATATTTGCATTAGAAAAAACAGGAGCACCAAATGGAATATACGGAACAGAATTAGACTTAAGCGATCAAGAACAACCAGCGACAGGCTATTATTCAGGCTCAACATTAAAAGGAAAATGGACGTATTATACTTATACAATAGGAACCAATTACATGGATATAAGTTATGTGGAGCTATTTAGATATGAACCAACAGAGTGGACAGATTTAAAAGGATATTGGCTCGCTTCGCGCTGCGTTGGCTTCTACAGCAATTATGCGGAGTTCCGTATATTCTATGTGAGCGGTGGTGCTGTGGACGCCGACTGGTTGTATGATTCGTACGACGACAGTGTCCGTTGGGACTATGCGGTGCGCCCCGTAGTTGAAATTGATCTAACATCCGCATCGGTTGGAGAAAGTGGTTCAGGAACAAGAGAAGACCCATATAGTATCAGGAGCAAAATAGGATAAGAAAGATGCGTGAGACGGCCTCTGGTCGTCTTACGATTAGGTTAAAAGGTGCTGTTAATATATATAATACTTTATAATTAAAATAGGAAAAAATTTCCAAATTTTAAAAATAAGCATTGCGTAATTTACATAAATATGATATAATAAAAAAATAATATCCTCAAGGGGAGGATATTGCTGAAGAAAGGAGCACAGAATGTTAAATGGCACCATTATACTTGCTATTAGTCTTGGCAAGTTTACTGTGAAAGGAAGTGACGGATTTTTCCGGGTAATCAGCGTAAATGTTGCTGACTGGAATAAGCTGACGAAAGAATTTAACATTAGAAAATTTCAGGAATTGGTAGGCAAGAGCGTCAAGCTTGACACTAAAAAGCACAGAATCTATGCCACAGATGACAAGAGTGGTGAAGGTGTGCCGTGCAGTTACGGCTTCGCATGATAAGCTCCAAATGCCGCTCGCTTCGCGTGTTGAAGCGAGCGGCTAAATATATTTTAAAGAATTTTTAGAAACATATTTTAAAATATAAAAAAATATTATATAATATACAAATAAAAGTAGAGGTAATAAAGTGGAAGAACTCATAAAAAAACTTTTAAATATAGAAAGCTTAAAAAAATTTATAGAAGCTGAAAATCCAAGCCCAATAACGATATTGGGCTTATCTGACGTGTCTAAGGCCTGCTTGATAGATGGTATATGTGAAGAAATAAAGAGAAAATTATTATTAGTCACATATAATGAACTTCAAGCCCAGAAACTTTACAAAAATATAAAAAGCTTAAATTCAAGGGCAATATATATTCCAAAGAAAGATATTGTAACTTATGAGTATGATGCTCAAAATATGGATATTCTTTATGCAAGAATAGAAGCAATAAAAAAACTATATAATAACGAAACTGAAATAGTTATTACTAGTATAGAAACATTAATGCAACCAATATTGTCAAAAAAGAAATTCTCAAGTAGTATATTAAAATTAATGGTTGCAAATGAGTATAACATAGAAGAGATAAAAGAAAAGTTAGTAAATTTAGGATATGAAAGATATGATTTAGTTGAAGGAAAAGGAACTTTTAGTGTAAGAGGAGACATATTAGATATTGCAATAAGCAATAAACAAGGAATAAGAATTGAATTTTTTGGAGATGAAGTAGACCAGATTAGATATTTTGACATAGCAAGCCAAAGGTCAACAGATAATATTAACCAAATAAAAATATACCCATTATCAGAAGAAATTGATAAAGAACCAAATGGAGAATGGTTAGATTATTTATCTGAGAATACAATAATTATATTAGATGAAAAAAATAAAATTGAACTTAGAGCAAATAATATATTAAATGATAATGAACTTGCAATAAAAGACTTAGTTGAAAGAAATAAGAATGTTCCATATATTTTACAAAACATGTATGATATAAATCATATATTTAATAAGATTGATGAAAAAGAAGTTATAGAATTAGAATCCCAAGACATTATTTCTAAAAAAGACAATGTAATTACAATAGAACATGAAAATGTACAAAAAATAGATGAAAAGTTTTTAGAAATCACAAAACAAGATAAAGAAAAAAAGACATATATACCTCGAAGAAGAGTATCTAAAGACTTTAGAGAAGGAGAAAAAGTCTCTTTTACAGATTTAAAGATAGGAGATTATGTAGTTCATAAGACCATAGGAATAGGACAATATATTGGAGTTAACACAATAAAAGCGGACGGAATTACAAAAGACTACATAAAAATAAAATATAGAGGGGAAGATACTCTATATATTCCAACCAACTCTTTAGACAACATTAGAAAATATATAGGTGGTGGAGAAAAAGCACCAAAACTAAACAAATTAGGTTCAAAAGAATGGGAAAATACAAAAAATAAAGTTAAATCAAACTTAAGAGAAGTTGCAAGAAATCTTATTGAACTATATGCTACGAGACAAAAAGTACAAGGATTTGCATTTGAAAAAGATACTCCATGGCAAAAAGAATTTGAGGATTCTTTCCCATATGAAGAAACAGAAGACCAATTAAGATGTATAGAAGAAGTGAAAAAAGATATGGAGAAGCCTAAACCAATGGATAGGCTTTTATGTGGTGATGTTGGGTATGGTAAAACAGAAGTTGCAATGAGAGCAGCATTCAAAGCATGCATGAGCGGAAAACAGGTTGCATATCTTGTTCCAACAACAATACTTGCAAATCAACAATATGAAACTTTTAAAGAAAGAATGGACAAATTTGGAATAAGAGTAGAATTATTAAATAGATTTAGGACTAAAAAAGAACAAGACGATATTATAAAAAAACTAAAACTTGGAGAAATAGACATAATAGTAGGAACGCATAGATTGCTAAGCAAAGATGTAGTGTTTAAAGACTTAGGCTTTTTAATAGTAGATGAGGAGCATAGATTTGGTGTTAAAGATAAAGAGAAAATAAAAGAAATGAAGACAAATATCGATGTACTTACAATGACAGCAACTCCAATACCAAGAACATTGCATATGTCAATTGTTGGAGTAAGAGATATGTCAGTAATATATGAGCCACCACAAGATAGGAAACCTGTAAGAACTTATGTATTAGAATATGATGAAGAAGTAGTAAAAGAGGCAATAACAAGAGAAATAGAAAGAAAAGGTCAAGTATTTTATCTATATAACAAAGTAGAAGGAATTGAAAAAAAAGCAGAAAACATATCAAAACTTGTACCTGAAGCAAAAATTGCATATGCGCATGGTAAAATGACAGGACAAGAGCTTGAAAATATAATGTTTGACTTTATTGAAAAAAGAATAGATGTTATAGTTTGTACAACAATATTGGAATCAGGAATAGATATACCAAATGCAAACACAATAATTGTAGAAAATGCAGACAGATTAGGACTAGCACAATTATATCAAATAAGAGGAAGAGTACGGAAGATCTAACAAAGAAGCTTTTGCATATATAACGTATAGAAGAGATAGACTTTTATCAGAAGTGGCAGACAAACGTTTAAAGGCAATAAAAGATTTTACAGAGTTTGGTTCTGGATTTAAAATTGCAATGAGAGACTTAGAGATAAGAGGAGCAGGAAGTTTAATTGGAGAGATACAACATGGACATATGGAACAAGTTGGATATGATATGTATTGCAAGCTTTTAGACGAAGTTATGAAAGAGATGAAAGGCGAAAAAGTAGAAGAACCAAAAGAAGAAGATATACAAATAGACATCAATGTATCAAGCTATATACCAGATGACTATATAGAAAGTAGTGATATGAAGATTAGTATATATCAAGACATTGCTTTATGTAAAAATGAAGAAGAAATAATGGATGTAACAGATGAGATAATAGATAGATTCGGAACAATGCCTAAAGAAGTAGAGGAATTGTTAGAAATCGCAAGAATAAAAAATATGTGTAGAGAAAAGAATATAAACAAAATTATGCAAAAAGGAAGTGGCATTGTATTCTATTTTGAGGAAAAAACATTTGATCCAAAAATAATAAGTAAATTAATTAGTATTTATAAAACTAATATTAAATTTTCTCCTTCTGCACTTCCATACGTAACTTACCAAATAGATTTGAATAAATCCATAATTAAACAAATAAAAGAATTTATACAAAATGTATAAGACAAAAGAGAAAAATATATTTAGGAGGGAAGAAGAGTGCAAGTAATTACTAGCAAAGATAATGAAATAATAAAAAATATTAGAAAATTGAAAGAAAAGAAATATAGAGATTCATCAAATGAATTTATAATTGAAGGGGTAAAATTAATAGAAGAAGCAATAGAAGAAAATGTAAAAATCAAAAAAATAGTTGTATGTGAAGAATGTTTAGAAGATAAATGTTTAGATCAAAAACTTTTATATAAAATAGCAAAATATGATTGTATGTATGTTTCTTCAAAAGTATTTGGATTATTAACAGATGTAGTAAATCCCCAAGGAATGCTTGCAGTAATTGAAAAACAGAGTAGTGAAGACAAGATAAATTATAATGATGATATAATAATAGTACTTGATGGAATTCAAGACCCAGGAAATTTAGGAACAATTTTAAGAACTGTAGATAGTGCAGGTTTAAGTCAAATAATATTATCAAAGACAAGCGTAGATGCATATAATCCAAAAGTTGTACGTTCGACTATGGGGGCAATATTTAGAGTAAAAATAATAGAAGCAGAAAATTTAGTTGAAACACTTAAAAATATAAAGAAGCATAAATTTAAAGTAGTAGCAACATCACTAGCAGGAAGTGAAAGCATTTATAAAATGGACTATGATAAAAAAGTTATTGTTATAGGCAATGAAGCAAAAGGTGTTTCAAAGGAAATATTAAATGTATCAGATGCAAAAATAAAGATACCTATGCTTGGCAAAACAGAAAGTTTAAATGCTTCTGTTGCAACAGGAATTATTATATATGAATATGTAAGAAGAAAAGTAACTTAAATAAATACATCTTGATTTTTAAGATTTAGCATTGTATAATACAAATAATTTATAAAAAGAAGGGAGGAGATTAATCATGAATTATGAAGAAATAGAGAAAAATATAGACTACACATTTAAAAATAAAGAATTACTAAGAACTGCATTAACGCATACTTCTTATGCAAATGTACATGGAGTACAAAGCAATGAAAAATTAGAATATCTTGGAGATAGTATATTAGAATTTATAACCAGCAAGTATTTATATAATAATTATAAAAAATTAAAAGAAGGAGAAATGACTAAAGTCAGAGCAACAGTAGTATGTGAGCAAAGTTTATTTGAGGTTGCAAAACGCCTTGATTTTAGTGAGTTCTTAATTACTGGAAGAAGTGAAAAATCTTCTGAAGGAGTTAAAAATAAAGCTATACTTGCAGACAGTGTAGAAGCTGTAATAGCAGCAATATATTTAGATAGTAATTTAGAAAATGCTGAAAAATTTATAATAAGAAATCTAAAAGATGCAATAGAAATAGAAAGTAAACACGTTGGAGTAAAGGACTATAAAACAGTTCTACAAGAAAAACTTCAAGAACATGGAAATGTAAAAATAGAATATGAAATTATTTTAGAAAAAGGACCAGACCATGATAAATATTTTGTTGCACAAGTATTATGTGATGGAAAAATATTAGCAAAGGGAAGCGGAAAAAGTAAAAAAAATGCAGAAATGCAAGCTGCAAAATCAGCACTAGAAAATCTATAAAGAGGGGAGGAATATAATGGAAAAACTTGGAGAAGTATTTGCTGGAAGTCTTACACAACTACCTAAAAGTGAATATGAAGACTTTTTAAAAAAAGCAAATAAAGATATGACAGAAAAAAGATTTAATAGAATAAAAATAGCAATAGCACCACACTTAATAGAAAAGCAGCTTCTTAAAATTTTAAAAGAATATAATGTATCAACAATAGAAATAGAAGCTCAATCAACAAATGATTATATATTAAAAAGATGCGGATATACATATAAATATAATGATATAAAAAAGGCAACCAAGATGATAAAATGGCATAGATTTAATGTGTCATTTCAGTTAGGAGTGGGACTTCCAGATAGTACAAAACTAGATGAGCTAAATACAGCTCGAGAACTTGCAAAACTAAAACCCAATAGAGTAAGAATATATCCTATGGTAGTTGTAAAAAATACAAAATTAGAAAAAGACTTCAAAGAAGGAAAATATGAACCACTAACACTAAATCAGGCAATAGAAAGATGTAAAGATGTAATTTATGAATTAAATAGAAAACATATAAAACAAATAAGCATTGTAAAACAAAATGAATTAAATGAGTCAGAAGAAACAGAAATAGTTTCAGGACCATTTCATGAGGAATTTGGACAACTTGTAACAGATAGTATTTGGTATGACAGTATAGTAGATAAAATAAAACAATTTAATGTGAAAGTAAGAAAAGTAAAAATAGAGGTAAATCCAAAAGAACTTCCAAATATAATAGGATATAAAAGAGAAAACGCTGAAAAGTTAAGAGAATTTTATGATGTTGAAATAAAAGCAGAAGGAAATCCAGAAATAAAAATTGGCAAATCAAAAATAAGTGTGGTAGAAGTATATAGCAATTAAAGTTTCGGTCGTTGGGGACGGTTCTAAACGACCAGATTTTTTAAAATCAAATTTTTGATTTAAGCTATTATCTGAAATCCGGTCGTTTAGAACCGTCCCCAACGACCGAAAGCAATTAGTATAAAAATTCCATATTTGTAGATAATATACAAATATGGAATTTTTGTTTTAAGGAAATCTTACCTATGAAATTTATTAAAGAAACGCTAATTACTGCTACAGGATGCATATTTATGGCACTTGGCATAGTAATGTTTTTACTACCAAACCAGCTATCTTCTGGAGGGCTTAGTGGTATTGCAACTGTGCTTTATTATGTTTTTAAAGTAAATATAGGAACAACAACTCTTTTACTAAATATACCATTTTTTGTAGTTGCGTATATAAAATTAGGTAAGAGATTTTTTGTCAAGTCAATAATTCGGAACAGTACTATTATCTGCATTTTTGAATATTTTTGAAAATATATTTTCAAATTTAAAAATAATAACAGAAGATAAACTTCTAGCGAGTATATATGGAGGATTGGTCGTAGGAGTTGGTACAGCAATTATTATTAGAAATAATGCTTCAACAGGAGGAACAGATCTTTTAAGTAACATAATATCAAAAAACTTTCCAACACTGAAAACAGGAAATTTAATAGTTATATTAGATACTATAATAGTTGTAATAAATATAATAGTTTTAAAACAAATAGAAATAGGACTTTATTCTGCAATAGCTATATATATAATAGGAAAAGTAATAGAAGTAATTGCTGAAGGAATAAACTTTACAAAAATGATATTTATAGTATCAGATAGTTATGAAGAAATAGCAAAAGAGATAAGTAAAGAATTAGGAAGAGGAAGTACAGCTATATATGCAAAAGGAATGTACATGCAAGAAGAAAAAAAGATACTTTGGTGTGTAGCTTCAAAGGGAGAAATTACTAAAATAAGGCAAATAGCAAGTAAGATAGATTCAAGCTCATTTATGAGTATATTTAATGCAAGAGAAGCTTATGGACTTGGTTTTAAAGAAGAATAAATTTTTTTTGATTTTTATATTGACATTTTATAAAACTAGATGTAAAATACAAACATGAATTCGTAAAACGGAGGTTTTATAAAATGATTAGTACTTTGCATATAAAAAATGTTGGAATTATTGATGATATAACAATAGACTTAAATGAAGGACTTAATATACTTACAGGAGAAACCGGTGCAGGAAAAACACTTATAATAGATTCTCTTCAAATAATATCTGGTGGTAGATTTTCTAAAGAGATGATAAGAAAAGGAGAAGACTTTTCTTATGTAGAAGTATCTATGTATTTGCCAGAGAATGGGCAAGAAGAGGAAGAAAATGTAGTTGTATCAAGAGAAATATATGCAAATGGAAGAAATACATGTAAAATCAATGGAAGACTAGTTTCTGTTAATGAATTAAAGAATTTTATGCAAGATATAATAGATATTCATGGTCAACATGAAAACCAGACTTTATTAGATATTAATAGTCATATAAAATATCTTGATGGAATAGCAAGTAAAGATATAAGTAAATCAAAAGAAGAATATAAAACTTTATATATTAAATATAATGAATTAAAACAAGAGATAAATAAAAATTTTGGCGATGATAAAGAAAAACAAAGAGAATTAGATTTACTTAGATATCAAGTAAACGAAATAGAAGATGCAAAATTAAAAATAGGCGAAGAGGAAGAATTAGAGAATACAAGAATAAAAATGATGAATTCAGAAAAAATTTCTAAAAATCTTTCAGAAGCAAGTAATCAAATAAACGAAACAGCAATTGATAGTATAAGTATAGCAATAAGAGCAATGGAAAAAATAGAAGAAATTGATTCGAAATATCAAGAGTCTTTAAATAGCTTAAAAAGCATCTATTACGATATACAAGAACTTTCAAGAGATATAGAAGGATATAATGAAGATGCATACTTTGATGAAGAGGAAAGAGATAGAGTAGAAGAAAGACTAGACTTAATATATACTTTGAAAAGAAAATATGGAAATAGTGTAGAAGAAATACTTAAATATAATGAAGATATAAAAAGTAGAATAGAAAAAATAGAAAATTCAGAAGAATATGTTCAAAAATTGAAAAAAGAATTAAAAGAAATTGAAAATAAAATGGAAAAAATCGCAAAAGAAATGACTAGAATAAGAAAAGAGTATTCAAAAATTCTAGAAAACAAAATTAATAAAGAACTCACAGAATTAGAAATGCCAAATGCAAGGTTCCAAATAGACATAAAGCAAGAAGAAAAATTTGGAATAAACGGGCTAGATAAAGTAGAATTTATGATAAGTACAAATATAGGAGAAGATAAAAAGTCACTTTCAAAGATTGCATCAGGAGGAGAAATGTCAAGAATTATGCTTGCAATAAAAAAAGTATTAGCGGATGTTGACAAAGTATATACAATGGTATTTGATGAAATAGATACAGGAATAAGTGGAATTGCTGCAAACAGTGTTGGAGAAAAATTAAAAGCAATATCAAAGAAACACCAAGTACTTTGCGTAACTCATTTAGCAAACATTGCAGCAAAAGGAGATTATAATTATTACATTAGTAAAGAGGCAAAAGAAAATAGAACAAAAACAAGTATAAAAAAATTAAGCGAAGAAGAAATTATAAAAGAAATAGCAAGAATAGCAAGTGGAGATATAAATGAAATTACGCTAGAACATGCTAAAAATTTGAGAAAAATCGCATAAAGAATTTCAATTTCACTCCTTTATAATAAACAAATTAGGTTGGAAAAGAATTGTATTTTGGCTAGGAAGACAAGAAAGAAATACCGGAAGCGTACTTGCTGTACGTTGATGCTGAGGCTGTTAAGGCTCTGCCTCTTACAGCGTCAGTACGCAAAGCCGGATTTTCTTTCGATGTCTGACAACGCCAAAACGCAATGATTTTTCAACCTTAAATAGCGTTGGGGAAGTTTTTTTACTAAACATCTTGCAAAATGTTTTGTATTGTGATATAAGTGTAGCTAGAGAACATATATAATGTAAGAAAGACAATTTATGAAGAATATAAAGGATTATAATATAAAAGAACTAAAGGAAGAACTAGAAAAACTTGGAGAAAAACCATATAGAGCAGATCAAATATTCAAATGGTTATATAAAGAAAATGTTACAAGCTTTGATGAGATGACAGATCTTTCTTTAAGTTTAAGAGAAAAATTAAAAAATGAATTTAATATTTGTAACTATAATATTTTAGAAAAACAGGTTTCAAAGGACGGAACAGTAAAGTATCTATTCGATATATTAGATGGAAATGCTATAGAAACTGTACTTATGGAATACAAACATGGAAAAACAATATGTGTATCTTCACAAGTGGGATGCAAAATGGGATGCAAGTTTTGTGCATCAACAGGTATTGCTTTTATAAGAAATTTAAGTTCAGGGGAAATTGTAGAACAACTTTTAGCAGTTGAAAAAGACTTGAAAATTAAAATATCTAATATAGTATTTATGGGAATAGGAGAACCGCTAGATAACTTTGAAAATGTTATGAAGGCAATAGAAATAATAAACTATCCCAAAGGTTTAGGAATTGGAGCAAGACATATAAGTATTTCAACTTGTGGAATAGTGCCAAAAATATATGAAATTGCAGATAAAGATATGCAATGTACGTTGTCAATATCCCTACATGCAACTAATAATGAAAAAAGAAGTTCTATGATGCCAATAAATAATCTATATAGCATAGAAGAACTAATTGAGGCATGTAAATATTATATACAAAAAACAAACAAAAGAATTTCATTTGAATATGCCTTAGCAAAGGATAATAATGATAATGAACAAGATGCAAAAGAATTAGTAGAATTACTAAAAGGAATGCTTTGCCATGTAAACCTGATACCAATAAATAAAATAGAAAAACGGCAAGTTTTCAAAAAGTACAAATGAAAATATAATTAAATTTAGAGATTATCTAAATAGCAAAGGAATAGTTGCAACAATAAGAAGAGAACTTGGTTCAGACATTGATGCGGCTTGTGGACAACTAAGGAGAAAAAGGGGTGAAGGAAGGTAGATAATGGAAGTTCTAGCAAGTTCAGATAAAGGAAGAGTAAGAGAGCAAAACGAAGATTATTATTATGTATCTGATAAAAATAAAGATTTAGGAATATATATGTTAGCAGACGGAATGGGAGGCTACGAAGGTGGAGAAATAGCAAGCAGACTCGCAATCGATGCTGCAAGAAGATATATAGAAGATCATTTTGATGAAATTCCACATGATAATAAAGAAAATATTTTAAAATTAATAAGAGACTCAATGGAGTATGCAAACACAGTAGTTTTTGATATAGCAAAACAATCTGAAGAACTTAAAAGTATGGGTACTACTTTAGAGATTTGTTTAATATATAATAATAGAGCATATATTGGACATATTGGTGATAGCAGAATATATAGAATAAGGGGACAATTTATCAGAAAACTTACAACAGATCATAGTTATGTTGAAACTCTGGTAAAGGATGGCACTATTACAAAAGAAGAAGCAAAACACCATCCAAAAAAGAATATGTTGATGAAAGCTTTAGGATGCTTGGAATTTGCCGAGCCAGATGTAATGGTTAAGAATTTCCAAAAAGGAGATATTATTGTAATGACATCTGATGGACTAACAAATATGGTCGAAGAATCAACTATTCATGAGACTATAATAAACAATTTTGAAAACAGCGACAAGTTGTTAATAGACATGGCAAACAATGCTGGTGGTGTTGACAACATAACAGTTGTTATTATAAAGAACTAGGGGAGTGATAAAGTATGAACTTAGAAGGAAGATTATTAGGAAATAGATATGAAATATTAGAGAAAATAGGAAACCGGTGGAATGGCAACTGTGTATAAAGCAAAATGCCATGTATTAAATAGATATGTAGCTGTAAAAGTATTAAAAGATGAATTCACAACAGATGAAGAATTTATAAAAAGATTTAATACAGAAGCTCAAGCAGTAGCTAGTCTAACACACCCAAACATCGTATCAGTATATGATGTAGGACATGAGGGAGACCTATACTATATAGTAATGGAACTCATACAAGGAAAAACTTTGAAAGAAATAATTGTGGCTGATGGAGCTTTAAGTTGGAAATGGAGTGTTAACGTTGCAATACAAATAGCTTCAGCACTAGAAACAGCACATAAAAACAACATAATACACAGAGATATAAAGCCTCATAACATAATAATTACAGAAGACGGAATTGCAAAAGTAACAGATTTCGGAATTGCAAAATCTGTATCAAATTCAACAATAACTGCATTTGGAACAACACTTGGCTCTGTACACTATTTTTCTCCGGAGCATGCAAGGGGAGGATATACTGATGCAAAGTCAGATCTTTATTCTCTAGGCGTTGTATTATATGAAATGTTAACTGGAAAGGTTCCGTTTGATGCTGATACACCAGTATCAGTAGCATTAAAACATATGCAAGAAGAACCAGTAGAACCAATTAAATTAAACCCAGCAATACCAACAGCTGTTAATAAAATAGTTATGAAAGCAATGAAAAAAGATCCAGCTTTCAGATACCAAAATGCAACAGAAATGCTTAAAGATTTAACACTTGCATTAAAAAATCCAGATGGAGACTTCGTAAAATCAGAAACTCAGACAAATGACTTTCCAACTCAAGTTGTACCAACACTTGAGAAAAAGAGCATAGAAGATAAGGTAAAAGAAAAAGACGAAGAAAACAAAAAGAAGAAAAAGAAAGAAAACTTTTTCACAAAGCATAAAAACCTTACTATAGTATTGATTTTAATCATACTATTTGCACTAAGCTTAGGTGGAACAATTATAGCATTTAATTTGACAAGGTCAAAAGATGTACAAATACCAAATCTAGTTGGAAAAACACTAGAAGAAGTTGAAAATACATTACAAGATACAAAACTTACTTATGAAGTTGTAGAAGAAAAATATGATGTAGAAATAGATGCAGGACTTGTAATATCGCAAGACCCAGAATATAGAGAAAACTATACAATAAAAGAAGATACAAAAATCGGATTAGTAGTAAGTTTAGGACAAAAATTAACAATAGTACCAAAAGTTACTGGAATGACAAGGGAAGAAGCAACTCAATCTTTAGAAGAGAGTGACTTAGAGGTAGTGGTAAATGAAGAATTTGATAGTAAAGTAGAAGCTGGATATGTAATATCACAAGATGTTGATCCAGAAACAGAAGTTGGAGCAGGTTCAACAGTTACAATAACTGTAAGTAAGGGAGTAGAAACATCTACAGTACCAAATGTAGTTGGTAAATCAGAAGCTGATGCTAAATCAGAAATAGAGTCTGCAGGACTTACAGTTAGTGCAACACTTACAGATGAGGACAGAACAAAAGATAATGGTGTAGTGTTAAAACAAAGCTTAGAAGCTGGAACATCTGTAGAAAAAGGCTCTAGTATGACAATAACAGTTAACCAAATAGCAGAATTAAAAAATGCAACTGTAAAGATTAATTTAAAATCATTAATTGGTTATAGTCAAGAGTATGAAAATGTAACAAATACTATATCAAATACAATAGATAGAGTTCCGGTTGACCCAGATACAGTAGAAGTAAAAGTAGTTGTAGATGATGATGTAGTATATAGAAAAAATCACAAAGAAGATGAAACAAATATATCCGTACCAATATCAGGAATTGGCACAGTAACTGTAAAGGTATATATTGATGATGTTTTAGGAAATAGGCAAGAAACAATTAATCTAAATAACCAAACAGAAATTGCATTTGAATAATAAATTAAATCCGGTCGCTTAAGGATGTATCTAAAGCGACCGGATTTATATATTTCTAAAATATAAAATTCCATAGTCCATTTGTTATAAAACAAATAACAATTCCACAAACAGTTGGAAGAGCAAATGATAGAAGAGTCCATTTTAAGCTTTTAGTTTCTTTAAATATTGTAATTAATGTTGTGCTACAAGGAAAATGCAAAAGTGTAAATATCATAACATTTATTCCGGTAAGAATAGTCCAACCATTAGAAACAAGTATTTCTTTTATGGCAAAAGTATCACTTAAATCAACCAAAGAACCAGTGGACATATAACACATAAGTATTATAGGAAGAACAATTTCATTTGCAGGTATTCCTAAGATAAATGCTGCTAAAATATATCCGTCTAACCCCAGAAATCTTGCAAATGGGTCTAAAAAGGTTGCAATATGTGATAATATACTAATTCCGCCAAAAGAAATATTGGCAAATAGCCATATAACAACTCCAACAGGAGCAGCAACTGCAATAGCTCTTGCAAGCACAAATAAAGTTCTATCAAATAATGACCTAACAATTATTTTCCCTATCTGAGGCTTCCTGTAAGGAGGTAGCTCTAAGATAAAAGAGGAAGGAGCACCTTTCAAAATTGTTTTGGATAATATTTTTGAAATAAATAAAGTCAAAAATATTCCAAGAAGTATAACAAAAACAACTGCAAGAGTGGAAACAATTGAAGAAAGAATACCAGTAAAATAACAACCTACGAAAATTGTTGCAATAGTTATTAAAAATGGAAATCTTCCGATTGCAAGGTACGAAAGCATTAGTTACAATAGCAATAATTTTTTCTCTTGAAGAATCTATAATTCTAGCACCAACAACACCAGCAGCGTTACATCCAAATCCCATACACATAGTTAGTGCTTGCTTTCCAGTTGAGCAAGCTTTTTTAAAATAATTATCTAGATTGAAAGCAATTCTTGGTAAATAGCCTAAATCTTCTAGCAATGTAAATAAAGGAAAAAATATTGCCATCGGAGGAAGCATTACAGATACAACCCAAGTAACTGTTTGATACATTCCGATAAACTAAAATATTGGTTAAAAACTCAGGAAAATGTAAATTTCCTAAAAACACAAGAAGTAAATCTTGTATATAGCAAAAAAAGTTAGACAATAATTGCGAAGGGTAATTTGCACCAATAATAGTAATCCAAAATATTAGAGCAAAAAAGGCAAGCATTATAGGAATACCAAATTTTTTTGAAGTTAAAATTTTATCTATTTTTTTATTATTATAGTTGTATTTAGAATTAGAAAAAGTGCAAGTTTCTTTTCTAATCTTTTCAGCCTCAGAAATAATATTTAAAACAATATCATTTCTAAGAGAAGATAAACTCAAGCCCTCTTCTTTAAGCTTAGATTTAATTTTAAGGAGCTTTTCTTGAAGATTAGAGTTATTATCTAAGTCAATATTTAAGTTCGATTTTAAGGCATTATTAATAGAGGAGTTTTCATCTAATAATTTTAAAGAAATCCACCTAGCAAGATATTGCTTCGAAGGTGGAAGAATATCTTTTATATCTTCTTGAATACTTGAAACGTATTCTTCGACTCTCGAACTATATTGTATATTATAAGCAGTAGAGACAATATTTTTATCTTTATCCAAGCATGAATGCAAAGAAACATCTAAAAGCTTATTTAATGTCCTTTTTTTATTAGCGATAGTTCCGAACTACTGGAACTCCAAGTAATTTAGATAGTTTATCTAAGTTTATTTCAATAGATTTCTTTTTTGCCTCATCTAGCAAATTGACACAGATAATAACATTTGAAGTCATTTCTAAAATTTGAAAAACTAGATTTAAACTTCGCTCTAAACAAGTTGCATCAACTACAACTATTGTACAATCGGGGTTACCAAAGCAAATGTAGTTCCTAGCAATTTCTTCTTCTGTAGAATTAGACATCAAAGAATATGTACCTGGAAGATCAACAAGCAAAAATTTTTTATTATTATAAGTACATGTGCCATAAGCATTTGATACTGTTTTACCGGGCCAGTTGCCTGTATGTTGATGCATTCCTGTTAGATTATTAAAAATACTTGTTTTACCAACATTCGGGTTTCCTGCAAGTGCTATAGTATAATCACAGCCTATTGCTTTTTCAAAAACATCTTGTTCTTGAATATTTTTGCCTGTTGAGCTAGATGTAAGCCCCATTTATATCACCTCATAAAAATTAATAGTTTTTCTCTAATAGTAAAAATCTATTAGAGAAAAAACAAATTTATTGAATATATCTAAATTAAGCAAGTTTTACTTCTATTAACATCGCATCTTCTTTTCTAATTGCAATTAATGCACCTCGTATTTCAAAAGCAGTAGGGTCTCCAGAAGGGCTTTTTAGAATGGGAGTTATTACTGTATTTGGAATAATTCCTAAATCTAATAGTCTTCTTTTCAAAGGACCGTTCACAATTAATCTCTTTGACGATGCCAGGTTTATCTATTGGTAAATCATATAAATTATTCATATCTTATGTGAACCCCCAAGCTAAAAAAGTTAAACTTTCTATTAATAGTTTATACAAAAGTGCATTTTAATGTTACAATGCATAAAAAGATTAACAAATATTCGTTGACAAATGAATAAAAAGAATGTATAATAAATAATACGGTAAAAGGAAAATTGTTTTAGGAGGGATACTATGCTAGCAAAGTATTGGAAAAAAATAGGAATGCTAATACTAATAATTGCTTGCCTATTTAATATAGTATCAAAAATAGTTTCAAAGATACCATATATAGATCAATTAACACAATCGGCACAGTATGTTTCAGAGCAAGAACAAAAAGAAAATTAATTTCTATAGATAAGATAAAAAGAAAGAGGTGAAATGCATAATGAAAGAAGGTTTACATCCAGAATTTACAGATGCAACAATAACATGTGCATGTGGAAATGTAATAGAAACAAAATCAACAAAAAAATCTATGAATGTTGATATTTGTTCAAAATGTCATCCTTATTGGACAGGTAATTTAAAACAAAACACAACAGGTGGTAGAGCTGATAAATTTAGAAAAAAATATGGAATTCAATAATTGTATACGAAAAGAGTCTGGGGTACCCAGATTTTTTTTGTTTCATTTTTCAAAAAAAGAATGACAAATACGAATATTTATAGTATAATCACTATATAAATTAGTAAAAGGAGGATTTTTCATGGAAGAAAATGAAAACAAAGAATCAGCAGTAAATAAAGAAGAGATTAAAGAAGAAACTGTAAAAACTGCAAAAGAAGTTAAAGAAACAATAAAAAATGTTGACATTAAAAAAGATGCTAAAGCGACAACAGGCTTTATTACAGAAATGATAAAAAATCCATTGGGAAGATTGAAAGAAATTGCAAATGACAAAGAAAATAAAGATTTCAAATATGCAGTAGTACTTGCTGTAATATGGATGATAGTACTTGCAATACTTCATTTGTCAAGCTATTCAAGCATAGATAGCTTTTTCGCATATAGTTTTACAAAACATTTCTTAGGACTATTAAAAACAATAATAGCTCCAATAGTTGGAATAATAGTCATGTCAATAATAGTATTTGCAATAAATAAAAATAACAAGAAGTCATTCATGACAATATTAACATCAATAACAGCTGCACAAATACCAGTAATAGTTGCAGATATATTGGGATTACTAAGATTAATAAGCCTAAGTATATCAAAGCTATTATCTCCATTTTCAATGTTTTGTTCAGCAATAAGTATAGTATTTACTTTCTTCGCAATCAAGGCATTAATTGGAGAAGAGGATAATTCTAAGTTCCTAAAGACATTTGTTATAATTCAAGCAATTTACTATGTAGCATACCTAATAATATCTTATTTAGAAATATATATTTAAGTAAAATAAAAAAATCTTCACTTTCAAAGTGAAGATTTTTTTGTATTTACTATTTTGAAGCTTTATTATCCTTAGCTTCTTTAGTTTCTTTAAATACTTCAGAAGCAGCTCCAAGTCCTGATAAAGCACCAGTTGCTTCAAAAGGAATAAATACTTTATTTGCACTGCCGTCAGCAATTTCTTTTAAAGCTTCTAATGATTTTAATTGAACTAGTTTATCATCTGGAGAAGAGTTCTTGATGGCAGAATAAACCATTTCAACTTCTTTAGCCTTAGCTTCAGCAACTCTTTTAATAGCTTCAGCTTCACCGGCTGCACGTCTAATTTTAGCTTCTCTGTCAGCTTCAGCAGCAAGTATAGAAGCTTCTTTTTGACCTTCAGCAATAGTAATTGCAGATTGTCTTTCACCTTCAGCTTGAAGGATAGCAGCTCTTTTATTTCTTTCTGCGTTCATCTGTTTCTCCATTGCATCACGGATATCAGCAGGTGGAGTAATATCTTTAATCTCAACTCTATCTACTCTACAACCCCATTGGTCAGTTGCTTCATCAAGAATAAGTCTTAATTGGTCATTAATCATATCCCTAGAACTGAATGTTTGATCTAAGTCCATTTTACCTACGATATCACGGATAGTTGTAATTGCTAAGTATTCAATACCTTTTCTTAAAGATTGAATTTCATAAACTGCTTTTGCAGGATCTGTAATTTTGTAGAAAACTACAGTATCTATTGTTATTGTAACATTATCTTTTGTAATAACTCCTTGAGGTGGAATATCCATTGTTTGTTGCTTTAAACTAACAACAGAACGAACATGATCGAAGAAAGGAATAATAATTGTAAGACCAGCGTCAGCAATTTTATGATACTTTCCTAATCTTTCAATAATGTAAACCTCAGCTTGTTTAACGATTTTAATGGATTTGAATGCAATTATAAGAATAATTACAAGAAATACTATTAAAAACCACATAAAATTTCCTCCTTTTAAATTTATATAAATAAAACATTAAAAACTAAAATTATACTTTAGAAACGACAGCTTTAACACCATCGATATCTTCTATTTTAACTGTATCTCCTTCATGAAAAACATCATCATTTTTGGAAATTGCTGTCCATGTTTCAGGACCGACTTGAATTTGCCCAATTTTTGATACTTCATCAAAAGATTTTATAACTGTAGCTTCTTTTCCAATTATTGAATAAGCATTAGTTAATAATTCTGGTTCATTTTTATTAACAAATTTTTCAATTAGAGGTCTTGTGCATAGAAGAAGTACAGCAGAAAGAATTACGAAAACAGCCATTTGTATTACTAAATTTGCTGTAAATAAACTAACAACACAAGTGATAAGAGCTGCAATACCAAGCCAGAAAATCATAAATCCAACAGTTGCAATTTCTGCAATAAAGAAAATGCCAGCTGCAATTAACCAAATATACCACATAGAAAAAATCTCCTTTCAATATACTCATATATAATTATACTATAAATTCTGGAAAAAATAAAGTATTATGTAGAAAAATCTACATAATACTGCATTTTTCTTCTATTCTTCATCATATTCATCTAAATCTTCAATATATTCATTATTTGAAAAAGCTATAATTGTTCTGAACACAATAGGAAGGAATAAAAGTCCTAATCCAAATAAAAATCCATGTCCAAATCTTTTAGAAAGTTCAAATCTACCAATAATAGCAACAGCTAAGAGCATGAGCCATCCAAGTATTGGTATAAATACAAGCAATAATAACCATGGAGAAAGTCCACAAACTTTTAAATGAATAATATCTCTGTAAATCGGAATAATGGCTCCAAATTTTCCCTTTCCAGCTTTATCAAAAATAATACTAGTTATAAATACTGAATAAATAATAACAAAAATTAAACCAACTAAAGCAATTCTAAAATATAGATTAGAAAATAATAATTTAGAAATGATGCTTATTTTTGTTTGTAATGAAGTTTCTGTAATAACTGATGTTAAAATTTCGCTTAATGAAGCCCCGTTTTTGTACATATCTAAAAGTTTATCTAAATCTAAATCATTTTGCACAATATCTATAACTGCATCAGAGTCAAATGTTCTAAGCATAGTTTCAGAAACAGATAAAGCTTCTTCACTTACACCTGCATCAGTTAAAAGTTCAGAATTATCCTTAATTAAATCTGCAATCTCTTCATTAGATATAACATCCGAAAGTTGGTCATAAATATCAATTACTTCGTCAATATTTATATCACTTGTATCAATAGAATTTAAATTTCCAGAAACTATTTCTGATTTATCAATTTCATTAATTATAGCTGAAGAGTCAAGACTATTAACATCGATATTTTCAAGAACATCTTTTAAATCATTAATTTTGCTCTTATCAATACTATTCAAATTAAGACTATTTACATCAAAGTTATTCAATTTAGAAGAAGCAGCAAAAGATGAGATACTAAATAAGAATACTAGTATAATTGCTACAAATAAAACTATTTTTAAGTTCCTTTTCAAATACAATCACCTCTTAATAAAATTATATTAATATTCTAATATATAAATACATTTAAGTCAATTTTTAAAGTTGAAAAAAATAATTAAATATGTTAAAATTTATTACATAATTCAGAAAATAGCTAAGATACAGCAATTATATAGGGGGCAAAAAATAGAAATGAAAATAATATATGCAACAACAAATGAAGGAAAAAAAGAACAAGTACAATCTTTTTTAGAATATAATCATTATAATGTAGAAATAGCAACATTAAAAGATATAGGGTTTAATGAAGAAATCGATGAAAATGGAGAGACATTTGAAGAAAACTCATTAATAAAAGCATTAGCTGTAAAAGAGTTTTGTAATAAAAATAATATAAAAGGAATAGTAGTTGCAGATGATGCTGGACTTATGGTAGATGCACTAAATCGGAAGACCAGGTGTGCATTCTGCAAGATATGCAGGAGACCATGCACCTCAAGAAGTCGTTTTAGACAAACTATTAAATGAAATGAAGGATGTAAAAGAGGAAGATAGAACAGCAAAGTTTGTGTGCGTACTAACAGCGATACTTGAAAATGGAGAAAGAATTGTATGTGAGGGAGTTACAAAAGGAAAAATCGCAACAGAAAAAGGAACTATGGGAAAACTAACTTATGGTCCAGTTTTAATACCAGACGGTTTTGATAGAGTAATGAATGACTTAACAGAAGAAGAAATAGGAACGACGCATAGGCAGAAGGCTTGGAGAGAACTTCTAAATAGAGTTTGAAACAAAAGGAAGGATGAGACAAAAATGATTATAAAAAATATTTTAGGACATTTTAAAACAGTTACAAAACACAAATGGGAAGTATTCAAACTTACAGTAAAAGCAGGAATTCCAATAAGAGGACTATTGCATGACCTATCAAAATTTTCTTATACGGAATTTTCTGAATCAGTAAAATATTATCAACATGGAAAAAGAAGCCCAATACCAGTTGCAAGAGAAGAAATAGGATATTCAGAAGCTTGGCTGCATCATAAGGGAAGAAATAAACATCATTTTGAATATTGGTATGATTCAGATGCAAAAGAACCACCAATAATACCTTTTAAATATAGTGTAGAATTGATATGTGACAAACTAGCAGCAGGAATTACATACCAAGGGAAAAATTGGACAAAAGAGTTTGAACTAGAGTATTGGAATACTAAGGAAAAAGATAAACCTATAATAAATGAAAAAATGAGAGAATTTGTTACAGAGGTATTTACAGAAGTAAGCAAAAATGGAATAGATAAGGTTATTTCTAAGAAAAATCTTAGAAAAATTTATGATAAACATTGTAGATAATCAAAGTAGAAAAATGACATGAATTATACTGTATTCAAATAAGATAGATGTCGTTTTTCTACTTTGATTTGTTTATGAATTGCGATTCAAAAGCGTTAACATTTTACAACTTTTTTGCTCTAATTATATAAATTGTTTTCATATAAATCTTCTATATATACATCTTTGTCTCCGGAACCATCGATAAATCCAACTGTTGCCATATTATCATTTAATTCTTGAATCCATACAGGTTTGTCCTGATAAAAAACATCACATTTTTCTTTATTTTTTAGAATTTCATTAATCCTTTGAACTTTCATGATTATCAATTCCTTTCTAAATTCAAATATTTTTAAAATCGATAAAAATTTTCCTAAAAGAAGTATATACAAATTTAGGACAAAATATAACTTTGAATGAATAATTTTTTTGTTTTGACAAATAATAGTTGTAAATAAATAACGAATTAATAATTTCTAAATTAAGTAAAGTATAAGAAATTATAATATTCGAAGGATTATCTCACATAGAGATTTTAATATTAAATCTTAAAGATAAAATAAAAAGGAGGAATAACTTTGAAAGCAACAGGAGTAGTTAGAAGAATAGATGACTTGGGAAGAATAGTAATCCCAAAAGAAATAAGAAAAGTCCTTCGTATAAAAGAAGGAGATCCACTTGAAATATTTACAGACAAAGAAGGAGAAGTAATACTAAAAAAATATTCTCCAATAGGAGAGCTTTCGGAATTTGCAAGTGGTTATGCGGAAACATTATCAAAAACAACTGGACATATTGCTTGTATAACAGATAAAGATACTGTAATTGCTGTATCTGGAACATCTAAAAAGGAATTTTTAGAACAAGATTTATCAAAAGAGCTAGAACAATTAATGGATGACAAAGAAGTATATATAAGTAAAGATAATAACGAAGTATCAATACCTGTTATAAAAAATGAAAGCAAAGAAAGAAAATTTAATGCACAAGTAGTTTACCCAATAATAGCACAAGGAGATGTAATAGGAAGTGTAATACTTTTGTCAAAAGATTCAAAAACAAAAATGGGAGAAACAGAAGCAAAAGTAGTAGAATCAGCAGCTGGTTTTTTAGGAAATCAAATGGATATTTAAGAAAAAGCCTTAAGGTTTAGTAGAACTTTAAGGCTTTTTTCAAAATTAGACGATTAATTATTTAATGACAAATAAATCATTTGGTGTGCATTCCAATACCTTACACAATTTCTCTATTGTTTCAAATCTTATGCCTTGTGTTTTATTATTCATCATAGCGTCAACAGTTTGATAACCCATTTCCATATTTTTGACTAACCAATATTTAGTTTTAACTTTTTTCTTCAATAGTTCTTTTATATTAACTTCTATCAACTATATCACCTCATAGATATTTTATAGAAAAGTTATCTACAATATAACTATGTTATACCTTGACTATGGTATAAAATAGTGATATACTATTTTAACAACAAAGGGTGAGTTTTATGTGTCTTTTTGCTGTGTGGAAAAATTAGATAAAAAGTAACTACTAATTAAAATTGTATTCAATTTGCTTAAGCTACGCATTCTAGGCTAAACAAATTTCCGGTCGTTGGGGACGGTTCTAAATGACCAGATTTTTTTAATTAAAGTTATAATTCAAATATTTTATCTAAAATCCGGTCATTTAGAACCGTCCCAATGTCATCAGTTTAAGAAATACTAGATAAAAAATACTAGACTTAGTTATGCTTTTTATAT
>CALWZW010000020.1 GCA_944386135.1 uncultured Clostridia bacterium | reverse complement strand
ACAAAAAAATACTGTAACAATTTTATTAAATATCTGTTACAGTATTTCTTAAACTGATGACATTGGAACCGTCCCCAACGACCGGATTTAACAAAATTTATAAAAATAAAAAGGAGGAATTTACAAATGAAATCAAAACAAAAACAAATGAAACAAGAAAGAGGAATTACGCTAATTGCATTAATTATCACAATAATAGTGCTAGTTATCTTAGCAGCAGTTACATTAAATTCCATATTTGGAAGTAATATAATAGGCTTAGCAACAAATGGAGCAATAAATTATGCAGAAGAACAACAAAAAGAGCTAGGAATGCTAAATGATGTAAGCAACTTACTTGGAGATATAACAGGAGATACAGATAGACCAATGTCGCCAACTATTACTTTATCAGGAACAAAGGGAAATAATGATATATATACAAGTAATGTAACTGTAACTATTAGCATAAATAAAGGATTAGAACAAACAGGAACTATAAAATTGCATTACAAAATAAATGATGGAGAAGAACAAATATCAGAAGAAGATGTAAGTTTTGAAGTAAGCGAAGAAGGAACGACAACAATTATAGCATGGACAGAAAATGAAAAAGGAAACTTATCAGACAATTATGAGACAAGCTTTACGATAAATAAAACAGCTCCAAGTACGCCAACCATTAACTTAAATGGAACAGAAGGAGAAAATGGATATTATATAAGTGATGTAGGAGTTACAATAAATGCAGGAAATACAGCTGATGTAGCAAGCATAAAATACAAAGTCGAAGGTGCAAATACAATAGAAGAAACAGAAGCTACTGGAACAACTGCTAACTTTGACATAACTGCAGATGGAACAAGCACAATAACAGCATATATAATAAATAATGCAGGACTAACATCAGAAGAAATAACACAAGTAGTAAATAAAGATGCAACAGTTCCAAGTACAGCTAGCATAGCATTATCAGGAGAAACAGGAGAAACAAGTATTGCAGTTACAGCAAATGGGGCAGATGCCACATCAGGAGTTGCAAGTTATACATTTCAATATAGTACAATAAGCGAAACAGAAGAATTTACAACAGCATTAGAAGTACAAAATACAGCAAATTCATGTACATTTGAATACCAAGACTTAGCATCAGATACAACATATTATTTAAGAGTAATTGTAAAAGATAAAGCAGGAAATACAACACCAAGCATAGCAGTACCAGCAACAACAAAAAAAGCAGGATTATCTGATACAGTACTTGCAAGCAATGTAGGAAAATATGTAGACTATACACCAGCTAGTGGAACATTTACATCAGAAGGACAGTATAATGGAGGTGGTGACCAAAACTTTTCAACAATAACAAGTTTAAAATGGAGAATATTAAAGGCGAGTGATAATACACTAACACTAATATCAGATACAACTGCAAATACAGGATTTTACTTAAGTGGAGCAAATGGATATAACAATGGAGTATTATTATTAAATAATGCATGTAAAGAAATGTATAGTAATAGCAATTTAGGAGCAACTGGAAGAAGTTTAAACATAGACGATATAGAAGAAGTGTCAAGCTATAATGGAACAGAATATAGTGATAGGTATGGAACTCAAGGAACAGCTAGCAACACTTCATATCCAAGAATATTCGAATATGAAATAACAGGAGCACCAAGAGGAGTATATGGAACGAAGTATAATTTGAGCGAACAGGATAGTTATGTAACGGGAATAGGCTCAGGATATCCACTAATAGGAATATTTACATACTATAATTATAAAATGACATCAGAATACGTAAGTCCTACATACTTAGAATTATTTGTTTATAATCCTGGAACTACGGCGTATTTAGATCAAGACTATTGGATTGCTTCACGTTGCGCCCAATATTTTTATGGTACATCTAGTTTTCACTTTGGAATGTTCTATATAGGTGAGAGTATGGGAAATGGCGGATTTTTGAGGGGATCACGATTGTATGAATCTGATAGTACGGCAGGCGCAGTTAGCTTTTCGTATGCCATCCGTCCATGTGTTAACATTGACTTATCTAAAGTAAATGTCGGTTTGACAGGTGACGGCTCAAGCGGTTCTCCATATAGTATTACAGCAAAATAGTGAGTGGCTGTGTCAATGAGGACTTTTCGATAAATGGCACAAAACTTAAAGAAGCTAGGTAAAGCATAATTAAAATTTATGACATTTGCGCCTGTGAAACTTTTAAGCTTAGAAATTCTTAAATAAAAAAATGAGTAATGTTCACGTAGATTTTACGAAGTAAAATCTTACAAAGTGAAAGAGGCTCATTTTTTTATTGTAGAATTTCTGCGCAAAAAGTTGAACTTAAGCAAATAGGAATATAATTTTATTATGCTTTACCTAGCTTTATATAATATTCAAGAACTACACACCATTTTGATAGAAATTTTCCCTTTTTCAGTTGTATAAATTCAAAATTTAATATATAATAATTCCAAAATACAAAAAGAGGTTCGTGTATATGGAGCTTGATAAAAATGTTCAATATATCAAAGGAGTAGGCGAAACAAGAGCAAAAATATTAAATAGACTTCGGCATTTTCACTCTGGAAGATTTAATTACATATTACCCTAGAACTTATGAAGACAGAAGCAAAGTTAAGAAACTGCAAGATGTACTAGATGGAGAAGAAGTTCTAATAAAAGCCTATGTTGTATCGAGAATGCAAATTGTAACAGCAAAAAACAGAAAAATGAAAATTTGTAAAATGATTGTAAGAGATGATACAGATAGCTGCGAGGTTGTTTGGTATAACCAACCATATCTTAAACAAAACTTTAAAATGGGTGAAGAGTACAACTTTTTTGGAAAAATATCAAAAAGAAGTGGACATATTGAAATGATATCTCCTGTGTTTGATAAAGAAGGAATAAAAAACAATACACGGAAAAATCATACCTATATATCCGCTAACATATAATATTTCACAAAATCAAATAAGAAAAGTTATAGAAAATGGTTTAAACCTAGTAAAAGGAAGCTTAGAAGAAACAATACCAGATTATATATTAAAAGAATATAGTCTTATAGATATAAACTCAGCGGTAAATAAAATACATTTTCCAGAAAATTTTGAAGAGTTCCAAAAAGCAAGGACAAGACTCGCTTTTGAGGAATTACTTACAATGCAATTATTACTTCTAAATTTAAAAAATAAATGCATGAAAAAAGAATCTGGCATACAATTTAGTAAAGATGTAAAGATGTCTGATGTAATTAATACTTTACCATTTACCTTAACAAAAGCACAGCTAAGAGCTTTAGAAGAAATTGATAAAGATATGGAATCAGATAGGATAATGAATAGACTTTTGCAAGGTGACGTAGGTTCTCGGAAAAACTGTAGTCGCAATAATTGCAGCATACAAAGCTGTTAAATCTGGTTATCAAATGACTATAATGGCACCGACTTCAATACTTGCGACACAACACTTAGAAAGTTTTTCAAATATTTTAGAAAAATTTGGAATAAGGTGTGAATTGTTAATAAGTAATATGCCTGCAAAAAAGAAAAAAGAAGTATTAGAAGATATCGAAAATGGAAAAATAGATATAGTAATTCGGAACACATTCTATTTTACAAGAAAATGTAAAATTTAAAAATTTAGGGCTTGTAATAACTGATGAGCAACATAGATTTGGAGTAAACCAAAGAAAAGTTATAGGAGAAAAGGGAAAAAACGTAGATAAAATAGTAATGACTGCAACACCAATTCCAAGAACACTTGCACTTATTTTGTATGGAGATTTAGATATCTCTGTTATAGATGAATTACCACCAAATAGACAAAAAATCGATACTTTTGCAGTAGGAATTTCGATGGAAAACAGAGTAAACAATTTCATAAAAGAACAAATTAAACAAGGAAGACAAGCATACATTGTGTGCCCACTTGTAGAAGAAAATGAAGAGATTGATGCAAAGTCAGTATTGCAATTATTTGAAAATTATAAAAATAATGTATTTAGTGAATTTAGAGTAGAGTATATACATGGAAAACTAAAACAAAAAGACAAAGATGATATAATGCAAAAATTTAAAAATGGTGATATAGATATTCTAATATCAACAACAGTTATAGAGGTTGGAGTAAATGTACCAAATGCAAGTATAATGGTAATTCAAAATGCAGAAAGATTTGGTCTTGCAACACTTCATCAGTTAAGAGGAAGAGTTGGAAGAGGAGAATATAAATCATATTGCATACTGAAATATCAAGGAAAATCCGATAATATAAGAGAAAGAATGAAAGTTATGCAAGAGACAAATGACGGATTTGTTATATCTGAAAAAGACTTGGAACTAAGAGGCTCAGGAGAATTTTTCGGAACAAAGCAACATGGAATACCTGAATTTAAAGTCGCTAATCTTTTTGAAGATATGGGAATACTAAAAAGAGTACAAAATTTGTCTTTGAAAATAATTCAAAATGACCCGGATTTAGGAAAAAAAGAGAATATTTTATTAAAAAAAACAATAGAAAAGAAATTTAATGGAAAGATAGAAATATAGTAGATTAAATTTCAGATTTGATAAGAAAAAATTACCAAAAATAGCTTGATATTTTTTTAATAGTATTGTATGATATTATATGTAAATTTAAAACCAAGAAGCGAATTTGCAATATATAAATACAGTGAATTGTAACATTCGTATAAATATTTAGTATGGAAACACATACTATCTAAAAATATATTAAAATAGAAGGGAACTAGAAATGAAAAAAGTAGTAGTTTTAGTAGTAATAGCATTAGCAATTATAGGACTCTATGTAAGCCCAGTTTTTGCAACAGAAGAAATCTTGAACTCAGATGCAACTAGTGAATTAATTCAAATATCAGAAGACCAAAAACAAGAACTAGAGGATTATGTAGAAGATTATGGCTCAGAAACTTATGGATTTACAGCATTTATACTAAATAAAATAAGAGTATTCAGTATTCCATTTTGTTTTTTAGGCATAGTAATAAGTGCAATATATCAATATGTAATTGGTATTAGAAAGCTAGATGTAAGGTATAAGGGCTTTTATACTATGATAGCTTTTATTACATTGTTTGTTATAGCACAAGTGCTACCACTTGTATTTGTTATTGTAATAAAAGGTTTTGGAAGGAGTTAACAAATGAAAGTTTTATTTGCTGTTAATAATGAAAATATATCAGAATCTATTATAAAATTATATCAAAAAGAATATAGAGAAATAATATCTGGTAAGAATGTTTATTATTTTAATGCAATAATTAAAGAACTACAAAGGGATCAAACTTATGATAGGGTTGTAATAGGAGAAGACCTAGAACCATATACAAACAATAATTTTGATATTATAGACAAGTTTTTATTTGAACAATTGGATAAAATAAGTGATGAGGCTATAGGACCAGGAGGAGAAGATATTCCAATAATATTTATAGCTGCAGACAGACGTTCAAAAGCAGACAATTTATTATCAAAATTATTTTCAATAGGAATATATAATGCATTACTTGGTAATGATAGAACAATTCCAGAAGTTTGTAAACTTTTAAACAAGCCACGTACAAAGAAAGAAGCAAAAGTATATTATAAAATAGAAACAGACGAAGTGTCATATCATGCGGAATCAGAAGATAGTGTAAGTGAAACAGAAATACAAAATATATTGACACATTATAAAAAGTTAGGGAAGAATACAGAAAGATATGTAGAAAGCTTTAATAATATTGCTGCACAATATAATGATGCACAACTTAGAATTATAACTAAGTTTTTACCAATAGGAGTAAAAGCAGTGCTTGAAGCTGAATCACCTAAATACCAATCAATTATGACATTTGGCGAAGGAACATATAAAAAGCCACAAGCTAAAGAAGAAAAGAAAAACGATTTAAAAATAGGATTTATTGAGACAAATTCTACTAAAGGAAGACCTACAAAACCTGTTGTAATACCTTCTGCTGTTAATAAAGATAATGTTAAGAAACTTACAAGAAAACAGATAGGGCAAGAGCCAATTTCATCTCAGATAAATGAAACAGAATATATGCCTCAAGAACCGGAACAAGATGCTTTTTCAAATATACTTGATGAAGAAAATGAACCAAAGCAAGAAACTGTAACTAAAGTAGAACCAGTAAAGAAAGGTAGAGGCAGACCTAAGAAACAAGTAGAAACACCTGTATTAGAAGAGCAAGAAGTAAAGCCAAAGAGAAGAGGTAGACCTAAAAAACAAGTAGTAGAGCCAGAAGAAGTTAAAGAAGAACCTGAAGAAGATACAAGTGAAAACACATTACCAGGATTTGACGAAATAGAGGAAAATACATTACCAGGTTTTGATGAGATAGAAGAGAATACTCTCCCAGGATTTGAAGAAGAAGATACTAATTCAGATATGAATTTATTTAATCTAGGAGGTCAGAATTCATTTAATCAAAATAGGCAAAGACCAGAAGAAAATTATGTACAGAATGTTAATATTCCTAGAGAAAGTGCAAATCTTACAAGATTACTTTCAAAAGATAAAAAAGTAGTAGCATTTGTTGGTACATCAAAATGTGGAACATCATTTTTGATAAACAATCTAGCAGATTTACTTTCAAAGTCAGGAATAAACACAGCAATTCTTGATGTAACAAATAATAGAAATTCATACTATATATACACAAGAAATGAAGAAGCTTTAAGAAGAAAAGCTTTAAACTGCTTAGAAAGTCTAGAACAGAATATAGTAGATGGAATAGAAGTAAGTAAAAATTTAACAGTTTTCACATCAGTACCAAATAGAAGAGTAGAAGTAAGAAATATAGAAGCAGTTATATCAACATTAGTTAGAAACTATTCTTTAGTACTAGTAGATTGTGATTTTCAAACACCAACAGATTATTTTGAACTAGCACAAGAAATATATTTAGTTCAAAGTATGGATATACTAACTATACAACCATTAACGGCATTTTTAAGAGATTTACAATCAAATAACATTTTAAATCCTGAAAAGCTTAAAGTTGTAATAAATAAAGCAATGAAGGTAAGAGGATTAAATGCAAGTGCTATAATTGGAGGAATGTCTTGCTATAATGACCCTGAAATGTCATATATGAGAAACCTATTTGATAAAGATAAAATACCAGCAATTACAATATCATTTGATGGTGATGTATTAGCAAAGTATCTATCAGGAATGGTAGATTGTATGGTAACTACAAATGGATATTCAAAGCAATTTATGTCAGAGTTAAAAAAATTAGCTGATATGGTGTATCCGCTAATTAATAATAAGTACAAACCAGATTATACAAAAAATAATAAATTTGCCAATAGAAATAATTCACAAGAGGGAGAACCAAGTAGTTTTACAAGTAATATTAATAGTACTTTAGACAGGATGAAAAGACAATTTAAATAAAATTTAGACATTTTTAGGAAGGGGAAAACGATGGAATTTGCAGTAATAGCAATATTGGTAATAATAGTAATCGCATTGCTCGTATATAATATAATAATAAGCGGAAGAATTAAAAATTTCAAGGACATAAATCAAAAAGTTACTAGCTTGAATGTATTGCAAGATTTTATGACCACTGTTGGAAATAACATGTCAGTGGATGAAAAAATTGTTAAAATTAATGATATATTGATTGAACAATATGCAATAAAATATTCAACAATAGTAGTTTTTGATGGCACAGAATATGTAGTAAAAGCATCAAATGTAGATAAAAAACACTGGGACACACTAAGGAATCTACAAAATGAAGATATATTTAAAGATAGTATAACGACCGCTAAACCTAAATATGTAACAGTAAATAACGATTCAGAAAGATTGCCATATCAAAAAATGGAATTTGGAAGAGCAAAATCTGCAATGTTTTTTCCACTATATATAGATAATGTGTATATAGGATATTGGATAATAGAAAGTGGCAGAATGCATGCTTTTGATAATGTAGATACAACTATTCTAGAAGTAGTAAAAGAAAATATCATATCAGTGTTTAGAATAGTAACATATCAGAATATAATAGAAAGTTTAAAAAGAAAAGACTTATATTCAGATTTACAAACATCAGAATATCTATATGAAGAAGGAAGAAAAGTAATAGATAAATATACAACTTCTACAATATGCATGTTTAAAATTACAAATTTGGAAGAAACTAACAAAAAAATAAATAGAGACACTGGAAATCAAATGATTATAGATGTTTGTGACTACATTAAAGATAAACTATCAGATGAATACTTATTTGTTAGATATATGGGACCTAAATTCGCAATAGCTTTTTCAGGTATTGAGATAGAAGGTGTAGTAGAATTTTTAGACGATTTAAAAAAGGAAGTTGAAGCTTTAGAAATCGAAGACGTAGTGGCAGAAGAACAAAATGAAAAATCTAAAAAAACTAGAAAGAAAAAAATTGTAACAACAAACCCAAAACTTAACTTTGTTCTAACCACATACTATAAAGGAACTGCATTAGAAGCAGTACTTAAAAAATTAGAGGAATATCTTGATTCTGCGAATGCAGATGAACATGATATAAATAAAATTTAATATAATATTTAGGAGGTAAAAATATGGATTTTGATAAAACAATGAATTTTAAGGTGGAAAATGAGAATAATGTAAAATACAAAGAGGTGTTAAAAGAAGTTTACAAGGCACTTGATGAAAAAGGATATAATCCAGTAAATCAAATAGTTGGATATATCTTATCAGGAGATCCTACATATATTACAAGTCATAATGATGCAAGAAATATAATAAGAAAAGTTGAAAGAGATGAATTACTTGAGAAAATGGTAAAATCATATATTGGTCTAGAAGAATAATATGAGAACATTAGGAATTGATTATGGAGATGCAAGAGTAGGAATTGCAATATCAGATGAATTAAATATTACAGCACAAGGATTAGAAACAATACATCATAATGGAAATGATAAAATAGTGCTAAAAAGGCTTGAAGAGTTACTAAAAATGTATGATATTTCTACATTTGTGGTTGGAATGCCAAAAAATATGGATGGAACAGATGGCGAAAGAGTAGAAATTACTAAAAAATTCATACATAAATTAAAATGTAAATTTAATAATATAAATATCGAAACAATTGATGAAAGATTAACCACAGTTGCAGCACATAAAACAATGAATTTTTTAAATGTTTCAAGTAAAGAAAAAAAGAATATTGTAGATACAATATCTGCGGTATATATTTTAGAAATGTATATGAATAGACAAAAACAAAGTCATTAAAATTGTAGAAATACAATATAAATATAAATTATAAAAAATCTGAAAGGAGAACATTAATAATGGATGAAGAATTAGATAACATCATAGTACTAAATGATGAGGAAGGAAATGAAGTAAATTTTGAATTCCTAGATTTAGTAGAACTAGATGGAGAAGAATATGTAATATTATTACCAACAGATGAAAATGATGAAGAACCAGGAGAAGTAGTTATATTACAAGTTGAAGATACAGATTCAGATGACGAAGAATCTTATGTAAGTGTTGAAGATGAAGAAATATTAAACAAAGTATTTGAAATCTTCAAAGAAAAATTTAAAGATGAATTTGATTTTATAGATGAAGACTAATGAAAAGTAATATTAAAAAAAGATTTTAAGGTTTTCCTTAAAATCTTTTTTTAATATGTTATTAACTTAGTAGTATAGTCTAAATTAGAATATGAGTCATATTCATAACCTAATGTATAAATATTTGTAGCTTGAATATCTTTCTCAAGCATCATTAAAAGCTTTCTATTTCTACATGTAGTTGTAAAGTCTTTTACAGAAGTTACAACAGGAAGTTTTTTATTTGCATGACATATTTCTGACAATATTTTTTGCCCATTTGAGTTAAAACCTAAAACTCTAATATATGGTTCAATTTTCTTAGAATTCTCCATATCTTCTTTAGAAAAACCTAATAGAGCATAAAGCAAAATTCTGAAAATCCTTGTCTGAGCATATCTTTTTGATTTTACTAATCCCATGAATTCATTTAAATTGTTGCATGAATTTGCAGCTGTTTTAATAAGATTTTCTAATCCTTCATTTACATCTGGTAAATTTGCAATTTCAGCAACTGTCATATTTCTCAATGTAAACATTATTTCTTTTTCAAACTTTTCAATTCCACTGACATAATGACCTGCCTTTATAGCATCAATTAAAATATCATAAGAAGCTTTTGGCATAAGTTTGTCCATTGCATAAAGATTTCTTTTCTTAATCAATTCTCGTATTGAAGTAGCACTTGCAAAATTATCAACAATCATTTTACTATTATATCCAGGTCCAGCTCTTTTGATTGCAAGAGGCTCGATAGTAGATTTTGTCAAATTAAGAGCCTTTAGATATTCTATAGCAAGTATGTTATTTGGAGAAGATAGTACATTTGCATATTTTCTAATATCATTAAGATACATTAAAAGAGCATTTTCACGTGCTTTTGGAAATGAAATACCTTTTGAGAGCTCATGAGATAGAAGAGACTTAAATTCTTCTGGTTCTTCTGTAAGAATATTTGCAAATTCTTTTAAAATAGAAATATCATTTAATTCACAACCGAAAGATAAAGTATCAACTATTTTAAGAGAATTAAGTGTCTTTATTGCACCAAGGGCAAAGTTCTCTGCACTTGAGATGCTATATATGCATGGAAGTTCTAGTACTAAATCAATACCATTTAAAAGAGCCATTTTTGTTTTAGCCCATTTATCTACAATTGAAACATTTCCTCGTTGAACAAAATTACCAGAAATTATGGCAATAGAGTAATTAGCATTGGTAATTTTTTTAGTTTCAGCTAAATGGTAAAGATGACCATTATGAAAAGGGTTGTATTCACCAATTATAGCTAGAACATTGTCCATTTTTATATCATTCCTTTCTCAAAGCACAATCTATAGAAATTAGGAGATTACTTTTCAGCCTTAATTTCCTTTACAATAAAAATTATTATTGATATAATATCATAAAAGTTCAAATATTGCAAATGCTTTTATGTAAATTATATCAATAAATATGGAGGAACTATGAAAAAAGTTATTATATATACAGACGGAGCTTGCTCTGGAAACCCTGGACCAGGTGGTTGGGGAACAATACTTATGTATGAAAATACAAAAAAAGAAATTTCAGGAGGAAAGAAAGATACAACAAATAATGTTATGGAAATTACAGCAGTGATAGAAGGATTAAAGCTTTTAAAATATCCATGTACTGTTGAAATTTATAGTGATAGTGCATACGTTGTTAATGCTTTTAACCAACATTGGATTGCAAACTGGAGAAAAAATGGTTGGAAAAATTCTAAAAAAGAAGATGTAAAAAACAGAGAGCTTTGGGAAGAGTTAGAAAGCTTAATGAAGCCTCATGAGGTAAGTTTTATAAAGGTAAAAGGTCATAGTGATAATGAGTTTAATAATAGGTGTGATGAGCTTGCACGAAATGCAATAAAATCAGTTGAAAAATAATTGCGTTTTGGCGTTGTTAAACTGCACTGCGAAAATCCTCAACGTGCAAAAAGCACGCCTCCGGTTTTCTTGCTTGTTTGCCTAGCCAAAAGCACAATTCTTTTCCAACTGTAAAATTTATTCTTATTTGCTAAAGTTCAACTTTTTTCACAGAAATTCTAATTCCAAAAAATGAGCCTCTTTCACTTTGTAAGATTTACTTCGTAAATCTACGTGAACATCCCTCATTTTTTGAATTAAGAATTTCTAGCTTAAAAAGTCTCACAGTCGCAAATATTCATAAATTTTGAATTATTATTTATTTCTATTAAAATATGAAAAACATTTCTAAAGTTCATCAATTTAGAAAAAGAGAGGAAAAAAGAAAATGAGAATAGGTATAGATTTGGGTGGGAGTCATATAGGAATTGGTTTAATTCAAGATGGTAAAGTATTTAGAAAAAATGAATATAACTTTTCTGAAGAAGAAAAAAAGAATATAAAAGAGACTATAAAAGAAGTCTTATACAAAGAAATAGACAATATATCTAAAATTGTTGAATTGAGAACAATAGAACTTATAGGAGTTTCACTTCCACGGAAGACCTAAGAACGGATGTATTGAACATTCTCCTAATTTAAAAGCAAATGATTTGAATATTGAAAAGATTATAAAAGAAAAAATCGATAAACCAGTTTATCTAAAAAATGATGGAATGTGTGCAGGAATTGCAGAAAAAGAATATGGAAGTTTAAAAGATAGCTATAACGGAGTATTTTTAGGAATTGGAACAGGAATAGGAACGGCTGTATTTATTCATGGGAAGCTTATGGAAGATATAAGAAGTGCAGGACACATGATAATAGAACGAAATGGAAGAAAGTGTAATTGTGGTAAAAATGGATGCTATGAGGCTTATGCTTCTATGAAAGTTTTAAAAACTCAAATTAGAAATAGACTAAAAAACGAAGAACTATCAAGTAAAGACATTTTAAACTTGTTACAAAATTCAGATGAAATAAGCAAGGTAGAAGATATATTAGAAGAGTACATAGAATATTTAGCTATTGGTATTTCAAATATGGCAAGAATTTGTAGTAGTGATACAGTGTGCATAGGAGGAAGTTTTGTATATTATAAAGATATTCTATTTGATAGACTTTTATGTGAGCTAGGCAGAATTATGATACCTATGGAGAAAGAAAAAACTAAAATAAAATTAGCAACACTTGGAAATGATGCAGGAATAATAGGTGCAACATTGATTTACTAAATATTACAATTTCTGTACGTTTATATTACAATTCTATGACATTGTTGAAAAAAGTTATATTATAAAATATAATACAATTGAGGAAAAAAGAGAAACTAAAGAAAGGTATAGGGGATAAATTATGGATACATTTGCCGATTATATCTTAAATGAGAAAGACTTTATTAAGAAAATGGAAATAGTTTACTATTTACAAAAAAGAGCAAATATCTTTTTTGATAATTCAGTTATATTAAAAACAGAACTTGCAAGGCTATTTATTGAACAAATGAATATAGATGTAGATAAAAATCTTGTAATTACAGCTTGTCTTTTATATGCATGCAAAAAAAACATAGTATCTTATGATTTAGAAAAAATTAAAAGATATGCTGTAGAAGGTGCAGAATATCTTGCAACTCTCGGATTTTCAAAAAGATTTTGCAAAATATGCACAGAAGTTAATAGGTACTTGAATACCGAAGATAGAGAAAAAGAAAGTGATATATTAGAACTAGTAGATAATTTTGGTGGATTAGTGTTAGATAGACCAGAGAGAAAAGGATATCCAATAGATGAAGCAATGAATCTTTTAGAAAATAGAAATTTGAAAGACGTAGGAAATAGATATCTAAAAGAATTTAAAAAATTTATCTATTTGAAAGAAGGTGTTGCTGCATGAGCGTACTTGGAAGTTATGAAGTACATAAATCAGACCATGATTTTAATAAAGAAGTTTTAAATGTAATAGCATTGGCAAGACTTACTAAAAACCCTAGAGACTATATAGATTGCATGTATGGAGGAAAAGATTTAAGAGACATAAGAGAAAGCTATGAAAAGAGAAGAAATAGTGAAAGAGAAATAGATTTAGATAGTGAGAGAGAGGGTTTAGAGCATTAAAATGTACGAAGTATTTGCTGACTTACACATACATATAGGAAGAACAAAAAATAACAAGCCAATAAAAATCACAGCTGCTAGGAGCTTAAATTTTGAAAATATAGCAAAAGAATGTGTAAATAGAAAAGGAATAAATGTAGCAGGAATAATAGATAGTGCATCTCCTTACGTAATAGAAGATATAGAAGAGTTTTTAAAATTAGGTGATGCAAAAGAATTAGAAGATGGCGGAATAATATATAAAGACAAGTTATGTATAATTTTAGGAAGTGAAATAGAAACAGCAGAAATAACAGAAGAAGGAAAAACAGGAAGTGCACATAATTTATGCTATTTTCCATATTTAAAAGATATAAAAGAATTTTCAAAAGAAATGTCAAACCATATAAAAAATATAACATTAAGCTCACAAAGAGCTGATATATCAGCTTATGATTTAGTAGATATTGTAGAAAAACATAATGGAGTACTTATACCAGCACACGCCTTTACGCCTCATAAAAGTTTTTATGGTAATTGTACAAGAAGATTAGAAAGAATTTTTAAAGAAAAATATTCAAAAATTCCAGCAATAGAATTAGGTTTAAGTTCTGATACTTTTTTAGCAGACCAAATTTCAGAATTAGAAGAGAAAACATTTTTAACTAATTCAGATGCACATTCACTTCCAAAAATAGCAAGAGAATATAATAAAATTGAAATGAATGATATTACATATAAAGAACTTATGAAAGCTATAAAAAATGAAGAGGGAAGAAGAATTGTATGTAATTATGGACTAGATCCGAAGCTTGGAAAATATCATAGAACATACTGCGAAGTTTGCGGAAAAAGAATAGATGGAAAAATACCTGTTACAAAATGTGACACATGTGATAGCAGAAATATTACAATGGGAGTTCTTGACCGAATAGAGATTATAAAAGATAAGAACGAAACAAAGAGTCCTGAATTCAGACCACCATATAAATATCAAATACCACTATCATTTATACCAGGACTTGGAGGAAAAACAATAGAAAAATTATTAAATAAATTCGATACTGAAATGAATGTACTTCATAAGTTGTCATTTGATGATATAGAGGCAGTTTGCGGAGAAAAAATTGCAAAGAATATAATAGCCGCAAAAGAGGGAAATTTAAAGATATCAGCAGGTGGTGGAGGAGTATATGGCAAGGTAACAAATAATTAAAAATATAGTTCTATTTTAAATTGTATTACATAAACATTGATTAAGAAAATTATAAACAATATGTGAGGTATGTGTAATGCAAAACAAAAGAACGAGAAAATCAAGAGAATATACAAAAACAGGATTAATTCAAACACACATAAGAAATAATATAAAAAACTATTTTATAATAACAATAGTATTCTTAGTAGGGGTAATACTTGGAGTATTATTCATAAATAATGTAAGTGAAGCACAGGGAGAAGAGATAAGTAATTATATTAATAGTTTTATAGATAAAACAAAAGATAATGCAAGTATAGATTATACAAAGCTATTTATAAGTTCAATAAATAAAAATCTATCTCTTGCGTTATTATTATGGTTTGCTGGACTTACAGTTATTGGAATATTTGTTGTATATGGAGCTGTATGTTTTAGGGGGTTTTGCTTGGGATATAGTGTATCAAGTATAATTGCAACTTTAGGAATAAAAAATGGAATTATTTTTATCTTTTCATCTATGCTATTACAAAATATAATATTTATTCCAGCAATTTTTGCAATAGCAATAAGCCGGAATAAGATTGTATAAATCCATAATGAAAGACAAAAGACGCGATAACATAAAACTGGAAATATTCAGGCATACATGCTTTTGCGCAATAGTAAGTATACTGCTATGTGTAGCATCTTTGACAGAAACATACATATCCTCAAAAATATTTATGTCAACCATAAATATTTTGTGAAATTTGGAAAAATCTATTTACAATTTTGAAGTAATTTGATATAACATATATATCTTATGTTAATAAAAATATCAATAAAATAGTAAGGAGAGAGACAATGCAAAAACAAATCAAAAATTTCTTAAACTTTATTGAAAATGATAAAAAAGTATCACAAAACACATTACAATCATATAAAAGAGATATTCTTCAATATGAAAGTTATGTTGAAGAAAATAAAATAAATTTCTTAAAAGTTGATGAAGAAATAATAAAAGATTATTTAAAACATATGAATGAGATAGGAAAAAAGAGTTCAACAATATCAAGAAGTTTAGCATCTATTAGATCATTTTATCAATATTTGTTAAGAATAAAAAAAGTTAAAAGAGATCCTACAGAAGGGATACAATCTCCTAAAATAGAAAAGAGAATACCATCGGTTCTAACATCTCAAGAAGTGGAATTATTATTGGAACAACCAAAAAATGTAGATTTAAAAGGCATAAGAGATAAAGCAATGCTAGAATTTGCATATGCTACAGGAATGAAAGTTACAGAAATAATATCTTTAAATATTGATGATGTAAACCTAGAAGAAGGATTTGTGACTTGCAAAGGAAAAGAAAGAACAAGAAATATACCTCTAGGTTCACTATCATTAAAAGCATTAAAAGATTATATTGAAAATTCAAGGAATATATTAATAAAAGATGATAATGTTACAGCATTGTTCGTTAACACAAACGGACAAAGACTAACAAGACAAGGTTTTTGGAAAATAGTTAAATACTATAAGGAACAGGCACATATAACAAAAGAAATCACACCACACATTTTAAGACATTCATTTGCAACACATCTTTTACAAAATGGAGCAGACCTTAAAGCAATCCAAACAATGCTTGGACATTCAGATATATCTTCAACACAAATATATATGCAATTTCAAGATGCAACTATACAGAATATTTATAAAAAAGCTCACCCTAGAGCTTAAATTTGAAAAATAAGCGGCGTACTACTTCGTTAATTCAAATACAAAAAATGCTCAACGTACATCAGTACGTTTCCGCTTTTTTGATTTGAATTGCCTAGTATTACTTGCTTTTTTTTCAAATTTAAAGTATATTAAAAAGAAAAGTTTTATTAAAATTTTTAATAGTTACAAAAATAATTTACTAAAATTAAATCCGCCATAATTTGATTTACGGCGGATTTATAAGTATTAAGGAAAGAAGGTTGAAAAATAATTGCACAATTCTTTTCCAACCTGATTTGTGCATTGAGAAAGGAAAGTGATTAAAATGAAAAGAGAACAAAAAAAGAATATTGAACAAATTGAGAAAATAATTGAAGAAAAAAAGAAGATACCAAAATCAGTAAAAGAGAAAATAAATGCAAAAGTGTTTGAAAATATGGTAATAGTAGCAATAATTATGATATATTTAGCGGCTCTTAACATTGGAATGACTAATATTCCAACAGATACATATATAATGGATTTAAAAGTATTCTCTGTTATACTGCTAATTGCAACTATACTCATATTTGAATTTGGATATAAAAAAGACAATGGAGGCTTATGGCTACATGGAGTAGAAGTAATGGTAATTGCAATATTTACGCTTTACTTAATATATTTTTATTCAATATATTATTCAAACTATGGAACTTTATTAATATCAGCTGGCATAGTATTTTTAATATATTTTGCAATAAAAATGATAATAACACAAAAAAGAATAGAATCACAATACAATAAAAGTCTAACAGATATAGGAGAAATAGTAAAAAATAAGTCAAGAAAATAATTAATAAATTTTATTAGAGCGAAAATAGCTCAAATGGAGGTTAAAATGGAAAAATGTTTATTATTGGGAAATGGTGGAAGGGAAGCAGTACTTGCAGAATATATATCAAAAGGAAATAGCCTATACTCTATAATGCCATATAAAAACCCTTCAATAGCAGAATATGTACAAGCATCTAACGGAAAATATATTATAGGAAATCCATTTGATAAGGAATTAGTTAAGAAGTTTATCCAAGAAGAAAAAATCGAAAATTGTGTAATAAGTAGTGATAATTTATTACAAGATGGATTAATAGATTTAGCAAGAAGCTTAGGTTTAAAAACATTTGGACCAACATCAAAAGGTGCAAAAATAGAATGGAGTAAAACTTATGCACTAGATATAGTTGAAAAACTTGCACCAGAAATGGTAATAAAAAATTATAATGTAACAGATGTAGATGAGTTAAGAAAAATAATAGATACATACAAAGATGATAATTTTGTAATAAAACCAGAAGGACTAACTGGAGGAAAAGGTGTAAAAGTTGGTGGAGTACATTTTAAAGGAAAAGAAGAGGGCTTTGAATATGCAAAATCATGCTTAGAAGGAGCTGGAAAAGTAATAGTACAAGATAAAGTTGAAGGAAGAGAATTTACAGTTACAGGTCTTACAGACGGCAAAAATTTAGTAGTAACACCAACAACTTTTGACTATCCTTATAGATTCGACGAAGATAAAGGACCAGGAACAGGAGGAATGGGATGCTTAGGATTTGATAATGGCTTACTTCCATTCTTAACAGAAGAAGATATAAATATATGTGCAGATTTAATGAAAAGAACAATAGAATATATAAACAAAGACTCTCTAGAATTTAATGGAGTTATATATGGTGGATTCTTTAAGTGCAAAGACGGTATAAAATTCATAGAATTTAACGCAAGATTTGGAGATCCAGAGTCTTTAAATATATTAAATGCGATAGAAACACCATTTACAGAACTATTTGATAATATGCAAAAACAAACATTAAGTAAAGAAAATTGTAAATTCAAAAAAATTAATACTTTTACAGTATATGTTGTTAGTCCAAACTATGCAATTAGTTCATCAAAAGAACCTTGCAAATTTACACTAAATAGAGAAGAGATAGAAAAACAAGGTGTAAAGATATACTTCGCAAGTAGTAAACAAATAGAAGGAAACAACTATGAAAGTGTAGGAAATTCAAGACTATTTGCAGCAGTTTGTAAAGCAAACACAATGGAAGAAGCAAGAGAAAAGGTGTATAAGGCATTAAATGGAAATGTGGATAGTATATTAAATTATAGAAAAGATATAGGAACAATGTATGAACATTAGAATTTGACATAAATCAGGTAAAGTGATATAATAAATATACAATACCAGTAGATAGGAGGTATAAAAAATGCTGGTAAAGAAAGATATCGCTGTTCGACTCATGATGGACAAAATCGATCCGTCGAAGTATGTTTACCATGAAGATGGCGAGAGTGAAGCGATGGTGAAAGCCGTCGACAGTCTCTTGGTTGCGATTCGTGATCAGGAACACACATTTTTCCACTTCATCGATTCGCTCGACGGGGTGGAAGCAGTAAAGGCTGAGCTGAGGCAGCTTGGCTACCCCGTATTCTCCGAAGGTGGCTTCGGAAATGCGGTGCTGTACTAAAGCTGCATGAGCTAAGCGCTAACACCTCCGCGATGGCGGGCCGGTTTCTCCGGCCCGCTATTCTTTATGCAAGAATGTGTTCAATGAGGACACATATAGATGAATAATCTATTTTGACAAAGTATATATAAAAGTGCTATAATATAATTACAATCCGGTAAACAAGGAGGTAATTATATGTTAGTGAACCGGGAAAAGGCATTGGAAATGATGCGTGAAGGCGTTGAACCTTCCAATGTTATTCTCCATGAAAATGGGGAAACTACTGCAATGAGAATTGCAGTATCCGAGCTCTGTGAGGCAATCCGTCTCCATGAGCACAATTTCTTCTTCTTCTGGGCAGGCATGCCTGGAAAAGAGAGCGTGTTGGATGTCCTTCGCAAGTTGGACTATCCGATTTACGAGAGCGACAGCCGTGAATTCGGCTACGCATGCCTGTACTAAAACAGGTGTAATGTAATACCTCCGCAGATGGCGGGCTGGGTTCTCCGGCCCGCCATTCTTTATTGTATAGAAAAAATCGTCAGATTTTTCTATACAACAAGGTTAATTTTCCTTGGGCTATGCGTATTTGCGAAGCAAAACGCACATGTGGACGTCGGAAGCTTTGCTTCCGCTAACGTCCAATTTTCTTATGAAATAAATTTCTAAAATTATATTGACAAAAAATATGATAAAAGATATTATATAGCTATATTTCATTTTAAAGGAGGAAATAGATGAAAAACAAATTAAAAATATTTATTATAATATCTGTTTTAGCTTCTATATTATTAGTTTTTATGACTACAAATGTATTAGCACTAGAAACAAGAAGTAATGAAAACAATGTTGTAACTACATCTGAAAATGCAGATGAAAATACAAATAAAGAGGAAGAGGATATATATTATGGGGATTTATATATCTTTTTCAATGACGAAGATGACTATAATAAATCAACATATGTTATGGATAAAAATGTAGATGGAAATGTATTTGTTTTTGGGCAAGATGTAGAAATAACAGGAAGAATAAATGGTTCATTATTTGTGTTTTGCTCAACTCTTACAATTGAACAAGATGCATATATAGGAAATCATATTTTTGCTTATGCAGATAAGATTAATATGTCAGGATTTGCATATGATGTATATTTAGCAGCTAATGAGGTTTCATTAACAAAAGAAGGAACAATTTATAGGGATGCAAAAATTACTGCTAATACAGCATATTTATACGGAGCAGTAGGAAGAGATATTGACATAGCTGGAAATAATATTTCTGTATATAAAGACGGAGACAATTGTTTATATCTAGGAAGAAATATGAATTATACATCAATAAGGGTTATAGAAAATATTGAAAAAGCAACAATAAATGGAGAAATAAATTATACAGAAGTAAAAGAGGAAGAAAATACAGATATAATTAGTAATTATATTTATGATGGAATTGAAAATACAATATATACAATAATTATTTATGGAGCATTATTATTCTTAGCCCCTAAATTTATAGAAAAGTCAAAAGAATATCTTTCAACAAAAGGATTGCTTGCAGCAGCTATAGGAGCAGCATTTACAATATTACTTCCTTTAATAATGATTGCATTGTTATTTACAACAATAGGTGTAGCAGTATCAATTACGGCATTAATGTTATATGTTGTACTTATGATGATTAACAGTGCAGTTGTAGCAATAACAATAAATGAGTTTGTAGCAAGTAAAATATCTGTAATAGATAAAATTTGGAAAAAATTATTAATGCTAATACCAATATCAATCATAATATTTGCTTTAAGACAAATACCTTATTATGTTGGTGGAGCTATGTCTGCAATAATATTAGTATTTGGAGTAGGTATAATAGTTTTATACCAATTTGATAAAAGAAAAAAAGAAAATGCTTAAATCATAAAAAATAAAAGGAAAAATTAATGAAAGCTATATATGAAAAGTTAAAAGTAATAATAGAAAAACATACAAAGTTATGCGTTATATTTATATTTTTATTTGCTGTTTTATTTTATGGAATTATTGCGAGCAGAATGACGAATGCAATGTTTTTAAAAAATGATGAAGAACTGTATGTAAATATGGCAAGAGCGTTCTTTTTTGAACACAATTTTTCAAGAGGATACGAAATTATAAATTATAGCTGTGTATTATACCCAATAATTATATCTGTAGCATATTTTTTATATTCTCCAGAAAATATAACATTTCTAATGAGAATGATAGGAATTATGCTAGTCGTATCAAGTATATTTCCAGCATATTTACTAAGCAAAGAAATATTAAAAAGCAAAACTAGAGCAATGATAATCGCAGCAATAACAGTAATACTTCCAGAGATGATATCAGGAATGTATTTGATACAAGAAAATTTAAGTTATCCATTGTTTTTATGGCTTTCATATTTTACATATGCAAAACTACAAAGGAAAGATGAAAAGACAACCAAACAAGATATTACAATAATTATACTATTTGTTTTACTATTTTTTACAAAGTCATACACAATAGTGTTTCCAATGGCATATTTTCTATTTTCCTTTGTAGAAGCAGTAAGAGATAAGAAATATAAATCTATACGAAAAATAATAATACAAGGGTTAATATTTGCAATATTAGTTTTACTTGGATTACTAGCAATCTATGCAATAAATAATTTTAGTGAAGGTACGAACCACTACGAAACACAGATATTTAGCATATTCCCAATAGATATACCTAAAATAGCTTCTTTTATGTATGGTATATTTTGCTATATTGTATTTTCATTGTTTAGTATGGGAATTTTGCCAGTAATGATACCTTTGACAAAATTAAAATATTATAAAGACGAAGATAAAAAATTTATAAAATTAATTACATTAGAAGCAATATTTGCAATAGTTGAAGTTTCGGCAATAGTATTTATACCAGAAGAAGGTGGAAAACTATTTCCAAGTAAAGTTTGTTTTAGATATTTAGCAATATTTTTTATACCATATTTATTAATGTTTTTTAAATGCCCAAAAGAGCAATTAAAAATAAATAAAGCAACGATTATTACATATCTGATAATTTTAATATATTTAACTATGTACTATACTATGGCAGATAATAGAAGATCAACAGTAATTGACCGGTTATTTTTTGATAATATTAGAATTATTAGATTTGACATTTAGATTTTCGACTGTAATAATTATAATAGGATTTATAATTATTACTTGTAAAATTATTCATAAAAGTGGACATGAATTGATAAGTAATTATACAAATATTCTCGTAATCGGAGCGGTAACGGTATTGTTAACGAGTTTATCAGTAACGGTTTGTTGCTCAAATATTACAAGAAATGGGCTAAAAACAGAAAATGATTATATAGAGATTGCAAAATTTTTAAAATTGGATTATGATAAGGTATATGCATATTACTTGCCAGATTATAACTTTTTTACACAAGTAATTAGCGATTATATAAAAATAGATGAATTAAAAGAAATAGAAATTGATACATCAGATGAAGATGTTGCAATTATAGTTTATACAGAATTTGACGGAAAGATATATGGAGCAGAAAAAGCTAATATTGATACAAAATATTTTGATGTATATGTAAATGATGAAGAAAGTACAAGCATAAAAATTGTACCAAATAATTAATTTAGTCATTAAAATTTTTAGATAAATTTATTTTAGAAAGGAAGATTAATATGGATTATTTAGAAAAATATGAAGTATGGTGCAATAATCCAGTATTCGATGAAAATACAAGAAAAGAATTAATAGCACTAAAAGGAAATGATAAAGAAATAAAAGAGAGATTTTATCAAGATTTAGAATTTGGAACAGCAGGACTTAGAGGGATAATAGGAGCTGGAACAAACAGAATGAATATTTATACTGTTGGAAAAGCAACTCAAGGACTTGCAAATTTTATAATAAAAGAAAAAGGACAAGCAAGAGGTGTTGCAATTGCTTATGATTCAAGACACATGTCTAAAGAATTTAGTGAAATGGCAGCACTTTGCTTAAATGCAAATGGAATAAAAACATATAGATTTGACTCATTAAGACCAACACCTGAATTATCATTTGCGGTAAGAGAACTAGGTTGTATTGCAGGAATAGTTGTAACAGCAAGTCATAACCCACCAGAGTATAATGGATATAAAGTATATTGGGAAGATGGAGCACAAATAGTTCCACCAAAGGATAAACAAATAATTGAAGAAGTAAATAATGTAACAGATTATGCTGAAATTAAGCAAATGGATAGAAAAGAAGCAGAAGAAAAAGGTTTATATCATACAATTGGAAAAGAAGTAGATGACAGATATATAGAAGAACTAAAGAAACAATCTTTAAATATGGATATAGTAAAAGAAATGGCTGATGATATGACTATTGTATATACTCCATTACACGGAACAGGAAATATACCTGCAAGAAGGATATTAAAAGAAATAGGATTCAAGAATGTATATGTAGTTCCAGAACAAGAATTACCTAATGGAGATTTCCCAACAGTTAGTTATCCTAATCCAGAAGATCCAAAAGCTTTTGAGCTTGCATTAAAACTTGCAAAGGAGAAAAAAGCAGATGTAGTTCTTGCTACAGACCCAGATGCAGATAGACTAGGTGTTTATGCAATAGACCCTAAGACAAATGAATATGTATCATTTACAGGAAATATGTCAGCTCTTCTAATTGCAGAATACATATTATCAGAAAAGAAGAAAAGAAATCTAATACCTTCAAATGGTGCAATTGTAACTACAATAGTATCATCAAATATGACAGCTGCTATTGCAAAAGAATATAACATTAAACTAATAGAAACTTTAACAGGGTTCAAATATATAGGAGAACAAATAAAACTATTTGAACAAAATAAATCTTATGAATATTTATTCGGATTTGAAGAAAGTTATGGATGCTTAGCAGGAACACATGCAAGAGATAAAGACTCAATAGTTGCCGTAATGTTACTTTGCGAAGCAGCAGCTTTCTATAAAAAACAAGGATTAACTTTGTGGGAACAAATGATAAAAATATATGAAAAATATGGATATTATAGAGAAACACTTGCAACTATGACTTTAAAGGGAATAGAAGGAAAAGAAAAGATAAAACAGATAATAGAGAAATTAAGAAATACTACAATAGAAAATGTAGGAAAATTCAAAGTAGAAGAGATAAGAGATTATCAAAATAAAACAATAAAAGATTTAAAAAACGGAAAAGAAAAAACAACTACACTTCCAAAATCAAATGTGTTATACTTTGCACTAGAGAATGATGCTTGGTGCTGTGTAAGACCTTCTGGAACAGAACCAAAAATAAAATTCTATATGGGAGTTAAAGAAAAAACTATGGAAAGTGCAGATAAAGAACTAGAAGAATTAAAAGAAGCTATGTTGAAAATCTGCGAATAAATGATGAAAAATACACGAGAAGCGTACTCCAAATGTCTGACAAAAACAGACATTTGGAGATATAATTTTTATTTACAAAAAATTCTTCAAAAAAATTTAAAAAAATTCAAAAAAACTATTGACAATTGAATATGAAAAATGTATAATAAAAAAGCTCTGTGAGTTACGGAGTAAAAAAATAAAAAAGTACATTGAAAAGTAAACAAAAAATCCTTTAAGAGACCAAGCGGAAATGTATGTTGAAAAATACATGAAGTAAGAAAAATAATGAAGAAATAAAAGAGTTAGAAAAACTCAAAAATAAAAAATAATTTGAGAGTTTG
>CALWZW010000019.1 GCA_944386135.1 uncultured Clostridia bacterium | reverse complement strand
ATACTGTAACAATTTTATTAAATATCTGTTACAGTATTTCTTAAACTGATGACATTGGAACCGTCCCCATTGGCAGATAATTTTATAAAATTTTATTTTTTTAATTTTCGGTCATTCAGAACCGTCCCAAACGACCGGAAATTTTTATTAGTTATTATTTTAAAATTCACAATTCTTTGGTGTTCTTGGGAAAGGAAGTACATCACGAATATTTTGCATACCAGTTAAATACATCATCATTCTTTCAAAACCAAGTCCATAACCACTATGCACACAGCTTCCATATCTTCTCAAGTCCAAATACCACCAATAATCTTTTTCATTTAGCCCAAGTTCATGTATACGATTTGATAGTTTATCAAAATCATCTTCTCTTTGGCTTCCACCAATGATTTCTCCAATGCCAGGAACCAAAAGGTCACAAGCTGCAACAGTTTTTCCGTCAGGGTTTAATTTCATATAGAAAGCTTTTATCTCCTTTGGATAATCTGTTACAAAAACAGGTTTACCAAAAAGTTTTTCACTTAAGTATCTTTCATGCTCTGTTTGAAGGTCAGTTCCCCAAGAAACAGGAAATTCAAACTTATCATTTGCCTTTTCTAATTCCTTAACAGCATCTGTGTAAGAAATTCTAGCAAAATCAGAATTAACGACATTGTCTAATCTCTCAAATAAATTAGTATCAATAAATTGATTAAAGAAAGCCATTTCTTCTGGTGCATTTTCACGCACATAAGAAATAATATATTTAATCATTTCTTCAGCTAAATCCATAGCATCTTTTAAATCAGCAAAACAAATTTCAGGCTCTATCATCCAAAATTCTGCTGCGTGCTTTACTGTGTTAGAATTTTCAGCTCTAAAAGTAGGACCAAATGTATAAACATTTCTAAAAGCATGCGCAAAAGTTTCTACATCTAGTTGTCCACTAACAGTAAGGTGAGAAGGTTTACCAAAGAAATCTTGTGAAAAATCAACCTTTCCATCTTCTGTTTTAATAGGATTATCCATATCCATAGCAGTTACTGTAAACATTTCACCAGCACCTTCACAGTCACTACCTGTAATTATTGGAGTGTGGACATATACAAATCCTTTTTCTTGAAAAAACTTATGAATTGCATAAGAAAGCACACTACGAACTCTAAATACAGCGTTAAAAGTATTTGTTCTTGGACGTAAGTAACTAATAGTTCTTAAATATTCAAAAGAATGTTTTTTCTTTTGAAGAGGATAATCTAAATCTGCTTGATTTACAATTTGTATATTTTTAGCCTTTATTTCAAAAGGTTGTTTTGCATTTTCTGTTTTTACAAGAGTACCTACAACAATAATAGATGAACTTATTGAAAGTTTTTTTATATCTTCAAAATTAGATAAGTTATTATCAAAAACAACTTGAATGTTTTTGAAGAAACTTCCATCATTTATTTCAATAAAACCAAAATTCTTAGAATCACGAATAGTTCTAACCCAACCGGAAATTTGAACATCTTTTTCATCATATAGGTCAGTATTTCTAAATAATTCTTTAACTAAAACATTTTTAGTATCCATACGCAAACAGCTCCTTTTATAAAAAATAATAATCTTCTGAAAACAAGATTCAATAAGATTTTACAGATATTATATAAAAAAATATTATAAAATTCAATATCTTTAGGAGATATTGTAGACTTTTTACATCGACATTTGATATAATTTATAAATATAAATTAAATAAAATAGTAAAAGGAGATAAAAATGAGAGGAAAAACGAGAAGAAGAAAAACACATCCCAATTATGGAAGAATAGCATTAGCAGTAATATTACTAATATTAATAATTGCTTTAGCGATTTTTGGAATAAGTAAAATTATTGATAATAACAGGAATATAGAAGTAGGGAATACAGTAGAAGCAGAAGAACAAGAAGTAATTGTACCAGAAGATATAACTATAAATCTAGTCGCAACAGGAGATATAATGTGTCATAGTACAAATTTTAAAGCTGCATATAATTCGGAAACAAAAGAGTATGATTTCTCATCTGTATTTACAAATGTAGCAAAATATATAACAGAAGCGGATATTGCAATACGGAAACTTAGAAACAACATTTGCAGGAGAGGATAGAGGCTATAGCGGATATCCTACATTTAACTCACCAGCAGAACTTCGGAGTTGCTGTAAAGAATATAGGAATAGATGTATTATCAACAGCAAATAACCATAGCATGGACAAAGGTTCAAGTGGTGTTATTTCTACATTAGATGCATTAGACGAAATTGGAATAGACCATACAGGAACATATAGAAGTGAGGAAGAACAAAATACAATACTAGTAAAAGAAGTAAATGGAATAAGAATAGCATTTCTTGCTTTTACTTATGGAACAAATGGAATACCAGTACCAGAAGGAAAAGAATATTTAGTAAACTTAATAGATGAGGACTTAATACTAGAACAAATAAATTTAGCAAAAGAACAAAATGTAGATGTAATATGTGCAAGTATGCACTGGGGCGTTGAGTATGTACAAAAACAAAATAGTGAACAAGAAAGACTTGCAAACTTATTATTTGAGAATGGAGTAGATATAATAATCGGAAATCATCCTCACGTTGTTGAACCAATGGAGAAAAGAACAATTACATTAGCAGATGGAACTGAAAAAGAAGTATTTGTTGTATATGCACTTCGGAAATTTCATATCAGGACAAGTTAAAGAACATACAAAGAGCACAGCAATACTTGATATAGAGATTACAAAAGACGGAGAAACAGGAAAAATATCTATTGACAGTGTAGATTATGTACCAGTATATTGCTATGATAGAGGTGCTGGTTCAGCAAATAGATATGAACTAATAGATATAAGGTCAGCTATAACACAGTATGAAAGTGGAGATACAAGTAAAATTAGCTCAAGCTTATATAACACATTAAAGAAAGAACTTGAAAATATAGAAAGCGTATTGGGAGAACCAATAACAAAGGAAGGAGAAACAAATCAAGAAACAAATACAATTATGCAAGAATAAATTTAAAAATAAAGAGGAAGATGGAATATATCATCTTCCTTTAATTATATATTTAAAACATATCTTTCTTTTTTAGCCACCATGAAACTATTAAAGTAAGTATGACAGAAATAGTAATCATTATTGGAAATCCCAATGCATTATGTTCAAAAGGAACATTTAAGTTCATTCCCCAGAAACTAGAAATCATAGTTGGAACAGCAATAACCAAAGTTATTGATGCTAAAAATTTCATTACGCCATTTAGGTTATTTGAAATTAAAGAAGCATAAGCATCCATAGTTCCACTTAAAATATCACTATAAATTTTGCCCATTTCTATTGCCTGTTTATTTTCAATAATTGCATCTTCTAGCAAGTCTTCATCTTCTTCATATAATTTAAGAATTTTACCACGCATTGTTTTTTCCATGACTATTTCATTAGCCTTTAAAGAAGTTGAAAAGTAAACCAAGCTCTTTTCTATGCTAAGTAGTTTTAAAAGCTCATTATTTTTCATAGAGTTTTTTAATCTTGACTCTGCATTTTCAGATTCTTTATTAATTTGCTTTAAATAAGTTAAGAAATATGAAGCATTTGAATAAAGAATTTGCAAAAGAAAACGACTTTTTTTATAAGTTGCAAAATTTTTTACTTTATTTTTTTCAAAATCTTCTATTACTTTATTCGAACAAGATGATACTGTTATAAAATAGTCATCTCTAACAACAATCATTCCGAGAGGCATAGTTGTATATAAAGAAGAATCTTCAGATTTTTCAATAATTGGGGTATCTACAACGAAGAGTACAGTAGAATCATCATCTTCTTGGTCAATTCTGGCCTGTTCTTCTAAGTCCAAAGAATAACGAATAAAGTCTTCTTGAATATTTATACTACTACAGACTTTTCGTATTTCTTCATCTGATGGATTTGTCAGACTAATCCATGCTCCTTTTATAAATTCATCAATTTTAGTTGTTTTACCAGTATTTATATCTGTATTATAAATCTTGATCATGACTTTATTCACCTACCCTTTTAAAACTCATGTATAATTATTTTACAATCATTTTAGCATTAAGTCAATACAAAAAGCCTTTTGACCTTGAAATAAGTCTAAAACTATTATATAATATTACATCATTGACATAAGGAGGAAAGATAAATGCTAGTTGCAACAGGAGTAACAGTAAGATTTGGAAAGAGAGTCTTATTTGAAGATGTAAATATAAGATTTGGAAAAGGAAATTGTTATGGAATAATAGGAGCAAATGGAGCAGGAAAATCAACCTTTTTAAAAGTATTATCAGGAGAGATAGAACCAAGCAAAGGTGAAGTTTCTTTAGAAAAAGGAGAAAGACTATCAGTTCTAAAACAAGACCACTTTGCTTATGAAGAATATAGTGTAATAGACACAGTTATAATGGGTAATCAAGAATTATATAACATAATGAAAGAAAAAGACGCAATATATGCAAAACCAGATTTTTCTGAAGAAGACGGAATGAAAGCAGCAAAACTAGAAGAAAGATTTGCTGAACTTGACGGATGGAACGCAGAAGCAGATGCTTCAACACTTCTTAATAATTTAGGAATCCCAGGAGAATTACATTATAAATTAATGAAAGAAATAGAAGCAAAAGATAAAGTAAAAGTGTTACTTGCTCAAGCTCTATTTGGAAATCCAGATGTACTTTTACTAGATGAGCCTACAAACGACTTAGACTTAAAAAGCATAAACTGGCTTCAAGATTTCCTAATAGATTTTGAAAATACTGTAATAGTTGTATCACATGACAGATATTTCTTAAACAAAGTATGTACACATATAGCAGATGTAGACTTTGGAAAAATAAAAGTATATCCAGGAAACTATGATTTCTGGTATGAATCAAGCCAACTTGCATTAAAACAAGCAAAAGAGCAAAACAAGAAGAAAGAAGAGAAAATAAAAGAATTACAAGAATTTATTGCAAGATTTAGTGCAAATGCTTCAAAATCAAAGCAAGCAACATCAAGAAAGAAATCACTAGAAAAGATAGAGCTAGAAGAAATAAAACCGTCTAATAGAAGATATCCATATATAGATTTTAAACCAGATAGAGAGCCAGGAAAAGACATATTAACAGTAGAAAACATAACCAAGTCAATTGATGGTGAAAAGATATTAGATAATGTATCTTTTACAGTAAAAAAAGATGATAAAATTTTGCTTCTAGCTGATAACGAAATTGCAAAAACATTATTATTTCAAATAATAGCAGGAGAAGTAGAACCAGATTCAGGCAAAATAATATTTGGAACAACAATAACAAAAGACTATTTTCCAAAAGATAATAACTATATGTTTAAAGAAGATATGCCACTTGTAGACTGGCTACGAGGATATTCAAAAGACCCAGACGAAACTTATGTAAGGGGATTTTTAGGAAGAATGCTATTTTCAGGAGAAGAAGCATTAAAAAAAGTAAGTGTTTTATCAGGAGGAGAAAAGGTAAGATGTGTTCTATCAAAAATGATGCTTTCAGGAGCAAACTTCTTAATATTTGATGAACCAACAAACCATCTAGACATGGAAAGCATAACAGCACTTAATGAAGGAATGAAAAAATTTAAAGGAAACATGATATTTACTTCACATGACCACGAGTTGTGTCAAACAGTCGCAAATAGAATTATAGAAATAAAAGAAAATAAGGTTATTGATAAAGAATGCACATACAACCAATATTTAGGAATAGAATAGAGGAATCTATGAAAATAAACAGAAGTAAAATGCTAAAATATATAAGAATAGCTGTATATATAGCAATTGCAATATTTTTAATAATACTAAAGAATACAGATTCAGCCATATGGACATGTTCAATAAATGAGAGATTTGGAATACTATGTCCAACATGTGGGATGACAAGAGCAATTGAAGCTATATTTAGTTTTAATTTTGGTCTTGCAGTAGAGAGAAATGCTTATTGTACATTAGTATTATTTCCAATATTTGCAATACTCTTCATAGACGATATTTTGTGTATGATATTTAGAAAAAAGTCGTTTGTAGAGATAATATTAGGGGAGTAAAGTCGGAATATGGATAAAATAATTATCGGAATAGCCTATATTTTAGCAATATATTTATTTTATAACCTTATAAGGATAAGAATAAAAAATGAAAAAAATAGAATAAATAAAGTATATATATTAATCGTATTAATTTTGTGTTTAATAATAATATGGAATATATTTAGATAAATAAACTATTCAAAAGGGACTCATTTTAAATGAGTCCCTTTTGAATAGTTTGTTTTGTACTATCTATTACTAATAAACCATTGATGAAGTAAATCCTGTAATTGCTGCTACTCCTAAGACTATAATTATAGCATAAAGAGCTAGTGCAACAATTCCAAGCACAAGACCTGCAATACCCATTCCTCTAGCAGCATCTTTTCTACCAGCAATACTAAAAATAATAGCAATTATTGCACATGGAATATTTATATACCAAACGCAACAGAAAAGTATAGCAATAATACCTAATACCATAGAAGTAATATTAAATCCTTTTCTTTCATTTACAGGTGCTGTAGCTGTTTGATTTACCTGAGTTGTTTCTTTGTTTTGTTCTTCTTCCATTGTATTCTCCTCCTTTTTACTTTAGTTAAATTATATTTAATAAGTCATAAATTATAATTTATAAACTTATAATACCAAATTAAAATAAATTTATCTATATTTTTCTTGAATAGCTTTAACCTCATCATAGTGATTATTAAGTATATCTAAGAAAACATCAGCTATTTGAGGATCAAATTGGATACGTCTATTTTTTTCAAATTCTTCTTTTACAACATCTAGAGGTAAAGAATCCCTATAAGTTCTCCTTGAAGTCATAGCATCAAAGGTATCTGCAACAGCAGCAATTCTTGCTAGATAAGGTATATCTTCTCCTTTTAATTTAGAAGGATAACCTAATCCATCATATCTTTCATGATGATGTTTTACAATAGGGATAATATCTCTAAAAATTGCAGCATTTGACAATATGTGAACACCAATTGAAGGGTGATTTTTTATTTCTGAATATTCATCTGGAGTAAGTTTTCCAGGTTTAAGTAATATACTATCAGGAATACCAATTTTCCCGATATCATGGAAAAGACCACCTATCTTAAGTGTATGCAAATCTTCATCAGAAAGACCTAAATATTTTCCAATAAGCACAGAAAATTCTGAAACTCTATCAGAATGACCTCTTGTATAAGGGTCCTTTGCTTCAACAGTATATCTTAAAGTTTCAATACTTTCCATATAGGCCTGCTCGAGTTTTTGACTTGCTTCTTTTAATTCTTCATTTATCTTTTTAATCATGTTCATTTGATTAATAGCTTTTACACCAGATTCAATAAGAAGCAATAATTGGTCAAATCTATCACTTTTTTCACAATAACCTTGAATATCAAGCCTTTTTATAGTTTCAAGAGGTGGTGCTAAATCTTTATGACCAGTAAGAAGTAAAATATATAATTCCTTATTAAATTTACGTATTTCTTCAACAACTTGATCACCATGAATAGGAGTCATTATGAAGTCAAGTATCATCAAATCAAAATGTTCTTCTTTAACTCTTTCTATTGCTTCAATAGGATCAGTAATACCAGTAAAAATATATCCAGATTTTTTTAAGAATATGGACAAGGAATCAATTATACCTATTTCATCATCAACAACAAGTACTTTTATCCCATTTGAAGCTTGCGCTTGCATATTTTTTCTCATATTACTATCACATCCTTAAAAACATTATCATCTAAAATGAATTATAGCGATAAATATAAAAAAAATCAAGAAAATTTTTCAAAAAATTCTTGATTTCGTCATTTAATAATAATTTTTTTAAGAATTCAGTCGTTCTGCCAATGGGGACGGTTCTAGATGGCAGATTCTAATTAAATTTTAATTAACATTTTAAAAATTAAACAAAATCTGCCATTTTAGATGCGTCCCCATTGGCAGAACCGTCCCAAACCGCAAAAAACAATTTTAGTTACAAGGTAAAATTACACTAAAAGTTGTACCTTTATTTAGCTCAGACTTGAATGTAATAGAACCGTTAAAATGTGCTTTTACATTAGAATAAGACATAAATAGTCCAAGTCCTGTACCATTTTTACCCTTTGTTGTAATCATTTCTTTGAATAATTTATCCTGAACCTCTTTGCTCATTCCACAACCATAATCTCTGACAGAAAGTATTAAAGAATCATCTTTCTTTTCTACTGTAAGGTCAATTTTATTATTAGGAGTACCATTATAAGATTGAATGGCATTAGAGATAAGATTATTTACAACTTGAACTAAAGAATTTACATCTCCACGTAAAGTAAATCCACTATTGACTTTTATGTCTATATTCAAATCAATTAAAGCATTTTTTAATTCATGTTTCATTAATATTGTTATACGCTTTATAAGTTCTTCAATAGTAAAATTAGAAGAAACATTGTCAGTTCTTTCTACTGCCTGACCTTTAACTGCTGAAATTACATCAGACATATATGAAGTATGAGTCTTTATTTTAGCAATCCATGAAGACATATCTTTTGCAATATCATGATGATCTTCATTTGTAACTTCAGGGTCACCAATTGAAGAATCATATTCTTTAACTAAGTCAGTCAAAGCCTCAGCTGCACCAGATATTGACATTATAGGAGTTTTTAAGTTGTGAGCAATACCTCCAATCATCTGACCAAGGGATGCAAAACGTTCTTTTTCAATAAGCATATCTTGATTAGACTTAATTGTTTCCAAGTCTCTCATATGTTGTGTAATATCTTTGAATAATATCATTGTTCCTAAAAATATACCTTTATTAACAATGCTTGATAATTCAACATTAAAATATCTATTAATAGAATCAACATGAGCTTCAAAAGTTACAGTTTTTGGACTCACAGATACAGTTTGAAGAGATTTTTTTAGTTTTGGCAAGTGCACACTTTTATCCCAATCAAATACATTAACATTTCTTATTTGGTTTTCTTTAACTTTAAAAGTAGATAAAAAAGATTTATTAAAATCGATAATTATATTCCTATCATTTAAAACAATATAGCTATCAGACATTCTATCAACAATTTTTTCTAAAGCAATAGGAGCAACAGATAGAAAGTCAAACTTAAATATTGCAAGAGTAAAGAAGAATATAGCTAAAGAGAAAGATATAGGCGTCATATATACAGTCATTTTAACTATATTAAAGATGCCTAATATATTTACTATTGCAGGTATAGAAGCACCTATAACAATAAAAATCGATTGCATAGAAAAAAAACCAGATGTCTTAGCTGCATGATTAAACATCATCAAGGCACTAATAAAGAATAATCCATAAGTATATAGAAGATGAACATACATATATGGACCATATACCATTTCATCAAAATTAAAAGAATAATTCTCATAAAATAAATGATGATAATTATTAGTAAAAAGTATAATAAGAGATAATATAGGTATTACAAAAAGTAAAGCATACTTCTTTGTAAATTTAATTTTTGTATTTACAAAAGAAGAGGCTATTAAGAAAAACATTACTGGAATGAGACAAGTTCCTATGTATATAAAATCCTCAAAGTAAATAGGATTTGCATTAAAGCTAACAACAAAAAGCCTTTGCGTAATTAGTCCAATATAAATTATAATTACACAAATAAGCATAAGTGCAAGAAACTTCTGAATTTGAGTAACAGGCTTTTTTTTCAAGACATAACGAAGTAAAAGTAAAGTAGGAATTGAAGAAAAAACCAATAACATAAATGGTAAATCATCTAAAGACATGTAATAAGCCTCCTTTTTTCATTTGTTAATGAATAGGAAAAATTGCTTTTTCCTATTCATTCTAAAACTTTAAAAATTTATAAATCCGATTTTCTTAAAATAATTCATATATTTAATTATATAATTTTTGTCGATTTTTTTCCAGTGAAATCCGATATTTTTTAAATAAGTTTCTGTAAAATCAGTACTTAATCTAATATTTGAAGTATAGATAAGCTTTTTATCATTACTTAAATCATGAATAATACCAGAAACGATTTCCTTTCTATTATCATCATCAAGTATACCAGTAATAATATCAGTCATCATCTGGTCTGAAACTGGAAGTATATCTATTCCCATAGAAGTAACTGTACTTAATAAAAGACTTATAGCCAAAAGTTTTGGATTCCTTATGTGGAACATATTACAGTCAGATTTATGATTTAAGATTTTAATAATAGCAGTTGCAGCTAAATCAACAGGAGTTAATTCTAATTCATGATATAAAGTATATCTTGGAAAAGCTCCTATTTCAATATAGCTTTTAAGTCTCTTGGCAAAAGCATTATCACTAGCATTCATTTGGAATGCACCATCTGAATATCTATTTGTAATATTACCAAGTCTTAGAATTTGAGCATCTAAACCATCAGCAATAGCCTCAAGGACAGCAATTTCTGCCTTAAATTTAGTTGTAGTATATACACTTTTAATATTCTGACCAATATATAAATCATTTTCTGTAAATAACTTTTTGTTATTAATATTACTACTTGTTTCCAATACAGTTTCTTCTTTTTCACCATTACCGGAAACACTAATAGTAGAAATATGCATTAATCTTTTACCATATTTTTTGCAAAAATCAATTGTATTTTTCGTACCAACAACATTTATATCTTCAAACAATTTCTTTTGCCCAAAATGTTTAACAATAGCCCCAGAATTTATTATGCAAGAGACATTTTTTATTACATCATGTAAATCTTTAGAATTAATTCCTAAGCTAATTCCAGATGTGATATCTCCAGAGATTACATTAATCCTATCAGAAACTTTTGCAACATAATCATTTCCAAAGTAAAATCTCAAAGTTTGAAGTAATCTATATCTTGGAGTAACATTATCCTTTGGTCTTATTAAAGCATAAACATTACCTGAATTTTGCTTCAAAAATTCATATATAATGTGAGAACCTAAAAATCCTGTTCCACCTATTACTAAAACATCTCCGAATTTTAGCTTTAGAAATAGTAGAAAGATTTTTTGTAGTATTTCTAGCTAAAACATCATTAACCTTAGAATAATCATATTTTTCAATAAAATCATCTTTAATAGTAGGTAATTTATGTGATAATTTTCTAATAGTTGGGAAGTTAAATATATCAGCATACTCAAAATTTAATCCATATTTAAGAGCTTCAATTTGCATATTTATAGCAGAAATCGAGTCTCCACCAATATCAAAGAAATTGTCGTCAATTGATATATTATCTACTTTTAAAATATCCTTCCAAATTTGCATAAGTTTTTCTTCATTTGAATTAAACTTATCAATATCAACTACAGGCTCTTTAGCTACTTTTGGTGTAGTTTCAGGGAGAGGGAGAGCCTTTCTATCTATTTTTCTATTAATTGTATAAGGCATTTCATCAAGTTTCATAATGTAAGTCGGTACCATATATTGAGGCAAGAACTTTCTTAAGAATTCTCTTACTTTATTTTCAGAGATATTTTGGCCTGTTACATAATACCCACATAGAGCTTCTTTATCATCAACAGTAACTTTATTTACAACACATGAAGTAATACCTTCAATCTGAGACATTTTATTTTCAATTTCTCCAAGTTCAATTCTAAGACCACGAAGCTTAATTTGATTATCAACTCTACCCAAAACCTGTACTTTACCATCAAAAGTCCATTTTCCAATATCGCCTGATTTATATATTTTTCCAGGTCCAAAAGGGTTATCAAGAAATACTTTAGCTGTACGTTCAGGCTTATTTATATATCCAAGACCAACCTGAATACCAGAAATATATATTTCTCCAACAACACCAATAGGAACTCTATTCATATTTTTATCTAAAATATGAATTTGACAATTTTTTGTAGGAGGACCAACAGTAATTTCTTCTTCACCATTAAGATTTTGAACATTACACAAAATAGTAATTTCGCTAGGACCATAGATATTAAATATAGTAATATCCGAACTTAATGCGCGTAAATCATCAACAAATTTTTGAGGAAGAGGTTCTCCACCAAAAACCATATTCTTAACACGAGCAAGAGCTGTATCTTTTTCCCTATTATCATAGTTAATCTTCATAAGGCTAGGAGTAACAGTCATAACATCTACTCCATGCTTCCTTATTAAAGAATCAAGTAATTTAGGATTTCTATGTTCATTATTGTTAGCCATTACAACCTTAAGACCATGAGTTAAAGAGACAAAAATCTCATAAACAAATATGTCAAAAGGAGTAGATGTAACAGAAGCAATAGCATGCATCTTGCCATCTCTTAAATAATCTAAAGCATAAGTCATAGACTTAGCCATATTTGCAAAACCGATTTGGTTAAGCATAACACCCTTAGGAGTTCCGAGTAGAACCAGAAGTGTATATTATGTATGACAAAGAATTTTTGTCCACTTTTATATTAGGATTTTCAAAATTCTTTCCATAGATTTTTGAGTTATCTAAATCAATTTCAATAATATTCTCGATTTGTTCAACTTTAGACCTTAGCTCTTTTTGGGTTAAAACATATTTAGTATTACTATCTTCAATATAATAAGATGTTCTCTCAATAGGATATCCTGGGTCAACATTAAAGAATGCTGCACCTGCCTTTAAAATACCGAGCATTGAAACTATAGTTTCTAAAGAACGATTAGTCATAATACAAACAATATCATTTTCTTTAATTCCATACTTAATTAAGTAATGAGCTAAGCTATTGGCTCTTTTATTTAATTCACTATATGTAAGAGATATATCATCGCAAACAGCCGCAATTCTATCAGGAGTTTTATTAACTTGTTCCTCAAATAGAGACACAATAGTTGTATCATCAGAAATCTCCATATAAGTATCGTTAAATTTTTCTAAGAGTTTTTCTTCTTCATTTGTTATTGCGGATAAATCTTTAATAGTAATATTATCATTGTTAATTAATTGCTTTAAAATAAATAGGTAATGTTTAAGTATACCCTCAGCTGTTTTAAACTTAAATAATCCGGTATTAAACTCTAAGTTGAAAACACCTAAAGAAGGGATTACTTCAAACCATAGATTAAATTTAGCAGTCTTAGTATTAGGAACTAAGAAACGTCCAGGTTTTCCGTTAATCTCTGGTCTTTTTGAATTTATATTTTGGTAAGTAAACATTACATCAAGTAAAGAATTATTTGCACCCAAATTTAAGTCTTTTTGAAGAAGTTCATAAGGATAAGGTTGATTAGAAATACAATCAATAACATCGTTATGGACACTTTTTACAAACTCAGAAAAGTTTAAATTTTCATCAATATGTTTATTTAAAACAATATTATTAACAAACATTCCAACAATATCTTGTATCTCTTTAAAGCTTCTTCCGGCAAAAGGGCTACCAAGAATAATATTTTCTTGAGAAGTATATTTGTATAAAAGAAGATATAAAGCTGCTAAAAATACAGAATAACTTGAAACATTATTCTTTTTTGCAATATCTTCTAAAGAATGAAATTCATCTTTAGAAATTGTAAGAGTAAGTCTATCTCCCTTATAAGTTTTCATATTAGACACAGGAAAATCATAAGGCAGATTAAGCGCTGTAAACTCTTCTTTCTTAAATTTATTATTCCAGAAAGCTTCTAAAGGTTTCACTTTATCTGAACTTAAAAATTGGTTTTCCCAAACAGCATAATCAACATATCTTAAATTACTTTCCTTTAAATTTTCTCCACTATATAATTTACAAAAATCATTAAAGATTATAGCAAGAGAAGTACCATCAATAATTATATGATGAGAATCTAGTAAAAGGATACTTGATGAGCCGTTTAAATATACAAGCTTAGCACGAAGAAGAGGAGCTTTAGATAAATCGAAAGACCTAGGAAAAGCATCTACTATATTCTGTATATTATCAGAAGAAGTTTCAACTTCTAAATCTATTGAAACATCATCTAAAATAGACTGTACAATTTCTCCATTCTCATACTTGAAAAATGTTCTAAAGCTTGGATGCAATTTTATGAGATTGTTTAATGCCTCTTGAACTCTGTCAGAATCTAGAATTTCATCAAAGAAAATACCACCAGAAACATTGTAAACAATATTATCTTTTAACGCTACAGTATTTGCATAATAAATTCTCTTTTGTGCATACGATAGTGGGTAGAATTCTCTATCACTAATTCTTGGAACTATTTGATTTGTTTTCATAATACTATTATTTGAAACAAAATCGGAAAAATGTTCAATAATTGGATTATCAAAAATATCTTTTACAGAAATAGACAATCCAAATTTATGTGATAAATGAGTACACAAAGTAATTGCATTTAAAGAATCTCCACCTATACCAAAGAAAGAATCTTTTATGCTAATATTATCTATATTAAGTATTTCTTTAAGTTCATCAATAATTATTTTATCAACATCATTTCTAGGAGGAACAACGTTTTTATCATTACCTAAATGTGGTTCAGGTAGTTTTCTTTTATCAAGTTTTCCGTTTACATTAAGAGGAAAGGCATCTAGCTTGATAATAGAAGTTGGAACCATAAATGAAGGTAAAACACCTCTTAAATGTTTTTGTAGGTTTTCAATTGAAACATCTTCATTACACACAATGTAAGAATAAATAGAACCAGCATTTATAATAGTAGCACTTTCTTTTATACCAGGAAATTCTAAAATTTTTGCATCAATTCCACTAAGTTCAATCCTAAAGCCACGAAGCTTAATTTGATTATCAAGTCTACCAATATAGTCAATAGAACCATCAGGAAGGAAAGATACTAAATCTCCTGTCTTATATATTTTCCCTTCTCCAAAAGGATTTTGAATAAATTTTTCTTTTGTTAAATCTGGTCTATTTAAATAGCCTAAAGCAAGTCCGGTCACCACCAACCCAGAGTTCGCCAGGAACATCTATAGGTTGGAGAGTACCACAAGTTGATACTACATAACAAGTAGAATTAGCAAGAGGAAAACCAATAGGAATAAAACCTAATGATGTATCCTTTATATCATAATAAGCTGAGAAAGTAGTATTCTCTGTTGGACCATATCCATTTACAATATGCAAATCTGGGTTAGCGTCACGTACGGCTTTAATATGCTTGAAAGATAGAGCTTCTCCACCTATAAGCAAATATTTTAAAACACCAAACATCTTAGGATTTTCTTCACAAAATCTATTGAAAAGTGAAGTTGTTAAAAACAAACTACTAATTTCGTTTCTTTTTATATAATCACTAAAATATGTAGGATTAAGTAAATCAGTTTTCTTAAGAAGAAATAGTTCTAATCCATTTAAAAGAGCACCCCAAATCTCAAAAGTAGAAGCATCAAAAGCAATAGAACCTGTTTGAAGTATTCTATCTCCTTTAGAAAATTTAATAAAATTAGTATTTTTTACAAGCCTAACAATGGCTCTATTAGGAATCATTACACCCTTTGGTTTTCCGAGTAGAACCAGATGTATACATAATATATGCTGTATCTACAGAATTTGTATTGTTAGATACAAATTCTGTACTCTCTTCTTTATATATATTAGAGTCTAAATCAACGATAATTTTAGATATACCCAAATCTCCTTCAAAATGCAACTCAGAAGAAGTTAGAAATACTTTAGCATTTCCATCATTTATCATATATGAGATTCTATCATTTGGGTAAGAAATATCAATAGGGAGGTAACAAGCTCCTACCTTTAAAGTTGCGATAATTGCGACAATTGCTTCAAGTGATTTGTCCAAATATAAAGCAACAGCATCTCCAGGGAGAACTTTTTCTTTCTTTAAATAATTTGCTAGAGAATTAGCTTTTCTATCTAATTCTTTATAAGTAAGTGTTTTATTCTCAAAACATACAGCCACATCATCAGGACATAGCTTTACTTGTTCTTCAAATAAAGAAACAACACTTTTATCTCTTGGATAATCAACTTTTGTATTATTAAAATCATTTAAGATTTGTATACGTTCATCAGGAGTTGCAATATCAATATCTTTTAATAAAAGTTCTTTATTTTCTAAAATTTGATTAATTATGCTTAAAATTCTTGGATGAATTAAATCAATATCTTTTCTATCATATTTATTTATGTTATAGTCATAAGAAATATTAACTATATTTTCAGTATTAAAATCATATATATGAATATCTATATCATTATTTGTACAATTACTAAAGAGCCAATTTGTAACATAGTTAGAAGAATCATCAGCAGCTTTATTAATCTGATAAGAAATTAGTATATTATATAAATTAGGTATACTAGAATCTTTTTTTCTAAGATTTTCTATTATATATTGGTATGAATACTTTTGGTGTCTAAGCATTGAAATTGTATCTTTTGCAACACCAACAACAAAGTCCTTAAATGACATATCATCATTTAAAGTCATTCTAAAAGGTATAGTACTAATAAACATACCAAGAGTATTTTTTTCTCTATAATTTGTTCTATTTAAAATTGGAGTACCAATTACAAAATCATTAAGTCTAGAAGCTCTAGACACATAAATACCAAAAACAGCCATAAAAAAGTTATAAGCAGAAATTTTTAAGTCTGCACATAAAGTATTTATTTTTGTCATAATCTCTTTATCTAAAGAGAAAGTAGCTCTTTCTGCATTACAATTTATAGAACTATCTTGAACTTTTTTATTACTATAGATTGTTGCAACCTCTGGAACTGTTTCATAAATTTTATCCCAATAAGCTTTATCTTTTAGGAACTTATCACTTTTTACATATTCTTTTTCACTATCTAAATATTGTATGTATGAATAATTATCTGGGTTTATCTCTGGTAGAATACCAGAAGAAATTAGAGAATTATAAACCTCTGCAACTTGTCTCATAGCAACTGCAGTAGTTATTGCATCACAAATAATATGGTGGAAATTAGCTAAAAGACCACCTGTATTAGTTCCTTTTAATTTAAATAGTTTAAATTCAAAAAGTGGGTTTTCTAAGAGATTAAAAATATTCTGCCTTTGGCATTCATTTTTAATGAAGTCGTCAAAGGAAGAGATTTCATAAATTGGGAAATCAAATTCTTTAAAATCACAAAAATATTGTTTAATAGTTCCATTGTCTAAAAAAAGTCTTGTTTGAAAAACATCGTTGTGCTTAATCATTGTATTAAGAGCTTTTTTCAAAATATCAAAATCAACTGTATCTGTTTTTGGAGAAAAATCTGCAAAACATATAATACGATTAATATTAGTATTTTTAAAATACTGCTCAGTAAGCCAAATAGATTCTTGAGGCTTACTTAAATCATAAACATCCTTTTTCATTTTTAGCCCCCATTTTTTTATTTGCTACAAATAACGACTTAATTATACCATAAATGGCAAAAAAATACAAGAGGCAGTTTTCTGCCAATGGCAGAAAAACTTTTAGATTTGTTCCCGCTCGCAAATTTTTTTAAACGTAAAACAAGTTGAACTAACCCAATCTAACTTAATACAACTTAACTGTCAAGTACAAGAATTAACAAAAATAGAAAAATTTAAAGACAAAAAGCTTGACTTTATTTGTCAAAATTTGTCGAAGAATAATTGTTGACAAGATGAAATAAGTATAATATAAATAAAGCATATACTTAAATTTTTTAAAATCAATGAGCAACTTTGAACTATGCAAAACAAAAATCTTAAGGAAATTCTATCCTAAGAAAAATCACAAAAAAAGAAAAGCAAAAGAAATAGTACTTAATATGCATAAGAAAAATATAAATATAGAAACCATATCAGAGATAGTTAACCTTTCGAGAGAAGAAGTAGAAAAGATAATAAAAGAGAGTAAATAAATAGGACTAATGCCAAATTTAGTCAAAAATGTTCCCATCCGCAATTATAATTGACACATAAAAAAATATGATATATAATTACCTCATTAATAATAAAAAATGTATTTTAACAAAGGAATGATGAAAAATATGAGAAAAAATATCAAAGGGACTCATAAAATGAAAGGAAAATATACATTAAAGAAGACAAGAGAAAAAGAAGATTATGTTATTACAGATAGTGATATAAAAGAAATGGCAATACAGCAAGAAGGAAATAAAATATTAGATGTATTAGATGGACTATCAAATATTTTAAGAGGAAAAGAAACAGTGCAACAAGAAAGATAGTTTTTGCCATGTTAAATTTAGAATATCAAAAGAGAAAGTTTTTCCAAAAGTGAGAAGGGAAGATATAAGTTATGGAAAATAGTACAATATATCCAGAAGTTGCAACAGAATTAATAGAAATATTTAAGTTTATAGAAGAGCCAATACTAGAAAAAATACCAGAAAAATTAAAAGAAGAACTAAGAAAAATTGCAAGTAAAGATTATAAATTTAAAATAGATAAAACAAAAAAACTAAATGAGCAAAAAATAAGACCAGAAACAAAACAACTATTATCTGCAATATTTATAAAATATTGTTGTAGGCAAGAAGATGGAGAGGAAATACTAATTGCATGCAAAGAAAATGATATGAAAATAGAACAGGAAAAAAGAGAAAAATATAATCCTGATAAAATATTTGAGAAAAGAGCAGAAGAAAAAAAGCCATGTTTTAAACTTGTAGTAATAAAAAAAGATCCATGGTATAAGAAATTAGGAAGGGCAATAGGAAGAATATTTGGAATTGGTTGTTAAGCCTAAAGATTTATAAAACAGATAAGAATGAGAAAATCTCAAGCCTATCTGTTTTTTTGTATATGTTTAAAAATATATGGGTATAATTTGAGTAATCTTAAATTAAAAGGGATGAAAGAATTTGAAAAATTATAGAAAAAAAGAAAAGAAAAATCATGTAATAAGTAAATTAATATTACAAGCACTTATAATATTTGCAATAGCAACTGCTAGCATTGTATTATATGACATGTACATAAATATAGATGTTGAAGAAGAATCATATATGGCAGAAAAAGCATCAAAGGAGATAAGTATAAAAAATACTGAAGATGTTAGTGCAATGCTTGAAAATGTAGCTAGAAGCGTAGTCCGGAATATCAAAAATTGAAACAAGTGATACTTCAATTTTTAATATAAATTCAGAAAAGACATTATCTTTGGGAAGCGGAATAATAATTTCTGAAAATGGATATATTTTAACAAATGAGCATGTAAGCGGAGGTAAATATAGCAAATGTTATGTTACTTTAGAGAATCGGAGAAGAATACCAAGGAAGTGTTATATGGGCAGATTCTGATATTGATTTAAGCATAGTAAGAATATCAAAAATACGGTTTAACACCGGTTATATTAGGAGACTCGGACGAAATAAGAATAGGAAAAACAGTATATGCAATTGGAAACCCAATAGGAGTTGAATTTCAAAGAACAGTAACATCAGGCATAATAAGTGCAGTAGATAGAACTATAAAAATAAATGAAGATGATGATGTATCATATATGGAAGACCTTATACAAACAGATGCAGGAATAAATAACGGAAATAGCGGAGGCCCACTCGTAAACGAAAATGGAGAAGTAATTGGAATTAATTCAGTTAAAATAGAAAATGCTGAGGGAATTGGATTTGCAATACCAATAAACCTTGTAAAACCCATAATAGAAAAAATAGAAGAAACAGGAGAATTTGTAGAAGCATCAATAGGAATATATGCTTATGATAAAGAAGTTATACAATATTTAGAAGAAGATTTAGATTTTGAAACAGGAATATATGTAGTGTCGATAAATAAAAATGGAGCTGCGTATGGGAAAGGGCTACTCGTAGGGGATATAATATCTAAAATAGATGGTGTTTCATTAAACAAAATGAATGATTTAAGAGAGTATATTTATACAAAAAATGTAGGTGATGAGGTAACACTTACAGTAGAGAGAAAGGGAAGAACCTTTCAAGTAAAAATGAATTTAGGAAAGAAATAGGGAACAAGATTAACAAACCAACTTCTTAATTAAAAAAGCAAATAATAATTCCAAATTTATAACTATTTGCGACTGTGAAACTTTTGAACATAGAAATTCTTACTAAAAAATTGAGGAATGTACACGTAGATTTGCAAAGCAAATCTTACAAAGTGAAAGAGGCTCAATTTTTTAGATTAGAATTTCTGTGATAAAAGTTGTAACTTAGCAAAAGTTATAAATTTAATTATTATTTGTTTAAACGTTACAATATTGGTTTGTTAATCTTGTTTATCCTTTTAATCCGTAAAGGTCTCCTTCAATGCAAAGTCTAGCTCTTACAACAGTTTTTTCATCAGAGTTCAGAGCATTTTCCAAAAATTCTGGGTGGTCTATTAGGAAGTTTCTCATAGTTCCGTCAGGATCTTTATAAAATTTATTTAACATTATATTTTGCTCTTCAGTAATAATACCTAAATCTAAAGCTTTTTTAAACATATCTGGTGCAATTTGCACAAGTGAATAAGCTTCAATTCCAAGGTCTTTTAATCTGTCATTTCCGCCTTGCATTCTATCAACAACTACTACACTCCACACTATTTCAGCATTTAAAGCTTGAACAGCAGGTATCCAAGCACGTACATAGCTAGAAGCAGCGGTAACAAGGTCTGCAACATGTAAAACCTTTTTTCCATGTAAGTCTTTCTTTATAGAAGTTTCTTCAAAATCAGGTGTGCTTACAACTGTAGATAAATCTTTGAAAATTGTAATATGAGGTTTACCTAAAAGATAAGCAACTAAATCAGAGAAAAACCAATCTCTTCTTTCTCCTCCTGAAACATAGTCAATTTCATCAACATTAATATGAGTATTAATGAATGAAATCATTTCATCAATAACTTCTTTGTAAATATTATTACTATTATATTGAGCAAGTGTTTTTTCAAGTACCTTTTTTGGTAACTCAAGTTTATTATCTTTTTCTATATCAATAAAACTTAAAAATTCAACAGCACTTTCTTCACTACCATAAAGGAAATGAGTATTAATAAAGTAAGGACCTATTTTTCCAGATGTATACCAAAATGGTTTATTATTAGGACAAACTTTAAAAGCATTTGTTTTAAATAAATATGAAACTAAATTACTCATATTTAACCTCCTAAATTAAAATTATCATTTATATAATAATTTAAAAACAAAACAAAGTCAAGAAAAATGAGAAAAGTTCACTAAAATAACACTGAAATAACACATAAATTGACACTTGAAAAATAGGCAAAAAAATGATATGATAACAAAAATTATATATGGAGGATTTTGTATATGAGTACATTATTAAAAAATGGGACAGTACTAGATTATGTAAGCAAAACGAATGAAAAATTAGACATACTTATTGAAAACGGTAAAATAGCAAAAATCAAAAAAGACATAAAAGAAGAAGCAGATAAAGTTATAGATTGTACAAATCTATACATAATGCCAGGAATGATAGACATGCATTGCCACTTAAGAGAGCCAGGATTTGAATATAAAGAGACAATCGAAACTGGGGCAAAGAGTGCAGTAAAAGGAGGTTTTACAACAATATGTCCAATGCCTAATACAAAACCAACTCCAGATAATGTAGAAGTATTAAAACAAATAATAGAAAAAGGAAAAGAAGTTAACCTTTGTAATGTGCATCCTTATGCAAGTGTAACAAAAGGAGAGAAAGGACAAGAACTTGTAAATTTTGAGGAATTATTAAGAGCAGGAGCTGTTCGGATTTTCAGATGACGGAATGCCAGTAGAAAATGCCAAGATGATAAGAGATGCAATGCTAGAAGTAAATAGAATAGGAAGCTTTTTATCAGAACATTGTGAGGAAAAATCTGTATCAGCAGGGGCAATAAATGCGGGGAAAGTTGCAGAAGAGCTTAATGTAAAAGGTGTACTCCCAGAAGCAGAAGAAATAATGGCAGCAAGAGATATAGTTATTGCAGAGACAAATAATTTACATACACATATATGCCATATAAGTACAAAAACATCTGTAAATATGATAAGGGATGCTAAAAAAAGAGGAGTAAAAGTAACATGTGAGACATGTCCACATTATTATTTCTTCACAGAAGATGAAGTATACTTAAGTGGAACAAATGCAAAAATGAATCCACCTTTAAGAACAGAAGCAGATAGAGAAGCTATTATAAAAGGACTACAAGACGGAACAATAGATGCAATAATAACAGACCATGCACCACATTCAGAAGAAGAGAAAAATGTAGAGTTATCTAAAGCACCAAATGGAATAATAGGATTTGAAACAGCACTTGCTGCAACAATAACAGCTTTAATAGACAAACAAAAATTATCATATTTGGATATGGTAAGATTAATGTCTTATGGTCCTGCAAAAGTTTTGGGAATAGATAGAGGAGAAATAAAACAAGGAGCAGTTGCAGATTTAACAATATTTGACCCAGAAGTAGAATATGTTTATACAAAGGATATGATAGTTTCAAAATCTAAGAATACACCTTTTATTGGTAAAAAGTTAAAGGGACAGGTTGTATATACTATTGTTAATGGAAATATAAAATTTGCCAAATAATAATTCTTGAACAAATTTGAATAAAAAATGATAATAAAAATTATCAAAATATTAATGAGAAAGGGTTTATATAAATGAATGCAATTGATAAATTAATAGATAAAATAAAAGAGAAAAATAATCCCACAGTAATAGGATTAGACCCAAGATATGATATTATACCAGATTGTATAAAAAATAAATATACACAAGATTTAGAAGGTGCAGGAAAAGCAATAATAGAATTTAATAAAGATTTAATAGACGCTGTATATGATATAGTTCCAGCAGTTAAGCCACAAATAGCATTTTATGAGATGTTTGGAGTTCCTGGAATGAAGGCTTTTGAAGAGACTTGCAGATATGCAAAAGAAAAAGGAATGATTGTTATAGCAGATATGAAAAGAGGAGATATTGGAACTACAGCGAAAGCTTACTCAAATGCCGCAATTGGAAAAACAAGACTTGGAGAAATTTATCATAGCATATTTGATGTAGACTTTGTTACAGTAAATCCATATCTTGGAACAGATGGAATACAACCATTTATAGAAGATTGCAAAGAATATGGAAAAGGAATTTTCGTACTAGTTAAAACATCTAATAAATCTTCAGGAGAATTACAAGACTTAGTAACGCAAGATGGAGAAACAATATATGTAAAAGTTGCAAAGCTTGTTAATGAATGGGGAAAAGATTTAATAGGTAAATATGGATACAGTAGTATTTCGTCAGTTGTTGGAGCGACATATCCAAAACAACTAGAAGAATTAAGAAAAGTTATGCCACATTCATATTTCTTAATACCAGGATATGGTGCACAAGGAGGAAAAGCAGAAGACATAGCACTAGGATTTGATGAAAAAGGAATTCGGAGGAATAGTAAATGCATCAAGAAGTCTAATATGTGCATATAAATCAGATTTATGGAAAGATAAATTTAATGAAGAAGAATTTGCAAAAGCGACACGTGCAGAGGCAATTAGAATGAGAGATGAATTAAATGATAGTATAAACAAATAAGGAGGAAAAATAAATGGCAGTTCATACAAAATGCGAATTAGTAGAGAAAGAAAAATTAAAAGATGATATCTTTAAACTTTCAATAAAATCAAAAGAAATTGCAGAATTAGCAAAGCCACGGACAATTTCTAGAAATAAGAGTTGCAGATGAAATTGAGCCATTACTTAGAAGACCAATAAGTATATACAATATAGAAGGAGATATAGTAGAATTTGTATTCCAAGTAAAAGGAAAAGGAACAAAAATATTATCTACAAGAGAGATTGGAGAATATATTGATATTTTAGGACCTTTAGGACAAGGAGTATTTAAGTTCGATGATAAGAAAAATATTGCAATAATCGGTGGAGGAATAGGAATATTCCCACTATATGAACTTGCAAAAGAAGCTAAGAAAACAGCTAATATAAACATGTACTTAGGTTTTAGAAGTAAAGAGTTTGTTATACTAGAAGAAGAATATAAAAACATATCAGATAAATTTGTTCTAACAACAGATGACGGAAGCTATGGAGAGAAAGGATTTGCTATAAACTTTTTAAGACAAGACATAGAAAAAGGAAATATAGATGCAATATATGCATGCGGACCATTACCAATGTTAAAAGCTGTACAAGAATTGGCGAAAGAAACAAAAATACCATGCCAAATATCATTAGAAGAAAGAATGGGATGTGGTATAGGTGTATGCTTAGGATGCGCAGTACAAGTAAATGCTGGAGAAGATACTGTATATACACATGTATGTAAAGCAGGACCAGTTTTTGATTCTAATATAGTTAAAATATAAGAAAATAAAAAAGATATTTGTGTAGGGAGGAATAGCAAATGAACACAGAAGTGAATTTAGCTGGAATAAAGATGAAAAATCCAGTAACAGTCGCATCAGGAACATTTGGATATGGTAGAGAATTTAGTGAATTTATAGATTTAAACAAGTTAGGTGGAATTATAACCAAAGGAACATCATTAAAACCAAGACCAGGGAATAAACCACCAAGAGTGTGCGAAACTACAGCAGGAATGCTTAATTCAATAGGACTTCAAAATCCAGGTGTTGAATATTTTATGAACAATGACTTACCATGGCTAAGAAAATTTGATACAAAAGTAATTGTAAATGCATGTGGAAGTTCAATAGAAGAATATGTAGAACTTGCGAAAGTTTTAAATACTTTAGATATAGACGGAGTTGAACTAAATCTATCTTGCCCAAATGTTAAAGCGGGATGTATGGCTTTTGGTACATCTTATGAAGGAGTAAAAGAAGTAACTTCACAAGTAAGAAAAGTATTAGATAAACCTCTTATAGTGAAACTAACACCAAATGTAACAGATATAACAGAACCTGCAAGGGGAGCAGAAGACGCAGGAGCAGACGGAGTGTCATTAATAAACACATTACTTGGTATGAGTATTGATGTAGAAAAACAAAGACCTGTACTTGCAAACAATATGGGAGGACTATCTGGACCAGCAGTAAAACCTGTTGCAGTGCGTATGGTATATCAAGTGGCACAAGCGGTAAAAATACCGATATTAGGACTTCGGAGGAATAGTAACAGGAAAAGATGTGATAGAATTTATGCTAGCTGGAGCAACAGCTGTATCAATAGGAACAGGAAACTTTATTGAGCCAGAAGTTAGTATAAAGGCAATAGAAGGTATAGAAGACTATATGAAACGCCATAATATAGATGATATAAATAGCATAATTGGAAAAGTACAGATGAATTAATTTATAAAAACTAAAGGTATATGAGAAATTAGGAGAGTGATAATATGAAATATTTTAAAAAATTATTAGGAGAAACAATATATTTATCACCAAGAAGTACAGAAGATGTAGAAAAATTTACAGAGTGGTTAAATGATTTCGAAGTAACTGACTATTTATCTAGAAGTAGTCAGCTAATAACATTAGAATATGAAAAGAAATATCTAGAAGAACCAAAAAAAGATGAAGTTTCATTTGCGATAATTACTATAAATGAAAGTAGATTAATAGGAACAGTAAGCCTTATGAATATAGACTATATAAATAGAACAGCAACACTCGGAATATTCATAGGAGATAAAGAATATAGGAATAATGGCTGTGGAACAGAGGCAATAAGGTTAATATTAGATTATGGATTTAACTATTTAAATTTGAATAATATCCAATTAGAAGTTTTGGAATTTAACGAAAGAGCAATTAAAAGTTATAAAAAATGTGGGTTTAAAGAATACGGAAGAAGAAGAAAATGTAAATTTTTAAATGGACAATATTATGACGTAATTGAAATGGACATATTGGCAGAAGAATTGGAGGATAGTTATATAAGAAATAAAGAGATATAAAGCTGTTCCTTGAGGAAGGAATGTGATTAAATATGGAAAAATATATAACTACACTAAATGAAGAAATAAAACAATATTTAAAAATATTATCACCAGAAATTCCAAATTGGTTATTAGAATATATTAATACTCCAGAAATGATTAGATTAGATAAAATTGGAATGTCTTGTGGAACATGGTATACAAAAGTATATAATGATAAATATTTTTATTCGGCATTAACTCATAGTATTGCAGTAGCATTAATTATATGGAACTTTACAAAGGACAAAAAGCAAACTATAGCAGGGCTATTCCATGACATAGCAACTCCTGTTTTTAAACATTGTATTGATTTTATGAATGAAGACTCAGAAAAACAAGAATCAACAGAAGAAAGAACAGAACAAATAATTAAAAATTCAAAACAAATTATGAATTTATTAAATAAAGATAATATAAAACTAGAAGAAATTTCTAATTATCATATTTATCCAATAGCAGATAACGATACTCCAAAATTAAGTAGTGATAGACTTGAATATACTTTGTCAGGAGGGCTTTACCAAACAAGAGTATTTGAAATTAAAGATATAAAAAAATATTATGGTAATGTAACAATACTAAAAAACGAAGAAGGTATTCCAGAACTTGGTTTTAAAGATTTAAAAATTTGTGAAGAATTCATACATAAAATTTCAAACTTATGGCCAAGATGGATTGAAGATGAAGATAGATTATGTATGCAATTTATTGCAGATATTATAAAATCTATGTATATTAAAGACTATATTACAATTGATGATTTATATACTCTTTCAGAAAATGAAGTAATAAATTTAATAAAAAATTGCAAAGATGATTATATAAAAATAGCATTTGAAAAGTTTCAAAATGCAACAAGAGATTCTATATATAAAAGTGATATACCTAATAACAATATTTACTGTACAAGCGTAAAAGGTAAGAAAAGATATATAAATCCATTGGTAAAAGGCGAAAACAAAAACTTTAGGATAAAAGACGTATCATTTCTTGCAAATGATGACATTAACAAATTTTTAAATATGAAATTATATAGATATATCGGATTTGAATTTGGATTTAAACCATATAATAATTAACTAAAAAAGGAGCATTATTGCTCCTTTTTTAGTATTAAAGAGAATTCGCCGACAAATGACACAATCACTCACTATTTTGCCTCGATACTGTATGGAGAGGTACTTGAGCCGTTGCCTGAAAGTCCAACCGTTACCTTAGACAAATTAATGTCAACAATAGGACGCAAAGCATAAGCCCAACTAGCAGTTATAGCATTATCATCCCAATAAAGCATTTTGTAATTAACGCTACCAGATTCAACACAAAATAATCCCCAGCGAAACATTGCTGATCCATCTTCCCAGTCCATCATGTTGAGACATCTTGTGGCAATCCAGTAGTTTGAAAGATTAGTTTCAGCTCCTGCTTGATATCTAAATAACTCCAAAAAAACAGAGTCCATGTATGATGTAGACATTTCATATGAATAAGATGTCATTTTTCCTGTAACCTTTCCACTCGAATAACCTGTGTACCATTGATTTTGTTTACTTGCTTCCAATGTTTTTTCCTGTGTATGTATTCGAGGATAATAAGTTGTATAATCATATGTTATATCAAATTCTGTTCCATAATTCACTCCATATTCTGAAGAAGTTGTTTTGTCAAAACGCGAATGATTTTCTATATCAGTTATATTTATGCTCCTACCTATTGCTCCAAGTGATGAATTACTATACATTGCAGCACATGCATCATTTAATAATTTTACTCCGTTGTTATATCCATTATAACTTTCTAGTCCGAAAGTTGGATTTGCTGTCGTGTCAGATATTAGTGTTAAAGTATTATCTGTCACTTCTAATATTCTCCATTTTAATGTTGAATCAGTTGAAAAATATTTAGAAGAACCATAGCCATTATATGTTGAACTTGATGTAAAGTTTCCACTTACTGGTGTATAACCTATATATTTTCCTACCATACCATTTATTTCCTCTTCTGTTAGTTCTGCAAAATTAATTTCCTTTTGTTCTATTCTTTGCTCTATTACTGAACTTTCTGTTGTATTTCCTGCTCTATCTTTTACAATTACTCTTAAGTAATATGTTGTATTTGATGTTAAATCTTGGTATTCAAATGTACATGAGTTAGAGGTATTTTGCACTTCTTCTTTTGTTGTAAATCCTTCTGTTTTACTTGTTGTACTATATTGGAATATATAACTTGCAATTCCAGATGTTGAATCTTCTCCATTTGCATTTACTGTAATACTTGTTTCTCCTGCTTCTCCTGATAGTGCTATGCTAGCTGTACTAGGAGATGTTGTATCCTTATTTACTTCTTGTGTTATCGTCTCTGATGTTAACCCTGCTGAGTTTATTATATATGCTGTTATTGTACTTGTTCCATCAGCTGTTATTTCAAAGTTTGCTGTTGTTCCTTGTACCTCTGTTTCTTCTATTGGATTTGCTCCTTCAACTTTGTATTTTATACTAGAAATATTACTTGCATTTCCAGCATTTATTGTAACTCCTACATTACTTTTATAGTAATTGTTATCTCCTTCTGTTCCATTTAAACTAATTGTCGGATTACTTGGAGCTGTCTTATTTATTGTAAAACTTACTTCTTGTTTATCTGATATATTTCCTCTTTCATTTTCTGCCCATACTATAATAGTCGTTGTTCCTTCTGTATCTACTTCTAAGCTTACATCTTCTTCTGTTATCTGTTCTTCTCCATCATTTATTTGGTAATGTATCTTTATTGCTCCTGTTTGCTCTATTCCTCTGTTTATTCTTATTTCTACTGTTACATTACTTGTATAGATGTCATTATTTCCTTTTGTTCCGACTAAAGTTACACTTGGCATCATTGGTCTATCTGTATCTCCTGTTATTTCTCCTAGCATATCACTTACATCATTTAACATACCAAGCTCTTTTTGTTGTTCCTCTGCGTAGTTTAGTGCTCCATTTGTTGCAATTCCTATTATGTTATTTCCAAAAATGGAATTTAGCGTTACTGCTGCTAAGATAACTAGCACTATTATTGTGATAATCAGCGCAATTAGTGTAATACCGTGATTCTTTTAATTTTGGTTTCATTTGTTTTCCTCCTTAAATTATATATTTTTATGTAAGTGATTGTAACATTAAAAATTAAAAATGTAAATAGTATTTACATTTATTTTAATATGTGTAAATAACATTTACTGTAAACACCACTTACTTATTGATAAAATTTACGAGAGAGGAGAATATTATGTCAGATAATAAGTCAAATATATATAAAATGTTAGGAAATAATATAAAACGAATCCGTTCCTTGGAAGGAATTTCACAAGAAAATTTGGCAGAGCGTATTGGTAAATCTTCTCATTATATATCTGTTTTAGAACGTGGAGAAAGTGGACTAAGCGTATCAACATTAATAGATATTTGTAAAGTTTTGCATACTGATACAAATTCTATTTTTAATGGAATAATTGATGACAGTCCTAGTAACAGTTTCTTAAATAAATCAATTGAACATTTCAATGAAAAAGACAAAGAAATGGTTTTATATTTAGTACAATATATACTTAACTCAAAAAAATAATATAATTAACACTAAAAAACAGTAGCAGTTAGAAATATTTATCATAGATGGATAGTTTTAAGATAAAATAATGGTAACATAGAAAGGAATTATATAAAATATGAAAGAGATAGAAGAAATAATTAAAAATACAGATGAAGAAAATGAAAACAGAGTTGATTGGACAAATGCTTGGAGTAAAAAATATCCTGTACTTGCAACATATCAAAAGAAAGTTAATATATCAAAGTATGCCATTGAGCTAAGAAAAATGCTTAATGATTTAAGCTTGGAATATGGATATAATGAATTAGATAGCATGTTAGTATTAAAAGACATACTTTATCATGAATGGAAAGATAATAAATAGTACTAACTTATAAGGTTTATAAAAGTGGTTATATTGATAAGCTATTTTGAAGATAGTAATTTATCTTCAAAATAGGAAAAAAAGGAGCAATGTTGCTCCCTTTTTTAAGTTTCAGCAAGAACCGCACCTAGTACAAGAATACCTTCATTTTCAGCATATATCGTATTAAATTGAGATATAGGAAGCGGATTAGTTCCAAGTCCACATTCAATAGTATATCCAGGCAAATTATAAGTCTGAATAAACCAGTCTTTGTAGCCTGCAAAACTAGACGAAAACGGAGTATCTTCTAACTCATATCCACTTGATGCAGCAAACTGCTCGCCAATATAATATGAAGCAGGAGGAAGAAAATCTAAATATCGCCAGAAAATAACTCTACCTTGAGTATGATAAGCGAGTATCAATCTAAAATTATGAGCTAAAGTAAATCTATACAAAGCAATTGCCTCTGGAGCAACAAGAGGAGCAGAACCAACATAATCGCGAGGGGCAGGAGAAGTAAAACCCTGTTCAAATTTTATTTCCTTTGCCTTATCCCAACTAGCAGGAAATTGCAAATTTAAGTCTACACCTGTGGGTTTTAAAATATACCAACCAAAAAGGAAAAATAATAAAATACAGTAATCATCTATATTACAGAGTATTTCAAATTAATTGAAGTATTCTGTATTTTTTATGGTTGATTTATTGCTAGAATTGGAGTGGTATATGAAGGAAAATAAAGAATCAATAGGGTATTATTCAGTAATTCCCGCAACAGTTTTATATAATAAAGATTTAAAAGCAAATGAAAAATTGTTATATGCAATAATAACATCTCTTGCTTGTAAAGAAGGCTATTGTTTTGCATCTAATAAATATTTAGCAGAGAAATT
>CALWZW010000018.1 GCA_944386135.1 uncultured Clostridia bacterium | reverse complement strand
TAGGAGAAATAGCACGAGAAAATAGGCAAAAAATAAACGAGCTCATAAGAGCTATAAATCAAATAAATAGAAAAATGGAGGAGGAAAAATAAATGAGTAAAATAATAGAACAAGAATATGATTTAAAGCTAGAGAAAGGACATGCAATATGCTTTGATTTTGACGGAGTAATACATAAGTATAGAGAAGGTTGGAAAGACGGTAGTATATATGATGAGGCAAATCCAGAAGTATTAGACCTAATGCTATTTTTACAAAAAGTAGGAATGCCAATATTTATCTGTTCTACAAGAAAACCAGAAGAAATAATTGAATGGTGGAATAAGCAAAATTTTTGGTGTAAAGCAATTTCTATGAACGACGAAGAGACATTTTGGAAAGATGTAGAACATGTTGGAGTAACAAACATGAAAAAGCCAGCACAAATGTATATAGATGATAGAGCTTATAAATATACAGGACAAACAGTAAAAGAATTTATATTAGATAATTCAGAAGAAAAGGAGGAATAACTATGTTATCAGAAGAAGATATGAAAGCTATTGAAATATTAGAAAATGAAAAATCCAATTTATATGTATTGACACAAACAAAATGTATAACTTGCACAGTAGAGCAGGCAAAAGCTAAAAGAGAAGCAATAGATACAGTTTTAAATCTTATTGATAGACTACAAAAAGAAAATGAACATTGGAAAAATGGATTTGAAAAAGAATTAGAAGATAACAGAAAAAATACATGTGAATTATTAAAGCAAGACTTGATAATAAGAGAAAAAGATAAGCAAATAGATTTAATGGGAGAATATATAAATAATATACAAGATTGTCCACTAGAAAACTGTGGTATTAATTTAGACTGTGAAAACAAATGCAATAATCACGATGAACTTATAAAACAATGTTGGATAAAATATTTTGAAAAATTAGCAAAAGAGAAAGGAGAATAAATAATGGAAGAAATACAAGTACGGTACTTTTATAAGAGATAAAGAAGGAAATATAACAGAAATAATTTCTATAATAAATTTAGAACAAGGAGTGTATTTATATCTTGGAAAAGATGGATACCAATATTCTGATAATTGTATAGTAAAGCATTCAAAAAATATAATAGATTTAATAGAAATTGGAGATTATGTAAATGGAATTAGAGTAAAAGGTTGGTATGAGGGAGCGTTTAATAATGGAATAGAACTTGAAAATGGATATAAAATTTCTTTTTTAGACCAATATAGAAAAATTAAAACAATATGGACAAAAGAACAACTTAAATCTATTGAATATAATATTGATACATTTTATGAAGGACTAGAAAAAATAAAAGAACAAGGATATTATGATTGGGAAGAAATTAAAAAGGAAGAGTTAGAAAAATTAATACAAGAAATGAGAGAGAATGGATCTAATTATTGGGCTAAAAGAATAGAAAAGATAATGGAGGAAAAATAAATGTACGAGATAGGAAAATACATAGATTTGAAACAATATCAAAAGAGTATATTTTCAAAAAAAGAACAAAACGGATATAGTGACCAATATTTCTCAAAAGAAGAGGTCAAATTCCGTGTACTATACATAGATGAAGATAGAAGAAAAGTAATATGTATAGCAGACAAGCCAACAAAACAAGAATTGTGTTTGCGTGGAGAAATAGGCTACAAAAATGGAGTAGAGGAACTTCATAGAATTTGCAAAGAAATTTCACGGAAGAGAAGAAGCAAGAAGTTTGACTATTGAAGATATAGAAAAAAGCAAATACTGGGAAGATGAAGAACATACAAAATCAAATATGATTTTCGGAGAAGAGAATGAATTTTACAACTGGATAGCAACACAAAACAAATATTATAGCAGTTCCTATGCGCTTTTCAGGATGTTCTATGTGAGCGGTGGTACTGTGGACGCCTACTATTTGTATTACTCGGGCAACTACTACAGCAGCAATAGCTATGCGGTGCGCCCTGTAGTTGAAATTGATATCTAAAATCGAAAGAAGGAGTAAATATATGAAGTGTAAGTATTGTGGAGAAGAATTTGAACAAGCAAAAAGAGGTAGAAAAAAGGAATATTGTAATAAAGAAGAATGTATAAGACAAGCTAGAAATGAAGCAAATAGAAAATGGTATTCAAATAAGCTAAAGACATTAGAAGGAACAAAGATAAAAATAGTAGGACAAGATGATAAAAGAGTTATTTATTCTAGCACAGATAGAGCAATAAATGCTGTTAAAAATGAAGATTTTTCAGATGTAATAGGGCTTGCAAGAAAATTAGGAGCAATTAGATTTGAAATAGTTGAAGCTATACAAAAATGTAGTCCAGAACAAAGTTTAGCTGATAAACAAGACTCAATATTTTTACATGAGATAGAAAATTTAATAAAAAAAGATACTGTATCTACAGAAGATATTGTACAAATAGTTGAGCCTTATTTAAACAAAAGAGCTAACAGAAGATTTATAAAGGATAAACAAGAAATGCTAAAGCATTTAATACAAGGATGTATATCTAATCCAAATCAATATGTAATTGAATACATAAAAAATCGAGATAATAGAACATATAATCCAAACAAGGAGGAAAAAGTAGGGACAAACGAAAGAATAAACAAGAAAGTGCAATAACAAAACAAAAACAAACAATAGATAGTAAAAAAATAGAAAATAAAGAAAAACAAACACAATTAGTAGAAGCAAAGGCTGAATTAGTACAAAAAAAATATCAAGACAATTTAAAAGAATATATGGAACAGAAACTATTTGATTTAATATATAAACTAAAACAATCAGAACGTATAAATGAACAGTTATCTACAATAGAACTTAGGTCATTAATCAGCCAAAAGAATACAATAGGTGCATCTCCTAAATATAGTAATACAGAATTAGCAATATTGTTTGATTACTATAAACAATTTATTGAAGAAATAAATAAAACGCAAAAGTTTTTACCTACTAAAAAGAATTTCTGTGGTTTTGCAGGAATAAGTAGTAATCAATATGATAGTTGGAGAAGAAGTGAAGATAGTGAAAGAGCTGAAATTATGCAAATGATAGATGACTATATAACAGATTTAATGCTTACAGCTTCACAAAATGGAGAAATTAAAGAAATAAGTACAATATACAGAACAAAATCAGAACATCGGAATGGTTGAGGCAACTGCACCTATTGTGATTGAACATAAAACAGAAGTAAATGTAGACAATATTATGAAACAAATAGAGGCTATAAATAAAGGGAAAAGTCTTAAAACAATAGAATTAAAGAAACAGCCAGACGGAAGTTATGGAGAGGAGGAATAATTGTATGTATGAAGCATACATAACAACATTAAAAAATGTAAGAAAACATAGTAATGCAGATAGATTACAAGTAGCAGAATGTTTTGGTAATCAAGTAGTAGTAGATTTATCATACAAAGAAGGAGATATAGGAATATATTTTCCAACTGATGGAAAATTAGGAAAAGAATTTGCAGAAGCTAACAATTTACTTAGAAAAAAAGATGAAAATGGAAATAACATTGGAGGATATTTAGACCCAGATAAAAGAAATATAAAGGCTATCAAATTAAGAGGAGAAAAGTCGGAAGGGTTGTTTTTACTATTGTCAAGTTTAGCAACATTTTGTAATATAAAAGAACTTAATGTAGGTGATAGAATAACAACCTTGAATGGAATTTTAATTTGTGAAAAATATATTCCTAGAACAAACAAAAGAAAAGTCAATAATAATGAAAACAAGAAAATTAAGAGAAAGAAAGATGTTGAATATCCGTTATTTAAGGAACATGTTGATACTGAACAACTTGATTATAATTTAAGTGAATTTAAAAAAGGAGATTTATGTTATATAACTTTAAAAATGCATGGAACATCACAAAGAACAGCTAATATACCAAAACAAAATAATAAAAATTGGATTACAAAATTTAAAGATAAATATTTAAAAACTAAATATGATGTAGTAACAGGAACTAGAAGAGTTATAATTGATAATTTTGATAAAGATAGTGGATTTTATGGTAATGACAAATTTAGAGAATATTATCATAATTGGTTTAAAGATAAATTACAAAAAGGTGAAGAAGTGTTTTATGAAGTAGTGGGATATGTAAATGAAACTACACCAATAATGCCAGACGGAGATAATAAAAAAGTACAAGATAAAGACTTTGTTAAAAGGTATGGAGATAAAACAAGATTTTCTTATGGATGTACAGAAGGCATGAATAATATATATGTGTATCGTATGACAATGACAAATGAAGATGGGTATGTAGTTGAATATCCATGGGAATTAGTAAAAATAAGATGCGAAGAAATGGGAGTAAATTATGTACCAGAGTTAGACAAGTTCTTTTATAAAACAGAAGAAGATTTATTGAAAAGAGTAGATAAATATTTAGATATAACAGACCCAATAGGAAAAACACATATTGCAGAAGGTGTAGTAGTTAGAATTGATAATAAAAAGAGTTTTAAGGCTTATAAGAAGAAAGGATTTTTCTTTAAAGTTTTGGAACGGTATTATAAAAGATACGGCAGAAGTGCCAGATATGGAGGAAATACAAGAATGATTGAATACAGACAATTAGAAAGAAAAGGTAAGTGTATATGTTGTGGAAAAGAAATACAAAGGTATACAGAGAAAGTATTCAGATTTTGGGCTGATAAATCACAAGTTGGACAAGTAACATTATGTGAAAATTGTATAAAAGAAATGAATACTTTAATTAAGGAGGAAAAATAATGGTTATTGGTGTAAAAATAAAAAATAGAAAAACTGGAGAATTTAGAAAAGCTGGTTCTTATAGTCATTGGAATAAAATAGGAAAAACTTGGTCAAATTTGAAAAATGTAAAATTATCAGTTTGCCCAAACTATTGGAATTATAAACAAAGTGGAGATTTTATTAAAGCATATCAAAATGAATTAAACTCAGATTTTTTAATATTTAATGATAATGGAACATCAGAAACAATACCAGTTGCACAATATTTTATAGAAAAGCTTACAAAAGAACATGAAGAAGGTGAATATGGCACTGAAAAAGCAGAAATGGCTTTAAAAGAAGTAAAGCAATATTGTAAAGAAAATAATATAAAATTGAAGGAGATAAAAGATGAATAATAAAGATTTTTTAGGAAATGAAGTAGAAATTGGAGATTATGTTGCATTTGCAAGAAATCCTTATTCTGATATGATTTTAGGTAAGGTTATAGGATATACTCCAAAAGGTTTTAGAGTTATAAGAAAAAATAGACAAGGAGAATGGAATAGTAAGCATTATGGAAATTGGGATAAAGAATATGAAACAATAGGTGCTTATCAGTGTGCAAAGATTAATTATAACGAAGGAGAAATAAATGGTTAAATTTTATATGATGATAGGCTTGCCTGCATCAGGAAAATCAACAATTGCAAAAGAAATAGCAAAAAAAGAAAATGCAGTAATAATTTCTACAGATGATTTAAGGCAAGAGTTATTAAATGATGTAAATTCACAAGAAAATAACAATTTAATATTTGGAGAAGCTGAAAGACGTTTAAAGGCAAATATAGAAGCTGGAAGAAATGTGATATTTGATGCAACTAATATAAACTATAAAAAAAGAAGAGATTGGCTAAATAGATTTAACAAATATGCTGTAAAGAAAATAGGAATATTGGTAGCTACACCTTATGAAGAATGTCTTGAAAGAAATGCTTGGAGAGAAAGGAAAGTACCAGAAGAAGTGATAAAACGAATGTATTTTAACTTTTACATACCACAATACTATGAAGGATTTAATGATATACAAATAGTTCATAATGAAACTTTACCTGTTAAATTGGATAATTTATTAAAGAAAATGGATATGTCACAAGATAATCCTCATCATACATTAACATTAAAGGAACATTGTATGAAAGTGCAAGAAATAATAAACAGTCAAGAACATAGGTATTATATGAGAGATATTGGACTACTTCATGATATAGGAAAGATAGAAACAAAAACTTTTGTTAATACAAAAGGTGAAAAAACAGATGTGGCACACTATTACAACCATGAAAAGGTTGGTGCTTATATAAGCTGTTTAAATATAGATGAATTATGGCAATTAACAACACCAGATTTAATAAATAGAGCAAACCTAATTCAGTGGCATATGTTATTACATTTCGATTTATCAGAAAAAACAATAACAAAATATAAAAATATGCTAGGCGAAAGTACTTGGAAAGACTTAGAATTATTACATAAAGCAGATTGTGAGGCGAGATAATGAGAATAATAAAAAAAGGAAAGATACCACCTCCAAAAGAAAAAATAAAAGTATGTTGGAATTGTAATACAGAAATGGCTTATGTAGAAGATGACTATTTTTTTGATATGGACTATGATAAATATATTGTTTGTCCAGTTTGTAATCAAAGATTAACTCCATCTATATTTGATAAGAAGGTGAAAAGATGAATAGAGAAGAAAGAATAATGCAACGAGTTCAAGAACATTATGATTATTTGCAACAAAAAGGATATGAAATAGTATTTTTAGCATTACAAGGTTCTCAAAATTATGGACTAGATGTGTATGATGAAAACTATATGTCTGATATTGATACAAAAGCAGTTGTACTTCCTTCATTTGAGGATTTTGTATATAACAGACAACCAGAAAGTAAAACAGTAGTGTTAGAAAATAATGAACATATTGATGTAAAAGATGTTAGAGTAATGTTTGAAACGTATAAGAAACAGAATGTAAATTATATTGAAACATTATTTAGTAAGTTTAGAATAGTGAATGATAAGTATAAAAATATAGTTCAAATACTGTTTGACAATGCAGAAGAAATTGCACATATAAACTTTAATCAAGCATTAAGATGTATGGCAGGAATGAGTAAAGAAAAATTGAAAGCATTAACGCATCCATATCCGACAATAGTAGATAAAATAGAAAAATATGGATATGACCCAAAACAGTTACATCATATATGCAGAATGAATGATTTTATTAAAAAGTATGCAAATGGAATGCCATATGAAGATTGCTTAATACCAGACGATAAAGAAAAATTAATTGACATTAAAAAAGGTATTTTAGGGGTAGAAGAAGCAGAAAAGTTGGCTGTTTTATTAGATAAAGATACATACAATGTGAAAGAAGAAAATGTAACTGAAATAGATATAATCAACCAAAAAGGAATATATATACTTAATAAAGTCAAGTTTGACTTGTTAAGAAAAAAATATATAGAAGATTTGTATATTTCAACAGAAATAGAAAATTTAGAAGAAACAATAAAAAGGCTGAAAATGGAATATAAGGACACTATAAAATTTACAGTAGTATATAATGACAACTATTATACAATAGATACTCAAATAAAAAATAAATTAAAAGAAACTAAATATTATTATTTAGCGGATGATTATAAAAATCCTACAAAGGTAAAATTTATAGATTATTATTTTACGGGTGAACCATCAAAAACAATTTTAGCAAGCGTATATAATTGTAGTAATGGAGAAATTGAATATTATAGGCCAAAAAAGCTTTTTAAGAGTATAAAAGCAGCTGAAGATTTTTATTTAAAAAATAAATATAAACAAGGAGTGAATTAGTATGAATTTTATGGAAAATATGAAAGAAGTTTTAAATGAGGAATTTAATGAAAGTGTAACAGAGAATGGAGCAGTAGGATATAGAACTACTGGAAAAGCTATGCTTGATTTCAATTATAAAGTATCAAGCTACAGAAGTAAGTCAGAAGAAGAAATAATAAAGGATTTTGAAAAAGTATGGTTAGACGATAAAGTATTAGCAATGCAATTCTTGTTCTTTATTAGAGATAGGGAAGAAGGATTAGGAGAAAGAAGATTATTTAGATTAATAATAAAACATTTAGCTAATATTGAACCAGAAATGGTTAAGAAAGTAGTTCCAGTTATAGCTGAATATGGTAGGTGGGATGATTTATTAGAACTATTTGATACACCAATAGAAAAATATGTTGTTATGGAAGTATTAGGAAAACAAATATATGAAGACTCAGTTAATTATCAAAATAATAAACCTATATCATTATTAGCAAAATGGTTGCCTTCAATTAATGCTTCTAATAAAGAACAAAAAGAAAAAGCAAGAAAAATTATAAAATATGGTGAGTTAACTGAAAAAGAATATAGAAAAATGCTTTCTACTTTAAGAAAATACATAGATGTAACGGAAAGAAAAATGTGTGCAAATGAATGGGATAAAATTAAATATGAAAATGTTCCTTCAAGAGCTAACCTAAATTATAATAATGCTTTTCTAAGACATGATGAAGAAAGAAGAAGAGAATTTTTAAATAAAGTAGAAAAGGGAGAGAAAAAGATACACGCAGGAAAATTATATCCACATGATATTGTACATAAATATATGACTGGTTCTTGGTCAATGGAAGTAAAATCAAAAGACACTACATTAGAAGAATTATGGAAGGCATTACCACAAAAAGAAATAGCCAACACCTTGGTTGTTGCAGATGGAAGCGGTAGTATGACATCCACAATAGGAAATACAAAGATAACAGCATTAGATGTAGCAAATGCACTAGCAATATACTTTGCAGAACACAACAAAGGACAATTCAAAGACAAATATATTACATTTAGCGAAAATCCACAATATGTAGATTTTAAAGGTTGTACATCATTACATGATAAAATAAGAAAAGCATTAGCTTATAATGAAGTTGCTAACACAAATATAGAAAAAGTATTCGACTTAATTTTAGGAACGGCTAAAAAATACAATTTATTACAAGAAGAAATGCCAGCTAATATACTTATAATATCAGACATGGAATTTGATTACGCTGTTGACGGAAATGTAACAAATAAATTGCTTAAAGAAATTTCAGAACGATATACTAGAGCAGGATATAAGTTGCCAAGATTAGTATTTTGGAATGTAAATAGCAGAACAGGTACAATTCCTATGAAAGAAAATGAATTAGGTGTAGCATTAGTAAGCGGATTTAGTACAAATATAGCTGAAATGGTGATGTCAAGTAAATTAGATCCACTTGCAGTATTGCTTGAAAAATTAGGAACGGAACGTTATAAAAAAATTGCCAGAATTTTAGCAGAACAGCTTGACAAGTGCTAAAAAATATGATATATAATAATTATTAAAGATACTAACAGCAATTTAAAAAAAGGATTTTTAAAATACAATTATTGGAACGTAGGAGGTCATAGGTTCAAGTCCTATTATACTACAAATGTAGTATATAACTCAGGGGGGAGAGTGCCTACAATTATATATTATAGTATCTTGTAGAAGAAAAGTTCTTACAGCAATATCAAATAGGTAAAGCGATATTTTGAGGGAATATAATCATTGGTTCAACTTCAATCACATACATAGTATGTGTAGCTAAGGTAATTATAGAACTTTGTTAAATATAATAATAATGAAAAGTACATACAGCAATTATTTTATCAGCCATTTTTGATGAAAATATTTTGTACTTTGAAAAATAAAAGACGCCTTAAATGGATAAAATAGAAGATAGAAAACAAGACTAGAGTCATATTACAACTCTAGTCAATTTTTTTGGAACGGCAAAATTTGGAACGGTTTAAAATTTTTTTCAGAAATTTTGGAACGGTAGATTTTGGAACGGTAAAAAAGTAAAACGGAAATGTTAAATAATAAAAAATAAAAACAAAAAATTATTGTTAAAATGTAGATAAGTTTATTGAAAAATATTTGCTAAAATTAGTTATAAGCGAATAAAATATACGAGACAATTAACTATATATCTAAAACAAAAAATGGCTTAAAATCAATTTTTTGGCTTTCTATTTTATAGAAAAGCTAGTTCTATTAAATAGAAACTATATTATATATTACGATACCACATACATAAAACTAGGAATTTTATTGAAGCAAAAAAAAAGAAGCTTACAAGCTCCTTTTATCCGTTTAGAACTGGTACAGCAAAGGCAAAATATCCCCAGATAAACAATATTAGAAAAAATAGTATTAAGCCGATTGGCGAGCATATTGTTTTAAAAATATTTATTAATAATGTTTTTACTATTATTTTCTTTTGCTCTTTTTTTTGTTGTTCTTTATATTGGTTTATTTGTTCTTGCATTTGCATTTGCAAATAAGCATTTTTTGCCTTTTCGTCGTTTTCATATATTTTTTTTACTTTATTTAGTATTTTTTCGTAGTTGTTGTAAATATAATCACGTTCTATTGTGCTTTCTGCGACATTTTCTATAATTTCTTTTCTAGTAGTAACTAAACTTAGATTAATATATCCGCTTTTGTAGTCCTTCACGTTCAAAGCATTTTTCAAAAGTATTAATCAAATCTTGTTCAACTGCTTTTTTCAAGTCTCTTTCATATTCTTTTTGTGATTGTTCTTTCTCTTTCTTTTCTTGCAATAACTTTTCTAGCTTTTCCGCTTTTTTGGTTGCCTTTCTTGTTTCTTCTTGTGCTTGTTTATATTCTCTTTTCAAGTCTTGTACCTCCGCAACTAATCCCATTTTTTTATACCTCCATTTTATTATATTTGTTTTATTTATGCAACATGTATTGTAAAATCTATTTTTTTATTTTGCATTTTTTGTTCTAATTTATCTTTTTTTATTAAGTATTTATCAATTTGTTTGTATATATATTTTCTTTCTTGAGTTTCTAAGTTGTTATTGTCGCAATAGTTTTTTATATAAGACCAAGCGGCATTGCAACCGCTTGTTATTTATTCTTTTAATAGCGTTTATTAAACATGTTTTTATTTTTTTATAATTCATTTTTGTTCCTCCATTTGTTAATAGATTTCAATATCATTATTGTGTCCGAATGTTTTATAAAAATATTTATTAAAATTATTTATAAATTTACGGTTTTGTTTTAAATAGTTTAATGCCTCTGTATCACTTAGATATGTTTTACTTTGGTCGCTCCAGTTTGTACCGTGGCTAAATATATACCAACCTTTTTGGTCAATTCCAAATGTTGTTGAACCGTTATAGCTTAAGTTTTCGTCGTAATATCCAAAATTGACACCATTGTTATTTTTTAATTTATTTTTCATCTTATCCATAAAAATTTTTATATCTTCTTTTTTTCTAGGTATTTCCATTTTTTATATCTCCTTTTTATTTAAAATTATTGTTTTATTATTTTTTTCTATTCCTTTTAAAATTATTTTGCTATTTTCTCTTATTACATATAATTCATATTTTTTATTATTCAATATTGCTTGCATTGTGTAGCCTCCTTTTTTATCCTCCTAAAAAATTATTTATTTTCTAATTCTTCTATAGTGTTATACTGTATTTTAGATATTTTGTTGATTATGTATAATAAATTTGTTTTTGTATATTTAAAATGGTCTTTGTTTAGGTCTCTTTCAAATTTTATATTGCCATATTGATATCCTTTTTCATCTTCTAAGTATATGTTTATTCCTAAAACACATTTATCAACAATTAACTTATTTTTCTTTACTTCTTGTTTATAGCTTCTCATAATCTCTATGGTTCTTAACTTCCAACTTTTATTAATATTGTATTTTTCTTTTATTTCATCTTTTAATTGAATATTATGTATATAGTATCTGTAATTTGTAAAATCACTTTCTTTTACTGTTTCATCATCTTTCCAAAAATTACAACCCATTTTTATTATTTTTAAATTTTTCATTTTTACCACCCTTTAAACCTTTCTATTTGTTATTATTGAATAATTTTCTTTTTCTCCAATTACTATATGGTCTAATAATTGAATATCTAATATTTTTGATATTTTTTTTATCTGTTCTGTCATTTGATAATCACACATTGATGGGGTAGGGTCTCCACTAGGGTGATTATGAGCTAATATAATTTTACTACAATTCATTGCTAAAGCTCTTTTAAATATTTCTCTTGGGCTTGTTACAATAGTGTCTATTGTACCTCTTCCAACCTCTGAAAAACCTATTATATTATTTTTACAATCAAGTCCAATCAGCATTAAAACTTCTTCAGGTTCATTTTGTAATTTAATTATTGTTTTTATAAAATTTATTGTATTTGTACTGCAACTTAATTTTTGATTATATTTGTAACTTTCTTCTTTAATCATAATTAATTTGTTTTTATATATATTCATTTTTAACACTCCTTAGATATTTTTTATAATCTGGGGGAGTGAACCCCCATTTTTATTTTGCTATTTGTTCAATTGTAAGAATTTTATTAAACCATTTGTACAAATTAAAATTAAATATTTTATAGCTTATTAATTGAATTGTTATCATTAAAACGAAAGCAAATAATATATAAACAAATATACAAATTAGGCTAAAAATAAAATCAAGTACCATTGTTTTACCTCCTTTCTGAGTTCTAACAAAATACTTGACTTTTCTAAAATTATTTTTTATAATAATAATAGAGTTGATTTAAAATACTGTGGTAAGTATATTTTGTTAAACTCTGTTTGATTGTTAGTTGTTCCAGCAACTAGCAATCTTTTTTAGTTTGGAAAGTATTTCCTTACTATGATTATATTATAACATAGTATATATATACTGTCAATACTTTTTTATAATATTTTCTAATTTTTTTTCAAATATTTTTCCATGTTTTCTTTTAGCCAATCTGTAAAATTTATCTTATTTCGTTGTAGCTTTTCGTCAAAAGGGTTTGCCACAAATAATGGAATATATGCATTATATTGCTTATGCGTTTTCAGTCTATTTCTTCTTTTTTCTGCTGGTGTTAAAGGCATTTTATCACCTCCTTTGTGATTATGTATTTATTATAACATAGTATATGTATACTGTCAATGATTTTTATTAAAATAATATAAAAAAATAAAACCTAAAAAGGTTTTACTTTGTAGGATTTTTACATTCCATTAATACCGCTTAATAAAAAATATAAGCTTATTATTAATATTATTATTCCTAAAATAATACGAATAGCTTTTGCGTTGCCTGTTTCATGCCTTGCACCACAATGAGGACAAGTAGTCGCTTTATCGCTCATTTCTTTTCCACATTCTGAGCACTTAATCAATGCCATTTGTCATCACTTCCTTTATATGACATTATTATATATTATTGTAGAATATATTACAATATGTATTATTAAATAAATATATGACCGCACTACGTGCTATCAACTACACTACGTTTCGTTGATGGTATTTTTTTATAAATAATAATATAATATATTACAATGTAGTTGATATAATACACTAATGTATATGAGAATAGTGTTATATATTGCTTATTATAATAAACACAAATAAATAATAATAATAAAGTAACCCTATTAAATATTTACTTATAAATTAAAATATATTAATTATTGTTTTAATATTGCATTATTTATTGCATTACTTTTTATTTAATATTCTTTATAATGCTTGATATAAGCTTATCTTGACATGTTCGTATTTGGTCTATCAAGCCATTTGGCTATTGATTATTGTATTAGTATACCACCCAACCCCTATAAAAACCGAAGCATAGGGGGTGGCAGTTACCCCCATAAATCTGCCGAAATTATAAAAAGGGACTTAATTTTCATATATTATAATGGTATAATGCATGAAGTTATATCCGATATTTTTTAGAAAATTAGCAATTACTATTGACAAGTGCTAAAAAATATGATAAACTTATACAAAATATGAACGTTGATAATTGATAAAGTGTTTATTATTGGTTTTGTTTATGGCTCAGGAGGAGCAATGTTATAGATGATTAAGTTCGTCTATAATGTTGCTCCTTTTTGTTTTATAGTTTTGATTTTACTTTTCTCAAAAGTAAAGCGTTCTTTAAGAATTAAAGAATAAGAGGGATAGAAAGTCAAAAAATGGCACTTTTATCTTAGAGCGAGAATTGTTTTAAGAGATTTTTACAAGTTCACGGTATGAACTAAAAGTGGGTTTTTTAGTTCACGTGGTGAACTCTCTAGGAGGAAAAATAGGCAAGTAGAACTTAATGAAGGGGACAGAATTTTAAGGAAAGCATCTTTAGAAGCATATGAAAGAATAAAGCAAAAGAAAAACCAAACACAAGATTGGAGTAAAGTAATGGAGTCTTTTTACAAAGGAAATATTGATGAATTACGAAAGAATATGTCAAATTTAGACGTATATGAAAAAGCGTTTTTATTCTCAATTGTTCCTTATATAGGCTATGAAGATTGTTGCTTGAAGTATGATAATGGGAGAGAATTGAAGTTTGAAAGTTTGCTTGAAATAACGGGCATAAGTAGGGCAAAGTTACAGTCAGTAGTCAATAGTTTGATAGAAAAGGATATTATTTACAAGGGCAAGAATAGCAATGCAATACAATATTTTGTAAATCCTTGGTTGTTTTGTAAAGGAAATAGGATAAATAAAGTATTAAGGACGATGTTCAAAAATTATAAAATACAAGTTTTTGACGGAACTAAGTGGAAAGATTTAAAGGAGTGAGATATGGAAAAGGAAATTGAAGAAATAAGAACAAAAATAGAACAATTCATGGAAAAATATAATTGTTTAGTAACAGTCGAAACGACTTCTTATGGCTATACAGTAGAAGGAAAATTAGCACAAGCTAGGGCGAGATTAATTATAAATAGTTAGGAGGAGATTAAATGAAAAAAGTAATAATGTTTATAGCAGCAGTTTTAGGAATTATAGCATTGATTGCAGGTATATTTGCATTAAGTGGACTAATTTATTGGGGAATAGGAGTATTTATTATATGGGTATTTGGAATTAACTTCGTATGGACATTTTGGCATGGACTAGCTGTAGCTATTATTGTAAACACTTTGATTGCAATATTGAAATAAAAGAATAAAGAAGGAGGACTAAGATGTTTTGCCCATATGTAAGAAAAACTTATACAAGATATACAGGAATATATTATAACGAAGACAACCTAGAAGTAGGCTCACTTATACATGAAAGATATACAAATGAAGAATGTAAGAAAGAACAATGTGGAGCATGGTATAAAGGAAAATGTAGATATAATTAAAATAAATTTCAACAGTTACTAACTATGGGTTTGCAAGCTATAAGGACAAAGTGTCGACCCAATATAGTTAAAGGGCTGTGAAATATATTACCTATCTACCAAGTAGTAGAAGAGGTTTCTGGAGATGTCTATATAAGTGGTCGAAAAGCGAAAGCTGTTGAAAGACCATATATACTAGTTTATGATAGTGCATCTCTTGCAGATTTTCCCTATACTATAAGAGTATAGAGGATATGGGGCGTCGTACGCGACAGCCTTTTATATGCTTCTTTAGTTTAACTGGTAAAATAGTAGTCTTGTAAACTACCAAAGTAAGTTCGAGTCTTACAGGAAGCTCCATAGGTTTGTAAAGCCTTAAAATTTACACCAACTAAAGTGTAGAGATATTGAAACACACTGTTGTCTACAAAAACTACTTACTATATATTGTTTAGTGTGTGTTCTAAAGCAATACGAAGCAAGAGGCAAGTAAGGATAGGCTTAGTTTGTTGTTTTATGCCTATAAATAATATAGCAGTGGTGGTGCAATGGTAGCATTTCGGTCTCCTAAGCCGAAGACGCCGTTCGACTCGGACGACTGCAACCAGTAGAATATATTAAGCAAAGTAATTACTAGCTTAATTTTGAGGAGTATTGTAATATTCCTCAAAATATAGCTTCGTAGTTTAAGTGGTAAAACAATTCTAGATATATGTAGGTTCAAGTCCTACCGAGGCTACATTTATGGGCTATTAACTCAGTTGGTAGAGTAACTGGCTTTTAACCAGTAAGTCCTGTGTTCAAGTCACAGATAGCCCACCAGTGCAGAAATGCACATGATGTTTTTATAGACATCATCTCCTTTCAAATTTGGACGAGTTGACACCACATACCCTGCCTTAGTGGGAAAAAGGTGAATATATTCGAGAATGGTGTAATAGGTAACACAAGAGGCTTTGAACCTCTAGTTCTTAGTTCGAGTCTAGGTTCTCGAGCCAGATACTGGCATGTAGTTCAGTTGGTAGAACGCTTGGCTGTTAACCAAGAAGTCGCAAGTTCGAGACTTGCCATGTCAGCCAATATGTATCCTTAGCTCAGTAGATAGAGCATCTGGTTGAAGCCCAGAGTGCCTAAGTTCAATTCTTAAGGGTACACCAAATTGCTGTCATAGCCAAGATAGTAAGGCAAATACCTGCAAAGTATTTATGCGTTAGTGCAAGTCTAACTGACAGCTCCAAAAAATGGCAAATTAATCCAGAAAGTCTGGATCTATCCTGCTAAGATATGCGTATCCTTATGGGTATATGGTGCAAGTCCATAGTTTGTCGCCAATATGGCACAGTGGCAGAGAGGCTTAATGCACCAGTCTTGAAAACTGGAAGTCGTAAGGGCTCGTAGGTTCAAATCCTACCTGTGTCGCCAAAGGGGAAAAACATGATAACTGTTGGAAATTATATAAAAGTAATATTAAAAAAAAGAAATATGACTCAAAAAGACTTGTTAGATAAAATGAACAAACTAAAACTAGGTAACGATATAGAATTGAACAAGCAGCACTTAAACAATGCAATAAACCTAAAAATGACTTATATATGGGCAAGAAGAATTGAAATAGCTTTAGAATTACCACAATATAGTCTAGTAAGAATGGTTGGAAAGCCAACACAATTACAATGGAAAAAAATCGAGGAGGTAAAGCCAAATGCGTAAAGTCAAATATATTATAGGACAATTAATAAGCTATAAAGGAAAAATGCACAAGATAACAGGAATGAGGTTTACAACAGGTGGAGTAATGTATAAGCTAGATGAAATAAAAGAATGGATAGAAGAAAAGGAAGTAACAGCATAGGCAAGATTATAGAAAAGTAATTGAAGAAGTAATAAAAATACTTAAAACAAAGAAGAATATTGATGAATATAGCAGATATGAAATGTGTAATAACTTGTATGTCTTGTTATTGCAATATTTTGCTAGTCCCAATAAAGATGATAAGAATAAACAAGAAATTGAACTAAGTGCGTGTAGATATGCAATACAAGCTTTAATTCCAATAGTTGAGAATAGAGTTTATAATTGTGAAACAGAATACATGCCTAAATATTATGAACTATGGGAAAAGTCATACGCTTTTGCAGGACGAAGGTCATTAGAGCATTTTATTGATTACATAGAAATGGAAAAATCAAATAAGGTACTGGCAAGTAGAAGAGCTGTATTAAAACCCTTTATTTTTTATCTTAATAAAATAGCATTTTCAGAAAAATTAAAATATATAATAGCATCTTATCCACCAAGCACAGGAAAGTCATTTAGTTTAAACTACTTTACAGCTTGGTTATTTGGCTTGAATATAAATAATTCAGTATTAAGGCTTTCTTATTCAGAGGAATTAGTACTAGGATTTAGCAGAAGCATACAAGATATTATAAGAAATCCACGATTTTCTGATGTTTTTCCACAATTTAAAATATATGGAACAAAACCATTTGCGAAAGAAAAAGAAAGCGATTGGAAAATAAAAAATGCAGATACATTAACTTCTCATATGTCTAGAACAAGAGACGGAGCTGTAACAGGTATTAGAGCCAATAAGGCTATTATCTTTGATGATATGACTAAAGGTGCAACTGAGGCAACAAATAGCACTTTACATGCACAATTGTATGATAGGTGGAAAACAGAATGGTACAATAGACGAGACGGAGATACTACAAAGTTTATTTTTGCTGGTACAATGTGGTCACCAGAAGACATTTTAAATAGAGTAACACAAGACAGAGAAAGTTTATCAGAAGTTATAGAAAGTAAACATTTTAAATATGTCTGGGAAACTAAAGACGGTTCAACAGTATTTATAAGAATACCATTATTGGACGAAAATGATGAAACAACTTGTGAAGATGTAATGTCTACACAAGAAGCAAGAGAATTGAGAGATACAACAGATGAATTTTTGTTTAGTTGTGTATATCAGCAAGAACCTATTGCTCCAACGGGATTAAACTTTGCGGATGAATTACTAAATCATTATGATAAGCTTCCAGTAAATCAAGACGGAAAGGATGCTTGTTATAATTATTGCTTGGCGGTTTTAGATACAACAAGAAGAGGAAAAGATAATGTATCAATGCCAATTTTTAAAACAGACGGTGTACAATATTATCTTGTGGATGTAATATTTAAGCAAAAAGCTATGACTGACTTATATGAAGAAATTATTAGTAAAATCGAGCAATGGAATATTATATGGTTTGCAATAGAAAATAATACAGATACATCTTTAAAAACTCTGTTAGAAGACAGACTAGAAGCTAGAGGTATTTTGACTTGTAGTATGACTGAAAAATATAATACACAAAAAAAGGAAATACGAATTAAAGACCAACAAGGATTAATAAAAAAAATGTTGGTGTTTAAAGATAAAAGAGCATATACAAGAAATTCAGATTATGGGAAATTTATGAATAATTTGACTAAATATTCATTTGATTATCCAAACAAACATGATGATGCACCAGATAGCTTGGCTCTTTTCATATCAGAAATAGTGTTAGAAAGAGGAAAACCTAGTAAACCAAAACCAATTAATAGGGCAAGATTAGGAATATAGGAGGAGTATAGGATAAATATATGTTGGAGATGTGAACATTGGGAAGACTGTTTTAAATATAGATATGGAAACAGAAAACAAGATTATATGAAAAAAATTAAAAAAGAAAAAGACGAATGGGGACAAGACGTTATATATGTTCAGAAATGTGATAAATATAAATATGAAAACCAAGAAAAACCTAAAATAAGGTTATGTAATATATATGAATATATGAAAAGAAGAAACTAGATAAACTTATGTAAACCGATTTTGATAAAATGCGAAAAGATGATATACTTATTCGCAGAGAGCTATTGAAATAATAGAGGGAGAATAGATACATTAGTGTAAAAGTTGGAGGGAATAGAGTATCTATACTAATTCACTCCATCAAATCTAATAGGGAATGAAAAACATTCCTTGTTAGAAATATATGGAGGGATAAAAAGGACAGAAGAACAAGAAAATAATAATGTAGCAGAAAGACCAACAGAAAGTCCAGTAACAGTTACACCAATTAAAGATTATCAAAGAGTTTTTTTTGGCAGAAGAGTATTAACGCATTCAATCAAAAAATCAGAGCTGACAGCAGAAAAGATAAGGCAAATACTTCCGCAAGTATTAAGGGAACACCAAAAAAACGCTAATGAAATTGACTATTTATATAATTATTATAAGGGTAAGCAACCAATATTAAAAAAGCAGAAAAATGTAAGACCAGAAATAAATAATAAGGTTTTAGAAAATCATGCTTTTGAAATAGTCGAATTCAAAAAAGCTTATGTTTATGGTGAACCTGTTCAATATGTTCAAAAAGGTGAAAAAGATAATCAAATTATAAATCCAGAAATATCAGACCTTAATAGGTTTATGGAAAGCGAAGACAAGTCAAGTAGAGATAAGGAATTAGCCGAATGGCAATATATATGTGGAACAGCGTATAGGTGGACAGATGTAGACAAAGACGAGGAAGATGAAGATGATGCTCCATTTGAAATAAGAATTCCTGACCCAAGAAGAACTTTTGTAGTATATAGTTCTGGAATAAAGGGTGAACAATTATTTAGCGGACATTACAGTTATTTTAGTGAAAGTATACAAACAGAAAATGGAGAAGAATTTATAAGTAAGTATCGTATTGTAACGGTTTATACAGAAAAATTTCAATGTGAATTCAAAGAAAGCTTTGGTAACTTTGAAATTCTAAATTTAGAAATGCCAATAAATGATACAGAAACACAACTAGTAAAGGAATATCCATTAACAATTAAGGGACATAGAATAATAGAATATCCTTTAAATAATGCTAGACTTGGATTAATAGAACTTGTTATGACTGGACTAAATGCATTAAATAGAATAAAATCGGATGATTTGGATGGAATAGACCAATTTATACAAAGTTTGTTAGTATTTGTAAATCAAGATGTAGATGCAGAAGATGTAGTAGAGTTAATGGCATTGGGAGCTGTAAAGATAAATTCTAATGACCCTAATAAACCAGCAGATATAAAATTACTTACATCTCAATTAATGCATAGTGAAACAAAAATAGTAACAGATGATATATATAATAATGTACTAACAATATGTGGCGTTCCAAGGCTTAATGATAAGCCAAGTGGAGGAGACACAGGACAAGCAAGGTTGCTTGGCGAAGGTTGGACTATGGCAGATGAAAGGGCAAAACAAGATGAACTTTCATTTAAAAAATCTGAACGTCAATTTTTAAAATTAATTTTAGAAATTTGTAAGTATAAAAATACTTTAAAAAATTTGAAAATTAGTGATATAGATATTAAATTTACTAGAAATAAATCAGACAATTTATTAGTAAAAACACAGGGATTAATGAATATGAAACAGGCACAAGTACCACCAGAAGTGGCATTTACAATATGTGGATTATTCTCAGACCCAAATGATGTTTATATTAAAGGAAAGAAATACTTTGGAGAGGACTTTTGGAAAGCTGAAAGTTCAACAAATATAGATAATACAAATATTGAAAATGTGGAAAACAATAAAGGCGAGAAAAAAGAAAACCAAAGTATAGAAAAAAGTAATCCAGCTAGTGGGGTTAAAACTAGCCGTACAAATAACGAGAACGGCTCGGTAAAAACGGAAGTACGAGATAAGGAGTAGAATTAGGGACGAAGAATTAAACCAAATTTTAACAAATGAGGAATTAGACGATGCAGGAAAAGCAGAAGCTATTAAAGGATTAGTTGGTAAAAGTTTTGTGCCAACAACAAAGTATAATACAGAAAAGCAAAACACAAAGGCACAATTAGATGCTTATAATGCTTTAAAGGCTGAATATGATACTTTTAAACAAAGCAAAATGACAGATGAAGAAAAGCAAGCAGAACAAACAAGATTAATGCAAGAACAATATCAAAAAGCAAATTTAACAATAAGTAAAATGTATGCAGAAAATACTTTTGCAAAGGCTGGATTTAAAGAAGATGACTATAAAGGAATATTAGAAAATATAGTTACAGAAGACCCAGACAAAACAAAAAATTTAGCAGAAACAATATGTAATACAATGTTAAAACAAAAGCAAGATATTGAAAAAGCAATAACAGACAAAATAGTAAAAGGAACAAAAACTCCTCCATCAGGAAATAATAATGATGGTGGTAGTGATAGTGATATAGAAAAATATAATAAGCTATTTATAGAAGCTCAAAAAAGAAGTGATTATCCAAAAATGGCATATTATACAAGATTAATACAAGAAATGCGAAATAAAGAAGAATAAAGGAGAGATAAAATAGGGCTGAAACAAGCGGAACAGTACAAAGTTTTGGAGTATTAAACTACTCTGGAATGTTATTTAATAAAGGAAATACAAGAACACCATTTTTAAGTATGATTGGTGGAAAAACAAAATATACAAATTCAGTAGAATTTGTTTTAGGGCAAGAATATGCTAGTGAAGATGGTGATATACCAAATATATCAGAAACAGGTTCATTAACAGCACCAAATCCAAGCTATATAACAAGAAGTCAAAATACTAATGTTACACAAATCTTTCAAGACTCTGTTGCTATAAGTTATGCAAAAATGAGCAATATGGGAACATTATCTGGAGCTAATATAGAAGGACAAGAAGCAAATCCACAAAATGAATTAGATTTTCAAGTTGGAAATAAAATGAGAAAGTTAGCAAGAAGTATAGAGAAAACATTTATTCAAGGAACATACAATAAAGCAACCTCAGACTCAACAGTAAATAAAACAAGAGGAATGAATGCAGCTATTACAAAAAATGTTATAGCAGCTTCAAACGCACCATTAGACATTTGGTTAGTAAATGACTTAGTTCAAAAAATTAGAGATAATGGAGGAGACATTTCTAATTTAGTTTTATGGTTAGATACTGTATCTTTAAATCAATTAAATGGTTCAGCTGTAGAAAGTGGTGTAGAAATGGGACAAGCATATTCAAATGAATATGGTATTCAAGTAAGAGATTTACTATTACCAATTGGAAAAGTAAGAACAGCTTTAGGAGAGTTTATACCATCTGGAACAGCATTTGCATTTAATTTTGATGCAATAAGTCCAGTAGAGCAACCTGTACCAGGAAAAGGAAACTTTTTCTTAGAGCCATTATCAAAAACAGGTGCAGGAGAACAGTATCAAATATTTGGACAAATTGGATTAGATTATGGTAATGAGTTATTACATGGAAAAATAACTGGATTATCAACAACATTTACTAAACCAGAAGGTAGAAAAGTGGTTGTTGCAAATGCAGATGAATTCCCAAGTGCACAAACTGTTTAGGTGATGTAATAGGAAAGTCAAAATAATTGAAGCATACTATGATACGACTCAAAATAATAAGCTAATTAAGGTAGGTACAGAATTAACTGTATCTGCCGAAAGAGGCAAAGTGTTAATAGATGCAGGAGTTGCAAAAGCAATAAGACAAAAAAATAAATAAGATTGGAGGAACTAACTTAGGGCAATATCAGAAGAAGAGCAATTAAAGAAAATGAGATTGGAAATATTAGAGAATGCAGAAGATACTAGCAAAGATGATATTTTTAAAATCAAATTAGAAGATGCTAAATATGAATACCTTAGGTTAGTTTATCCATTTAATCCAGAAATTGAAGAATTGCCAAATGATAGAGCAAAAAATTGGCAAACCAAATGTGCAATTGAAATGTACAATATAATGGGAGACGAAAATGTAACATCATATTCTGAAAATGGTTTATCCGAAAGCTATGGTAAAGCTGGTATTTCACAAGATTTATTAAATGAATTGCCACCAGCTAAGGCAGGTGTTCCAAAATAGGAAAAGAAAGTGGAATAAAAAAATATGGATAGCTAAGAAAATAGGAACAAATGAAGATGATTATGGTAATGAAATTCCTATATATGATAAGCCAGAAATGTATATGATGAATGTACAACCAATAAGCTCATATCCAGACATGCAAGAATTTGGAGAAAAAGCAGAGCAAGTACAAAAAGCAGTTATTGAATACGATAAGTATTTTGGAAAATTCAAAGAATTTGATGTGGCATATTTAGATGGAATAAATCCAGAAGGTGAAACGACTAGTGGTGAAAAAGCTAATTATAGATTATATCCACCAAGAAATCAAAACAAAGTAATTCAATTATATTTTAAAAGAATTACGGGGAAATAGGTGATAATATGCAAATGAACTTAAATACTAAACACACCATGCCATTATCATTAAATGCTATAGAAGAATATAAAAAAATACTAGAAACAAAGAAAAAACAATTGCCTAAAATAGCGAAAAATATTGTGAGAAGAGTGTCAAAAGTGGGACTAGAAGATAATTATAAATCAACCGAATTAATACCTGTAAAAAATGAGGGTAGCATTATAACAGGAGGAATAAGAACTACAGATAAAAAAGATACTTATAGAGAATTTGGAACAGGTATAGTTGGAAGTAGTCATCCACATGTATCAGAATATTTGAGCAAAGTTGGTTGGAAGTACGATGTAAATGAACATGGAGAAAAAGGTTGGATATATCCAAAAGGTGATGGGAGTTTTGGATGGACTAAAGGTTTGCCAGCAGAAAAGAAGTTTTATGAAGCTATAAGAAAAATGGAAGATAGCTTCCCAGAAATTGCAAAAGAAGAATTTAATAAATAGGAGAGTGATTTAACATGGCAATGCCAGATGTATATGATGAAATGTTTAAGTATGCACAAACATATATAAAAGAAAATTCACAATATTCTCCTAAAGTATTAAAAAGTTCTCAAGCAGATAAAAAATTCCCATTAATAACAATAAAAATGCTTACAGATGATATATATAGTGAAAATTTAGATAAGACAGACCAAAGATTTAATTTGAGATATGAAATAGAAATATATACTATGAATATTGGAAGTATAGCAAAAGAAGTAATTGCAAATGAATTAATGAAATTAACAAATGATGTTTTTGATGAACATTATGGAATGGATAGAAAAACAAATCAAGAAGCTCCAAATGTAGACACCGACGTATATAGGTGGAATATGAGATTTGAAGCAAAAATAGATGAAAATAAAAGAATTTATAGGAGGTAATTTATAGGGCAGGAGAAGTAGCTATTAATGACCAAGGTACATTATTATATGTAAAAGGTTCAACAGGTTATGAAAAATTAATAAGTATAAAATCAGTACCAGCAAGTGGTGCAGAAGGTGGAACAATTGAAGTAACAGAATTGGATAGTCCAGTTAAACAATATATAGAAGATAGAATGGATTTACCAGCACAAGATTTTACATATAACAGAACAGCTGAAAAATATGAGGCAGTAAAAGAAATATGTGACGGAGAAGTTCATGAATTTTTAATCAAATTTAGTGACGGAACTGGAACTTATATAAAAGGAACAGCACAAACATGGAAGAACGAATTTAGTGCGGGTTCAGCGCAAGAAGCTACACTACATATAGTTGCAACAGAAATTGAAGATAAAACTGCTGAAGAAGTAACATCATTGTTAGCAACAGAATAATTGAATTAGATGGAGGAAATGAATTAGGAGTAAATTAATAAAAATAGAAATAGATAACAAAGAATACCTTTTAGGGTATCCAACAAGAAAAGATGCAATAAAAGCAGAAGCAAATGGACTAGACGTAACAAATGCAGGTAAAGTGTTAATGTTAACAGAAGTATTATTTTATACAGGATTGCTTGCAAAACAACCACAAATAACAAGAGAAGAAGCAATTGAATTGCTAGATAAATACTTAGAAGAAGGCGGAGAAATTGAAGAAGTAGTTCAATTTTTAATGAATGAATATGTGGCTTTTACAAAATCCCCAGAAGGAAAGAAGAAAAAAGCCAAAATAGTGGAAATATAGATAGTAATTCCGATAATGGGGAACAAAAAGAATACAGAAGTTTAAGAGAGTTCTTTTACGACTATCTATTACCATTAGCATTACAATTCGGTATGCCAGTAAAAGAATTTTGGGATGATGAACCAGAACTTTTATGGACATACCGAAAATCATATATGGATGAATTAAGACTTCAAAGAGAGCTTGACAATTATAATGCATGGCTTAATGGCTTATATGTATATGATGCGATAAGCAAATGTATGTATAATTCGTTTAGAAAAGAAACACAACCAGCAAAAAATTATCTATTAGAACCTTATGATTTTTCAAAGAGCAAAGAAGATTATGAGCAAGAAGAAAGATTAAGAATGGAGAAACAAATAAAAGAACAAAATGAAAGAATAAAAAACATGTTAAAAAATAAAAAGTAGGTGAAATAAAGGGCTGATTATGATGTAGGCACATTAGAAAGCAAGATAGAATTACAAGTTAACGATGCAGTTAAATCAATTGATGCATTAGTTAATTCTTTAAAAACATTAAAATCTACTTTAAATGATACTATGGGGTCAACAAATAACAATAATTTAAAAAATAATGTTGGTAGCTCTATAAGTAAATTAAAAAACGTAATGAATTTTGGTGCAATTTATATTGGAGCAAAAAAAGCGTGGAACGTAGTTAAAGATATTAGTACTGAATATACAAATATGATAGAGACTAATAATTTGTTTGAAGTATCTATGGGAAGAGTTGTAGATGAATATGGTAATTTAGATACAGAAGCAAGTAAGTATTATACTAAGGCAATGGCTTTTCAAAATGAAATGAATGAAAAATTATTGACTAACAAGGCTGAATTAAAAGAGTATCAAGCTATGTACTACTCTATGCTTAAATCACAAGGAATAGATTTAGATAGTTCATATTTAATGTCAGAAAGTTTAACAAAAGCAGGATATGATATTGCTTCTTTATATAACTTAACTGTTGACGATGCTATGAACAAATTAAAATCTGGACTTGCGGGACAAGTAGAACCACTGAGAGCAATAGGTATTGATATTTCAGAAAGCTCATTACAAAAAGTTTTAAATGATGTCGGAATAATTGACAGAAGTGTGCAACAATTATCTTATGCAGAAAAAGAAGTTGCTAGATATATTGCTATATTACAGCAGGGAAGACAGGCACAAGGTGATTTTGCCAAAACCATGGATAGTTCTGCAAATCAGATTAAGATATTCCAAAATCAAATTGCAGAATTAAAACAAGTTGCTGGTTCATTTATCATGAACACATTTGGTGGAGTATTGGTATATGTAAATGCAATTATAATGGTAGTAAAAGAAATACTAAAAGCATTCGCTAATTTATTTGGATATGATTTAGATAGTGGCGGAACAGGCTTAAATGATAATATATCTGACGTAAATGATAACTTAGGTTCAGCAGTAAATAATGCAAAAGAATTAAAGAAACAGCTTATGGGATTTGACGAAATAAACAATATAACTCCAGCAAGTACATCAAGCTCAAACTCAGGTATAACAACAGGAATAGACAGCAAGTTGTTAGAAGCTTTGGATGAATGGGATAACAAAATGGATAGTATTTCTGGAAAAGCTCAAGAGATAAGAGATAGAATGCTTGAATGGCTTGGATTTGTAAGAAACGATGATGGAACTTGGAGATTAGGTGAAGGATATACTAATTTTGAAAAAATACTAGATATAGTGAAAACTATAGGACTAGCAATTGGAACATGGAAAATTGCAAAAACTGTAACTGATTTTTTAAATAATTTTAAAATTATAAATAAAACACAAAGTTTTGGAATAGCATTTGGAATAACATTATCGCTTACTGGAATTTATTTGCTATATAAAGGAATAAGTCATTTATTAAATGGCGATGCCGATTTATTTACTATTTTCGAAACAATAGCGGGTGGAGCTTCAACAACGTTTGGATTAGCAAATATCATAAAGACTATAGCAGGAAAAATGGGCAATACAACTATGACACTAGGAAATTCTCTAAAAATAGGTTTTGGTGTGACATTATCTATAGCATCATTAATGTTTGCAAGTGATAGTATATCTAAATTATCAAAAGGAAATTTTAATGCATCAACTATAATAGAAAGCATATTGTCAACAATAGGTTTTACATCAGGATTGAAGATAGCAGGAGTAGCTAGTACAGTAACAATACCTTTAACAATTGCACTTTCAGTAGTTCAAATTTTTGCAGCAATTGATAGTAAAGCAGGTATAGATAAAAACCAATGGGAAGGTATGTATGAAAAATATGGCTTTAAATATGATAACGAGGGCGGATTGATTGCAAATGTTGTATTAAGATATGGGTTAGTAGCAGAAGAAGCTGCTAATTCTACAGGTTGGGATTGGTTAAACTCTGTTTCAGATTTCTTTATAAATTTAAGTGGAATAGAAGATAAAGCTACAGATAACTTAAATGAATATAAAGACAGTTTAGATAAATTAAAATCAAGCTATAAAGAAACTATTTCTTCAATTAACTCAGCTACAAATGCAACAATAGCAGAAATAGAAGGAACAAAAAGTTTAGTAACTATATTAGGTGGATTAGTTGATAGTAACGGCAAAGTTACTGGAAGTTATGATAAAGTTGACAGTATCTTGAAAGAATTAAATGATACATTAGGAACAGAGATAACAAGAAAAGGAAATGTTATTGCTATTAATGGAGAAGTCGCTGGAAGTTATCAAAGTATTAAAGATAATATCTATGAAATAATAGAAGCGAAGAAAAAAGAAGCAGAAGCGGAAGCAATGCTAGAGATATATAAAGAAAGTTATAAGCAAAAAGCAGAATTATATCAAGAATTATCAAACAAACAGACTGAATATGCTCAAAAAGTAACAGAATTGTCACAGGCAGAAAAAAATGGAATAGATACTAATAATGAGTATTATACAAATTTGAGAGAAGAAATATCTAATTTATCTGGAGAGATAGAAATTGCATCAACTGCATATCAAGATAGTATAGAAGAGTCATCATATTGGTCTATAATGGCATATAAAGTACTTACAGATGAGATGATAAAAAGTGGAGATGTAACTTCTACAACTTTACAAAACCTAGCAAAAACACAACAAGAGGTATGGGAAGAAACATATAATAATTCTACAAATAATATAAAAAATACTATGCTATCAATGTCAACAACATTAGATACGTGGTCACCTCAATTAGAAGAAAAGTGGAAAAATTTAGCTCAAAAATCGGAAACAGAATTTAAAACGTCACTAAAAAATGTAGATGATGATACAAAAGCAGTCATATTAGCTAGTGTAAGTACAACAAGTCAAAATGCCAATATGTTTATCAATGAATGGATTAATTTAGCTAATAATAGTGAAAGAGCTTTTTTAGAGGGATTAGATAATATTGATACAAATGTGGCAGGAGAAATATTATCAACTATAACAAAAATTAATGGATACGATGCAGCAACAACAAAAGCGTGGGCAAATTTAGCAAACAAAGATAGTGAAGCATTTATTAATGGAATGTCAGGATTAGATGATGAAGTATCAAGAGAATTGATAAATATAGCTAATACAGTTGATAATGGTTTCGATGTTAATAATTTTAGAAATGCAGGTATGAATGTATCTAATGGATTATCAGAGGGAATGAATAATAATTTATGGATAGCAACAAATGGAGCAAGGAACTTAGTTAATGAAACTAATTCTATATTAAATAATGGCTTAGACGGCTATGAGTCTGGACAGGATTATGTTAAAGGTGTAGATAGAGGAATTAAGTTAGAGAAATGGAGTTTATGGGATACTGTTAAAAATTTAGCAGGAGATGTTATGGGCTGGTTTAAAAACAGATTAGGTATTCATTCTCCTTCTCGTGAAATGGCAAAAATTGCTCAATATATTCCGCTTGGAATTGCAAAAGGTATAGAAGATAATTCGAACGCAGTATTTGATAGTATGGAAGAATTATCAGAAGGAATAAAAGTAAATGCAAAAGATTTTGCAGTAGATACTAATCAATTTGTAGACTATGGAGAAGTAAGTGGACAAGTTCAAGCACAAGCCAATGTTACTATGAGCAATAATATTGCAGGCAATATTGCACAAGCAGTAAAAGAAGCAATGAGAGAAACGGAAGTAAACGTAAATATAGAAGCTAAAACAGAAAAAGGAATAATTTTTAAAACAGTAAGAAAAGAAGCGGAAGAGTTTTATACTCAAACAGGAAAAGCACCATTCCCAGTATTTTAATTGAGGAGAGATAAGAATAGGTACGTAGAAGAAATAATAAAAGTAGACGGAAAAGATTTAACTAAATATTTATCCGATGAAGGCTATGATGTTGAGTGGTATGACATATCTTATGATAGTGGAAGAAATGCTAAAGGATATATGCATTATAACCCGATAGCACAAAAATATAAAATTATTCTACGTACTAAATCACTTACAAGTGAAGAACTTGTAGATTTCTTCTCAACAATAAAAAATTTAAAACAATTAAGTGTATATTTTTTCTGTCCATATACAGGAACATTTAAAACGGTAAATTGTTATAGAGGAGATAGAAAAGTAACAATGAAATGGAACAGAACTGATAAGGGAATTTTATATACCCCAACAGAGATTAGTTTAATAGAATTGTAGGTGAAAATAGGTATTCAGTTAGTCAGACATTTAAAGAGGAATGTAAATCAAATGTTGCCACTAATAGAAGTGGAAGAATTCATGTTATTGATGATAATACAGATATAGTAGGAGACAATTATAACGGACAATTAGTAGATTTTACAATAGAAGATAATTGTTATGTTGATGATAGATTTATTGGAACAACTGTGGCTAAAAAGATAACTGTTAATATATTAAATCCTAATAATTCTACAAATTTAGAAAATAAGGAGATTTCTGCTTTTGTTGGAATAGAGTATGAAAATACAGAAGAGGAAATACCATTTGGTAACTTTATAATAGAAAAACCAGATAATGACGAAGTAGAAGAAAAAACAAGTTTTGTAGGATATGACTATATGGTTAAATTCAACAAAACGTACAAAGATACTAATACATATCCAATCACATTAAAACAATATTTAACTAATTTATGCAATCAAGTAGGAGTTGAATTAGGTTCTACTGAAATAGTAAATCAAGATTATATAATACAAGGAAATCCATTTTCAAATAACGAAGACTGTAGAACAGTATTAAGTGCAGTAGTACAATTATGTGGTGGATTTGCAAGAATAGGTAGAGATAACAAACTATATGTTTTAAATATAAATAGTAAAGAATATGTAAAAGGTTTAACTGTAAACGAAGTACATCAGATGACTGTTGAAGAATTGAATAATACATTAGTTAAAAAATTAAATAAAACGGTTGGTGTACCAACGGCTGATAATATAGACGGAAATACATATATGAGTTTTAGTAAAAATAATCAATATGGAGAAGTTAATTCATTAGTGCTAAAACTAAGCCAAGTAGAAGGAGAAAATACGACAAAGCAAGATGAAGAAAGTATTGAGTTAAACGGATTAACTGAAATCATAATAGAAGATAATCCATTTTTAACTAATTCAGAGGAAAGAGAAAAAGTAATAAATGAATTATGGAAAATATTAAAAGGTTTGAAATATGTGCCATTTAAAACAGAAGAATATTATGGATTTCCTTATTTGGATGCAGGAGATAAGATTGAAGTATCTGATATGGAAGATACAACTTATACTTCATTTATATTTAATCATAGTTTTACATATAATGGCTCTTTTAAAGGAGAGATAGAAACCGAAGCATTAACAGAAACTCAAACTACATATAGTAAAAGTTCATCAGATGTAAAAAATAAATTTAGAAATGTAGAACTGGCTGTAGACAAAATTAACGGCGAAATAACTTCAATAGTAGAAATACAAGATGAACAAACAAATCAAATGAGTCAGATTTCTCAAGATGTAGGAGAAATAAATATTGAAGTCGCTAAAAAAGTTGGAGAAAATCAAGTAAAAGCAGCAATAAATGCGTCGCCAGAAACAATAAAAATATCTGCTAATAATCTGGATTTAGAGGGATATGCTACATTTACAGATTTGGCACAAGCAGGAAGCACAGTAATTAATGGAGCAAATATTACTACAGGAAAAATATCAGCAAATAACTTGGATTTGGAAGGTTATGCTAAATTTTCTGATTTATCAGGAACAGGAACGTCAACAATTAATGGTTCTAATATAACGACAGGAACAATATCGGCAAATAGGATTTCTGGTGGAACATTAACTGTTGGAGGAAATAATAACGGAAATGGAATTATAGATGTAAAAGATAGTTCTAATAGTACTGTTGTTAAGATAAATAAAGACGGAATACAAATGGCAGACGGCTCAAAAATTATAGGTGGAGACGGAGTATATTGTAACTTGCAATTTTTCCCACCCCAACAATATGGAAAAATAGGGTATGGAGTACTTAATTATGAAGATATATATCAAGAAATGATTAAAATTTATGCAGATATTCCAAGTAATTTTGTAGTAGAAAGTGCATACATAACATTAAGACATCAACCTATTAATTGGGTTTACTATAATTCAATTGAAGCAACATCACTTACTACAACTACACGGTTATGCAAGAAATGTACAAATTTATACTGACGAACTTATTCCAAAAGAAACAATATATGTAAATAGTGAATTTGGAATGCCAAGTTCAATGGATGGAGTAAGAACAAATTCATTTGGAAGTAACGGAAAAACATTTAGTTCATCTTCTATAGAGGTAGCAAAATCTTCGGATTTAAGTGCTTATTTGGAAACAGGACAGCAAACGGTATTTAATATAGGTTCAATAACTAATGCAAGTAGCATTACATCAATAGCAAATGCTTATGCAAGAACAGGAAGCGTAACAGCAATGTTAAATGTTTTGGGATATTTAAAAGTATCGTAATGAGGAGGAAAAACAAGGGCAAGTAATACAACAAATTTAGGTTTGTTTAAATGGAATACAGAAACAGACGGAAATGAGGAGTTTGATATAAATACAGCTTTGAATGCTAATTGGGATAAGGTAGACAAGCATGCTAATGTTTCAGTAGCTTCTGTAACAATCGCAAAAAACACGACAATAACTAATGGCTACCAAGTAACATTGCCTGTGCAGTATCAAGTTGGCAACAATTCGCTTGAACTTCGACTCAACAGCGAGGTATTGAAGCTAGCAACAGACACGGCTGACGGACATTACAAAGAAGTTGGAACTGCAGGAACACTGAGCAATAAGATACAATTCTACAGAACATCAGCAGACGGAAGCTGGACACTAGATGAAGCAGTAACGCTAACTGCTATTGTCAGAGGAGTAGAGCAAGACACATCTAGTACAGATAGTACAGGAGAAAGTGGGGTGCAGTCATGAAAACAAATAAAGAAAAAATAGAAGGAATAGTAGAAAGAATAGAAAATTCAAATGGTACAGCTATCAAATTTGCAGACGGTACTATGATATGCACAAAAGTAGTTAGTTTTTTGGGGATACCTGTTACTACAGAAATAGGAAGCCTATATACTACTGGAGATTTGGAGTTACGGCAATTGGGCGAAAAGTTTTATAGAAAATCCAATCATTTCTGTAACAAAATCAGAAAATTTCTCAGGGTTTATATATACTTGTAATGAATCAACAGTAAATAATGCAGGAAAAGCAACAATAGCATGTGCAAGAAGTTGGAATAGTGCAAACTTTTCTATAAGTGTAATAGCAATCGGAAAATGGAAATAAAAGAAGAAAGGAGGAATTTGTAATGAGTGAAGAAGAAAAAATTGCAAATGAATTTGAGGCAGAAGTAGAAGATACAAATGAAATAGAAGAAGTGGAGGAATAAATGTAATGGACGGTATAAACATAATTCAAATAATATTTAATTATTTCATTCCTCTGATACTTGGTGGAGCAATAGGAATAATATCTACAAAATTAAAAAAGGATAAAAAGAAAGACAAAGCAATAGAGGAAGGTGTACAAGCTTTGCTTAGGAATGAGCTTGTAAGAAGATATAGAGAATATGAAGCAAAAGGCGAACTATCTATACTTGACAAAGAAAATATAGAAGCAATGTTTGTACAATATGAAAATCTTGGAGGCAATGGAACTGTAAAACAACTAATGACAGAACTGTTGCAACTACCAACAAAAATAATAAAAAATTAGGAGGTAATGATAATGAAACAAGCATGGACTGATTTAAAAAGTTTTGTAACAGTAAGTATGATTGTACTATTAGCTGTAATAGTAATAGCAGGACTATTTGGATATAATCTAGCAGACAATTTGTTAGTATTAGTAACAAACTTAGTTACAGCAGTATTTACATATTATTTTACCAAAAAAGAGAATACAGAAAATAGCAGTATTGTAGAAAATACAAAAGTAGAAAATGTAGAAAGTGAGGAAAATGCAAATGAGTAATATAGACACTCTAAGAAAAACAGGACTTACACAAGAAGCAGCAGAAATGTTTAATAAAAAAATTGAACATAGAAAACTAGAATA
>CALWZW010000017.1 GCA_944386135.1 uncultured Clostridia bacterium | reverse complement strand
AAATCATAATTATTTCCCCCCAATAATATTTTAAACTAATTGTAGGATAAAGTCAATTTTTTTCCGACAATTAGTTTAATTTTTTTATAAATTATATCATTTATTATAAACTTTTATTTAGTTTTAATTCATTGATATTAAACTTTTAAAATATATTTTTGTTTTAAACAACAATTATATTCTTCTAAATTTTAAACTTTAACAATATACAATTTATATTTGTATAGTTTTGTTGATATCTAAAAAAGATTTAAACCATAATCTTTTTATAAATATTATAAAGATTATGGTTTACTTTTTTTCTATATTAATCATTTTAATTATTGTTCTTTATGGTTCTTTATTGAACGAATTGTGCCAAAATTGTGCCAAAAGCATTTATTCGTTTTTTGAAACCCTTGAGGCTGTAAGGAAAGAATTTTCAATATTGTGTCATTTGCTGTGTCCTGACATAACTAATTCCTCCTTTATTTTGTTGTTAAATTTATCCATTAAAAAAAACTATAAATATTTTATCACATTTTTTTCGTTTTGTGTAGTGTTTTACAAATATTTTTTGCACTCATATAAATATTTAGAAATGTATAGAAAGCAGTCCTGTAGTCATGGCGTTGACTACAGGACTGCTTCTTAATTGCATCTTACAAGATTACAACCTTGAACTATTATTGGAATTTTGTCGACAATGTTTTTACCAAGCCGTATGGATCTACTCTAAAGAAATATTCTCTTCCAAGCAATCCAACTCTTTTTGCATCTACTTCTTTAATTATCCTTTCTGCAAAAATTTTCTTTGTTTTGATTTCTCCATGATTAACTAAAACTAGTCTTAGATTGCTAAACTGTTTTAAAAAGTCAATCATCTCATCAGCCTTTGCATGTGCAGAAAACTCAGTTGTATATTCCACATCTGCCTTTTTCTTTACAATCAATCCTCCCACTTCTACCATTTCGCCAAATTCAGCATTTTTTAACCTGTTTCCCAGTGTTCCTTCAGCAGTATAGCCTGTGAACTGTATTAATGCATTTTTTCTTGATATGTACTCTGGTATATATGCTTGTGCAGGACCATATGATCCCATTCCAGAGGTTGTAAGAATTACCTTCTTACCGGTATCCTCCAATACACTTCTTCTACTTACTTTGTCAACAAATGCTAAATTTTCAGGCAAAAAATCTCTCATTTCAGGCTTAATATCCAATCCGTCTTTAATGTATAAATCTGTATACTTAATTGCCAGTTTTCCATCAAAGTAAATTGGTATTTGTACATCAAGTTTTCCTTCTTCTTGCATAGTTTTCAGTTCATATAATATCTCCTGTGCTCTTCCTAGTGAAAACACTAATGCTAAAACTGTTCCATCATTATTTAAACACTTAATAATGTTGTTTCTAAAACATTTAGTAATTTCACTTGAATTCATATATCCATAAGTTGCTTCCTGAACCACCGTTAATCGTAACTCCAGAATTCTCGGTGGAATGGGATTCACATCAAAAAAGATATTCTTATTGTTATAATCTCCTGTAAACAACAAATTAATATCTTCATATCCATGATAACTTATTTGCACAAGAATAAGTGCTGCGCCCAACAGATGTCCATTGTTGAAAAACGTAACTTTTATATTTTCATGAACTTGAACTGTCTCATTGTACCGACATGACTTTAAAAGTCCTAATGTTCTTTCTACGTCTTTTTCCGAATATAGAGGTGTAGAATTTTTTCTTTTAGATACTGAACTTAATACTTTGAAACAATCATTTAAAGCTAGTGGTAATAATTTACAGGTTGTTTCTGTCGAATAGATTGGTCTAAAAAAGCCATTTCTAACCATATAGGGCAATCTGCCTATGTGATCAACATGAACATGCGTGACCAAACAAAAATCAACATTTTCTGCATTAAAAGGCAATACAGAATTCAATTCCTCATATTCCCGCTCTTGAAACAAACCACAATCCACAACAAATCGTACTGTTTCTCCATTAGGGAATTTGACTATTACAAGATTACATGAACCTGTAACTTCATTTTGCATTGCCATTATATCTGCATAGAATTGACAACTTTTTCCCATAATAAATTCCTCCTGCATCAAATTAAACTATTCAATGCTAAAAAACACATTGTACTATAAGCTTATCACTTTTATCATATTATGTCAATTGTTTTACATAAAAGAAAACTCCTCCATACAATTATTGTACAGAGGAATTTTCTAGAAAATAAAAGGGGATGTTATTAGCTATTTTCTGTATTTATCATACAGAAAATATTTAAGATAAATTACTTACATCTTAAACTATTATATATTGTAATATTCAAAAGTAAAAATTAGGTGAACATATAGTAAATTAAATTTGAATAAAACTATTATTAAAAAATTTTTTATATTATTAAAACTATCTCCAAGTTTTCTGATGGTAGAATACTATCAAAAAAATATTTTATATATCTATTTTACTATTAATTTCTTTTTCATATTCTTCATAATTAGGCATATACTTTTTTATAGTTTCATAAAACCTTTTAGAATGTGTCTTATACTTTAAATGTACAAATTGATGTAATACTACATAGTCGATTATTTCTTGTCTATATTTTACTATATCTGGGTTAATAGTTATTTTCTGATCCTTAGAACATTTTCCTAAAACATTCTTCATTCTTGCTAGTTCATAATCTTCTGGTGCATATCCTAATAATAATCTTATTTTCTCCATAGTATTTTCTATTCTTTTTTCTGCAATTACATTATACATTTTTTGTGTTAAAAGAGTTAGCATTTCTGTATTATCTACTTTTTTATAAATTTTTGGTAATTCTATTTTTATTATTCTATCTTCAAAATCTATTTTAGGTAATTTTCTATTCCTATATCTTATTTTGGCAGTATAATCTTTTCCTAATATTTTTACTATACCACCACTTATATATTCTTCCTTTTTTGCTTCATATTCTCTTAATTTTTGCAATATCCATCTCTTTTTTTCATCAACAATTTCTTGAATTTGATTTTTGCTAAAATACCATGGAGCTTGTACTATAACTTCTCCATTTTGTACAGATATATACAAATTGTTATTAATGTTTTTGTCTACAGTATATGTTATTATTTCATTTCTATTTCTAAGTATATTCATTTTATTTTCTCCTTTTATCAAAAATATGTTTCAAGAACTCTTGTTTGTTATATTATATATTTTATCTTTCCTTTTGTCAATAGTTTTTAGAACAAAAAAATAATTTTACTTATACAAATAAAAATGAAATCATCTTATATTTTATATAAGATGATTTCATTAGAGATTAAAAGCTATTCTTATTTTAAACTATCTGTCCATGCATCTACGTCAGAGTCTGAAGGGTTAGACCTAAACCTCTGTCCTTCTAACCAAGATCCAGAATTTGCTTCTTCTGAAAGTAATTCTCCACTTTGTCCTAATCCAGATGAGGAAGATTTTTTCCATTTTATTCTTCCTCCTTTTCACTTGAATTTTTTATTTATACTCAAATTATAACATGAGTATTTTTTATAAGGAAGTTCAAAAAAGTTAAAATTGTACAAACTAAAAGTTTATACCAAATGTAAATAATATGTATAATAAATATATAAATTATTTTCGAATCAATCAATAAAAAGTAAAGAAAATATAAAGTTTAAATATTAATTTGTAACTATAATATATCCGAAAAGTAAGATTATCCTAATCCTACATCCAAAATCATCATAATAACAAATCCAATTGCTACACCTATTGTCCCTATATTTGAGTGTTCACCTGCTTGTGATTCTGGAATTAATTCTTCAACTACGACATAAATCATTGCTCCTGCAGCAAATGATAATAAATATGGTAATATAGGTACAATTGTATTTGTAAGTAATATAGTAAGAACTGCGCCTATTGGCTCTACTATTCCTGATAATGCACCATATAAAAATGCTTTTGGCTTTGACACGCCTTCACTCTTAAGAGGCATTGAAATAATTGCACCTTCTGGAAAATTTTGGACTGCTATTCCAATAGCTAATGCAATTGCTCCTGATATAGTAATTCCTGCATTTCCAATTAGAGCTCCGGCAAATGTAACTCCAACCGCCATTCCTTCTGGAATATTATGAATAGTTACAGCTAAAACCATCATCGTTGTTTTTTTTAACTTTGACTTAAAACCTTCAGGTTTATCAGTTTCTAAATGCATATGTGGAATAATACTGTCTAAAGTTAGTAAAAATACTATTCCGAATAAAAATCCAATTGCTGCTGGAATCCAAGCCACTTTTCCTTGCTCTTCTGCCATTTCTATAGCTGGAATAATTAAAGACCATACTGATGCAGCAATCATTACCCCAGAAGCAAAACCTAACAATATTTTTTCTACTTTTTTATTCATTTCGTTTTTCATTAAAAATACTGTTGCTGCTCCGTAATGTTGTTCCTAAAAGCGGTATTATTAACCCTATAGCAATTTCCATATATCCTGTTCCTTTCTAATTCACTATATAAAAAATATTTTTTCGAATTTCAAAATCATTATACTTCTTTTTCTCGTTTTTATCAATGTACTTTATAAATATTAATTTTATTAATATTTATAAAGTATTTGTAGATAATAATAAATATATAATTTTTATTTTCAAGAAATATATGTTATTCTATGGAGGTTTTATGGAAAATCAAAATTTAAATATTTTAGATGAAATAAACAAAGGTGCAACGATGGGAATGGATGCTATATCTTATATTAGCGATAAAGTATCTGATTATGATTTTAAAGAGGTTTTAAATACTGAGTACAATAAATACAAAAAAATTTCAAAAAGAGTAAATTACTTATACTCTAATTATACTGATCAAGAGCCTCACAAAACAAATACAATGAATAAAATAATGACATGGTATGGGATTCAAATGAATACAATGACAGATGATACAATTTCTAAACTATCCGAACTTTTAATGCAAGGTACTAATATGGGAATTATTGAAGGAAGACGTTTATTAAATCAAAACGAAAACGCTTCGCCTGATGTAAAAAATATTTTGAATGATTTTGTTGTAATGCAAGAAGATAGCGTAGAGACTCTAAAGAAATATTTATAGTTTTGACATATTATGTAAAATTTGTTATAATTATTATTTAGAAGGTTTTTTAGATAAATGCCTTCCGAGCATTCGGAGGGCGTAAGTCCTCCGAATGTTTAAGGAATTACTAAAACGGACTATTTCAGGAGGACAATAAACATGACTAGTGTTAAAGAAATCAATTATTCTATGACAGTTGAGCTTCCCATGCACAGACCTCTTTCCATTTTAAATGGTATGACACTCCCGCTGTGGGTAAAAAAATTCGAAACTTTGAAGGGACTTGAAACGTCTCAGAAAAACAAGAGCAACTTTGAGAGGTGCATCTTGGTTCTGAAATACGCAAAATCACATTTTGGTATTTTGACAGCTGTTTCCAACCAGGATTATGCTGTTCAGCTAACATTTACATTCAGCAGCCTTCATGCTCTTATGTGTTTTGAAGAAGGTCTTCGTGATGAGGTCAATGCGTTTGACCATGAAGCAATTGCAAACTAAACTAGTCCAATAAAAGCACCGTACGGGATGCCACGCAAGTAGCATCCCGTACGGTGCTTTTACTCTATTGCTTGCAAATGTAAGAAAAATTTAAGAAAGTTTTAAGGTTTCCTTAAAAAATATTTAATATTTATCATTTATAATAAAGACAAGTGAGGGAGGTATTTATTTAAAAATGAGAAAAAATAAAACAAAGAATGTAAAAAAACGTATATTGTATTTTGTAGTATTTTTATTAATTTTATATTTATTAATTAGTTATATATACAATAGAGAACTCAACATTATGGGAATAAATATTTCTAGTACTCTTCTAGGTACCAAGGAATATGGTATTATAAAAGAAGATAGCAATCCTGATTATAAAGGAAAAGGTCAAGAAAAAGTAGATAACAAAGACCGGATATTTTACAACTTTTACTACTACAGAAAACAATAAAAAAACATATATAGAATATAAGCAAAATGGAAAATCATCTTGGAGTGCAAACAAATACTGGGACGCTGATATGGAAACAAGTGGATGTGGAATTACTGCAATGTCAATTATTCTTAGTGGATATAAAGAAAATTATACGCCAGAAGATTTAAGGCAGATGTATTATCCTGTATTAAATGGAAATGACATATCAAAAGAATTATCTAATACATTTGGTATCAAAAATACAGACTTTTATTACGACAGCAAGCATTTGTCAGAAGATTATATAATTAATTATTTAGAAAGTAACAGACCAATTTTAATTTGTTTATGGACTGAAAATGGAGAAAATCGTTGGACAACAGCTTCACATTATATGGTCTTGCTCGCAACAGATGGAATATCAAAAGTCTATGTTTCTAATCCAAATGGTTTAGAAAATGATTCAAAAAGTTCTGGATGGTATGATATAGACGAGGTCGCCCCATACCTTGCGAAGGTATTATTCATAGAAAGTTATTAATTTGCAGTTTTCACAATATTTCCGCCTACCTTTTGAAGTAATATTTCTATTATAAAATTAGAAATATTACTCCAAAGTGGCTACTTTGTTATAATGAAAATAATTTATTTGATTTTTAATTCCTCATATTTTAACAATTTAATCTTATTCGACACAAAATTTTTATTTTCGTCTATATCTTTTGAAAGGTCAGTTGAGAGATATTTCTTATTATCATCTGCAAACACTGTTGCAACAGGTCCTTCTATCTTTTCTTGAAGTAATATACTACCTATTAAATTTGCACCAGATGAAATACCGTATGCCTATTCCAAGTTCTTTCGCGATTCTTCTTGACATATTTATTGCATCATCATCATTTACTAAAATTATATCATCTATTTTACTTTTATCTACTAAATCTGGTACAAATTCATCCCCTATTCCTTCTATTTTATGATTTGCAATAATTTTACCGGTAGATATTATTGGCATCTTATCAGGCTCTATTGCTACTACTTTTAGTTCTGGATATTCTTTTTTTAATCTTGTTCCTGTTCCCATCAATGTTCCACCAGTTCCAACTCCCGAAACAAATCCATAAATTTCTTCTGGAAGGTCAGAAATAATCTCCTCAGCTGTCGTTTCATAATGAGCTAGAAAATTATTTTTGTTTGAAAACTGATTAGCACAAAATCCATTTTTTTCTTTTGCTAAAACCTTAGCTTCTTCAACGCACTTTGCAAATCCTCCTTGCTCTTTTGAAATCAGTCTAACTTCTGCGCCATAGCTTTTCATTATACTTACTCTCTCATTACTTACCCAGTCTGGCATGAATATATATACAGGATGGTTGTAGTATGTACCAATCGCTGAAAGCGATATTCCTGTATTTCCACTTGTTGCTTCAATAATTGGCATATTTTCTTTTAATATTCCATCTTTTTTAGCTTTATCAATTATATAATAGGCAACTCTGTCTTTAATACTCCCTGTCAAATTGTAATATTCAAGTTTTGTATAAATGTATTTTATTTTTCCAGATACTTCATAATACAATTTAATCATAGGTGTATTACCAATAACACTATTTTTTTCAAACATCTAAAATCTCCTTATATAATAAACTCTTATTATTATATTAATTTTCATCTATTTTAGTTATCTATTTAACATATTGTTTTTTAAATCATATAAATTTCTTGATAAATCCACATAATATTTTTGAGGATTATTTAGTCTTTTTACTTCTTCCCAAATTGTTCCTAGGTCTTTTTTTGAATAAAGAGCTATTTCAGATAAAGAAGGTGATTTATATATCAACTTTCCATTCTCAAATATTTTTTCCTGTAATTCTTTCACATAATAATTAACTAACTTTTTTCTTTTCCAAGTATTATGTTCATCAAATATTTCATAATCATCTTCTTTTATTTTTTCATCCTTAAGCATGATTACATCAGCTAGAGCAAAGTTTGTATCTTTAGAATAAAATCTGCAAACTTTTTTAAAACTTGGATTGGTTATTTTATCAGTATTTTCACTTATTTTGATTTTAGGAATAATTTTTCCATCCTTTTCTAGTGCTGCAAGCTTATATACTCCGCCAAACACAGGATCACTTTTAGATGTAATTAAATTTTCTCCAACACCAAAGGAATCTACCTTTGCTTTTTGTTCTAAAAGTGATGTAATTAAATATTCATCTAAAGAATTAGTTACACATATTTTACAATCTGGATATCCTGAGTCATCCAGAATTTTTCTTACTTTTTTAGAAAGATATGCTAGGTCCCCACTATCAATTCTTACTGCTGCAGGTCTTATTCCTTTTGGTTTCAAAACTTCATTAAACACCTTTATTGCGTTTGGAAGTCCACTATCTAAAGTATTATAAGTATCAATCAAAAATGTACATCCATTTGGATAAATTTCCGCATATGCTTTAAATGCTTCATACTCATTTTCAAAACTCTGTATCCAACTATGAGCCATCGTTCCGGAAGCGGGTACATTAAATTTTTGAGCAGTTAATGTACAAGAGGTTCCGCAAGCTCCTCCAATAATTGCTGCTCTTGCCCCATAAATAGCAGCTGATGTTCCATGCGCTCTTCTTGCGCCAAATTCCATAACAGGTATACCTTTTGCTGCTCTTACAATCCTAGAAGTTTTAGTTGCAATTAAACTTTGATGATTAATAATTGTTAAAAGCATTGTTTCTAATAACTGAGCTTCTACAATGGGTGCTTTCACTGTTAGAAGAGGCTCATTTGGAAATACAACTGTTCCTTCTGGAATAGCCCATATATCACCTGTAAATTTAAAGTTTTTCAAATACTCTAAATATTCCTCAGAAAATATTCCCTGATTTCTTAAATAGCTTATATCTTCTTCATCAAATTTTAAATTTTGTATAAAATCAATTACTTGTTCTAATCCACATACTATTACATATCCTCCCTTATCTGGTACTTTCCTAAAGAATATATCAAAATATGCTATATCATTATTGTTTTTAACGAAATATCCATTTGACATTGTAAATTCATAAAAATCTGCTAATAATTCTAAATTTTCATGCTTCATTTTATTTTTCCTCTCCTTTCTCTAATAAATAGTTCTTTCTTGAGAAAGTATATGTTGGTACTTTTTCTCTTTTATGTTTAGATTTATCAAATTTCTCTAATATTTTTTTCTTTGCTTCATCATTTGTTGTTCCTGTTTCTATCATTTCTTCTATTTCAGAATATTTAATTCCTAGTTTTTCCTCATCTGTTTGTCCTCCAAGTCCATCATTTGGAGCTTTTTTTAATATTCTATCTGGTACACCTAGATATTCTCCTATTGCTAAGACTTCACTTACAGTAAAGTTTCCTATTGGATTAAAATCAAAACTACTATCTCCCCATTTAGTTGTATAACCAACCATTGCTTCTGAAAGATTTCCCGTTCCAATAACTAAGTATCCCACAGTTTGAGCTATGGCGTAAAGAGTTGTCATTCTTAATCTAGGTCTAATATTTATATCTGATTCTGTTGTGATATTTTCATTAAGATTATTGTTTATACTACTTTCTAGTGCATCTAAAGTATCTTTTAAATCTACTTTTATAAATTTAACACTAAATGTGTCAGCAACAAGTTTTGCATCGTCAAAGTCAGATTTTACAGAATTACATGGCATTGATACGGCAAGAACATGTTCTTTTCCGAATTGCCTTTACTGCCATTGCAAGTACAGCCGCCGAATCTTTTCCACCACTACAACCAACTACAACACCTTTAGCATTCGAATTTTTTACATAATCTTCAATCCATTTAATTGCATTTTCAGTTTCTTTTATTAACTCTTCCTTATTTAACATTTCTTATCGACCTTCTTTTCCTTTATTTTCTTTATGTTATATCACAAAATAAAAAAAAAGAATAGCCTTTTTTGCTATTCTTTTATAATTATAGTTCAAACTGTGCATTATATAAATCAGCATAAAATTCTTTTTTATTCATTAGTTCTTCATGGTTTCCTTGTTCGATAATGTTTCCATCTTTCATTACCAAGATAAGATCGGCATTCTTTATTGTTGATAATCTATGTGCAATAATAAATGATGTTCTTCCTTTTGTCAATTTATCCATAGCTGTTTGAACTAGTTCTTCTGTTCTTGTATCTACATTAGATGTTGCTTCGTCTAGTATCAAGAATGGTGATTTATCTATCATAGCTCTTGCTATTGTTAAAAGCTGTCTTTGTCCTGCTGAAACACTGTCATTATCAGAAAGAAGAGAATTATAGCCATTTGGTAAAGTTCTTATAAAATGGTCAAGACCTACTTCCTTACATACCTCTTTTACCATTTCATCTGTTACGTTCTCTCTATTATATATAATATTTTCTTTAACAGTTCCACTAAATAGCCATGTATCTTGCAAAACCATTGTAAATAAATCATGAATATTTTCTCTTGATAATTCTTTTGTAGAAATTCCGTCTATTTTTATATCTCCAGAAGTTATATCATAAAATTTCATAAGAAGATTTACCATTGTTGTTTTTCCTGCTCCTGTTGGTCCAACTATTGCAACTTTTTGTCCGAGGAAGTGCGGTCGCTGTAAAGTGATTTATTGTAGGTTTATCACTATCATCATATTTGAATACAATATTATCAAACTCTATTTTACCTTTTACCTCTTCTTTTTTTAAGGTTTTACTAATATCTTTTTGGTCTTTCATTTCTTCCTCATCTAAAAATTCAAATACTCTTTCGGAAGCGGCAGCTGTTGACTGAAGCTGATTCATTGCTTGAGCTATTTGTGAAAGTGGAGATGTAAACAATCTTACATAGCTTATAAACGCAACAATTACACCAAATGATATATATCCATTCATTGTAAGAAGTGCACCTACTATACATACTGCAACATATCCAAAGTTACCGATAAAAGACATTATTGGTTGCATTAAGCCTGACAAGAATTGACTTCTACGGTTACTATCACATACCTGTTTGTTTAAAGCTTCAAATTTTTTATCTGCATCATTTTTACCATTATATGCTTTTACTACATTTAATCCTGAATATATTTCTTCAATATGTCCATTTAAGTTTCCTAATTCCTCTTGCTTTGCTATAAAATATTTTTGAGAGTTCTTTAAGATGAAAATCATTCCAACAAATCCAATCAAACTTGCAAAAATTGCAGTAATTGCCATTATCCAGTTTGTAATGAACATCATTATAATTGTTCCTATAAATAATGTTACTGAACTTACTAAACTTGCTAAAGAATTATGCATACTTTGAGCAATTGTATCTATATCATTTGTTACTCTAGATAATGTATCTCCAGCTTGATGTTTGTCAAAATATTTAAGTGGTAATTTATTTATTTTTTGAGATATACTGCTTCTCAATCTGTTTGCAAACTTATTAGCAACATGAGTCATTGAAATTGCCTGTATATAATTAAATAAGGCACTACATAGATAAAGTCCTGCAAGGAAAAGTGCAATACTTTTTACCTTGTCTAAGTCCATCATTCCCATTAAACCTTTTTGTATTTCATCTGTTAAATCAGATAATCTATTTGGTGCAAGTATTGATAATACAGAGCTTAATATTGCTAAGATTATTGCAACTGATATTAATATTTTATATACATTTAATTCTTTAAATAATCTTTTTATGGCACTTTTGAAATCCTTTGCTTTTTCTCCTGTGCCCATTCTCCCCATTCCTCCTGGACCTCTCATTCTTGGAGTTCTTGTTTCTTTTTCATTTATTCCGCATCTTCTAATTCCTCCTTTGAAAGTTGAGATAAAGCAATTTGCTTGTATATTTCACAATTTTTAAGCAATTCTTTGTGTTTGCCCATTCCAACTATTTTTCCTTTATCCAATACAACTATTTTATCTGCATTCATAATTGTTCCTATTCTTTGGGCAACTATTAAACTTGTTGCATCGCTTGTATATTTTTTTAGCTCTTTTCTAAGTACTGCATCAGTTTTATAATCTAATGCTGAAAAACTATCATCAAAAATATATATTTCTGGGTCTCTTGCTATTGCTCTTGCTATTGCAAGTCTTTGTTTTTGTCCTCCTGATACATTAGTTCCGCCCTGTGCAATATGAGTTTCGTATTTGTCATCCATTTTTTCGACAAATTCTGTAGCTTGTGCAACTTTTATTGCTTCTTTAGCTTTTTCTTCACTAATTTCTCCTTTTCCGTTGTCTCCATAGCAGACATTATAATTAACCGTACCATCAAACATTACTGCTTTTTGTGGCACATAGCCTAGTTTATTCATCAAAGTCTCTTGTTTATAATTCTTTACATTTATTCCATCTACTAAAACTTCTCCCTCAGTTACATCATAAAATCTTGGCACTAAATTTATCAATGTTGATTTTCCAGAACCAGTTGACCCAATAAAAGCAATTGTTTCGCCTTTATTTACTTTGAAAGAAATATCTTTTAATAAATATTCATCTGCATCTGGATATTTGAACGATACATTTTTAAATTCAACTGTTCCTTTTTCTTCTGTATTTCCATCTTGTATATTTCCATCTTTAATGGTTATATCTGTATCTAAAACTTCATTAATACGCTTTGCTGAAACATCTGCACGAGGTAAAAACATAAAAATCATAGCTAACATTAGGAATGACATTATTACTTGCATTGCATAAGAGCTAAATACAACCATATCTCCAAATAAAGATAACTTATCTGGCCCAATTGCATCATTAATTATAAATGCTCCAACAAAATAAATAGCAAGTGTTACAAAATACATTATTAGATACATTACAGGTTGCAAAATTGCAAATGTCTTTTGGTTAAATAATTGCTGATTAGTTAATGCTGTATTAACTTCTTCAAATTTATCTTCTTGGTATTTTTCAGCATTAAATGCCCTTACAACGCGAATTCCTGTTAGATTTTCTCTAGTTACGCCATTAATTTTATCAATTAGTTTTTGTACTCTCTTAAATCTTGGCATAACTATCACAATTAATGCTGCAATAACCGAAAGTAAAATTACAACTGCAACGCCTGTAATTGCACTCCATTGCCAACTTTTGTTAAGTATTTTGGTTACTGCCCATACAGCTGTAATTGGAGCTTTTATAAGTAATTGAAGGCCTATTGCAATTAACATTTCTACTTGAGTTACATCATTGGTTGTTCTTGTAATTAAACTACTTGTAGAAAAGCTTTTTACTTCTTGCATTGCTAAATCTTCTACTTTATTAAACAATTTACTTCTTATTTTCATAGAAAAACTAGAAGATATGCTAGCAGCTAAATATCCTGTAAATACAGCTGCAATTAAACTTCCTAATGCACAGGCTAGCATATATGCGCCATTTTGTAATATTTCAGACATTTCACTTCCTTCTGTCTGAACAAGTCTAGTTATTCTTGACATATAATCTGGTAGTTTTAAATCTAACCATACTTGTGTTATTATTAATATCAAAGAAGCTAATATTAATAACCATTCTTTCTTTCCTAGATTTTTAAATAATTTTAACATAGTATTTTCCTTTCTTTTATAATGTTATTTTTTAATTTATGTCTTCTTTACTAATGTTATTTTTCATTTTTTCAATAACATTAATAAAGATTTTAAGTTCTTCTTCTGTAACCCCTTCTATAGCAACTTTTTCTAGTTCTATTATCTTTTTTTGTCCTTTAAGAAAGCTTTCTTTTGCTTTTTCATTTAAAATTATTTTCTTAGTTCTTGTATCTATTGTGTCGGTAACTCTTTTAATTAGATTGTTTTTTTCCATTGTTTGTAAAACTCCTGAAACAGTTGCTCTTCTTAAATTTAGCACTTCTTCTAAGTCTTTTTGATACACAACTTCATCAATATGTTCTAATATATATCCCATTATTTGCATTTGAGTTGATGTTGGCTTTGTCATTTTTTTATTTTCTAATTTTTGTTTGCAAAATTCGTCATCTTTAATGAATTTTCTAGCTATCATATTTTCCAAGCTTTTAATTTGATATAATATTTTTGACCTTTCCATATTTTATATAATTCCTTTCTCAAGGCACAAATCTGGTTGGAAAAGAATTGTGCAATTATTTTCAACCTTTGCTCCTGCTCATGAAATACTTTTCATATAATATTTTAGTTCCTTGTTTCAATTTTGTCAATAGCCTTACAAAATATTCATGTAGATTTCACATTCTGTTCAAAATCTACGTAAATTTATCAAATTTGGCAGAATCGTCCTCATTTTGCAAAAAAGTCAAGTTTTTGTATTATTAATACAAAAACTTGACTAGATATTTGATATACTTTTATCTTTGAAGGTAATTTGATTTATACATTATTTTCATTTATAAAATTTATATTTATATTTCCAATTCCACCTTCTACTTCAATAACATTATTTCCTGAACCATAACGATACACATTAGCAGTTTGTTCCTGATTTTTTACTTTTAAGTTTCCTAATCCCTTTTCTGCAATTATTTCATATTCTTCTTCATTTCCTAATATATTTATATTTACTTCTCCAATTCCTGAGTTTATTTCACTTCTTCCAGTAATTTCTGCCTCAATGTCTACCCTTCCTACTCCAGTATCTAAATTTAAGTTGTTTAGAACTGAACTATTTATTGCAATTTTTCCAGCTCCACCATCTATATTTGCGTTTTGGAAACTAGAATTAGATATTTCAAGTACTCCAGCTCCATGGTCTATTTCAACTTTTTCGCTAGAAATACCATCTATAGTTATTTTCCCTGCGCCAGTTTCAATATTTAACTCCCTTAAGTTTTCATTTTGAGGAACATATAAAACAATTTCTCCACTTATATTGTCATTCCAGAACCACTTTTTGTTTTCTTCTAGTTTTAATGTACCATTTACTACTTTTGAAGAAAAATTATCTTTCATATTCTGCGTTTCCATTTTAAATTCTTTGCCCACTTTTATTGTAAGCTCTGCTGCAGTTAAATCTATATCTATTTTATCTATATCATCATAAGTTTCTGAAATAATTTCTTCTGATATTTCTGTGTCTATTGTAGGATAAACAATTCCTCCAATGCCTGTGAGTAATGTTATTCCAAAAAGGATTATTCCAAATATGTTTACAATAAGAAAAATAGCAAAACAAATTGCAAGAACTTTTATTACCTTTTGAAAGTTACTCATTTTATATCAACACCTCCAAACATACAGAAAGCGTCAATATATACAACAATTTGACTTTCTTTGTTATAAGTTGTCTTATTGGAAACTCCACCAAAAATTGGTGTACTTTTTACTTTTACATTTACATTCTCTGGAACTAGTATTTCTACTCCTCCAAATATAGCACTCGCTTTTATAGCTGTTTCATTAGTTATATTTGCTTTTCTTAGATCTAAATTTACACTTCCAAATACAGCATCAAGATTTGCTCCATTGAAATCTTCTCCATCTTTTTTAACATTTTGCTCTCCAAATGTTGCTGCATAAGTTTCTAATCCATTTTTCTTAGCCTCTTTTACTTTATCTGATACTTTACTCTTTAAAGTTTCATTAAATATTATTGAAAGTCCAATTCCAACAAATATAATTGGTATAATTAGTTTTCCCACTATTTGGAAACTAATTACTCCTCTTATCGCTAGGAGTAATATAACTCCAATCACTATTCCTATTAAGTTTCCAGTCTTTCCTTCACTGTCATTATCAAATAATCCTATTAAGCATGGTATTATGATAAATAATGTCCACCAGCCGTCAAAGAAAATATTTATATTTGTCACTCCTAATGCATTTAATCCTATTATTATCCCTATTACTATAAAGACAATTCCCCATAAAATTTTGCTTAAATTACTCATTTTCCAATTTACCTTTCTATAATTATTCATTCTATATTGCTTCCACTAGCATTTATAGTAGTATCAAGTTTTATTTCTATATTAGGCTTTTAATATGTTTTCAGCTAATAATTCTAAATTTTTCCTTGAATCATCTTTTAAAGTAGATTTAATTGTAACCATTGGTTCTACAATTTCAATGTTTTTCATTCCACTTAAAACTTCTTTCATGCATTTACCTGCACTTGGTGCCCATGTTCCATTTTCTATAATACCGAACTTTTCTATTTTGATAGTTTTTTCCTCTTAAATGATGTAAGAATTCACTCATTGGAGGGAAGATTTCAAAATTATAGCTTGATGCTGCAAATATTACTTTATCATATTTAAAAGCATCTTCTATTGCTTCTGCCATATCATCCCTTGTTAAATCTGTTAATACAACTTTTTTAGCTCCTTTATTTTTTAGAATTTGAGCTAATTCCTCTGCCGCATAAGCAGTATTTCCATAAATCGAAGCATGAGCAATTAAGATTCCTTCCTCCTCTGGTCTATAACTGCTCCAAATATCATATTTATTTATATAATATTCTAAATTTTCTTTTAAAATTGGGCCATGTAATGGGCAAATCATCTTTATATCTAGCGTTTTAGCTTTATTTAATAAAGCTTGTACTTGCATTCCATATTTTCCAACTATATTAAAATAATATCTTCTTGCTTCGCAATCCCATTCTTCATCAGTATCTAATGTTCCGAATTTTCCAAAACCATCTGCTGTAAATAATATTTTTTCGGTCATTTCATAGGTTACCATTACCTCTGGCCAATGTACCATTGGTGCCATAAAGAACTTAAGAGTATGCTTACCAATATTTATTTCATCGGCTTCTTTAACTACTACTTTTCTATTTTCTAAATCTGGTATATTAAAGAATTGAGAAATAAAAGTAAAAGTCTTATCATTTCCTATTATTTTCATTTCTGGATATTTGCTTGCAAGTAATCCTATATTATATGCATGGTCTGGTTCCATATGTGATACTACTAGATAGTCTGGATTTTTTCCGATTTAGTGCTTTCTCTAAATTCTCTAGCCATTCGTCTGTTTTTCTTCTATCAATTGTATCCATTACAACTGTTTTGTCATCTTTTATTAAATATGAGTTATAAGATATTCCGTTTGGAACAACATATTGGCTTTCAAATAAATCTATTGTTTTGTCATCAGCTCCGATATATATTATATCTTCAGAAACAAATGTATCCTTCATCAAAATTCTCCTTCTAACTTTATTATTCTACTTCTGTTTTCCATAAATCATGTTTGTTGCAATAAGCATAAAGAGTAGAACCTGGAATATATTTGAAATGAGTTTCTGCTGGTTCTCCTGGTTTAAAATATGTTGTACATTCTCTATCTCCGTTTACCATACTAACCCATTCAATATAGTGTTCTTCTTCCATAACATGATTTACTTTTACAAATATTTTGCCATCTTTTACCTCATAAGTTGGTACATGTTTTTCAAATGCTGCATCTACTGAATTTGGAACAACATTCTCCATTGTCTCGTTGCAGCATACAATTCCACATCCTTGGCATTCACAGTCTTGTAAAACTTTAATTGTTGCACCACATTTTTTACATTTTTTTATTATTAATTCATTATTCATAAAAATACCTCCGTTAAATATAATTATTTGCATTAATTATATTTCTTTATACCAAAAAAAGCAATATTATTTTTCTCATTTTATTATGTCAAAATTTTATATATTATCATTTCTTATTGTTTCTATTATATTTTGCTTATTTATTTTGTTTAATGAGTACCTCATTATTATCCCAACTATAACCATTACAAATATAACTGATATTATTATTGCATTAAATGGCACTACATATTCTGATATCATGCTTATTTCGAATACTTTATATATTAAATAAGATAATGCTAAACCTATTGGTATTCCGAATTATTAATGATTTCATTCCATAAAATATACTTTCAAGCCTTATCATCCTGTTGAATTCTTTCTTTGTCATTCCTATTGACTTAAGGTTTGCAAATTCTTTACTACGAAGGTTCATATTAGTTGTAATAGTATTGAATATATTTGTTATACCTATAACAGTAATTACTGTTATAAATCCATATAAGAATATTGAAATTACTAAGATAAATGCATTATTACTTTCTACATATTCATCATAATTACTAAATGACAACTCCTCTAATTCTTCTCCTGCTGTTTTCTTATATTCGTCAATTTCTTCTCCTAATTTTTCTGTATCATTGCTATTTATATACATTAAAGCTGCTTCAACTGTATCTCTAAGTTTTTCTATATATTCATCATTTACAATTAGATAACCATAGCAACTATTTATTTCTTCTAATCCCATAGGCGTTTTATCAGTCTTTGCAACTATCCTTAAACTTTGCTTTTTATTATCTACAGTTCCCTCAATAGTATCTCCTGCTTTTAAATTATATACTTCTCCTTCTTCCTTTTTTATGTCCCCATAATGTATATAATCATCTATTAGGATTGCTCCATTTTTACATTCTTCATAGTTTTCTCCAATTTCTGATATAAATCTTTTGTACTCATCTTCTCCAACTGATAAAATTGTTATATATGTATCAACTTCTTCAGTATCCTCTACATTTTCTAAGCCATTTACTCTATATCCAAAATCTGAATAATATTTTTTATAATCTATCTTCATATTAACGCTTCTGTGAATAGCGTATTCATCTACCGAATCAAATTTTGCAATATCTTTATATGCATTATATACAATACTATTGTCTTCTTCATTATAGCAATATATCATAAAATTATATCCTAGTTCTTGATAATATACATTTGACATTTTAAATCCATATTCAATAAATGAAGATATTGCAATAAATGTTACTATACTAATAACTAGAGAAACAATTGTTGCTCTGTATTTCTTTTTGCTTCTCTTTAGATTTTTATATGCTATTTCTCCTCCAACATTAAATAATTTACTAATTATTCTAGGACATTTTATTTTATTACTTTTTATTTTTATATCATCAGAATTTCTTATTAAATCAATTGGTGTGACTTTTGATGCTTTTCTTGCAGAAGAAATACAAGATAAAAATATTGTAAGTCCTGCAACTAAAACACTTATTCCTATTGCCACATAAGAAATAGAATAAATGAATTCGAAATTATTTAAATAATCTGCAAGTATATAATTAATTACTTTCAAAAGTACAACTATTGCAATTATACCAAAAAATATTCCTAGTGGTATTCCGAATTAATCCTAAAACCATTCCTTCAAAATATACACTTTTCTTTATTTGTTTCTTTGTAGCCCCTATACTTGCAAGCATTCCATACTGCTTTAGCCTTTCTGTTATAGATATTGCAAAACCATTCTTTATAACAAAAACACTTGATACTAAAATAATTGCAATAATAACAGCAGCAAGTGTATATAAAGTCTCACTTGTGTTATCACTCATTGCTACACCTTCATAAGTTAGAAGCTGCACATTAAGTCTAACATCATACTTTTTAGTATCATAAAATCCAAGTCCAGAAATGGAAAATGGTTCTCCTGTTTCTCCTTCATTTTTTAATCCTGCTATATTTTCTGTATCCTCTTCATATTTTGATGCATCCTTATATACCACCGCAATATTTGCATTGTCTGACACTTCACTCATTTTTGTTATAACCGTATACCCAGCGGCTGAATAATTTTCTGTTGCATAACTTGGTCTTTTCATAATTCCGACTATCTTATATGTTTTAGTATATTTCTTAATCAATGTTTCTTTTATATCAGTATTAAACTCATCTTGCTGTGTTAATTTATTACCATTATCATCTACTCTATCACACACATCTAAATATAAAGTATCTCCTACTTTATATTTAACTCCTCCATTTGTACTTATATGCTCAGATATAACTACTTCTGTATCGTTTTCAGGTAATCTTCCTTCTATAAGATTAATCCCCATATTATTCAAGTATCCGTTCATTTCCAGCCATTACGCTTAAATATGGCTTATTTTCATTCTTGCTTCCTTCTAAAACACTATATCCAAGTTCTTCAGATAAATAATACTTATCTACATTATCATAATCTTCTATGTAAGTTAATTCAGTTTTTGGTACATTATAAAATATAGCATGATAGTCTCCTTCATTTCGTTTTGTAGTCTTAATAATTGAGGCCTGAGTACTTGTTACAAGTCCCGCAACGCCACATATAAGTGCCGTTGCTAAAATTATTCCGAACTATTATAACAGCACTCTTTCTTTTATTTAATTTCAAATTTTTAATACTCAACTCATTTAAAACACTTTTCATCTTCTTACTTTCCTTTTTATTAATTTAATGTGACATATAAGTAAATTAAAATTGAGAAAAATTGTGCTAGCAAATCATTTGTTTTAGAAATTGTTAGTTCTTCAAAATGAGGGATGTTCACGTAGATTTATGAAATAAATCTTACAAAGTGAAAGAGGCTTATTTTGAAGGTTTACAATTTCTTAAAAAATGATGTAGCCAAGCAATTTTTCGAATATTTTCATTTACTTATATGTAATCTAGTAATTTTTATTTTTTAGCCGTATCACTAATTATTCGCCCATCCTCAATACGTATAACTCTATCAGCCTCATTGGCAATTTTCTCATCATGTGTTATCACAATAAGTGTCTGCTTATATTTTAAATTTGATACTTTAAGTAAAGATATTATTTCCTCTGAAGCTTTACTGTCCAAATTTCCAGTTGGCTCATCTGCAAGCATTACCGCTGGTTTATTAATTATTGCTCTTCCAATAGATACTCTTTGTTGTTGTCCACCGAGATAATTGATTTGGCAAATGATTTCTTCTTGTTTCTAGTCCGAAGTACTTTAAGTAATTCTTCTAGTTCATTTTTATTTACCTCTTTTCCATCTAACCTACAAGGAAGAGTTATATTTTCTGCAACATTTAATATTGGTATTAAATTATAAAATTGATATATTAATCCTACTTGTCTTCTTCTAAAAATTGCTAGATTATCATCATCTAATGTATATATATCTTTTCCGTCAATATATACTTTACCACTTGTTGGTCTATCTACTCCGCCAATTAAGTGCAAAAGAGTAGACTTACCACTACCACTTGAGCCTACTATTGCCACAAATTCTCCTTTTTCAACTGAAAAAGAAATATTGTTAACTGCTTTTACTTCGTTTTCCCCCTTTCCATATACCTTACATAAATTTTCAACTTTTAAAATTTCCATATTTAATTTCATTCCTTTCTTAAGTTACACTTTTGTTATTATTATATAAGAAAAAAGCGCTAAATAAGCGCTTTTAAGGAATTCTTAATAAAGATTAATAATATCTTAATATTTAAAATCTTTTAAAAGTTTCTTTGGTTGAACATATTTTATCAGCCAAGCATACAATCTTTGCTTCTGTTGATTTTGGAAACTTTGTTATTGTAAGAGGCCACATATGTGACTCAATTATTAATTGCTCTGCTTCATTAATTCCATAATACTTTTGAGCATTTATACTTGCAATTTTTGGATGTCTAAATCCATGAAGTCTTTGTCTTCCCTCTACTTTATGCCAGTCATACAAGAAGAAATCATGAAACATAGCTCCAACAACTAAAGCATCATAGTCTATTTTTATTCTAAATCTTCTCTCGCAAAATCTTGCAATTATGTAACTTAGATATGCAACATTTCTTGAATGTATGTATATATTTGTTTTTCCATGTTGTATATATTTACTTAACATTGTTTGTATTGCAATAAATCGTTTTATTCGCATTATGCGAAGCATAAAATCTTTTCTGTATGATTTTGTTCTCTCTTTAACTATAACCATAAATTATCCCTTTTAGATTTATTTTATATTTATATTATACTACAAACTACTAAAAATGCCAATGTAAAAATTATTAATTTTTTATTAAATATGTAATTGTAAGAAGTATTTCACTATTATTGCAATCTTTAGCATAATGTTGTATAATATAATTACTGATAAGAAATATAATTTCTATCAGCAGAAAGCACATTCAAAGCACACATAATAGACCCATAGGAGGTACTTTTATGGAAAATATTGTCGTAGAGGTCAAATTTTCCGAACGTTTCAGTTCCGAAACACGGACTGATTACCTGGAAAGAGTTCTCAACAGAGCTCGAAACATCTCTATTGAGCAGGATTGTCCTGTTCAGGTGAAGGGTTACTTTTTCGATGCAGACGTGGAAAGGGTTTACAACCTCTACCACGGTTTGATTGAAATCCGCCTCAATGAGGTAAAAAAAGGGCTGTATTTTGCAGTATTCACTGTGATGGCAAACTTTCCTCACCAGTAAGTAATAACCGTCATAACCGTCCGTCTTAAGGCATGTGTGCGCTTTAATGTGTAAGAGCCTGGCCGTTTAAAGCCTGGCACATCCGCTAGGTGTTAAGACCTAGCAACAAAAGACCAGCCATTCCCATTTCTTGGGGGTGGCTGGTTCTTTATTTTTCAACTATAACAGTTACTGGGCCGTCATTTAATAGCCTTATTTTCATATCTGCGCCAAACTCTCCACTTTGAACATTTATACCTGTTTCTGCGCACTTTTTCTTAAAGTATTCATAAAGCTCATTCGCAACTTCTGGTTTTGCAGCTTCTGTAAAACTTGGGCGGTTTCCTTCTGATGTATTTGCATATAGTGTAAACTGTGATACAATAAGTATTTCTCCATTTATATCTTTTACTGATAAGTTCATTTTATTGTTTTCATCTTTGAATATTCTCAAATTCACAAGTTTCCTTACCAGATAATCAACTTTTTCTTTAGTATCTCCGTGGGTTACTCCAAGTAAAACTAAAAGCCCCTCATCTATTTTCCCAATTACTTTTCCATAAACTTCAACACTTGCATTTTTTACTCTCTGAACAACAAGTCTCATTTATTTTCCTCCAAATTTATTTTTATTTAATAATGTGCAAAAACGCAATTATTTTTCAAGTTTCTTGTTTTTAGGCTTAACCTTATCTCTAATAAACAAATGAATACTTCTCTTTAATTCATTTGTACGTTCTAACTGTACTTTCTTATACTCATTCAAATGTTCTTCTATTTTTTTCATATTATTACTAATTGCAAATATAAATGAATATTTTTCTTTATTCTTTTTAGCTTCATTAAATATACTTGATTTAAACTCTTCATATTTTACTATTAAATCTTTTTCTTTTGCAAATTTACGTATTTTAACTACAAGTTGAGTACTGTAAACAAAGTCTATTACAATTATTCCAAAGAAAAATCCTATTACAAAAGAAAATGCTAAATTGTCCTCTAACCAATTTAAGGAATTTACAATATAAGAATTTGCTAAATAATAATATATTGCTCCAAGTATTCCCCAAAGTAGAGTATATAAAGGACATATAAGTCCATCAATATTTCCCCATCTATCTGAGTAATCCCATAATTTTACTCCCATTCCTTTTATAAATATAAGTCCAGCAATATATTCAATTGCTGTAACTGTAAGTGCCATTATTATAACTACCATTATACCAGTTAATTGTAGCTGTGATAATAAATAAAATATGCACAAGCCAAAACCATACAATGGCAAATATGGGCCAACTAAGAACCCCGGATTTATCCACTCTTTAGTTGATATTATTCTTCTATAAAAAAGCTCTAATACCCAACCAGATATACTTCCTATAAAAAATAAGAAAGCTAATATTAAAAATAAGTTCATAGCTAATAAGACTCTCCTTTTATTAAATCTTTCACAACTTCACTCGCTATAAGTAATCCCGCAGCAGATGGAACAAATGATATACTTCCTGGAATATTGATTCTTTTTCCATCTTTAATTGGAACTATTGGTTCTTCTTTTGAATATAATACTTTAACATTTTCTATCTTTCTTTTTCTTAATTCTTTCCTCATTATTTTTGCCAAGGGACATACTGATGTTTTTTTTATGTCAGTTATTTCAAACATTTCTGGACTTAATTTATTTCCAGTCCCCATTGATGATATTATATTTATGTTCAAATTTTTAGCCCTTTCAATAAGTTCTATTTTCGACATTATTGTATCAATTGCATCTACAACATAGTCAACACTGCTGTCCAATATGCCTTTAGTTTCTGGAGTAAAAAATTCTTCATATGTTATAACTTTAGCATTTCTATTTATATCTAAAATTCTATCTTTCATAACTTTCGTTTTATGTTCTCCAATTGTACTATTCAAAGCTATGATTTGTCTATTTAAGTTTGTAATAGATATCTTATCATTATCAACTAAAATCAAATTTCCGAACTCCAGCTCTTGCTAATGCTTCACACACAAAAGAGCCTACTCCTCCAATTCCAAATATTGCAACTTTGGAATTTTCTAGTTTTTCTATATTTTCTTCTCCGATTAAAAGTTCTGTTCTAGAAAACTGCTCTTGCATCCTATTTTTCTCCTATAATTTATATATTTTTAATTTTAGCACAAAATTGGCAAAAATGAAAGTACTTTAGTACATAAAGCACTAAAGTACCAAAATATATTTACTTTTTAAATTTAAAATAATATGGTTTTATATCTGGGAAATAGTTCTTAGCAAGGACAGATTCTCCATTTGCAAGTGTTATTGTTACATTAGGGTAAGTTTTTACCATTGTATTATCTCCCCAAAATTTATATATTATTTCAGATAACTTTTCATTTTCTTTATAAATATAATTGTATTTTTCAACTACAGCTTCTTTATTTGTAACATCTAAATTGTTTTCTACTGTAACTCTTGTTAAATAAAAATCCAGTGCTAAGCCTGATACAACACAATTTAAGAAAAGAAATATTGTTGTTAAAGCTACTAATATTTTTAGCATAGTATAGTTAAATTTTGTTTTTATCCAGTCAATAAATTTATCTACTTTGGGATTAACAACTCTTAATAAATAAAGTCCAAGTAATCCCCAAAATATTGAGTATATAAGTGAAATTCTTCCATTTATGTTTAAAAATTTATCTGAATAATCCCACCATCTTGTATTAAGTAATTTTTCTCCTATAAAACTTACTACATATTCTGTAATGCTTCCGACAATAAATCCACCGAAAAATAATGTATGTGTTTTATCATTTTTTACTCTTTGAAGAGCACATATCATTATTACAGCACCAACTCCATAGATTGAGCAAAATGGCCCATATAAAAAACTTTGTCTTGATTCTATAACTCCATAAACCACAAAAGCATAAGTTGTCTCAATTATATATCCTATAAAACTATAAATTATAAAATATGCTAGTATTCTCCATAAGCTTATTCCTGCAATTTTTAATTTTTTCATAATAATATTTCCTTTTAAATTACAAATATGTTTTTCTAAATAATATAAAGTATTATACCCTATTTTAAGTTTTTTTGCAAGAAAAGTTGTGTCAATGGGGAATCCCCATTGACACATTCGTCAAAATTATTTTAACCATTATTTACTCTTAAATTCATTTTTCTTAATTCTTCAAATCTCTTGATTTTGTTTGTTGTTGTTTTTGCAAATTCTTCATTTGTTAAAATCATATTCTTAACATATTTATACTGTGGAACTAATTTATTTTTTTCTTTTATCTTATCCCATATAACTTTTCTTAATTCTTCTTTATTCAAATCAGGATATTTGCTTTTTGCAACATCTTCATCATATTTTACTTTTACTGATAAAACTACGTCATCGCCTTTTGGTAATCCAAAGACAAAGCATTCTTGTACTAAGTCTATTTTATTTATGTGCTCTTCGATTTCTTCTGGAAAAACTTTTTTTCCGTTTTTTAGTACTATTACATTTTTCTTACGCCCAGTAATATATACATAACCTTTATCATCAATATATCCATAATCTCCTGTATATAGCCAACCGTCTTTCAATACTTTCTTTGTTGCTTCTTCGTCTTCATAGTAGCCAAGCATAACATTTGGAGCTTTCACTACAATTTCGCCTATTCCGTCTTTGCTCTTTCCTTCTATCCTTATTTGAACATTTTTCATAGGGAATCCAACAGAGCCATATTTCCTATATTTATAATTTTCTGCACAGAGTACTGGTGCTGTTTCTGTTAGTCCATATCCCTGCACTGTTAAAATTCCTAAATCATTAAGTCCTTTTTCCACTTTTGGATCTAAATTTGCTGCTCCACTTATTACAAACCTTAGTCCACCAAGCTCATCAATAATTTCTTTAAATACTTTTCTTCTTATATCTATTCCAAATTTCAATAGTAAGTTAGTAAATACTTTTGCTATTTTTACTGTTCTTGTTTTTCCTTTTTTCTCAATTCCTTCGTTCAACTTTTTATATATAGCCTCAATAAGTATTGGTACACCTACGAAAAATGTTATATGATATTCCTTAAGATTTTGGGCTATATATCTTAATCCATCTGGAAATGCTGTTGTTATTCCTGAGCTTAACATTATTAATTGTCCCGTTGAACCAAAGGTATGATGAAATGGTAAAAACGCAAGATTTACATCTGTGCTTCTAAAATCTTCTACAAGTTGCATATCTGATATATTTCTTGCAATATTATATTGAGATAGCATAACTATTTTAGATTTAGATGTAGTTCCTGATGTAAAAACCAAAGTTGCAAGAGCTTTATCATCTATTTTAAAATCAATAAATTCTCTAATTCCTTTTGAAATTTTTTCTCTTCCAATATTAATTATATCTCTTATATATTTTGCATTATCTACTTTATCCATGCAAATAAATTCTTTTAAGTTAGACTCTTTGTTATTCTTTATTTTATCTAATATATCTATATATTTTTCTTCATAAACTATTGCATCAACTTTACTTCTTATAATAGAATTCTCGATTTCTATATCAGTTAAACCTTTATCAAGTGGAACTGCTATCATTCCTCCAAGTAAAAGAGCAACATAAGTTAAAGGCCATTCATATCTATTTTTTGAAAGTATGGCAACTCTTTTACCTTTTAATCCTATGTTAAAAAGTCCTGTTCCTAGATTATTAACTTCTTCCATAAATTCTGTATAAGTTATATCTTTATATTTTATTTCTTCACCATTTTTTTCTTTTAATTTGAACGCTATATTATTTGGATATTTCTCTACAGAATGATAAATTACTTGCTTTACATTATCAAAAACTGGATATTCAAAAAAAGTTTCTTCTCTCATTTTTTAATCCCTTTCTTTCCTTAATGCACAACTCTGGTTGGAAAAGAATTGTGCTTTTTGCTAGGCGTTCGAGAAAGAAATACCGGAAGCGTACTTGCTGTACGCTGAGGATTTTCTTTTGAAGAACAACAACGCCAAAACGCAATTATTTTTCAACCAAATCTAGTATGCAATACTAGATTATCACATGCACAAAGTCCTGTCAAGTAAATTTACATATTTATCCAATTATATATGTCGCAATATATTGTATATATTAGTATAACCATTTTCTAAATTCATAAATCTTACAATATTAGTTATTTTTTATATAATTTAAACTAAAAATAGAGGTGATTTTAAGTCTTTCCTCAAAATCACCTTATATATTTTCTTTCATTTCATTATATACTCTTTCTTTATATATTTCTATTTGCATTCCGTCTGGATATATCGGTTTTAGAACTTTAAGAGTCACATCTGGTTTCTTTTTAAATAATTTTCGTAATCCTTCTGGTTGCCTAAACTTAAATACCATTGGAACGATTGGTACATTATTTCTAATACTAAAGTCAAATGCTCCATTTTTAAATTTTCTTAAAGTTTTACAATATGGTACAAGTGAAGCTTCTGGATAAAAGTGTACAATTTCACCATTTTTAAGTAAATCATCTATCGCTCTTAGGAAATTTTTCTTATTATTTATATCCTCTGGGATAGGTATTGCCTGTAACAATTTTATAAGTTTTCTTACAAAAGGTATTTTGAAGCTAGCTGCAAGAGTTGTAAAGTGTTCTTTTCTAAATCCTGTTGCGAGTCCAATCATAGCACAATCTAATACTAATACATGGTTAGATATTGTAACAGCACCTTTTTCTAAATATCTTATATTTTCTTCTCCTTCTATTTTTAAGTCATATATAAGTTTTGTCAAAATTTTTAGTATCGGAAATGCGATAAAAAAATATAGTGCATCAGAAGCAAGCCTAAAACTCAAATTGTTAGGCACGTATTCATAGTTCTCATCTATATTAAATTCTAAACTTCTCCAAGAATCAAATAAATCTAATTCTTCTGCATCTTCATGCATTACTTCTTCTTTCTCAATCATTTACTATCCTCTATCTCTTGTATTTGTTTAATGATAAAATCACAAATTTTTTTACAAGCATTTTTATCTATATGTTTCTTTTGATTTTCTATCATTTCTTTCTTTAAATTTTCATTATTTAATAATTTATATGTATTGTCTACTACTTCATCAATTGTGTCGCATTTTATTGACATTTTCTTTTCATTAAAGTAGTTTGCATTGTAGTTTTCACAACCTGGTATTGGCATTGTATGGATAAATGGTTTGTTCATTGTTGCAATTTCTGTTGAAGTAAGTCCTCCTGGCTTACTTAATATTACATCACTCACTCTCATATACCTATATATCTCTTTAGTAAAAGGAAGTGCTAGAACTTTTGGATTTTCCAATTCTTTTATTGTATTTAATAATTTTTCATTATTTCCACATGATATAATAAATCTTGTTTCTTCGTCTGATTTATCTATTAATTTTTTTAATATTTGTGTTGTATTTCCAAATCCCATACTTCCTGTTAATATTAAGATATACTTTTTAGCTTTTTCTAAATTTAATTTTTCAATTTCTTCATTTTTATCATATTCTAAACTAAAATTATTTGATACTGGTATTCCGAGAGGAATAAGTTTATCTTCTTTTATGCCTTTTGTTAAAAAACTTTCTTCTAATTCTTTACTAGGTACTATAAAATAATCTGGATTAGTTTCTTCCCAAAATGGTATGCACACATAATCTGTTGCAATCGCAACAAAATGTATCTCTCTTTGTTTTTTTATTGTAGTTAATGCTTGTGTTGCAAAAAGATGAGTAGTTACAATATAATCAAATCCATTGTCTTTAATATATTCATATAACTTTCTTTTACTAAAACTATTTAATGCATATACTGGCGACTTAATTCTTGTTTTCCTATATAGTTCTCCAAGTTTATATACTGTTTTAAATACTTTTCCATTCCCATATGTGGATCTAATATATAAGCTATTTACATAGTTTTTTATTCTCTTATCTATAATTTCTAAGTATTCTTTAAATTCGTTATCTATATTTCTTCTATCTAATTCTTCCTTAATTGCTAGAGCTGCTGAATTATGTCCTCCACCAGTTCCACAAGATAATATTAATATTCTCATCAGTTCCCCTTATAAAAATAATATTTTATTAAGATTACAAAATATATTATAACATATTTCGATACATTTTAACAATTACTATCAAAATTTTTTTATAATCTTGATGATTATTTTAGTTAAGTCACACTGTCCACAATAATCAAAAAAATTCAAATTTATCTATCTTCTCCTAAATAAACTTTTCCTTCAGATGTTCTCTTTAATCTCTTCTTTTCTACTAAAGCTTCGATCATTTCTTCTAATAACTCTTCTTGTGTCAAATCAAATTTTTCCATACATAATTTAATTGCTTGTTCTCTATTCATTCCATTCATCAAGCATTTTTCTATTAATTCCACTGGTGTTGTATCTTCGTATGTTTGACTTTCTAAATCGTCTTGATATTCTGAATCTATTTGAGTAGTTTCATTATCTGGGTTTTGATTAATGTTAGTTTTACTTTTTATTTTTCTTTTTTTCAATATTCTTACATTTACTCCACGTTTTCTCATATTTTGAAAATTCAAATAAAAAATCCCTAAAATTTTTGCAAATTCTTCTTCTGTGATTTCTTTTCTATATGGTGCATACATCTTCAAAAATTCCTCATAATTTATAGCTCTATTTGCATAACCTTGTTCTCTTATATCTTCTTGTATCTCCTTTGCTCTTTCATCTGAGATTGAACTAGTTGATTTTTTTAATATGTTTGCTCTACTTCCTGTATGCCTCATATTTGCCCAATTACTATAGCTAATTCCTAGTATTTCTGCAAATCTTGATTCTCTCATTTCTGTTTTATATGGCTCATATAATCTCAGAAGTTCTTCATAACTAATAGTTGAATTTTCATCATATCCTTTAGATCGTATTTCTTCTTGAATATCTTGTATTCTTTCTTGAGAAATTACTTTACTTTTTTCTATAGTAGATTTTGTTTTTGTACCTCTAGACTTAATTTTTTTCAATCTATAATAATTAATTCCTAATATTTCTGCAAATTCTTGTTCTTTCATCTTATCCTGATAAGACATATATAGTTCTAAGAATTCTTGATATCCGATATTTCTAGCAAAAACGCCTCTTCTAGTTGCTTCTTCTATTATTTCTTTTTTTATTGTTTCAGAAAGCTTACTCATTTTATTTCTCCTTTGATAAAATTTACTATATTTTATTATACATCAATTTTTAGCAAAAGTCTAGTCTTATGTAAACCCCATCGATATGGATGTATTTAAAAAACAGAAAAAAGAGCCTAATTATTTTGTTCAATAATCAGGTTCTTTCTAACTTAATTATTCTAGTTCAAATGCTCCAGTGTATAATTGATAATATGTTCCCTTTTGAGCAAGTAATTCTTCATGTTCTCCTCTTTCAATTATTCTTCCATGGTCTAGTACTATTATCGCTTTTGAATTTCTAACAGTTGAAAGTCTATGTGCTATAACAAATACTGTCCTTCCTTCCATTAATTTATCCATTCCATCTTGTACTATTTTTTCTGTTCTTGTATCAATGCTTGATGTTGCCTCATCTAGTATCATTACTGGTGGGTCTTTTATAGCAGCTCTCGCTATTGAAAGTAATTGTCTTTGTCCCTGAGATAGACTTGCTCCATTTCCAGTTAAGAAAGTATCATATCCATTTGGAAGTCTCATAATAAAATCGTGAGCATTTGCAAGTTTTGCAGCTTCTATTACTTCTTGGTCTGTCGCATCTTCTCTTCCATATTTTATGTTATCTTTTATTGTTCCTGTAAATAGGTTTGTATCTTGTAATACTAATCCTAGTGAACGTCTTAAATCATCTTTTTTTATCTTATTTATGTTTATTCCATCATATCTTATTTTTCCATCCTCAATATCATAGAAACGATTTAAAAGATTTGTAATTGTTGTTTTTCCCGCACCTGTTGCTCCAACAAATGCAATCTTTTGCCCAGGTTTTGCATATAAACTTATATCATGTAGAACTATCTTATTTAGCTCATATCCGAAATCCACATCAAATAACTCAATATGTCCTTTTACTTCTACATAATCAAGTGTTCCATCATGATGAGGATGCTTCCATGCCCATACTCCTGTTCTTTCTTCTGTTTCAACTAATTTTTCGTCTTCATACTTAGCATTTACCAATGTTACATATCCATCATCATCTTCTTGTTTTTCATCCATTAATTCAAATATTCTCTTTCCTCCTGCAAGTGCCATTATTACAGAGTTTAATTGTTGAGATATTTGTCCTATTGGTCTTGTAAATGTTTTGCTAAGTTGTAAAAATGATACTATTAATCCAACTGAAATATTTCCTACTCCATTAATTGCAAGTATTCCTCCGAACAATTGCAACTAAAGCATATTGCAAATTTCCAAGTGCAACAAGTACCGGCATTAAGATGTTTGCATATTTATTTGCTGTATATGTATCATTAAAAAGTTCTTCATTTATTTTGTCAAATCCCTCTTTTGCCTTTTCTTCATGGCAAAATACCTTGACAACTTTTTGACCATTTATCATTTCCTCTATATATCCATTTACTTTACCAACTGCTTCTTGTTGCTTTATAAAGTATTTTGAACTCTTACCAGCTATTTTCTTAGTTATAAATAACATTAGTATTAATGATGCTATAACTACTAAAGTTAGATATACATTAGCAATTAACATTGCTCCAAATACTGTAATTATAGTAACAGCTGATGCAAACATTTGTGGTAAACTTTGTGATATCATTTGATTTAGTGTATCTGTATCGTTTGTGTAATGGCTCATAATATCGCCGTGTGTATGTGTATCAAAATATTTTATAGGTAATCTTTGCATTTTTTCAAACATTTCGTCACGAATTGTTTTTAGAGTTCCTTCTGATATTTTTACCATAACTCTTGTATAAATTGTGATAGTAATTATACCTACAATGTACATCAATGCCATTATGATTATTGCTCTTAAAAATGCCGAAAGGTTTGGATTTTCTACTCCTATTAATGGAGTTATATAATCATCAACTAATACTTCCAAATATAATGAAGCTGCTGTATTTGCAATAGTATTTATAATAATACAAATTACTACAAGTATAAGTAAGATTTTGTATCTACTTTTCATATAACCAAAAAGTCTTTTTATTGTATTAAAATCTATTTTCTTATTCAACTTTATTACCTCCTTGTGAAGTATATACGTCTCTATAAATTTCATTGTTTTCTAAAAGTTCTTTGTGTGTTCCAATTCCATTTATTTTTCCGTTATCTAGTACTATTATTTTGTCTGCATCTTCAACAGAGGATACTCTTTGTGCAATAATTATTTTAGTTGTATTTGGTATTTCTTCTCTAAAAGCTTTTCTAATTAAGCTATCTGTTTTTGTATCTACTGCACTTGTAGAGTCATCTAGTATAAGTATTTTAGGTTTTTTAAGTAGCGCTCTTGCTATACATAATCTTTGTTTTTGTCCTCCTGATACGTTAGTACCTCCTTGTTCTATATATGTATCATATCCATCTGGGAATCCATTTATAAATTCATCAGCTTGTGCTAGCTTACATGCGTTTATTAATTCTTCATCTGTTGCGTTTTCATTACCCCAACGTAAATTTTCTTTTATTGTTCCAGAGAATAGTACATTTTTTTGTAAAACCATTGCAACTTGATTTCTTAAAGTTGTTAAGTCATAATCTTTAACATCAATATCTCCGACTTTAACTGTTCCGAGCGTTGCATCAAATAGTCTTGGTATTAATTGAACAAGAGTAGTTTTTGAACTTCCTGTTCCACCAATTATTCCTACTGTTTCTCCTGATTTTATATCTATATTTATATCTTTTAAGCATAACTTATTTATATTGTTTACATAACTAAAGCTAACGTTTTCAAATGAAATATTACCATTTTTTACTTCTTTTACTGGATTTTCTTTGTTCTTCAAATCACTTTCTTCTGTCAATACTTCTACTATTCTTTCTGCTGAAGCTCTTGATATCATAATCATAACAAGTACCATAGACAACATCATAAGAGACATTAAAATTTGCATTGCATAAGAGATTAAGCTTGTTAATTCTCCTGTTGTTAGACTCGTTCCAATTATTAGCCTTCCTCCAATCCATGATATTAAAAGTATTACAATATCAACTGTGAATTGCATTAAAGGACTATTTAGTGCAACTAGTTTTTCAGCTTTTGAAAATCCATCATATATTTCTTTTGAAGTTTCATCAAATTTTTTAATTTCCTTTTCTTCTGTTACATAAGATTTCACAACTCTTATGCCGCTTACATTTTCTTGTACTGTATTATTAAGCTTATCATATATCGTAAATGTTTTTTCAAATATTGGGTGCGCCTTAGTTGCAATTAAATATAATCCTATTCCTAAAAATGGAATCATTACTAAAAACATTAGTGATATTTCCGTATTTATTGCAAATGCCATTATTAAAGAAAAGATTAATAATAATGGTGTTTTAACAGCTATACGTATTATCATTTGAAATGCCATTTGAACATTTGTTACATCTGTTGTATGTCTTGTAATAATACTTGCTGTTGAAAATTTATCAATATTTGAAAAAGAAAAATCTTGAACTTTATAATATATACTCTTTCTCAAATTTTTTGCAAATCCTGCTGAAGCTTTAGAAGCAATTCTTCCTGATACAACTCCAAATATTAATGAAGCTATTGAACATATTACAAGTAGTGCACCTACTTTATAAATTGTATCGATGTCTCCTTTATTGATACCATCATCTATCAAATAAACCATTAGAAAAGGAATTATAACTTCCATAATTGTCTCTAAGGCTACAAAAATTGGAGCTAATATCGTATCTTTTTTGTATTCCTTTATTTGTTCCATTAATTTTTTTATCATTGTTAGTCTTCTTCCTTTCTTTTAAATTTGTTTATTATTAGGAATTTTCGGTAAAGTTTCCTAGTAGTTTAAAAAAGCTAGATAAAAATTTCGGATTTACCTAATTTTTATCTAGTATATGATACAGCATTTATCATATCGTTTTTAAGCTAGTTTATTATTATATATCATTATTTTTTGATTGTCAATTACTTATTTTTATTAAATTAAATTATTTTTTGAAATATACTTTTTACTTTTGGTAAAAGATAATGGCTTCCTCCT
>CALWZW010000016.1 GCA_944386135.1 uncultured Clostridia bacterium | reverse complement strand
CCAAGTATAGCAGTAACATCAAATGGAGAGAGCGAAAATGACTGGTATGGAAAAGATAATGTACCAGTAGAAGTAACGATAAGTACAGAAGAAGGAAATGTAAGCGGAATATACTATAAAAAGAATACAGACACAGACTATACATATGTAGAAGGAAAGAGCACGCTAGTTACAATAAATACATCTGGAAGAACAGTAATATATGCATATGCAGTAGATGGAAGAGGAAATGAATCAGATATAGTAAGGATAGAGGTAAAATACGATAATGTAGTACCACAAGTTGGAGCAGTAGCAGTAAGTCCAGAAGTACCAGCAAGTGGATGGTATAATACAGATGTAGTAGTATCAATACCAAATGCAGAAGACGCAAACTCAGGTATTGCAGGATACTATTATTGGGAAGTAGTAGGAGATGTAGCAGAAGTACCGGACGAAGAAAAGACATATGTAAGTGGAGCAAGTAAGACATTAACAGTAAAAAGTGAAGGAATAAAGACAATAGCATTCCAAGCAATAGATAGAGCAGGAAACAAGTCAGGAATATCAAATATAACGGTACAAAAAGATAGTACAAACCCAAGAGATTTCACAATAAGTATATCAAATCAAACAAAAACAGAATTTACAATAAATGCAGGAACAACAGATAATACAGTATACACAAATAGTGTATCAGGAATGGACTATTATGAAATATATGTAAATGGAAATTTAGAACAAACGATAGACATAACAGATGAGGCTAATACAGGAATGTCATATACTAAATCAGAGCTAACAGAAAATGCAACATATACAGTATATGTAGTTGCCTGTGATAAAGCAGGAAACAAAACAGAAAGTGCAACAATGACGATAATTGCACAAGATGTAAATACAGGAGGTGGAGGAACACAAGAACCTGAAAAACAACTATTATCACCGACGATAAGTTTGTCAGGAGCTAGTCAAACAAATGGATACTATACAGGGAATGTAATAGTAACAATAGAAGATAGTGCAAGTGAAGAAATTACAAAGGCAACAAATATAAGATATAAAGTAGAAGGAACGAATGCAATATCAGAAACTGATGTAGAAGGAAGAACAGCAACATTTACAATAACACAAGACGGCTCAAGTACAGTAACAGCATGGGTAGAAGACAGTGAAGGCAATCTATCAACAGCAAGTACACAAACAGTAATAAAAGATACAACAGCACCAGAGCTAGCATCATTAACAGCAACAGGATATGACAAGACTGCAATAGCAGTAAATGCAAGTGGAACAGATAGTACATCAGGAATTGCAAGTTATGAGTTCCAATATAGTTCAACAAGTGCTATATCAGGTTTTAGCACAGCAAGTACAATTTCAACTTCAAATACAGATACAACATATACATATGGTGGTTTGACACCAAATACAAGATATTACTTAAGAGTAATTGTAACAGACGTAGCAGGAAATGGTAAAACATCGGAAGTAATAACGCAAAATACAGCAGATGCAGGAATTCCAGTAGAAGACCTAAAGGAAGAAATAGGAAAATATGTAGACTATATACCAGTAGGAGGAAGCTTTACATCACAAGGGCAATATAACGGTGGCGGTAATCAAAATTTTTCAACAATAGACACCTTAAAATGGAGAATATTATTTGTAGATGATAATAAACTTACATTAATAGCAAATACAACAGCACATGAAAATTTTTCTTTAGGAGGTCCGGGAGGATACAGCAATGGAGTATTATTATTAAATGAAACATGTAAAGCTTTATATAGTAATACTGCACTTGGAGCAGAAGGGAGAAGTTTAAATATAGATGATATAGAGGTTGTATCTAGTTATGACAAGACAAATTATAAAGAATACGATATGAAGTATGGAGCTGAGTTTGAAACTCACCCTAATTACGATTCATATCCTGAGATATGTATGGATGAAAAAACAGTGGCAGTAACTCGTGGAGTATATGGTACGTTATATGATGTAAGTGAACAAGACAAGTACTATAGCTCATATTGGTTGTCTGCTACGTCAGGAAAAGTAAAGTGGACAACTTACACGTATAGTATGAGTACGGCTTATTTAGATCCTGTATATTTAGAGCTATTTAGATACAAAGAAGGAACAACAACGGATCTTGATAATGTCTATTGGATAGCTTCGCGTTGTGTTAGTGTGAATAATAATTCTAGTTATAGACAGGCATACTTTAGTCTTTTCTGCATCAACAAGGGAACAATTGCAAGTAGCTGCTTGATGATTTCCGATACTGATGAAGACACTTGGAGATGGACTTATAGCTATGCACTTCGCCCGGTTGTCGAAATCGACTTATCTAAGGCGAGTGTTGGAGCAACAGGTTCTGGAACAGCTTCAGATCCATACAGTATAGAGGCAAAATAAATTTATTATAGAGTGAGAATTGCCATATTCTTACTCTATGTTTTGCTTTAAATTATATTAGTTAGCAGTATAAATAACAGAAAAAATATTAGAATTCAGTACCATCTGTCGAAATTTGTCAACGACTTTTTCTTGACAATTACATATTAGATATTGTATAAAATAAATATATTATTTCATTTGTGAAATATTAAATTCTAAATAAAATTAATTCTAAAAAAATCTTAAAAGAAACCCAGAAAAAGAGAGGAAAAATGTTATCAATAGTAAAATCAATGTCACTTCATGGACTAAGTGGCAATTTAGTCGAGACTCAAGTTGATGTATCTCGGAGGATTACCAGCATGGGAAATTGTAGGACTTCCAGATACTAGCATAAAAGAATCTAAAGAAAGAATTAAAGCAGCAATAAAAAATACAGGAATAAAATTAGAAAGTAGAAGAATAGTAATAAATCTATCACCAGCAGATACAAAAAAAGAAGGTTCTATGTATGATGTTCCTATGGCGATAGGAATTCTAATATCAAATGATTATATAAAGCAAGTAAATTTAGAGAACACAGTGATTCTCGGAGAATTGTCATTAGACGGTAAGATTAGCAAAATAACTCGGTGCATTTCCGATTGCTCTAGAGGCATCAAAACTTGGAATAGAAAGAATAATACTTCCTAAAGAAAATGCAAAAGAAGCAGCAATCGTACAAAATATTAAAGTCATAGGTGTAGAAAGTCTAAAAGAATTAGTAGATTATCTAAATGAAGAAATAATAGTAGATAGAGAAATAATTAATATAAGAGACATCTTTGAAAGAAGATCAAAATATGAAATGAACTTTAAAAATGTAAAAGGACAAAGAGCTGTAAAAAGAGCTTTAGAAGTTGCAGCAGCAGGTGGACATAACTGCTTACTTATAGGAAGTCCACGGCTCTCGGAAAAACAATGATGGCTAAATGTTTACCTTCAATACTTCCAGATTTAAGCTTAGAAGAAGCACTAGAAGTTACCAAAATACATAGCATAGCAGGGCTTATAGAAGATAAAACACCAATAATCACAAATAGAGTATTCAGAGCGCCACATCACACAATATCAGGAGCTTCTCTAATCCGGCGGAGGGAAAATACCAAAGCCGGGAGAAATAAGTCTTGCACATAATGGAGTATTATTTTTAGATGAATTAACAGAATTCAACAAGCACACACTTGAACTTATGAGAGGACCATTAGAAGACCGGAAAAATAAATATTAGTAGAGTAAATGCAAGTCTTACATATCCTTGTAATTTTATGCTAATAGCATCTATGAATCCATGTCCTTGTGGATATTATGGCGCAAAAGATAAAAATTGCACTTGTTCAAAAAGCCAAATAGATAAATATATAGGAAAGATAAGTGGACCTTTGTTAGACAGAATAGATATACACATAGAAGTAGAGGCTGTTGATTACAAAAGTTTAGAAAACGAAAATAAGGAAGAAGAATCTGAAAAAATAAAAATGAGAGTAAATAAAGCAAGAAAGATTGCTTATGAAAGATATAAAGAACATGGTATATATTCAAACGCAGAACTTACTCCAGAGCTTATTGAAAAGTATTGTAAATTAGGTGAAAGTGAAAAGAAAATATTAAAAGATGGGTTTGAAAAATTAGGATTTAGCGCCAGAGCATATGGAAGAATATTAAAAGTTGCAAGAACGATTGCGGATTTAGATGAAAAAGAAAAAATAGAAATAAAACATATTACAGAAGCAATAAAATATAGAGATTTGGATAGAAAGTATTGGAATAATTAAGAAAGGAAGAATCAAAATATGAAAATTGAGGAAATAAGTTTAGAAAGTGAAGAATATCCAATAAAATTAAGGAAAATAGATAATCCGCCAAAGAAAATATTTGTAATTGGAAATAAAGATATATTAAATCAAAGAGGAATAGCAATAGTAGGCTCGAGAGATTGTACAAAAGAAGGGGCGAAAAATGCAAGACTATTTGCTGCTAATATTGCAAGTGAAGAATTTACGATAATTAGTGGTATGGCAAAAGGAATAGATGCAATGGCTCATTCTCGGAGCAATTGAAGTAAAGCGGAAAAACTATAGCAGTTCTGGGATGTGGAGTGGACTATATATATCCTAAAGAAAATAGGGAAATATATAAAAAAATAATAGAAAACGGAGGAACAATTATTAGTGAATATAAACCTGGAACAAAACCAGATTCTGAAAAGTTTAGACAGAGAAATAGAATAGTAAGTGGATTAAGTTTAGGAGTTTTGATTGTAGAAGCAGAAAAAAGAAGTGGTACATCAATAACTGCAAGATATGCAGAAGAACAAGGAAAACTTGTATTTTGCATACCAAGTTCAATAGAAAATAGAAAAGGAATTGGAACAAATAATTTGATAAAAAAAGGTGCAATACTTGTACAAAAGCCAAGTGAAGTGCTAGAAAAATATGAGATAAAAAATATGGACCATGCAATAACAATAGAAGATTTAGATGAGCAAGACAAAATAACACCAATAAAATTAAATCAAATAGCAGAAAAATATAGAGATATTTATGAAATACTGTATGAACCACTAAGCGCAAGCGAAATAAGCATGAAAATAAAAAAAGATATAACAGAAGTTTATTCAAAAGTGTTTTTAATGGAAATAGAAGGCTTAATTAAAAAAATTGGTAATAAATATGTGGTAATTTAAGAAAGGATAATAAAAAAATATGAACCAAAAACAAGAAAAAGGAATAAAAGGAGAAATAGAAGCAACAAAATACCTTAAAAGACATGGATATAAAATTATTTGTAAGAATTTTAGATGTATGAAAGGAGAAATTGATATAATTGCATATAATAAAGAAAATATAATTTTTGTTGAAGTGAAAACGAGAACTAGTACAAAATATGGAGAGGCGAGGGAAGCGATAGATAGAGATAAACAAAAACATATATATGAGGCCGCAAGATATTTTATGTATGTAAATAGGATAGAAGAAACTTATGCTAGAATTGATGCAATTGAAGTTTATTTGCAAAATCGGAAAAGTGAAAATCAACCATATAGAGCAAATTATGTGATATATACTGTAAAAACATTTGACTTTTGAAACAAAAATGAGTATAATAAATTTAATAAACATTGTAATCCGTTGAAAAAACAACGTAATCATTTTAATCCGATAGTTTAACAGCTATCGCTTTTTTTATGAAAATGTCTTTATGGATTATTATAATTAGATACTAATAATTTATCTATTAATTTTACATAAAACAATTGACGAAATATGTAAAAAGGTGTATTATATTATACATAGAGTAAAAGACAAATAGTTAAGACTTGCTATACGGGAAGTTGATAGTAAGGGAAAAGTTAAAAAAGCTTGCTTATTTGTTTTTGCATTCCGCTATGAATTAGAAGAAAATTAAATTTATTTATCTAAGTATTAAAATTACTCAAAATTTAATACTTAAATGAAAATGCCAATCTTCTTTCAGGGAGCTCTAATGAAAGGAGTTTTTTTATGCAAACAATTTCAAAAACGAAAAAAATTATTTTATCAGCATTGCTTCTTGCACTAACAATTGTACTTTCAAGATTTTTATCTTTTAATGTACAACTATTATCAATAGGATTTAGTTTTGTACCAATGGCACTTGCAGCAATCTGGCTCGGACCAAAATATGCAGCAATAATATGTGGTCTTGCAGATTTAATTGGTGCTCTTTTATTCCCATTTGGAACATATTTTATAGGTTTTACAATAAGTGCAATTTGTAAAGGACTAATTTATGGATTAGTACTATACAAAAAAGGAGAAGAACTTAAAAATAAAGAACTAATTATAAGACTTATAATCGCTTGTATATCAGTAATAGGACTTGTAAACATTTTATTAAATTCTGTATGGCTAGTTATGATGTATGATAAGGCATTCCTAGCAGTACTTTATACAAGACTCACAGCAGAAATTATAATGTTACCTATACAAATAATTACAATATTTGTTATAGTAAATGCATTAAAACCAGTTACTAAAAAGTATTTGTATGACTAAGAAGGAGCATAAATAAAAATGAATATTGAAGAATATTTAAAAAAATTTGATGCAGTTACTAAAGATCCAAGTCTAGATGCTATGAAATTTTTTATGGAAGAGTTTGGAAATCCACAGAAAAAAACTAAATTTATACACATCGCAGGAACAAATGGAAAGGGCAGTGTGTGTGAAATGATAAATAACATCTTAGTAAATGCAGGATATAAAGTTGGAAAATATATATCTCCACATTTAATTAAATATAATGAGAGAATAACTATAAATAACACAGAAATAACAGATGAAGAAATAAGTGATATGTTACAAGAAATATCTGAAAAGGTAGATATATATAATAAGATGCATGAAGTTCCAGTAAAAGAATTCGAAGTTATAACAACTCTTGCATTAATATATTTTGCAAGGCAAAAATGCGATTTTGTTGTATTAGAGACAGGACTTGGAGGAACTTATGACTGTACGAATATTGCAGATGGGATAATATCTATAATAACAAATATAGGACTTGACCATGTAGACATTTTAGGAAGCACCATAGAAGAAATTACTAATCAAAAAGCAGGAATAATAAAAGAAAATAATGATACGATAATGTGCAATCAAGAAAAAGTAACAGATATAATCAAAGAAAAATGTAAAGAAAAACAAAACACACTTCATTTAATAAAAAAAGAAGATGTAACAAATTATTTGTTTAACGAAGACTATCAAATGATTGATTATAAAGAACATAAGAATATAAAAATAAATTTAAAAGGAAAATGTCAAATATATAATGCAGCAATTGCGCTAGAATGCATTAATGTATTAAAAGATAAAGGATATGAAATAAAAGAAGATGCTGTAAGAAAAGGACTTTCTACAGTAATTCACAAAGCAAGATTTGAAACAATAAGAAATAATCCAAAAGTAATATTTGATGGAGGACATAATGAAAATGCAATAAATAATTTAAGGACAACAATAGATATGTATTATCCCAAAAAACAAAAAGTATATATTGTGTCTATACTAAAAACAAAAGATTATAAAAAAGTCATAGAGATTTTATCTAAAGATAAAAATGGAATATTTTTCTTTACAACAGGAAATGATGCAAAAAGATATGTAAGCAAAGAAGATTTATATAACGAATCAAAAAAATATTTAGATAAAAATATATATAAAGAAGAACTAGAAAATGCAATAGATATTGCGATAAATAAATATAAAGAACAAGTAATTATGATAATCGGAAGCTTTTATGTATATAAAGATGTGTTAGATACGGTTCAAAAAGTATAGGAAGGAACAGAATTAAAGAATGATAGAAGTAGAAGATTTAAGTTATAAATACAAAAATGAAGTAGAAGTATTAAAAAATATAAATTTAAAAATAAAAGAAGGAGAAGTTGTAAGCATCATAGGTAAAAATGGCTCTGGGAAATCAACTCTTGCAAGGTTAATTGCAGGAATAACAAAACCAACTAATCGGAAGAATCTTAGTAGACAGTATTGATACAAAAGACAAAAAGGAATTTGTAAATTTAAGGAAAACAATACGGGATAGTGTTTCAAAACCCAGAAAATCAAATAATATTTAATAATGTACATGATGATATAATATTCGCATTAAATAATTTGAATTTAGAAAATAAAGAAGAAAGAATAAATACAGCTCTAAAGCAAGTGCGGAATGGAAAACTTTATAAACAAAGAAGCCTATGAATTATCTTTAGGACAAAAACAAAGAGTTACAATTGCAGGAGTATTAAGTGTAAGACCAAAGTACATTGTAATGGATGAACCTACGGCAATGCTTGACCCAGAAGGCAAGGAAGATATAAAGAAAATTGTGAAAGAACTTAAAAGCTTAGGCTATACTATTATATATATAACAAATATAATTGATGAGATATTTATATCAGATAGAATAATAGTTTTAGAAAATGGAAATATTGCAAAGGAGTTTGAAACAAAAGAAATATTAGACAACATAGATTTCTTAAAAGAAAAAGGAATAAAAATACCAAAGGCAATAGAAACAATGCAGAAATTAAAAGAAAAAGGTATAGAAATAAAATTTGAAGAATTAATTTAAAATCAAGGGAGAAATAATAATGCTATATATAGTAGAATTCGTGTTATTTTTAATGTACACAGTATTAATATTCTTCATAAAAGATTATTTTTTATTAGGAATATTTTTTGTTATAAATATACTATTAATGATTATTCTAAAGCAAAAACTAAAAAAAGCATTAATGTCGGTATTAAAAATAATCCCATTTATTATTTTTACAGCAGGAATAAATATGATAATTAGTGGAATAAGCTATGGAATACTAATTGGGATTAGATTAATTCTTGTATGCAATATAACATATATATTTTCTAAAAAAATGACACCACATAAACTACAATATGTAATAGAAACTCTTTTAAAACCATTAAAAATCATAAATATAAATTCAAAAGAAGTAGGAATAATCGTATGTATTGGACTTACTTTCATACCAATTATACAAAAAGAAATTACAGAGCTAAAATATTCTTTAAAGTCAAAAGGCTGTAATCCAAACTTAAAAAATATTATAAGAAAACCAAATTATATATTAGTTCCACTTATAACTTCAATAATAAAAAGAATAGGGAAAATAGAAAACAGTTTATATTCAAAAGGATATGCAAACTAAAAAAATCAAAAAAATATTTTAAAAAACTTGAATAAAAACGATATATAGGATATAATATAAAACGTACAAAATTAGAAAAGTTTTGTTACTAAGAGAGGAATGAAACATATGATGAAATTAAAGTCTGAAAAAGGCTCGATTACTGTGTTTGTAATAGTCGCATTTATATTTTGTATGGCTATACTTATAAATTTATATTGGACAAGTACAAATTCTCAAGTTACAGTTTTACAAGCAGAGCAAAGACTAAAGGAAATATATGGGGAAGATGTAAATAATATAGACCAGATATATGAAGATATAAGTGATCCGACAATAGTAATATAGAACAAAAGTAAAATATAAAATATTGTAAGCAAAAGATAAGATTAAAAAAAATAGAAATAAGATATTTTTTAATATGTCTTACTTTTGCTTTTTTCTCTAAATGGAAAATTTTACTAGAGAAAATAGAAAAACATATAGATGACTAAAAGGAAAATAAAAACGTATGACTTAAATTGAAAAGTCAGGATGGAGGAAAAAATGGGAGAAGTTATAGTAATAACATCTGGAAAAGGTGGCGTTGGTAAAACAACTACAACAGCTAACTTAGGTGCATCCTTAGCTTTGGAAGGAAAGAAAGTAGCACTCGTAGATACAGATATCGGACTAAGAAATCTTGATGTAGTAATGGGATTAGAAAATAGAATAGTATATGATATAGTAGATGTTGTTGAAGGAAGATGTAAACTAAGACAAGCTTTAATTAAAGATAAAAGATATGACGAATTATTTTTATTACCTGCTGCCCAAACAAGAGATAAAAGTGCAGTAAATGAAGAACAAATGAGAGAACTTACAAAAAATTTAAAAGAAAATTTTGATTACATATTAATAGACTGTCCAGCAGGAATTGAACAAGGATTTAAAAATGCAGTAGCAGGAGCAGATAGAGCAATAGTTGTAACTACAGCAGAAATTTCTGCAATAAGAGATGCAGATAGAATTATTGGACTACTTGAAGCATCAGATATTAAAAATTCAGAATTAGTAATAAATAGACTTAGACCTAATATGGTAAAAAAAGGTGAAATGATGGATGTAGAAGACATCGTTGACCTACTTTCAATAGAATTAACTGGAGTTGTACCAGATGATGAATATATAATCACGCAAACTAATAAAGGTGAACCAGTAATATCAAACAAAAAAGCACCTTCAGGTAAAGCGTACAGAGAAATAGCAAAAAGAATACTTCGGAGAAAATATAGAAGTTACTATACCAGGAAGAGAAAAAGGATTATTTGCTAAGATAAAAAGAATATTTAGTAAAAAGTAAAAAAATATAAACGAAGGTGGAATAACAATGTTTGAAAACATTATAAATTTTTTTAAGAACAAACGGAAAATCAGATAAGAAAAGTAATAATTCAAAAGATACAGCAAAAGAAAGACTACATTTAGTACTAATGCAAGATAGAGCAAATGTATCTGCAGATTTCTTGGAATTAATGAAACAAGAAATTATAGAAGTAATTAAAAAATATATAGATGTAGATGAATCTGCAATAGACGTAAGAATGACAAACAAACAAAATGATGATGGAACAAATGGTGCACCAGCATTATATGCAAATATACCAATTCTTAGTATAAAGGATGATGTTCTAAGAGAAAAACACAAAGAACTTGAAAAAGAAGAGCATGAAGACGAAGAAAATAAAAAAGAGCAAGAAGTAGAAAAAAACAGCGAAGAACAAAATAAAGAAGAAACAAATCAAGAAGAAATAAAAGAGAATACAGAAGAAAAAGATGAACCTATTTTAGAAGAAGATACAGAAACCGTTAATAAAGATTAAAGAGGGTTTATAAATGAATAAAAAAATGTTAAAAAACGTAGAATGGGGAATACTTATTTGTTGCTTAATACTATTATGCATAGGACTTGTAGCTCTTTTCTCTGCGACGCAAGATGCTGAACATGAGGAGTTTCAAAAACAAATTGTATGGGCACTTATAAGTATTCCTATTATGGTAATAGTATTGTTTATAGATTATAACTTAATAGCAAAAATTTCACCAGTTCTTTATGGACTGGCACTTATTGCGCTTGTCGCAGTTCTGTTCACAGAGCCAATAAATGGAGCTAGTAGCTGGTTTAAGATATCAGATTCAATAACAATACAACCAAGTGAATTTGCAAAAGTAATATTGATAATATTTTTAGCCTATATAATAGTACAATTTCAGAAAAGAGATAAAACAGAAATAAATAGAATATGGAAATTGGCACTTACTCTTTTAATTGCAGGAGTACCAATGGGACTTATAGTATTGCAGCCAGACTATGGAACAGTTATGGCATTTATTGTAGCAGTAGCTTTCATGTTATTTGCAGCAGGAATAGATAAAAAATATGTAATTGGAGTAATATTAATTGCCTTAATTGCAATTCCAGTACTTTATTTCTTTATACTTCCAGACCATGCAAAAACGAGAATAGATGTATTCTTAAATCCAGAATTAGACCCAAGAGGAGCAGGATATAACTTAATACAGTCAAAAATAGCAATAGGCTCAGGAAGGCTTATTGGAATGGGCATTCTTATGGGAAATCAGACTCAACTTCGGATACCTTTATCCAAAAACAACAGATTTTATTTTCTCAGTAATAGGAGAAGAAATGGGGTTTATTATAGCAGCATTGGTAATCGTACTATATGTAATAATGATAACAAAAGCTATATATGTTGCAAAAACAGCTAAAGACGATATACGGACGGATATATTGCAATTGGAATTGCACGGAATATTTGCATTTCATATGACTGAAAATATAGGAATGACAATGGGACTTTTACCAATAACAGGAGTACCACTTCCATTTGTAAGTTATGGAGGTAGCTCAATGATTACAAACTTTATGTGTATAGGACTTTTACTTAATATTAGTGCGAGACGTAAGAAAGCAATATTTATAGATTAGTTTGAAAAATTAATAGGAGATAAAAAGTGTACTTACATAAACTAAAAATCGGAGATGTAGAATTAGAAAATAATATAATACTTGCACCAATGGCAGGAATTACAGACCTGCCATTTAGAATAATATGTAAAAAGTTTCGGAGTAGGTGCTGTATGTACAGAAATGGTAAGCGCAAAAGCTTTAATGTATGGAGATGAAAAAACTAAACTTTTGCTAAATACAAAAGGAGAAAAAAGACCAATTATTGTACAAATATTTGGAAGCAATATAGAAGCAATGAAAACAGCAAGTAAGTATGTAGAAGATATCGCGGATATTATAGACATAAATATGGGATGTCCAGCACCAAAGGTTGTAAAAAACGGAGACGGTAGCAAATTACTGTTAGATGTAGATTTAGCTGTAAATATTGCAAAAGAAGTTGTAAATACAGTTTCAAAACCGGTAACAGTAAAAATAAGAAAAGGCTGGGATGAAAAACATATAGTTTATGAAGAACTTGGAAAAAGACTAGAAGAAGTACGGAGTAAAAGCAATTACCTTACATCGGAAGAACAAGAGAGGAATATTTCGGTGGTGAATGTGATTTAGATTCAATAAAAAAATTAAAAGAAATATTGAATATACCAATAATAGGTAATGGAAATATAAAAAATGAGAAAGATGCATTGAAAATGCTTGAATATACAAAAGCAGATGGAATAATGATTGCAAGAGGCACATTGCGGAAAACCATATATATTTGAAGATATAATAAACTACCTAAGAGATGGTAAAGAACCAAGAAAAAGAGAAAACAAGGAAATTTTAAATATTATATTAGAACATATAAATTTAGAACTAGAAGAAAAAGGAGAATATACCGGAATAAGAGAAATGCGAAAACATATTGCATGGTATACAAAAGGAATGGCGAATAGTTCTGTAGTTAGAGATTATATAAATAGAATAGAGAAAAAAGAAGAATTAGTAAAAGCACTAACAGAATACTTTAATCAATAATAGAATATTATATTTAGAAGGATGATTTCTCATCCTTTTTTAGTTGGAAAATAATTGCGTTTTGGCGAGAAAGGGATGTAAGTAATTATGAAGAAAAAATACATAATAGCTCTTTTTATATTTTTTTTAATTGTAATTATTTTTGTACAAATTGCTTATAAATTATCAAATTCGGGAAATAATATAAGTAAATCAGATGATAGTGACATTTTAAGTATTAAGTCGTATGAAGCTGTAATAGAAGTAGAGATTTATAGTAATAAAAATACTAATAAATATATAATAAATCAAAAATATCATGAACCCAATATATTTAAACAAGAAATATTAGAACCAGAAAATATAAAAGGGCTAACAACAACATTTGACGGAGAAAATCTTATAATTGAAAATAAAGCATTAAGCCTAAGAAAAATCTACGAGAAATATAATTGTATTCAAGGAAATTTACTAAGTCTAATTTGCTTTGTAGAAGAGTATAAAGAAGCAGATAAAAAAGAAGAAACAGAAAAAGGAGAAGAAAAAGTTATAAAGATAGAATTAAAGAACAGTACAAATAAGTATGAAAAATATAAAATACTATATATTAATAAAGAAACGAATTTGCCAACGAAAATGGAAATTTTAGATATTAACCAAAATAGGACAGTTTACATATTATATAAGGAGATAAAAATAAATAAAATAAGTAAAGAGGAAGTACTCGGAAACTAAGATATCTCAATTTAAGACTAATAGTTAAAATATATCTGAAAATATATGTAATAGTAGGAGTGAAACAATATGATAATAAGAAGAGGAGATATGTTTTATGCAGATTTAAGTCCAGTAGTAGGTTCAGAACAGGGAGGAATAAGACCAGTACTAATAATACAAAATGATACAGGAAACAAATATAGTCCAACAGTTATTGCTGCTGCAATTACCTCGCAAACTGGGAAAGCAAAACTCCCAACCCATATAGAAATAGGCTCTCAAAATAATGGATTAAAATCAGATTCTATAGTACTTGCAGAGCAAATAAGAACTATAGACAAAAGCAGACTAAAAGAAAGAATAGGTCATATTGATGATAGTAAAATAATTAATCAAATAAATAATGCATTAGGTGTAAGCTTTGGATTAGAAGAATAAAAGCAATAGAGTTTTCCTCTATTGCTTTTCTAAATGCTTTATAATATCAATTTCTCTGTATAGTTTATTAACAACATCTTTTCTAATTTTTAGAGCTTCCTCGTATTCATATTCTATTTGATGATAATTTTCAAGACTTTCTCCTTTATCAAGTAAAAGTTTCATGCATTCTCTATAATATTCTTTGTCCTTATCTTTCTTTGCACTGTTGGATTTCAATTCATATTTATATATTTTATTTAATCTTTTTATCTGCTCTTGTAAATACTTTATATACTCAAGAGTACAACTAATTTCATAATAAGTATCATCAATTACAACCTTAAATAAGACTCTTAATACTTTTATATTTATTTTTCCATACTTTGACTCAGTAGATAAAGCATCTAATGCAATAGACTGAACAGAAGGTTCTGCATCTTTTAGTAAAAGTCTTAAAGTTTCAGAGATATTAACGTGAGTCTTATATTGCCTCTTAGTAACTAGTGCATCATAAACATCAGCCACATGAATTACTTGGGCATAAAAAGGAATATCCTTTTTAGTTAAACCGATTTGGATATCCAGTTCCGTTTAAACATTCATGATGATAAAGAGGACCGACCAGCATAAGGCCTAAGTTTTAAATCTTTCATGCACATGTTATATCCAATTGTGGTATGTGTTTTCATAATCTCAAATTCTGCATCAGTAAGCATTGTAGGCTTATTAAGTATTTCAGGAGGAATAAAAAGCTTTCCTATATCATGTAAATAAGCACAAATTGTTGCATGAATAGTAAACATCTTTTTTGCATGCAAATATTCACACATCCTGCAAGTCAAGTTTGCAACATTTTCACTATGTCTTCTAGTAAAAGGATCTAAATTCTCAAGCATATTAAGTTGGTAACGCATAGCCTGGTCTAAGTTATAGGACTTTAAATTAATAGGACTATAAAAATCAATGTCTGGTTTAAACATAGCTTTCTCCTTTGTATATTATAAATGATTAGGGTTCAATTTCTTAATTATAGTAATTTCTCTATAAAGTTTTTCAATTACATCACTTCTATTCTTTAGAGCTTGGTTATATTCATCTATTACATCAAGATAATTTCCAAAATTTTCACCTTGCTCAAAAAGAATTTCCATACACTCTTGGTAATAATCTTTATCTTTGTCTTTCTTTGAATTTTCAGCTTTTTCTCCATACCTTTTTATCTTATGAAGTCTCTTAAGTTGATCTTTTAAATAATTTACATATTCCATAGTACAGCTAATTTCATATAAAGTATCATCAATTACGACTTTAAACAAAACATTTAAAACTCTTGGATTAATCTTACCATACCTAGAATCTGTTGCTAAAGCGTCTAATGCAACAGATTGAATGGAAGGTTCAGCATCTTTAATAAGAAGTTTTAAAGTTTCAGAAATATTGATGTGAGTTTTATATTGTCTTTTAGCAACAATTGCATCAAAAACATCAGCAATATGGATAATCTGAGCATAGTATGGGATATCTTTTTTAGTTAAACCGTTAGGGTATCCAGTACCATTTAAACACTCGTGATGATAAAGAGGACCGACCAGCATAAGGTCTAAGTTTTAAATCTTTCATACACATATTATATCCGATTGTAGTATGTGTTTTCATAACTTCAAATTCTGCATCTGTGAGCCTAGAAGGTTTGTGGAGAATTTCTGGCGGAATAAAAATTTTTCCAATATCATGAAGATAAGCACAAATTGTTGCATGAATTGTAAAAGTTTTGTTGGCATGTAAATATTCACACATCCTACAAGTTAAGTTTGCAACATTTTCACTATGCTTTCTAGTAAATGGGTCTAAATTTTCAAGTACGTTTAATTGATAACGCATAGTCTGGTCTAAATTGTAAGTTTTTAAATTAGTTGGACTATAAAATTCAATATCTTGTTTAAACATAATTTTCTCCTTTGTAACTTAAATATATGATACCATTTATGATATAAAAAATCAAGAAAAAATAAGATAAAAGAATTCTGCTAAGGATAAAATAAAGAAACAGATAAATTGACATAATTTAATAAAAATGATAAAATAAACTGCATATAAGCAATTACTTATTGTACACTAAAGGAAGGTGATTTTTAGTACAAAAGTTGTCCGAATATCAATTATTACAAAGGCCTTGAAAGGAATGAAATTTATGAGCTATCGGGAAAAATATGATTATGCTCCCGGAACAATATTAATTAGTAAAAAAGGCAATTTTTCACTTGTTGTAGAAGGAGGAAAACTTTTCTCACTTGGATGGGTAGACAGTATTAGCTCACAAGCTGGATACCTAGCTAGAAACCGGCAAATTTTTAAAGTACTCAATAATAAAAAGTACGCTTTTGTTGAGGCATCAGGCAAAATACTGGTACCGTACTATGACCATATAAGCTGGATAACAGAATTGAAAAATTATGACGAAATGGGCAATTTGATAGAGATAGGTGAAGTTTCGATTGTACGCAATGGAGACAAATGCGGACTCTACTCTTGCGATAGAGGAGAGGAAATTGTTCCTCTTAGGTACAGTTTCGTAGAAATATTGCCCAAAAGCCAGATTCGTCTAATCGACGAGAAAGATAGAACCGAAGTATATCAGTGGACGAAGGACTTTTGTATTAAATAAAAACGGCAGTTAACGCCTGCTTAAATCAACTTTTGCGGCCCCACAGTTTCCGATTTTTTTGGAGACTGTGGGGACCGCGTTTGTTTTGGCTCGGGCGGTTAGATTCGAATACCCCAAGGGTACTTCCTCGCAAAGCTCGGGGCGCTAACGAACCTTATTTCTACTTACTGACAACCAATTCAAAACAAAAAAAGCCATAGCTTCGCTAGGCTTCTTTGTTTTGGCTCGGGCGGTTAGATTCGAACTAACGGATGTCGGAGTCAGAGTCCGATGCCTTACCGCTTGGCGACGCCCGAATATAAAATTTTTACTTCAAATATTTTACCACATTACTTCTAAAAGAGCAAGACAAAATTTTTTATAAAAATTTTTCAAAAAACTCTTTATCAATATAAATTTATCTGATATAATAATAAAGTCTAAAGATAGACATTAAAAATAAACAAAAGTTAAAATAAAAAGGAGAAAAACATGGGAAGAATATTATTAACAATTATTGTATTTTTATTAGCAGCATTTATAATTTTTACAAAAGATGTATCAAAAGGATTAAAAGTTTTCTTAATAATATGCTTAATTATATCAGAAGGACTTATAATAACAATGCTCTAATACAATAAAGGAGGAGCCTAATGAAGAAACCAGTAAAAATCGCATTAATTGTCATTGCAGTTATAGTTGTAGTGGCAGTACTTGCTATATGTGCAGTTTTAATATTTGCTAAAGATAAAACTGTACTTACTGCAGAAGAATTTAAAACGCAAATGGAAGAAAAAGGATATATTGTAGAAGATGCAACATATCAATCAACTTCTGATGATCATATCGACCAAATATATGAAGCAACGAGCCAAGATAATGGATACAAAATAGAATTTTATGTGTTTGAAAATATCGAATATGCAAAAATGTTTTATGATGTAAATAAAGATGCATTTGAAGACACGATAAGTTCTGGATATTTAAAAAGTAGTATAAGTATAAAAAATTACTCAAAATATAGTTTATCTTCAAATAACAAATATAAAGTATTATCTAGAGTTGAAAATACAGTTATATATGTAAATGAAAATATAGCATATACAGATGCCATAAAAAATTTATTAAATGAAATAGGATATTAATAGAAAATTAAATAAAAATTAGCAAATGTAAGAAAGATATGATATAATACATTTGCTAATTTTAATATATAGGGAGAAATAAATGGAAAAAGACAAGATAAAAGGAATAATAGAAGCGATACTTTTTGCGAGTGGAAAAATAGTAACCCTAGATGAGCTTAGCATGAGTCTAGAAATGGATAAAAAGGAAATAGCAAATATCATAGAAGAGATGAAAGAAGAATATAAAAATGCAAATAGGGGAATAGAAATAGTGTATGTAAATAATGGATATACTATTTCAAGCAAAAAAGAATATCACGAATATATATACCAAATAATTGATAAAAGAGCTAAACCTAATCTATCACAAGCGGCTTTAGAAGTACTATCAATAATCGCATATAATCCCAAAATTACAAGAGCAGAAATAGAAAATATAAGAGGTGTTAGTTCAGATGCGTCAATTTATAGACTATTGGAGCATAACCTAATAGAAGAAGCTGGAAAACTAGACCTTCCAGGAAAACCAATGTCATATAAAGTAACAGAAGAATTTTTGAAAAAATTTGGATTAAACACTTTAGAAGACTTGCCAGAACTTCCTAAATACAAAGTAGATGAAAACCAACAAATAGTAATAGATGATATTGTACTTGAAAATAAAGAAGAAAATAATAAAGAAGGAGAATAATATTGATAAAAAATATAAAAGAGATAATGCTTACTAATGAGAAAATATTTTCAGAATATGCATGTAAATCGGAAAAAGGCATAAAATTAAATGAAGAAAAAGAAGATATAAGGCCAGTATTCTTTAGAGATATAGATAAAATAATACATTCACAAGCTTATACAAGATATATAGACAAAACCCAAGTATATGCATTTATTGATAATGACCATATAACACATAGAGTTTTACATGTGCAATTAGTTGCTAAAGAAGCTAGGACAATAGGAAGAGCATTAAGACTAAATGAAGACTTAATAGAAGCAATAGCATTAGGACATGATGTAGGACATGCACCATTTGGACACGCAGGAGAAAAATTTTTAGATAATATAGCAAGAAGAGAAAATATTGGTTTCTTTTGCCATAATGCACAAAGTGTAAAAATGTTAAAAGATTTAGAAAACTTGAATATAACAGTACAAACATTGGACCGGAATATTGGCACATAATGGAGAAATACTATTAAATAGATATGAACCAGATGCAAATAAAACAAAGGAAGAGTTTTTAGAAGAGGTAGATAGAGTTTTTAAAGTAGATGGATATAGTAAAAAAATAAGACCTATGACATTAGAAGCAAGTGTAGTAAGATTATCGGATATTATTGCTTATATAGGAAGAGATATAGAGGATGCAATAATAGTTGGAACAATAAAAAGGGAAGATATTCCAGAAGAAATTACAAAAGTATTAGGCAATACAAATGCACAAATTGTAAATAAATTAATAATGGATGTAATAGAAAATAGTATAAATAAGCCATATTTAAAATTCTCTGACGAAGTTTTTGAAAGTTTGATAAAACTTAAAAAATGGAATTATGAGCATATATATAATTCAAAAGAGGCAACAAAGAATTTAGATATTTTGGAAAAAGCATTTTATGAATTATTTGATTATTATATTGAAAAGTTAAACAATAGAAAATACATAGAAATAAAGCAAGATATGACAGACAGCGAAAAGTTATTATTTAGTTTTATGAATAGCAAAACAGAAGAGTATAAAGAAAAAAATGATATAAGAAGGATAGTAATAGACTATATATCAGGACAAACAGACAAATTCTTCTTAAAAGAATGCAAGAAGAATTTAAAAGAATTCAAAATATAGCAAAGTTGCAAAAAATGTAGAAATATGCTAAAATACAAATGCCAATAAAAAGATATAGATAAAAGATATAAAATCAAAAGACAAATAACTGTCTATTTGATAAATATAGGAGAAAATCAAGTGGAAGTATTAGAAATAATTATATTATTAATTTTAATGATAATAGGATTAATTGCTTTTGCAGTAATGCAGATAAGAGCAGCAGGAATGAAAGTAAAAGATTTTGCCCAATTTATACAAGCAAACCAAATATTGGATAATCTATATGAAGCAACAAAAAAATATGAAAAGTTAAGTACAAACCAACAAGTAGTTTTTTTAATGGAAGCGGAAAAAGTTTTTAATGCATTTGATAAAGTGCCAGATATGCTCTGGGAAGATGAATATCAGAAATATTCAAAAATATTAGATATTTATAAAAATATTAAAATTTCAAGATGGAATGAAAAGTAAACATAAAGTAATTAAAAACATATTATAATACTGGTAAGCTTTTTATCAGAAATGGAGGTAAATAGCAATGGAAGAAGTAAGTGCAATAGTGTTGGCTGCTGGAAAAGGTACAAGAATGAAAACAAATAAATCAAAAGTTGTACATAAAATATATGGAAAAGAATTAGTTAAAAGAGTAGTAGAAACAGCATATAAAGCGGGAATAAAAGATGTAATAACAGTAGTTGGACATAAAAGAGAAGAGGTAGAAAGAGTACTTGGGGATAGTGTTAAATATGCATACCAAGATGAGCTACTTGGAACAGGTCATACAGCAATGCAGGCAATTCCATATTTAAAAGGAAAAAAAGGAAAAGTTGTAATTCTTTATGGAGACGTACCACTAATAAGACCAGAGACAATAAAAAAACTTATAGCCAAAAGTGTTATGGATAGGGAATATGCAACAATTTTAACAGCCATATATGACAATCCAACAGGATATGGAAGAGTAATAAGAGATATAGGTGGAAACGTAAAAGCAATAGTAGAAGAAAAAGATGCAACAGAGGAAGAAAAATACATAAATGAAATAAACGCAGGAGTATATTGCTTTGATATAGAAGAACTAATACTTGCACTAGAAAAATTAACACCAAATAATGCACAAGGAGAATATTATTTAACAGATGTAATAAAAATTATGAATGACAAGGGACTAAAAACTGGAGCAATTATAATAGAAGATAATACAGAAATACTTGGAGTAAATGATAGGTCTCAACTAGAAATGCTTACACGAATACTTAAAATAAGAATAAATCAAGAGCATATGAAAAATGGAGTAACAATTGAAGATATGGAGAATACCTATATCTATGATGATGTAAAAATAGGTGTAGATACAGTAATACATCCAAATACAACAATTAAATCAGGAGTAGTAATTGGTGAAAATTGCGAGATAGGACCAAATAGCTATATAAGAGAAGGATGTAACATAGCAGACAACGTAAAAATAGGAAGCTTTGTAGAGTTGAAAAAAGCAACAATTGGAGAAGGAACAAAAGTACCGCATCTATCTTATATGGGAGACTGTGAAATAGGAAGCAAAACAAATATTGGCTGTGGAACAATAACATGTAACTATGACGGATTTAAAAAGAGTAAAACAATAATAGGAAATAATGCTTTTATAGGTTCAAATGTAAACTTTATAGCACCAGTTACAGTAGGAGATAATACGCTTATTGCGGCAGGTTCTACAATAACAGATGATGTACCAGCTGATGCATTGAGTATAGCAAGAGAAAGACAAACAAATAAAGAAGGATGGAATAAGAAAGATTAGAAAAAGTGCTGAAAAGCACTTTTTTGCGTAATAGAAAACATAGTAACTAATAAAATATATTCATATTTGCTAAAGTTCAATTTTTAATGCAATAAATTCTAAGCCCCGAAAAATGAGCCTCTTTCACTTTGTAAAATTTACTTTGTAAATTTACGTGAACATTCCTCATTTTTCGAGGCAAGAATTTTTAGTATTAAAAATTTCACAGTCGCAAATAATCATATATTTTTATTAGTTACTATGTTTTTGTTAATATCTGTTTAATGTTTAAATTCCGAAGTATTTTTTTTGCTCTTTCAAAATCTTCTGTAGTTGCAGGACGAACATCATCTAAAGGATATTTAAGTCCCATATTTTCCCATTTGAATTTGCCTAAATCGTGGTAAGGGAGAATTTCAACTTTTTCTACAGTTTTTAAAGTAGATAAAAACTCCTTTAGTTTTAGCAAATCTTCTTCACTATCAGTATAGCCAGGAACTAAAACTTGTCTAATCCACATTGGCTTCCCAATTTCACTTAAATATTTTGCAAATTCTATCTCTAATTCATTAGAAAAACCAACTAATTCTTTACATTTAGCAGGAACAATGTGCTTAATATCTAGTAAAAATAAATCAGTTAAATCAATAAGCTTTTTCACATTGTCTGTCAAACTAAACATACCAGAAGTATCAACTGCTATGTGAATATTATATTTTTTTAATTCTTCAAAAAGAGGAATTAAAGACCTTGTTTGAAGCAAGGGTTCACCACCTGAAACTGTAACACCTCCACCAGAAGGTTTTATATAGTTCTGATATTTTAATATTCTTTTAACAATATCATCAACTTCATAAAGTTGACCAATTTTTTCTTCCCAAGTATCTCTATTTTGACAGTATTTACATCTTAGATGACAACCTTGAAGAAAAATAACATATCGTATGCCAGGACCGTCAACTGTACCAAAACTTTCAAAAGAATGAACCCTTAAAACATTGTTCTCTCCCATAAAATACAAATTCCTTTCATATAATAATCTAATTAAAAGAGAAAAAAGAAGTTATTTAATTTTAAGTGCACCCGCGCAGCGAACAACGGAGCTGAAAGCGACGGCGAATGGTGCAGACTTCTTATAAATTATTTTGAAGTCTGCACCAGCAAGGGAAACGACAAAATTCAATAACTTCTTTTTTGATAATATATATTTGTACGTTGAAGCATTTTTCAGTTCGAACTAACGAAGTAATCCGATGCTTATTTTGTTAATTAATTAAATTCTCTCATGAATTGTTCTATTAATAACATCCAACTGTTGTTCACGAGTTAATTTTACAAAATTTACAGCATATCCAGAAACTCTTATAGTAAGTTGAGGATAATTCTCAGGATGTTCCATAGCATCTAAAAGTAATGCTCTGTCAAATACATTTACATTTATATGATGTCCTTCTTGAGCAAAGAAACCATCAAGCATACTCACTAAGTTGTTTACTCTTGAAGATTCATCTTTTCCAAGAGCTTTAGGAGTAATTGAAAATGTATATGAAATTCCATCTTCAGAATATTTATATGGAAGTTTTGCAATAGAGTTCATAACAGCTAATGCACCATTTGTATCTCTTCCATGTAGTGGGTTTGCACCAGGTCCAAAAGGAGCTCCAGCTCTTCTTCCATCAGGAGTATTACCTGTAGCTTTACCATAAACAACATTAGAAGTGATTGTTAATACTGATAATGTATGTTTAGAATGTTTATAAGTGCAATGTTTTTGAAGTTTTCCTAAGAAAGTTTTAATTATATCAACTGCAATTTGATCAACTCTATCATCATCATTACCAAATTTAGGATAATCTCCTTCAATTTCATAATCAACAGCAAGACCTGTTTCATCTCTTATAACCTTAACTTTTGAGTACTTAATTGCAGAAAGAGAATCAGCAACAACTGAAAGCCCTGCAATACCACAAGCCATAGTTCTTAAGATATTTCTATCATGAAGAGCCATTTCAATTGCCTCATAAGAATATTTATCATGCATATAATGGATAGCGTTTAGTGCTTTAATATAAATTTTAGCAACATATTCCATCATGTTATCAAATTTTTCCATAACTTCGTTATAATCAAGATATTCAGAAGTAATAGGAGCAAATTTTGGAGTTACTTGTTTACCTGTTTTTTCATCTCTACCACCATTAATAGCATAAAGAAGAGTTTTAGCAAGGTTTGCACGAGCACCAAAGAATTGCATTTGTTTACCAATTTGCATTGCAGAAACACAACAAGCAATTCCGTAATCATCTCCCCAGAATTTTCTCATTAAATCATCATTTTCATATTGAATAGAAGATGTTTCAATAGAAAGTTTAGTTGTATATTCTTTAAATCCTCTTGGTAATCTTGTAGACCAAAGAACAGTTAGATTTGGTTCAGGAGCTGGACCTAAAGTTTCAAGAGTATGCAAGATTCTGAAAGAATTTTTAGTAACTAAAGTTCTACCATCAATTCCCATACCACCTATACTTTCAGTTACCCAAACAGGGTCTCCACTGAATAATTCATTATATTCAGGAGTTCTTAAAAATCTAACCAATCTTAATTTCATAACAAAGTGGTCCATAATTTCTTGAACATCCTCTTCTGTTAAAGTACCATTTTTTAAATCTCTTTCAAAATAAATATCTAGGAAAGTAGAAGTTCTACCAATACTCATAGCTGCACCGTTTTGGTCTTTAATTGCAGCAAGATATCCGAAATATAGCCATTGAACAGCTTCTTTAGCATTAGTTGCAGGTTTAGAAATATCGTATCCATATTTTGCAGCCATTACTTTTAAAGCTTCTAATGCTTTAACTTGTTCAGCAAATTCTTCTCTTTCTCTTACTAATTCCTCTGTAAATTCGTCATGATTTAATAAATCAATTATATGTTTTCTATCTTCTATTAAAGCATCAACACCATAAAGAGCAACACGTCTATAATCTCCTATAATTCTTCCACGACCATATCCATCTGGAAGACCAGTGATAAGGTGTGAACTTCTAGCAGCTCTTATATCAGGAGTATAAGCATCAAAGACACCATCATTGTGAGTTTTCCTTATTCCATGGAAAATTTTATCTGTTTCTGGGTCAACTTTTCTGCCATAAGCTTCGCAAGATTTCTCTACAATCCTTATACCTCCAAAAGGCATAATAGCTCTTTTTAAAGGTTTATCTGTTTGAAGTCCAACTATTTGCTCTAAGTCTTTATCAATATATCCTGCATCATGTGCAGTTATTGTAGAAATTGTCTTAGTATCAATATCTAGAACTCCGCCTTCAGAAGCTTTTTCCTTCTTATATAATTCTAAAACTTCATCCCATAATTTTTTTGTTCTTTCAGTAGGACCAACTAAGAAAGATGCATCACCTTCATAAGGAGTATAATTAGTTTGAATAAAGCTTCTTACATCTATTTCTTTTTGCCAGTCTCCATTTTGAAAACCATTCCAAGCGTCAAATTTCATAAAAATACCTCCATTAAAAAATTTCTATAGGTTATGAATTTTTTTCAGAGTAAGCAACAAAAAATTCACACTAAATAGTTATGAAAATATCACAAAAACCTTACAAATTAACTACTTTATGAGATTTTGCAAATTCAATTTTCACAAATAGTATTATACACCGTAAAGTTAAAAATATCAACAATTTAAGACAAAACTACTTGTAAAATTGTAAAAAACAATATAAAATATATCTATAGTTTAAGGAGGATATTAAAAGTGTATCTAATAGTAGGTTTAGGAAATCCAGAAGAAGAATATTCAAATACAAGACATAACATAGGATTTGATACAGTAAATGCAATTGCAAGGAAAAATGGAATAGAAATAAATAAAAATAAATATAATTCATTATGTGGACAAGGAATTATAAAAAATGAAAAAGTAATACTTGTAAAACCTCAAACATACATGAATTTAAGTGGAATAGCTGTAAAAAAATTTAGAGACTTTTACAAAATAGAAGGAAAAAATATTATAGTAATTCATGATGACATAGATATAAAAATAGGAACAATTAAAATAAGAAAAACAGGAGGAGCTGGAACACATAATGGAATGAAATCAGTAGTTCAAGAACTAGGAAACAAAGACTTTTATAGGATAAGAATTGGAGTGCGGAAATCCAGAAGAACAAAAAGATTTAAAAGATTTTGTACTTGAAAAAATAAGTAAAGAAGAAAGGAATATTTTAGACGAAGCAGTAAATAATGCAGCAAATGCAGTTGAAGAGATAATTGAAAGTGGTATTGATGCTGCAATGAACAAATACAACTAATTTTTGTCAAAATTAAAGTAATACAATTGGAGGAAAAATGAAAGAAATATTTATAAAAAAGACAGAAAATATTGCCCAAATAGTGCTCTTAGAAAACGGAAATGTAATAGAGAAGTATGAAGAAAATGATAAAAAGAAAAGACTAGAAGGAAAAATATATTTAGGAAGAGTACAAAATGTTCTACAAGGTATGCAAGCAGCATTTATAGATATTGGAGAAGATAGGAATACTTTTATACATTTAAAAGATATACTTCCAAAAATAGATATAGTAAAGCATAAAGAAGTACAAGAAGAGAAAAACATAAAAAAATTAGTAAAAGTTAATGACAAAATTTTAATACAAGTCAAAAGAGATGCAACAAATATGAAAGGAGCAAAAGTTTCAACACATATTAGTTTACCAAGCAGATATTTTGTATTAATGCCAGACACAGATATAAAGACTATATCACAAAAAATTGAAGATACAGAAGAAAGAAACAGATTAACGAACATAATAGACAAAATACTTCCAAAGAATTTTGGAGTAATTGTTAGGACATCAGCATTTAATAAAAAAGAAGAAGAATTAGAGAAGGACTTAAATAACTCAATAAAAGAGTGGCAAAAGATAGAAAAGATAAAAAAAGATGAAAACTCGAAAGCACCAATGGTGGTATACGAAGGACAAAGTTTTATAGAAAAATTATTAATTGATTTAATAGATAAAGATATAAATAGAATATTAGTAAATAACAAAAAATATTATAATGAAGTGAAAAAAATTCTAGAAAAATTCGAAGAAAAAGAAATATCTATAGAACTAAAAGAGAATGAAAATATATTTAAAATATATGATATAGAAGACCAACTTGAAAAAGCAAACCAAAGAAAAATATGGCTTAAATGTGGTGGATTTATTACAATTGATAAAACAGAAGCATTAACAGCAATAGATGTAAATTCAGGAAAATACATAGGTAACAAAAACTTAGAACAAACAGTATTTAAAGTAAATAGTGAAGCAAGTATAGAAATTGCAAAACAGTTAAGATTAAGAGACATAGGAGGAATAATAATAATAGACTATATAGACATGACAGATGATGAACATAAAAAGCAGATAATAAAAGTATTAGAAGAAAGTCTAAAGCAAGATAGGTCAAAGACGCAGATAGTTGGATTTTCAAAACTCAATTTGTTAGAAATGACAAGAAAACATATGAAAGGAGGAGAATGATATGACATTTATACCATATATTATAGCAATTTTAGTATTGTTTGTTGTTTTAAAAATACTATCATTACCAATGAGAATAATAATAAAATTTATAATAAATGCGATAGTTGGTGGAATAGTAATAATTATTATCAACTTATTTGGTGTAGGGCTAGAACTAACATGGCTAACAGCAGCAATTGTCGGATTCTTGGGAGTACCAGGAGTTATAATAGTTGCAATTATGCAATTTTTACTATAATATTTAATATAAATATTTTAATATCATAATCCTCTTAGAACAAGAATACAATTTAGTAACTTGTTTTAGGAGGACTTTTATGTTTTTTATATTCAATAAACAAAAAATATATTCATATTTAGTCGCAGCAAGCACCGTCATAATACTATTTATACTTTCTTTTTATTTTACCAATATAGATACAGAAGCAATAGAAACAGCATCAGAGACTAGCAAACTAGTGCCAATATACAATGTTGATACAGAGCAAAAACGAATATCAATAACAATAAACTGTGCATGGAATGCAAACGATATTGACAAGATTCTAGAAACATTAGAAAAATGTAATGTAAAAGCAACATTTTTTATGGTAGGGGATTGGATTGATAAATATCCAGAATATGTAAAGAAAATAGCAGAAAAAGGACATGAAATTGCAAACCATTCTGATAAGCATCTTCATGTAAATACATTAAGCTATGAACAAAATGTAGAAGAAATACTAAATTGCACTAAAAAGATAAAAGAATTAACAGGAAAAGAAGTAAAATTATATAGATGTCCTTATGGAGAATATAATGATACAGTAATTAAAGCGGCAACAGATAATGGATACAAAGTAATACAATGGTCAATAGACACTCTAGATTATCAAGGATTAGACGCAAGTCAAATGTGGGATAGAATAAATAAAGACTTAGAAAATGGAAGTATTATTTTAATGCATAATGGAACTGATAATACTGCAAATAGTTTGGAAACAATAATAAAAAATATACAAGAAAAAGGATATAACATTGTAAAGATATCAGATTTAATATATTCAGAAAATTATCAAATTGATCAAAATGGTACTCAAAGTATGCAAAAACAAAGTGAATAAGAAGGAATAATCTGGATATAATAGATTATATTAAGAAAATGGAGGGCTAGTATTGTGTCATTTATAGGAGTTATTGCTGATAGTAAAAATGAAATGCAGATAAAAAGAACATTAGATAATAGTTTGAATTCTGTAAACAAAGAACATACAGTAATAACTATTAATGATAAAAGTGTAGATAATATAAAAAATATCAGATTTGAAACAATACTTGTTATATCATTAAAAGAGTTGGTAAATAAATTTGATGTTATAAATGAAATATTTAAAAACACAAAATATTTAGTAATTAATTCTGATATTGATGATGATAGTTTAGAACTTATAAATAATACAAAATTAAATGTTATAACATTTGGATTTAACCAAAAGGCAACAATTACAGCCTCTAGTGTAGAAGACAATTTAATGTTGTGTCTGCAAAGAAAAATACTAGATATAAATAAAAATATACTAGAACCTCAAGAAATAGAAGTTAAAGTTATTAGCAAAAAGTTGTCAAATAGTACTCATAATTCAATGGGAATTGCTTCAGTTATGCTAATTTATGGGAAAAAAGAAATAATTTTCTAAAAAAATTAACATTTTATGTAGACAAATACAAAAATATGTAGTATAATATAGTTGTAAATTAACAAGAAAAACAATAGACAAGCAAAAAACATTACAAATAACTTTGTAATAAAAGAAAGATACGTATGAAATTATTACTAAGGCAAAGAAATAAATTTCCTACGTAAAAGAATAGGGAGGAAAAGAAATTGAACACAAATTATTTGGATAATAACCATTTAGTGCTAGTGGGAAAAATCACAAGTGAAAAAAGATTTAGTCATGAAATTTACGGAGAAAGATTTTACATATTTGATTTAGAGGTTCCACGTTTAAGTGAAACTTTTGACATCATACCAGTAACAATATCTGAAAGATTAATAAATGACGAAGAATTACAAATAGGAAAGAAAATAGTTGTAAAAGGACAATTCAGATCTTATAACAGCTATGAAAACGAAAGAAATAGATTAATTTTAACAGTATTTGCCAAGGACATAATTTTCGAAAAAGATATAGAAGAAAAAGCAAAAGAAGATGATGAAATTAATTTAGATGTTTCAAACGAAGTTGTACTAATAGGACATATTTGTAAAAAACCTATTTATAGAAAAACACCATTTGGAAGAGAAATTGCAGATTTATTATTAGCAGTAAATAGAGCATATAGTAAATCAGATTACATACCAGCAATAGCATGGGGAAGAAATGCAAGATTCTGCGATAAATTAGAAGTAGGAGCACAAGTTAAAGCAGTAGGAAGAGTACAATCTAGAAAATATGAAAAGAAATATGAAGATGGAACAGTAGTAGAAAGAGTAGCTTATGAAGTTTCAATATCAAGCCTAGAAGTTATAGACGAAAAAGACGGAGAAGGAACAGAAGAAGCTGAAACAGCACAAGCTGTATAAAAAAGAAAGTATCAAACCTTAACATAAAAAACACAAAAATATCTCAAAGGTAAAACTTTGAGATATTTTTGTGTTTTGTTGTTTCTGCCAATGGGGACGCATCTAAAATGGCAGATTTAAAAAATAAACTATTAAACATTAGTTGTATTTAAAATCTGCCATTTTAGATGCATCCCCATTGGCAGAAACGTTGAAACCTTATTCAACTAAACAAAATCCTTTTTAATCTTATCAATTGCAAAAGCCGAAGCAAAAAATGAAACAGCAAAAGATATTGATAAGTGAATTACTTCGATTCCTATGTAATAAATAAAATTAGAATGAGAGAAAGATATGTAATATGTTAAAATTAAAGCACCTATTATAGACACAAATAATGAGAAATACAAACCATTTATAAGTATCTTTTTTATTTTCAAATCAAAATTTCTAATTGTATCAATAAATTTATCAAACATAGTAAATAACCTCCATACAAACTAAATAGCCTTAAAACTATGTTAACATAATTTTAAGGCTATTTCAAATGTAATTATTGGAAATTATTTTTTCAACTCGTCATTAATATTCGTATTAAATGGTATAAATTTATAGATTGCTTCTGCAAAAGCACCATTCTCAACAGAATTTTTAGCTACGTAATTAGCATTTAATTTTACCTGGTCACAAGCATTATTTACTGCAACACTAATATTTGAAACTTTAAACATATCTATATCATTGATATTGTCTCCAATTGATAGAATATCATCCTTTTGTACATCAAGATAGTTACTTAATACTTGTAGAGCATTGCCTTTCGTAGCATTAAGAGGCGAAATATCTAAATATTCATACTCTTTATTTATCACATTATCCTTATATATACCAGTCTTAGTAATATGTATAATATTCAAATTAGTTGCCTTTTCTAACTCTTCTTTAACTTTTAAAAGGCTAGATGTAGAAGAAACTATCAATTTTAAAATAGGTTCTTTTTCTGCTTTCGCGTAATCTAAAACAGAATCGACAATTTTAATATTTACCTTATCAGGAAATAATATAGAATTCCTTAAGTCCATATATAATAATTTTGGAGTTATTATACTAGTTTCTGTATAAGCATGAACATGCAAGTCATATTTTTGAATAATAGAATAACATGCTTTGATTTCACTTAAAGAAAGATATTTACTTAAAATCTCATTTCCAGTAGATAAATCAACTATTTGACTTCCATTGCCAAAAATGCCAAAACGAGCATGAAGATTTTTACAAACATCCTTACTAAGTGCATAAGTTTTACCTGTACAAATAACTAGAGGAATATTTTCCTTTCGTAAACTATCAATTGCTTTTAAATTGTCCTTTGAAATAGAATTACTACCATCTATAATAGTACCATCTAAATCACTTGCTATTAATTTAATCATAACACCTAAATTCCTTTACCTTTATTATTATACTACAAAATCTGGAAAAAGTAAACCTTTGGGAAATAATTGCGTTTTGGCGTTGTTAAACTGCACAAGAAAATCCTCAACGTGCAAAAGCACGCCTCCGGTTTTCTTGTTTGTTTGCCTAGCCAAAAGCACAATTCTTTACCAAACTGATATAATGAAAAATAATTGCGTTTTGGCGTTCACAAAATAGCAGAAATTGAAAATATAATATAAGTGTGGTAAAATATTAAATTGAAAATAAAATGAAAGGAAAATATACAAAATGGATAATTCTTTAAAATTTAAAGAACTTAGAGAAAAATACAAAGAATTCATATATGAAGATTATGAAATAAAAGAGAATAATGAGGAAATATGTATAGAATACAAGTTTGTAATACCAGGATGTGCAAAATTTAAACCAAATATCAAAATACTAAAAAAGAATATGAATATTAAAGAAATAAAAGGAAATAAAATAAAAAACATGGTATTCCATATAGGACTTATAGAGCTTATAAGCTATTGGAAATCTACATGTTCTCCAAATGTCATAATAAAATGTGGAAGCCTAAATGAAGAACAAAAAAGCTGGCTAAAAAAGTTATACTTCTATGGATTAGGCGAGTTATTCTTCACAAACAATATTCAAACAAATATAAACGATTTCATAAATATAAAAACAGAAGGAGAAACTTTAGAAATACAAGAAGAAAAAGACAACTTAAGTGGATATATTGTTCCAATCGGAGGAGGAAAAGACTCAATTGTAACACTTGAAACTTTAAGAGTAGATAAAAATAAAGATTTTTGCCTAATTATAAATCCAAAGCCAGTTACATTAGAATGTGCAAAAACAGCAGGATTTGACAATGATAACATTATAGAAGTATATAGAACAATAGATAAAGAATTACTTAACCTAAATTCTAAAGGATATATAAATGGCCATACTCCATTTTCTTCAATGTTAGCCTCTTTAAGCTATTTTATAGCATATATAACAGGCAAAAAATATGTTGCACTATCAAATGAATCAAGTGCAAATGAGCCAAATGTAATGCGGAGAAAAAATTAATCACCAATACTCAAAAAGCTATGAATTTGAAAAAGACTTTACATACTATGAAAAAAAATATTTAAAGGGAAATGTAAAATACTTTAGTTTCCTAAGACCATTAAATGAACTTCAAATAGCAAAAATATTTGCAAAATATAAAAGATATCATAAAATATTCAAAAGCTGCAATGTTCGGAAGCAAAGAAAAGGAATGGAAATGGTGCGGAAAATGCCCAAAATGTTTATTTGTATATACTATACTTAGTTCATACCTATATAAAGATGAATTAGTAGACATATTTGGAAAAGATTTATTTGAGGACAAAGAACTTTTAAAAACATTTATAGAACTTACAGGAAATGGCAAAACAAAACCATTTGAATGTGTAGGAACCTTTGAAGAGGTGAACTTTGCAATAAGTATGACCATTTCAAATTTGGAAAAAGAGAATAAAGAATTACCATATCTACTTAGATACTATAAAGATAACTTTAAACTATCAGATTTAACAATTGATATTACAAAAAGATTTAACAATGAAAATAATTTAACAAAGGAACAATCTGAGCTTTTAAAAGAGGAGATATATAATGATTAAGGAATTAATAAACTATCTTAAGGACAAAAAAATATTAATACTTGGATTTGGATTAGAAGGACAATCAACATACAAATTCATCAGAGAATATTTGAAAGAAAAAACAATACATATATCAGACAAAGAAGAAAATTTTGAGAAAAAGAGTGAGTTGTTAAAACAGGACAAAAATGTTATATGTATAAGTGGAGAAAAATATTTAGACAATCTAGAAAAATATGATGTAATAATAAAAGCACCAGGAATATCTTTCATGAACTTAGACATAAGCAAATTCACAAGTAAAATAACATCACAATTAGAATTATTATTAGAATTTTTTGATGTGTATACAATAGGAATAACAGGAACAAAAGGAAAAAGCACAACAAGTACATTAATTTATGAAGTGTTAAAAAATCAAGGAATAAATTGCATGCTACTTGGAAATATTGGAACACCTGTATTTGAACACATAGACGAAATAAAAGAAAAAATGACATTAGTACTAGAAATGTCATCACATCAATTAGAATATATGAAAAAATCTACCAATATATCAATAATCTTAAATATATATGAAGAACATTTAGACCATTATAAAACACTAGAAGATTATGCAAAAGCTAAATGCAATATATTCAAATATCAAAAAGAAAATGATTACTTTTTACATAGCATAGACAGTGAAATTTTAAATAAAGAATTAAAAAAATGTCACATAACAGGTAAAGAATATAAAATATCTTTAGAAGATAGAACAAGTGAGAATAATAAATTAATTGTAAAAGATGATAAAGTATACATAGGAGATAAAGTATTATACAATACATTAAACAAAAGAAATTTATTAGGAAAATATAATCTAAGTAATATAATGTTTGCATTAGCGGTAAATGAAATATTAAACTTAAATTTATCAAAAACAATAGATACAATAAATAATTTTCAGCCACTCCCACATAGAATTGAAAGAGTAGGAGAATTTAATGGAATAACATACTATAATGACTCGATTGCGACAATTCCAGAAGCTACAATAAATTCAATAGAAGCCTTAGAAAATGTAAACACATTAATAATAGGAGGAATGGATAGAGGAGTAAACTTTGAAAAATTTATAGAATATCTAAATAACAGCAAAATTGAAAATTTAATTTGTATGCCAGAAACAGGTCACTCAATAGGAAAGAAAATTACAAATAAAAAAATAAAAGTATATATGGTAGAAGCAATGGAAGATGCAGTAAATACAGCAAAAAAAGTAACAAAAGAAAACATGATTTGTCTTTTATCTCCAGCTGCCGCAAGTTATGGCTTTTTTAAAAATTTTAAAGAAAAGGGAGAAATATATAAAAAATTAGTAAGAGAAAGTGTATTACCTAACTAAGTTAAAATCGTTCTAATACAACCTTCAAATGAATAGAATTAAACAAAAGTATTCATATTCTAATGGAGGGCTCATAATGAAAGGTATAACAATAGAGGAACGTGCCTGTTTACTTGCACGATATATTATAGATTCAAAAGATACAGTTAGAGGAGCAGCAAAAAAGTTTGGAATTTCTAAATCAACGGTACACACCGAAGTAACATTCCAGAACGGTAAGAATAAATCACCTATAATTCCAGAAAGTATTGAAATTAAAAAGGT
>CALWZW010000015.1 GCA_944386135.1 uncultured Clostridia bacterium | reverse complement strand
GTCAACCTACAGTAATTACTAATTTTGAAGATATAAATTCTACCGTTACGAAAAGTAACATCGGTACATAAAGATGTTAGCGAAAGATTGATAAAAATCAATCCTGCACTTGCAATTGAAGTAAGAAAAATACTAGACGAAAACAAAGCAGAAAGACACATAAGAGGTGGAATGGCAACAAAACTAAAATATACTAAGAAAGAAGATGAAGAAAAGCAAACAGCTTAAATAAAAAATTAAAAAGGAGGTAAATTAGGTCAGGATAACTAACAAATTGACATTTTATGTAAATTGTAATATAATAGATTAGAACGACTTCTTAAATCTCTTTTTAAGACATCTGAGAGTTTTCAAGAAGAAATCATAATTGGTTTGAAGAGAAGTAGGTGATAAGAAAACTTTGAGTAAGAACATTAATAACGACCACTAGACAAAAAGGAGAAACTATGGACAGGATTTACATAAGACCAGGGAAAGGCTCACAAGGACTTACAAACTCACGAATTAAGGCGTACTTCAAAGTCGTCTTTGGAGAAGATCCGACCATGATCCGGTGTGAAGGACGATACGTGATTGTCCACACAGACATGAAGCTTAAGGAGAAGCAGGTCAGAAAATTTGCAAGCAAACTTGGAAATTTCCAAGGCTTTGTTAAGACCAACGAGTCGTATTTGTTTAACCTCTAAATCACCATGGAGCCCCTCTGCCTCTGCAGGGGGGCTCAAAACTATATTTAATAAATTGAGAGTGCATATCTTTAATATTTCAAAAACATTAACATTAAGTAAATCTTAATAATATAATTTTATTAAAAAGACTTTATCTTTTAAGAGTTTTGTATTATAATAGTAATATCGTAAGTTATAACCAAGTTATGGAAACATACTCTAAGGAGGAATGGTTGAAAAATAATTGCGTTTTGGCGTTGTTAAACTACACAAGAAAATCCTCAACGTGCAAAAAGCACGTCTCTGGTTTTCTTACTTGTTTGCCTAGCCAAAAGCACAATTCTTTTCCAACCAGATTTGTACCTTTAGAAAGGAATGAGATTAAATATGGATAAAAAGAAGAAAAAGAAAGTAAAAGAAGATGATAAAAATACTACGGACAATCAAGATACAATGATATATAAACCAGTAAAGAAAAAGGGTAAAAAGAAAAAACATCCAAAACTTAGACTGTTTTTAAAAATCATGTTAATTACATTTATATTACTCGCAGTTATAGGAGGCCGGAATATTTGCGGCAATATTGTATAGATGTATTTGGGGAGACTGGGCAATAGATGAGGAAACATTAGTTATAAGCTACACGAACTCAACACTTTATGACATAAATGGAAACGTAATAGGTACGCTTAGCGGAAAAGAAAATAGAGAAATAGTAAGCAAAGAAGAAATGTCACCATATCTATTTGATGCATTTATATCAATAGAAGACGAAAGATTTGAAGATCATAATGGTGTAGACTGGAAGAGAACATTAGGTGCTTTCCTTACATTTGCAACAAACGGAGGAGAATCTTCTTATGGTGGTAGTACAATAACACAACAGCTTGTAAAGAATCTAACAGGAGAAGATGCAAGCTCAGCATTTGATGGAGCAATTAGAAAAATAAAAGAAATAGTAAGAGCGTATCAAGTAGAAGATATACTATCAAAAGACCAAATACTTGAAATGTACTTAAATTTAATTCCACTTGGAGGTGGAGGAAAGAACCTTTATGGAGTACAAACAGCATCAAGATACTATTTTGATAAAGAGGCAAAAGATTTAACACTTGTAGAAGCTGCATATCTAGCTGGAATTACACACGCACCAAATACATATAATCCTTTTACAGAAACAGATAAAACAGAAAGAATAAATAAAAGAGTAAAAACAGTACTTGGAAAAATGTTAGAACTTGGAAGAATCACACAAGAAGAATATGACTCAGCAATAGCAGAAGTAGATGCAGGAATAAAATTTACACAAGGAACAGTAACTCAAAATAATAACCTAACATATCATGCAGAAGCAGCAGTAGAAGAAATTATCCAAGAATTAATGGAGAGAAATAACTGGTCTGAAGATGAAGCAGAAATACACCTATACGGTGATGGATATCAAATATATACAACTTATGACCCAAATGTTCAAAGTGCAGTAGAGGAACAATATATAGACAATAGTAGTAAATGGACTACAAGTTATAAAACAGTAACAAGAGAAGATAATGAAGGAAATAAGACAGAAGTAGAAGTAAGAAGAGAATCAGCAATGGTAATCATAGACCAAAAAACAGGTTATGTAGTTGCAGGAACAAGCGGATTTGGAGAAAAAACTTCAGCTTGGGGATTTAATAGAATGATTAGTGCAACACATAGCCCAGGTTCTGCAATAAAACCATTAGCAGTTATAGGTCCATCATTACAAGAAGGCTTAATTACAGCATCATCTGTTGAGGATGATACACCAACAACATTTTCGGGAGATTATACTCCAAGAAATGATAGCCCTGGATACTATGGACTAATGAATGTTAGATATATATTAAGAGTATCAAGAAACATTCCAGAAGTTAAGTTTATGAAGAAATTAACTGTTGCAAAATCACTAGAATATTTAGCAAATTTCGGAATTGATACAACAAATGAACAACAAGATGGTTTATCACTTGCACTTGGAGGAATGTCAACAGGACCAACAGTACTTGATATGGCAGCTGCATATGCAGCGATTGCAAATTACGGAGAATATATAGAACCAACATTTTATTCGAAGATAACAGACGCAGAAGGAAATGAAGTAGTTGGAGACCACCAAGAAAGAAGAAGAGTGTTATCAGAACAAAATGCTTGGATATTGCAAACACTATTACAAGAACCAACAGGAACAGGACTAACTGGAAGCTCAGGAGCAACAGCAACAGGAGCTAGAGTAAGTGGTCAAGATACAGCAGGAAAAACAGGAACTACAAACGAATCAAAAGCAGTATGGTTCTGTGGATTTACACCATATTATACAGGAGCTGTATGGATGGGATATGATGTAGAAACAGACGGAAAAGCTGGAGGAAGCGGTAACGCAGCAAGACTATGGGGAGCAGTAATGAAAACAGTACATAAAGATTTAGATTCGGCAGAATTTGAGAGACCAGATGGAATAACAACTGCAACAGTGTGCTCTAAATCAGGATTACTTGCAACTGACCTATGTAGAGAAGCAGAAGGAACACAGGTTTATACTGAGTATTTCGTAGAAGGAACAAAACCAACAGAAACATGTGATACCCACGTAAAAGCAAAAGTATGTAATAAATCCGGAAAACTTGCATCAGATAACTGTGAAGATACATCTGAAAAGATATTTATAACAAGAGAAAATAGTGAAAAAGACACATCATGGAAAAAAGCAAATGATGCAAAATATATGCTTCCAACAGAAACATGTGATGAATGCAAAAAAACAGAAACACCAAAAGAAAATACAATAGACAATGAAAATAAAGTTAACACAGACACAGACAAAGATAAAAATACAAACACAGACAAAAATACAAATACAAATACTAATACGGATAAGAATACAACTGATAAAGACAGTAATACAAATACGGATAAAAACAATAATGAAAACACAAACACAAATACTAATACTAACACTAACACAAATACAAACACAAACACGGATAAGAATACAAACACAAATACTAACACAAATACAGACAAAGAAACAAATACAAAGCCAACAGAAAATAAAGTTAATTAATAATTTATGAAGAATCTGAATATCAGATTCTTCATAAACAACTCTAAATAAAGGAGGAAAAAATAATTGGACTTAAGAATATATAACACACTTTCGAGAAAAAAAGAAATATTTACTCCAATAAATGATGTTGTTAGAATTTATTCATGTGGGCCAACGGTGTATAGCTATGCACATATAGGAAATTTTAGAGCATATGTATTTATGGATACTTTAAGAAGAGTGCTAAAATACAATGGATATAAATTGAAACATGCTATGAATATAACAGATGTAGGACATTTAGAATCAGATGCAGATGAAGGAGAAGACAAAATCGCAAAAGCTGCAAAAAAAGAGAACAAAGACCCTTATGAAATAGCAGCTTATTACACCAATATATTCTTGAAAGATTTTGAAAAACTAAACATTGATAAACCTGAAGTAATATGCAAAGCAACAGACCACATACAAGAAATGATAGAATATGTATCAGATATAGTAAAAAATGGATACGGTTATGAAACATCTAGAGGAATATATTTTGATATATCAAAACTAGATAAATATCCAATACTCTCAGATAGAAAAGTGGATGAGCAAATCGCAGGGGCAAGAGTAGAAATAGATAAGGAAAAAAGAAATCCAGAAGACTTTGCTCTTTGGATAAAAGCACCTGAAAAACATTTAATGAAATGGGAAAGCCCATGGGGATTATGTTATCCAGGATGGCATATAGAATGTTCTGCAATGAGCAATAAATATTTAGGAGAACAATTTGATATACATACAGGAGGAATAGACCATATACCAACACATCATGAAAATGAAATAGCACAAAGCAAAGGTAGATGTGGTAAGATACCAGCGAGATACTGGATGCATTGCAATTTCTTAACTGTAGATGGCGGAAAAATGTCAAAAAGCTTAGGTAATATTTATACTTTAGATACTTTGAAAGAAAAAGGAATTGAACCTCTTGCATATAAGCTATTTTGTTTTTCATCACATTACAGGAACAAATTAAATTTTACATTTGAAGGAGCAATAGCAAGTAACACATCACTTATAAGATTAAAAGACGGATATCAAAAGCATCTAAATCGGAACAGAAAAAGTAGAAAAAAGCATAATAGATGAATTTGAAGAAAAATTCCATATAGCAATAAATGATGATCTAAATATGCCTAGTGCGATGAGCGTTGTATGGGATGTTATAAGATATCCTAAGAAATCCCAAGACTTAGCAAAATTATTGCTTAAATTTGATGAAGTTTTAGGGTTAAAAATAGATGAGCCAATTTCTAACGAAACAGAAATACCAGAAGAAATACTAAAACTTGCAGAGCAAAGAAAAATAGCAAGAGAGAATAAAAATTGGGAATTATCAGATAAAATAAGGGATATAATAAAAGAAAAAGGGTATATTATTAAAGATTCTAAAGAAGGAATGAAAATAGAAAGAGCTTAATTTATATTGACACTGTTAATTTCTACAGTGTCAATAATGCCTATTTTCAAAACCAAAAGAGAAAGGAAAATTCAAATGGAAAAAAAGAAAGGTTTCTTCAAAAAAGCATGGACAAGTATAAGAGACTTTGAAAAATATGAGGAATTTGCCGCAGACACAGTCTTTAACGCAATAAAATACATACTAATACTTACATTAATATTTACAATAATAATAGCTTTAGCATATACATATAAATTCCATACAGTTTTAGTTAGTGTAAAAGATTACATAAATCAAAATATAGAAGAAATAAAAATAGAAAATGGAAATTTAACCGTATCAACTGAAGAAGAACCTATAATAATTGAAAGCGAAGAAGAATTAATACCAATAATAATTATTGATACATCTGAGGATGCAAATGTAGAAGAGTATGAAGAAAAAATAAATTTATATGATATGGGAATAATAGTACTAAAAGATAAAATAATAGTGTCAAGTAGCTTTTTAACACAAGATGAAAATATAAATTACTCTAGCATATTCCAAGAAAATATAGAAAGCAAAGAAGAACTTCTAGGACTAATATCTGGAAATAATATTGGACAAATATATCTGGTATTTTTATCAACAATATTTATATACCTATTTGTAGTATATTTTACATCGAATTTAATTGATGGAATAGTTTTAGGAGTACTTGGATATCTATTTGCAAGAATTGTAAGATTAAGATTAAAATTCAAAGCAACATATAATATAGGACTACATGCATTAACACTTCCAATATTACTTAACTTAATATATATAATGGTAAATACATTTACAAACTTTACAATAACACATTTTCAATGGATGTACACAACAATTTCATATATATATGTAGCGGTTGCAATACTTATGATTAAGACAGAAATAATAAACCAAAAGATACAACTTATAAAGCTAGAAAGAATACAGGAAAAAGTAGCAGAGGAAGAACAAATAGAAGTAGAAGAACCTAAAGAAGAAAAAAAAGAAAAAGATGGCGAGAAAAAAGAACAAGAAGATAAAAAGAAGGATGAAGGGGAACAGCCAGAAGGCTCTAATGCATAAAGAAAGGAAAATGGTAAGTGAGTAAAAACAATAAAAAACCCAATAAAAATAATATCTATATAATAGTATTGTGTATATTTTTAATAGTAGCAGTAGCACTTGTAATAGCACTATACTTTATGAACCAAAATAGTGATAAAAAAGAAAATATCCCATATACACAACTTATAAAAGACATAGAAGAAGATAAGATAGAAAAAATAGAGATGACAGTAGGAAGTACAACATTAAAACTAACATATAAAGAAAGAGAAAATGAGGAAGATACAGAAACTGCAATTATTCCAAATACACAAGTATTTATGGAATATATAAATGAGAAAAAATTAGCTGGAAGTGATATAGAGTTAGAGCAAAAATCTAGTGGATTTTTCTCAATAATTAGTAATAATTTTTTATCAATAATATCAACTGCACTTATGATAACAATAGTCGTAATGATATTTAAAATGCAGGGATTGGGAGATAAAGGAAAAGTATATGACGGTGTAGAAAACAAAAATAAAGTAACATTTGAAGATGTTGCTGGACTTGATGAAGAAAAACAAGAGATGAAAGAAATTGTGAGCTTTTTAAAAGAACCTGAAAGATTTCAAAAAATGGGAGCAAAAATACCAAAAGGAATATTACTCTGTGGAAAACCAGGAACAGGAAAAACTCTTATGGCAAGAGCAATTGCAGGAGAAGCGGATGTGCCATTTATATCAATGAGTGGTTCTGAATTTATAGAAATGTTTGCAGGACTTGGAGCTTCAAGAGTAAGAAAACTATTTGAAAAAGCAAAGAAACTTGCACCATGTATAATATTTATAGACGAAATAGATGCAATAGGCTCAAGAAGAACAAATGCAAGTGGTGCAGAATCTGAAAATAATCAGACTTTAAATCAATTACTAGTTGAAATGGACGGATTTGAGACAAATGACACAATTATAGTTCTTGCTGCAACAAACAGGCCAGAAATGCTAGATAAAGCACTACTTAGACCAGGAAGATTTGATAGGCAAATAACAATAGCACCACCTGACTTAAGAGGAAGAGAAGAAATACTTAAAATATATAGTAAAGAAAAGAAATTTGCAGATAACATAGATCTAAAAAATATTGCTGAAGATACGGCAGGATTTACAGGAGCAGAACTTGCAAATGTTTTAAATGAAGCAGCAATAATTGCAACAGTAAATAAGCATGATGAAATACAAGAAAAAGATTTAGAAGAAGCAGTAAAAAAAGTTACTGTTGGACTTGAAAAGACAAGTAGAGTAATCTCAGATAAAGATAAAAAACTAACAGCATATCATGAAGCGGGACATGCAATAGTTAGTAGATATTTAGCAACAAGTCTTGATGTAAAAGAAATATCAATAATACCAAGAGGTGTTGCAGGTGGCTACACAATGTATAAGACAAATGAAGATAAGTTTTACATTTCAAAAACTGAAATGGAAGAAAGACTTGTTTCACTCCTTGGAGGAAGAGTTGCAGAAAAAGTAGCATTGGATGAGATATCAACAGGAGCAAGCAATGATCTAGAAGTTGCAACAAAACTCGCAAGAGACATGATAATAGTATATGGAATGAGCGATAAGATAGGACCTATTTCATTAAAAGTGGATGATCCAATAGAACTAGAACTATATGGTCATGAAATAGAGGACGAAGTAGGAAAAGAAATAAGAAGATTATTAGACACTGCGTATTCAAGAGCAATGCAGATATTAATAGCAAATAGAGACAAGCTAGAAGCTGTCGCAAATGCATTACTTCAAAAAGAGACAATAACACAAGAAGAATTCGAAGAATTCTTTAAGGTATAACAAAAAAATGGAGAAGAAAACAAAAATCTTCTCCATTTTTTTTATGCATTTAATTTTTCTCTATCCACATCATCTAAATTATCTAATGCAAATTCAACTAATGTAATTATAGTCCTATTAAAAGAAATATTTTTTAAATCAGCTAAAGACTGCACAGTATCAACAAGATTTTCAGGTAAGCGCAAAGTTTTGCTAACTCCAGTATGTCCTTCTGGTATTTTTAATTTATCCATAGAAACCTCCATTCAAGTAATTTATATATCTATATAAATTACTTAGAAAATATAAATATTTTAAAAATAAAACATATTATGACAATATTTTACAATACAAAAAACAACAAATATGCACCTAAAAATACTTGCAAACATATTGCAAAAATGCTACAATAAATTTAAGACAATTTTGAAAATAAATCTGGTCGTTGGGGCTGCCAATGGGGACGGTTCTAAATGGCAGATTTTAAAAAATCTAATTTATCAAATTTTAATTTATCTAAAGTCTGCCATTTAGAACCGTCCCCATTGGCAGAAAACTAAAAAATACAAAGGAGGAAACAAATGAAAAACAAAGAAAAACCAATCAGACAAGAAAGACGGAATTACGCTAATTGCACTAATTATTACAATAATAGTGCTAGTTATCTTAGCAGCAGTTACATTAAATTCCATATTTGGAAGTAATATAATAGGTTTAGCAACAAACGGAGCAATAAACTATGCAGAAGAACAACAAAAAGAGCTAGGAATGTTAAATGATGTAAGTGATATGTTAGGAGATATAACAGGAGATACAGATAGACCAATGTCACCAACTATTACTTTATCAGGAACAAAGGGGAATAATGATATATATACAAGTAATGTAATGGTAACTATAAGTATAAATAAAGGGCTAGAACAAACAGGAACTATAAAATTGCATTATAAAATAAATGATGGAGAAGAACAAACATCAGAAGAAGATGTAAGCTTTGAAGTAAGTGAAGAAGGAACAACAAAGATAACAGCATGGACAGAAAATGAAAAAGGAAACTTATCAAATAATGCAGAAACAAGCTTTACAATAAATAAATCTTTGCCAAGTACTCCAACAATTTCTTTAAATGGAACAGAAGGAGAAAGTGGATATTATATAACAGATGTAGGAGTTACAATAAATGCAGGAGATGCAAGTAATGTAGCGAGCATAAAATACAAAGTAGAAGGAGCAAATCCTATTGATGAAACAGAAGCTACAGGAACAACTGCAAACTTTGATATAACAACAGATGGAACAAGTACAATAACAGCATATATAATAAATAATGCAGGACTAACATCAGAAGAAATAACACAAGTAGTAAATAAAGACACAGTTGCACCAAGTACAGCTAGCATAGCATTATCAGGAGACCCAGGAGAGACAAGTATAGTAGTTACAGCAAATGGAGCAGACGCAACATCAGGAGTTGCAAGTTATATATTCCAATATAGTACAAAAAGTGGCGAAGATGGATTTACAACAGCATTAGAAGTACAAAATACAGCAAACTCATGTACATTTGAATACCAAGACTTAGCATCAAATACAACATATTATTTAAGAGTAGTCGTAAAAGATAAAGCAGGAAAGACAACTCCAAGCACAGCAGTAAGCACTACTACAAAGAGAGCTGGTCTAACTGATACAGAGCTAGCAAGTAACGTAGGAAAATATGTAGATTATACACCGGTAAGTGGAAGCTTTAGTGATCATGTTGGAAGTACATATTCTGGAGATGCAAGGGGAACAAACATACAACTATCAACATTACCAAATATTAAATGGAAAATATTAGAAGCAAGTGGTAATGTATTAACATTAATATCAAATAAAGTAGCGAATACAGGATTTGTATTAGAAGATTATGAGGGATATAATAATGGAGCGTTGTTACTCAATAATGCGTGCAAAGCAATGTATAGTAATTCATTGTTAGGAGCAACAGGTAGAAGTTTGAATATAGATGATATAGAAGAATATATGACATACAATAAGAATAATTATCAAAATTATGGAAAAGAATATAGACCTAGCCCTTCATATATTTATTATCCAGTGATATTTGCAGAAGAAAAAACAGGAGCACCAAATGGAACTTATGGAAGTAGATACGAATTAAGTAATCAAGATACATACGTAACAGGAACACTATGGGGAAATGCGGAATATAAATTTAAATGGACATTTTATAAATTCACAATGTCAACAAGTACAATGGATAGTCAGAAATATGTAAATTTATTTAGAAGTTCTCCTACTACATGGCTTGCTTCACGTTGTGTTAACTATGATAGCTCACGTGCATATTTCCAATTATTCATTATAACTGGAACTTCTGTAAGTGCTAATTGGATATATTGTTCAGATAATAGTGCGAGCAGTTTGCCATATGCTATTCGTCCTATTGTAGAAATCGATTTAACTAAGGTCAATGTTGGCTTAACAGGCGATGGAGGAGCAGAAACACCATTTAGCATTGAAGCAAAATAACGATCCTACTTTGGCACGGTTTTTGAGATAAAATTCTGTAGAAGATAAAAAAGCTATGAAGCAAAAGAATAAAGAAATTTAGAGTAAGAAAAAGTGTCAATGGGGACGTAGAAAAATGACACAATGTTTTTATTATAATTAACCGTTTTTTTAGTTTATTATTTTGTGTCATTTGTCGGCGAGTCCCAATTGCCCGAAATTACTTGCTAAAATTCTAAAATTATGATAAAAGTAATTATAGGGTATGGTTGTATTGGCTCGCTTCGCGCTGCGTTAACTTAAACGGCAATTATGCGGAGTTCCGTATATTCTATGTGAGCGGTGGTACTGTGGACACCGACTGGTTGTATGATTCGAACGACAACAATGACAATTGGGACTATGCAGTGCGCCCCGTAGATTCTACAAACTTAGGTTGTATGTACTAATGGTCATACAAGAAAAATGTAGAAACAAACCGTTATCCTTTAGCAAAAAGCTATAAAGTAAAAATAGATAAATATAGCTGTTAGTAGAAACTCTCGAAAGGGGCTATATTTTAGAACTGTTTTTAAGGTAGTATTTTTTAATAAATACTATCTTTTTTAATAATGAATTTCCTTGAATATTTTTTGTTAATATAGTATACTAAAAATATAATCTGAAAAAGAAAAGGTGATATACAATGAGTGAAAAGGTCTATACTGTTGAAGAAATAAAGCAAATATTAAATGAAATTTTAGAAAATATGCCAGTATACAGTGTTATACTGTTTGGTTCATATGCAAAAAATACTGCTACTAAAATTAGCGATATAGATTTAGTGATAGATACAAAAGAAAAATTAATAGGCTTTAAATTGTATAGCTTAATAACTAAAATTGAAGAGAGATTAGATAAAAATGTTGATGCTTTTGAAAAATCTGAAATTATAGAGAATTCTAAAATAGATGAAGAAATTAAGAAAACAGGAGTGTTAGTATATGCAAAATAAGGAATATATATCATTACAAAAAATGATAGAGTATATAGAAAAGTCGCTTGAATATGTTAAAGGTTATGATTATGAAATGTTTGTAAATGATAATAAAACAGTTGATGCTACAATTTTTAATATAAGTCAAGTTGGAGAATTAGTAAAGAATATTTCCGATGCCACAAAAAATAAATATACAAATATTGAATGGAATATGATAAAAGGCTTAAGAAATAGAATTATACATGATTACGAAGGAATAAATTTAAAAAGTATATGGTATATATTACAAAATGATATTATTGAATTAAAGAAACAAATACAAGAAATATTAAACAATGAAAAAAATTAGGGTATGGTTGTATTGGCTCACTTCGCGCTGCGTCTACTATGATAACAACGACTGGTTTGAGTTTCGTATGTTCTATGTGAGCGGTGGTACTGTGGACGCTGGAGGTTTGTATGACTCGGATGACTATATCCGTTCAGGTAGCTATGCGGTGCGCCCCGTAGATTCTACAAACTTAGGTTGTATGTACTAATGGTCGTACAAGAAAAATGTAGAAACAAACCATTATCCTTTAGCAAAAAAGCTATAAAGTAAAAATAGATAAATATAGTTGTAAGTAAAAATCTTTTTGAAAGGGGCTATATTTTAGAACTGTTTTTAGATAGTATTGAAAAATACTATCTTTTTTGTAATAAAAAATAACTATAAACAGTAGTAAAATATTTTAGATAATGTTATAATATAGAATATAGCATATAACGAAAGAGAGAGAATGTATGGATAATATTGATTTAATGAATTATTGGGTAAACAGTAGTGATGAAGATTATGAAGCAATGCAGATAATGTTTAAAAACAAGAAAAATACTTGGACTTTATTTTTAGGTCATTTAGTTATAGAAAAATTGTTAAAAGGATTATATGCAAAAAGAAATAAACAAAATCCTCATACAATAAAATCTCATAATTTACTAGCATTAGCAGAAAAATGCAGTTTAGATTTAAATGATGAGCAAGTTGAAAGATTACAGATAATTACTCAATTTAACATAAGTGCAAGATATGATGATTACAAAGAAAGTTTTAAGCAAAAATGTACAGATGAATACACTAGAGAACAAGTAAAGAACATAGAGGAGGTAAGAACATGGTTAAAAGAACTATTGACAAAAAAGTAATGGAATCAATAAAAAAATATATAGATAAAATAAGTAAATACTATAAAATAGAAGCAATTATTTTATTTGGATCTTATGCAAGAGGAGCGGAAAATGAAGATAGCGATATAGATATAGCAATAGTGTCAAGTGACTTTAAGGATATTATTGATGATGGAGCCAAGTTGATTGGTTTTACATGGAGAATAGATACTAGAATAGAACCACATCCAATAACGACAGAAGATTATAAAAAAATTTCAACTCCTTTTGTAAAAGAAGTTATAGATACAGGAATAAAAGTAGCATAAAAATAGATTAGGGTATGGTTGTATTGGCTCGCTTCGCGCTGCGTCTACTATGATAACAACGACTGGTTTGAGTTCCGTATGTTCTATGTGAGCGGTGGTACTGTGGACGCTTATGATTTGTATGACTCGGATGACTATGACTATAACGACAGTTATGCGGTGCGCCCCGTAGATTCTACAAACTTAGGTTGTATGTACTAATGGTTATACAAGAAAAATGTAGAAACAAACCATTATCCTTTAGCAAAAAAAGCTATAAAGTAAAAATAGATAAATATAGTTGTTAGTAGAAAACCTCGAACAGGACTATATTTTAGAACTGTTTTTAAGATAATATTTTTTTATAAATATTATCTTTTTTCTAATAAGAAACAAATAAAATAACCTAGAGTCATTATATGATTCTAGGTTATTTTATTCAGCAATAACTTCATTAAAAAGTGGATCATCAAAAAAATCTTTTAACGTGATATTAAATCCTTCACAAATATGTAATAATGTATCCATTCTTAAATTTTTTGTATCATTTTTTAGAAAATCCGATATAGTTGGTAGAGATATGCCAGCTGCTTTAGATAAATCAAAAAGTTTCATATTATTTTGAGTCAATAATTGTTTTATCCTTTGTCTTGTAGCATCTGAGAGTTGCATAATTACACCTCTTTCCTAAAAATTATAAAAAAATTATATCAAAGTGAAATTGTTTACAACTAAGGAATTTCTTAATTAAAAATAAAAAATTAAGAAATTCCTTAATAAAGTATTGAAATTTTTAAAAAATAATGATATTCTATTAAGGAATTCCTTAATAAGGAGTTCCTTAATAGAATAAAGGAGGAAATTACAAATGAAATCAAAACAAAAACAAATGAAACAAGAAGGAGGAATTACGCTAATTGCATTAATTATTACAATAATAGTATTAGTTATCTTGGTAGCAGTCACATTAAATTCTATATTTGGAAGTAATATAGTAGGAATCGCAACAAATGGAGCATTAAACTATGCAGAAGAGCAACAAAAAGAACTAGGAATGCTAAATGATGTAAGTGATATGTTAGGTGAAATCACAGGAGATACAGATAGACCAATGTCACCAACTATTACTTTATCTGGTACAAAGGGGAGTAATGATATATATACAAGTAATGTAACAGTAACAATAAGTATAAATAAAGGAATAGAGCAAACAGGGACTATAAAGTTACATTATAAAATAAATGACGGAGAAGAACAAATTACAGAAGATGATGTAAGTTTTGAAATAAGTGCAGAAGGAACAACAAAGATAACAGCATGGACAGAAAATGAAAAAGGAAATTTATCAGATAATTATGAGACAAGCTTTACAATAAATAAGACAGCACCAAGTACTCCAACAATTAGCTTAAATGGAACAGAAGGAGAAAGTGGATATTATATAACAGATGTAGGAGTTACAATAAATGCAGGAGATGCAAGTAATGTAGCGAGCATAAAATACAAAGTCGAAGGTGCAAATCCAATAGAAGAAACAGAAGCTACTGGAACAACTGCTAACTTTGACATAACTGCAGATGGAACAAGCACAATAACAGCTTATATAATAAATAATGCAGGACTAACATCAGAAGAAATAACACAAGTTGTAAATAAAGATGCAACCAATCCAAGTACAGCAACTATCGCATTATCAGGAGAAGCAGGAGAAACAAGTATATCAGTTACAGCAAATGGAGAAGACGCAACATCAGGAGTTGCAAGTTATACATTCCAATATAGTACAACAAGCGAAAAAGAAGGATTTACAACAGCAGATGAAGTACAAAATACAGCAAATTCATGTACATTTGAATACCAAGATTTAGCAGTAAATACAACATATTATTTAAGAGTAGTCGTAAAAGATAATGCAGGAAACACCAAGATAAGTAACACGGTGAATGCAAAAATAGAAAGAGAAGAGCTTCCACCAACAGAGTTAGCAGGTAATGTTGGAAAATATATAGATTATATACCAGAATCAGGAACATTTAGTGAACATACAAATGTTAATTATTCAGGTTCATCAGATAATTCTCAGCTATCAACTGAAATGAATTTAAAATGGAGAATATTATCTGCAGATAATAATAAATTGACACTAATATCAGATAGACCAACTAGTTCAAAATTAAAATTATATGGGGTAAATGGATATAATAATGGAGTATTGCTATTAAATAATGCGTGTGAAGCAATGTATAGTAATAGCAGTTTAGGTGCAACAGGAAGAAGTATAAAAATAGAAGATATTGAAGTTCATTCATCTTATAGAATTCCGAACGAGGGATCTACCTTTACGACTACGTCGGATAGTAGAACTTACCCATTAATATTTGCAAAAGAAGAAGACGGAGCACCAAATGGAACATATGGAACACAATATTCTGCGAGTGAACAAGACGAGTATATTACAGGAACAGGAGATTCATCATCTATTAAAGGAAAGGCTAATCGTTATTGGTTTGAAATGTCAGAATATATGGAGGAATTATACTTAGAAATATTTAGTTATGAACCAGGAACTTCAACTAACTTCAAAGAAACTTATGGGATAGCTACTCGTTGTTTGGGTGCTTCTACTATTACAGGTACAAGCATTACTAGGCAAATAGAATTCGAGTTGCAATGTGTAGAGGATGGCTCAATATTTTTTGTTAGTTTATGTAATACAAGTGGAGGAAAATGGGAAGGTTCTATAACACTTCGACCAATTGTAGAAATTAATTTATCTCAAGTAAATTTATGGAAAACAGGTGATGGAACAAGTAATAGTCCATTCAGTATAACTGCTAAATGATATACTTATCAAATGGTCGTACAAGAAAAATGTAGAAACAAACCGTTGTCCTTTAACTTGCAAAGTTATAAAGTAAAAATAGATAAATATAGTTGTTAGTAGAAAATTCTTCGAACAGGGCTATATTTTAGGACTGTTTTTTAGATAACACTATAAAGGTGTTATCTTTTTTATTGTATATTACTTTTATCATGTATACATTCATTAAAACAAAAAAATACAAAATTGGCCATTTTTATTCAAAAATTCTATTGTTTTAGAAGTTCTACTTTGATATAATACAAATATATAATAAGAGAAAGTATATCTAAGGAAGGAATGAAAAGCAAATGGGAAATTGTAAATGTGAAAACTGTGAGAAAGATGAAGAGTTAGAAAAAATCTTACAAATATACAAACAAGATAAAGACAATCTAATTCAAATATTAAATGAAGTTCAAGAACATTATGGATACATACCAACTTCAGCACAAATGAGAATTGCAGAATATTTAGGAATTCCACTTGCAGAAGTATATGGAGTTGTAACTTTTTATTCAAGATTTACATTAAAACCAAAAGGAAAATACAATATAGCTGTATGTCTTGGAACAGCATGTTATGTAAAAGGCTCTGAAAAAATACTAGAAAGGTTAAAAGAAAGACTAAAAATAGAAGCAGGGGAGACAACACCTGACGGAAAATTTTCAATAGAAGAAACAAGATGTATTGGAGCATGTGGGTTAGCACCAGTATTTACAGTTAACCGGAGAAGTATATGGAAGAGCAACTGTGCAAAAGCTAGACCAAGTAATAGATGAGTATATGAAAAAGGAGTAAGGTTGAAAAAGAATTGTGCCTAAGAAAGGAATGATAGAAAAATGAAATCCTTAGAAGAGATAAAAAAGATAAGAGAAGAAAAAAGAAAAGAGTTAGATTTAAGAGTAAATTTAAAAGCAAATTCCCATGAAAAGCATATACTTGTATGTCATGGAACAGGCTGTACTTCTTCAAAGTCAGAAGATATTATAAATAGATTTAGAAAACTTTTAAAAGAAAAAAATATAGAAAATGTAAAAGTAATACAAACGGGATGTTTTGGGTTATGTGCCAAAGGACCAATTGTAATAATAAGACCAGAAGATACATTCTATGCAATGGTTAAAGTAGAAGATTGTGAAGAAATTATAAATGAACACTTGATAGAAGGAAAAACAGTAGATAGATTACTTTGCAGAGATGTAGATGGAACATTGGTAAAAAGATTAGATGACCTTGGATTTTATAAAAAACAAGAAAGAATTGCTCTTAAGAATTGTGGAAAAATTGACCCAGAAAATATTGACGAATATATTGCATTTGATGGATACAAAGCATTAGAAAAAGTATTGTTTTCAATGTCACAAGATGAAGTAATAGAAGAGGTAACTAATTCTGGATTAAGAGGACGTGGAGGAGCAGGTTTCCCAACAGGTAAGAAATGGGCTTTTACAAAAATGGCAGAAGGAGACCAAAAATATGTAGTTTGTAATGCTGATGAAGGTGATCCAGGAGCATTCATGGATAGAAGCATTCTAGAAGGCGATCCACATTCAGTACTAGAAGCAATGATGATTGCAGGATATGCAGTCGGAGCAAATAAAGGATATATATATGTTAGAGCAGAGTACCCTATAGCTGTTAAAAGATTTGGAAAAGCAATAGAGCAAGCAAGAGAATATGGAATACTTCGGAAAAAATATATGGGGTACAAACTTCTCATTTGATATAGAAATAAGACTAGGAGCAGGAGCCTTTGTATGTGGAGAGGAGACAGCACTTCTAGAATCAATTGAAGGAAGGTCAGGAAGACCAAGACTAAAACCACCATTCCCAGCAAATGTTGGACTTTGGCAAAAACCAACACTCATAAACAACGTAGAAACTTACGCAAACATAACAAAAATAATATTAAATGGAGCTAGCTGGTATTCAAACATTGGAACAGAAAAATCAAAAGGAACCAAAGTATTTGCATTAGGAGGAAATGTTATAAATACAGGACTTGTAGAAGTACCTATGGGAACAACTTTAAGAGAAATAGTATATGACATAGGTGGAGGAATACCAAACGGTAGAGATTTTAAAGCTGCTCAAACAGGAGGACCATCTCGGAGGCTGTATTCCAAAAGAATATCTAGATGTACCAATAGATTATGAATCACTTTCAAGCATTGGTTCAATGATGGGCTCAGGAGGACTAATTGTAATGGATGACACAAAATGCATGGTTAATCTTGCTAAATTTTATCTTGGATTTACAGTAGATGAATCATGTGGTAAATGTACGCCTTGTAGAATTGGGACAAAAAGAATGCTAGAAATTTTACAAAAGATAACAGAAGGAAATGGCGAAGAGGAAGATTTACAAAAACTTGCATCTTTGTGTGAGAATATCAAAAATTCATCTGTATGTGGACTTGGTCAAACAGCTCCAAACCCAGTAATAAGTACAATGAAATACTTTATGAATGAATACAAAGAACATGTAATAGATAAAAAATGTAAGACAGGAGAATGCAAAGCATTAGCAGATATAAAAATAGATCCAGAAAAATGTAAAGGCTGTGGAATGTGTAAAAGAAATTGTCCAGTTGAAGCAATATCAGGAGAAATAAGACAGCCACATGTTATTGATAAGGATAAGTGTATTAAGTGTGGAACGTGTATTAGTATATGCCCTTTCCATGCAATAAGCTAGAAAAATAATCAGCATCTTGCGTCGTTATTTCAAATACAAAAAATGCTCAACGTGCAAAAAGCACGCCTCCGCTTTTTTGATTTGAAATGCCTAGCAATATACTAATTCTTTTCCTAGCTAAATAATATATAAATTCAAAATTCAAAAATTAATCAATAAACCTTGAGAAGGGAATGAAAAATATGGAAGAATTAATTAACTTAACTATTGATGGTCATCATGTTCAAGTACAAAAACGGAACAACAATACTTGAAGCTGCAAAAAAGGTAAACATAGATATACCTACTCTTTGCTTTTTAAAAGAGATAAATGAAATAGGAGATTGTAGAATTTGTGTCGTAGAAGTTGAAGGAAAAAGAGGATTTGCAACTTCATGTATTCAAAAAGTTGAAGAAGGAATGGTAGTACATACAAACACTGCAAAAGTAATAGAAGCAAGAAGAACGGTACTTGATTTAATACTTTCAAACCATGACAGAGAATGTTTGACATGCGTTAGAAATGGAAATTGTGAATTGCAAAGATTAGCACAAGAATTTGGTGTGACAGATATACAATACAGAGGAGAAAGAAATAAGCACGAAATAGACGATAAATCACCAAGTATAGTGAGAGATTTCAATAAATGTATCTTATGTAGAAGATGTATATCTACTTGCAAAAATGTACAAGGAATAGGAGCGATAGATTGTACAGAAAGAGGTTTTTCATCTTGCATATCAACATTTGAGAACCATAGTCTAAATGATGTAAATTGTACATTCTGTGGACAATGTATACAAAATTGTCCTGTTGGAGCTTTAAAAGAAAAAGATAATACAAGTTTAGTGTGGGAAAAATTAAAAGATGAAGATACTTATGTTGTTGTACAAACAGCTCCAGCTGTAAGAGTTGGACTAGGAGAAGAATTTGGACTTCCAATAGGCACTAATGTAGCTGGAAAAATGGTTACAGCGTTAAAAAGACTAGGCTTTGATAAAGTATTTGATACAAATACAGGAGCTGACTTTACAATTATGGAAGAGGCAACTGAGTTTATTGAAAGAATAAAGAATCATGGCGTATTACCTATGACAACATCTTGCTGCCCTGCATGGGTAAGATTTGTTGAAATGAATTATCCAGATTTATTAGACCATGTATCTTCTTGTAAATCACCTCATCAGATGTTTGGAGCAATTATTAAATCATATTACGCAAAAAAGAATAATATAGACCCAAGCAAAATATTTGTTATATCAGTTATGCCATGTATTGCTAAAAAGTTTGAGAGAACTAGAGAAGATATGCAAGGAACTGGCTTTGATGATGTTGATGCAGTTATAACAACAAGAGAACTTGCTAGAATGATAAAACAAGCACATATTGAATTCGTAGAACTTCCAGACTCAGGATTTGATAACCCAATGGGTGAAGCAACAGGTGCAGCAGCAATATTTGGTGTAACAGGTGGAGTTATGGAAGCAGCTCTTAGAACAGCAGCAGAAATTCTGGAAGGAAAAAAGCTAGAAAGGCTAGAATTTGAACAAGTAAGAGGAGAGCAAGGAATAAAGAAAGCTTGTCTAAATATAGCAGGAAAAGAAATAAAAGTTGTTGTAGTTTCAGGACTAAATAACGCAAGAAAAGTAATGGATGACATGAAAAACGGAAAAGCAGACTATGACTTCTTAGAAGTAATGGCATGCCCTGGTGGATGTATCATGGGCGGAGGACAGCCAATAAAATCATCGAAAACTAGAAATGTAGTAAATGTATTTAAAAAACGTTCAGATTCTTTATATAGTATAGATGAAAAAAGTGCTATAAGAAAATCACATGAAAATCCATATTTAAAACAAGCATATAAAGAATATATTGGAGAACCAGGCGGACATGAGGCACACAAACTTTTACATACAACGTATGGGGCAATGAAAAAATATAGAATATAAAATATGAAAGGTAATCAGCATCTTGCATCGTTAAACTTCGCAAATAATTCAATCAACGTACAGCAAGTACGTCTCATGAATTATTTGCTTGTTTGCCCAGCAATATACTAATTCTCTTTCATATTTGAAAGGAAGTACACAATGAATGTAGGATTTATATCACTTGGATGTAGTAAGAACTTAGTAGTAACTGAAGAAGTAATAGGAATGTTTAAAGGAAATGGCTTTAATATCGTAAATGATGAGAAAAAAGCAGATATTATAGTTATAAACACTTGCGGATTTATAGAAAGTGCAAAGCAAGAGACTATTGATACAATACTCGAAATGGCAGAGTATAAGAAACAAAAATGTAAATATTTAATAGTAATTGGTTGCCTAGTTGAAAGATATAAAGAGGACCTAGAAAAATTAATTCCAGAGGTTGACTTATTTATATCAATAAAAGAATATCCTAAAATATGGGAAAAAGTACAAAATCTTATAGGTGAAGGCGAATGCAATATCTGCAAATTAGATTTTTCCAATAGAGTAATAACAACAGGTGAAAACTATGCTTATCTCAAAATTGCAGAAGGATGTAGTAATAATTGTACATACTGTGCAATTCCATATATACAAGGAAAATACATATCAAGAAGAGAAGAAGAAATTATAGAAGAAGCAAAAGAGCTTGCTAAAAAAGGAATAAAAGAACTTATAGTAATTGCACAAGACACTACAAAATATGGAATTGATATATATGGAGAGCCAAGACTTGCACATCTTTTAGAAGAACTTTGCAAAATAGAAGGATTTAAATGGATAAGATTTTTATATGCATATCCAGAGACCATAACAGATGAACTAATAGAAGTAGTAAAAAATAATGAAAAAATATGTAATTACTTTGACATGCCTATTCAACATATATCAAATAAAGTCTTAAAAAGAATGAATAGAAAAAGCGATAAAGAAAGTATTGAAAAAGTGATTAAGAAAATAAGAGAAGAAATTCCAGATGTGATACTAAGGACTACTTTAATTGTAGGATTTCCAGGAGAAACAGAAGAAGATTTTAACGAGCTTTATGAATTCGTGAAAAAAGAAAGATTCGATAAATTAGGAACATTTATGTATTCAAAAGAAGATGGAACACCTGCAGCAAGATTAAAAGAACAAATACATTATATGACTAAAAAGTCAAGACACAAAAAAATAATGAGTTTGCAAAAGAAAATCTCTAAGGAAAATTTACAAGAAAAGTTAGGGAAAACTTATGAAGCAATAGTTGAAAGTACAAGCTTTGATAATAAATACTATATTGGAAGAACATATATGGACGTTCCAGAAGAAGATGGGGTAGTATTCATAAAGAAAGATGAAGAAATAGAACTAGGCACATTTGTAAATTGTAAAATTACTGGTATAAGAGATTATGACTTAATCGCAGAAAAAGTTAAGAAAAAAGAAAGTTGAAAAAAATTGTGCTTTGAGGAAGGAATGTGATAAAAAATTAAAGTTAAAGAAGCATTAATTAGAGGAATAAAAAAATTGAACGAAAAAAATATAGATGAAGCATCACTTAAGACAAGAATACTTTTAGCAAGTATTCTTTCTTGCAATAGAGAAGAATTAATAATAAAAACAGAAGAGATTTTAAAAAAAGAAGATGAAGAAAAATTTTTGGATGGAATAGAAAGGATTTCTAAAGGATACCCTGTTGAATATATAACAAATACAAAAGAATTCATGAAAATGAAATTTTTTGTAAACGAAAGTGTGCTTATTCCAAGATATGATACAGAAATTCTAGTAGAAGAAGTACTAAAAATCGCTAAAAATGAGAATAAAAAAGAAATATTAGAATTGTGCACGGGAAGCGGTATAATATCCATATCATTAACTAAATATTTTGAAGAAGCAAAAATTATAGCAACAGATATAAGTGATGAAGCATTAAATATTGCAAAAAGAAATGCAAGAAGTTTAGGACAAGAAGAAAGAATAAAGTTTGTGAAAAGTGATATGTTTGAAAAAATAAATAGAAAATTTGATATTATTGTTTCAAACCCACCATATATAAAAACTGATATTATAGAAGAATATAGCTTAGAATACGAACCAAAGATAGCTTTAGATGGAGGAGAAGATGGACTAAAATTTTATAGAATAATAATTGAGGAAGGGGATAAATACTTGAATGAAGGAGGCTTCATTATACTTGAAATCGGCTATGACCAAAAAGAAGAAGTAATAGAAATAGCAAAGACAAGTAACCAGTATAAAAACGTAACCTGTGTCAAAGATTTAAACGGAAATGACAGAGTTATAATAGTTCAAAGATGAAATTAATAATGAAAAATCAAATAGAAATAATTATAAACAATATGAAAAATAATATGCTATAGATAAATTTATAAGAAATACTTATCTTGCATAATAAACTAATATATATGATATAATTTTATTTGATTTAAGCAATAAGGAGATGATTTTATGTCTTTTTCTGCAAGTGTAAAAGAAGAGTTAAGTAAAATAAATATTTTTTCTCATACTGATATTGTAGAAGCGGAATTTTATGGGTATCTTCTTACAATAAATAGATTAGAAAATAAAATAAAGTTTTTAACAGAAAATGAATATAACATAAATAGATTAAACAAACTTTTAAATAAACTAAAAATAAACTATAATATAAAGATGCAAGGAAAAAATTATTTGATTTCCTTTAATAAAAATGATATTAAACTTGAAAATATTGACATCAATAATGATGAGGTAAAAAAAGGAATTGTGAGAGGTGCATTTTTAGGAGGAGGATCAATTACTGACCCAAAAAGTAGATATCATCTAGAAATAAGGTTTGAAAGTGATGAAGCAAGAGAAAAGATAATAAAAATAATAAATAGTTTTAATATAGAAGTAAAAACTCTTAATAGAAAATATTCTTATTCCATATACATAAAAGACGGAGAAGAGATATCTAAGGTTTTAGCACTAATTGGAGCAAGCGGCTCAGTACTTAAATATGAGGACATTAGAGTGTTGAAAGAAACAAAAAATAATGTAAATAGAAAGGTAAATTGTGAAACTGCAAACTTAAATAAAACAGTAAATGCAGCAGTTGTACAAATTCAAGCAATACAAAAAATTAAAAAAGCTAAGAAGTGGAATAGATTACCAACTAATTTACAAGAAATAGCTTTATTAAGGCTAGAAAATCCAGAGGCAACACTAGAAGAACTTGGAAAAATGTTATCTGAACCAATAGGAAAATCTGGAGTAAATCATAGATTGAAAAAAATTATTGAAATAGCAAAGGGATAAAAATGAAAAAAGATATAGGACTATATATTCACATGCCGTTTTGCAAAGCAAAATGCTATTATTGTGATTTCATATCATATGCAAATAAAGAGAAATTAATAAAAGAATATGTTGAAGCATTAATCAAAGAAATGAAACATATTAACTTAAGCAAATATAGTATACAAACAGTATATGTTGGTGGAGGTACTCCGTCTCTGATTGATAATGAAAGTATAGCTAAAATTATGGATAATCTAAGGCTTTTTGTAGCAGGTAATGCTGAAATTACAATAGAAATAAACCCAGGAACAGCAAATAAAGAAAAACTAAAGAAATACAAAGAAATAGGGATAAACAGATTAAGTATAGGACTTCAGAGTGCAGATAATGAATTGCTTTCAGAAATTGGAAGAATACACAAATATGAGGATTTTTTGAATGTATACAATGAGGCAAGAAATATAGGATTTAGAAATATAAATGTGGATTTAATGCTTGGACTTCCAAATCAAGATTTAAAAAAGTTAGAAGAGTCAGTTAAAGAAGTAATTACTTTAAGCCCTGAACACATATCAATATATTCTTTGATATTAGAGGAGAATACAAAATTATATGATATGGTAATGAATGAAGAATTAAAACTTCCAGATGAAGCAATAGAAAGAAAAATGTATTGGAATGTTAAGAAAATGTTGGAAAACGAAGGATATATTCATTATGAAATTTCAAATTTTGCAAAAGAAGGATATAAATCAAGACATAATAGTGATTGCTGGGAACAAAAAGAATATATAGGAATTGGAGTTAGCTCACACTCTTACTTAAATAATAAGAGATATTCAAATAGTGAAAGTGTAGAAGAATATATAAAAAATATAAATAATAATGACTTCGATAAAAATATAACCATACATGAGGAACAAACAAAAGAAGATAAGCAGAAGGAATATATGATACTTGGATTAAGAAAAATAAATGGAGTGAATATAACTAAATTTAAAAATAAATTTGGAGAAAATCCAATATTTTTATATAGACAAGAGCTAAATAAACTTGTACAAGAAGAATTAATTGAAATTTATGATAATAATATTAAACTTACAGATAAGGGGTTAGATTTAGCAAATGTTGTATGGGAAGAATTCATATAAGGAGGTTGCAAAATAATTGCGTTTTGGCGTTGTTGTTCTACGAAAGAAAATCCTCGACGTACAAAAAGTACGCCTCCGGTATTTCTTTCTTGAACGCCTAGCCAAAAGCACAATTCTTTTACAACCTTAGAAAATGTAATCAAGAGGAGGAATAAATTTGAGAGCATTAATTACAGGAGCTTCATCTGGTATTGGAAGAGACATTGCAAGAGAACTTGATAAAAGAGGTTATGACTTAATATTAGTTTCAAGAGATAAAGAAAAACTTGAAAGCGTAAAGAAAACATTAAGAGGTAAAAATATAGAAATAATACCAATGGATTTAGAAATAGCTGAGAACTGTAAAAAACTACATGAAATGACAGGAGACATTGATATACTTATTAATAATGCAGGATTTGGAGTATTTGGTAATTTTACAGAAACAGATTTAGACAAAGAAATAAGCTTAATTAATACAAACATAACAGCTGTACACATTTTAACAAAACTATATCTAAAAGACATGGTTAAAAAGAATAGCGGACATATTTTAAATGTTGCATCAATTGCAGGATTTATGCCAGGACCACTTATGGAAGGTTATTATGCATCTAAAGCATATGTGGTAAGGCTCACAGAAGGGATAAGAGCAGAACTAAAAAAAGCAAAATCAAAAGTGAAATTAAGCCTACTATGCCCAGGTCCAGTAAATACAAATTTTAATAATGTTGCAGGAGTAAAATTCAATTTATATTCATTAAGTAGTGAGAAAGTTGCAAAATATGCAGTAGATAAAATGTTGAAGAACAAATTCATGATAGTTCCAGGAATTGGAATAAAAATATTAAGGGTACTTGCAAAAATATCTCCAAATAATATAACCAGTAAACTTGTATATTTAATGCAAGAAAGAAAAAGATAAATGAATAAAAACCAAATAATCCATATTACAAAAATTTTATCAAAAACATTGCATTTTAAAAATCACAATGATACAATGTAGATTGTAAAAATATGATATATGATATAAATAGGAGAAAAATAAATGGCAAAGAAGAAGAGAGTAACTAGAAAGAAAAAAGCTAAACAAGATGCCTATGTACACGCAATAGTCATTATGATATTTAGTATACTTTTAGCAGTATTAATTTATATACAATCAGGATATATTGGAGAACACCTAAGTCCGATGCTAGGTGGAATAATGGGATGGATAAAATATCTTGTTCCAGTAGGAACATTTATAATAGGAATTACTCTTATCAAAGAAAAGAGAGAATTTGTCATGCCTAAAATCATACAATATCTAGTTATAATACTATGTATTTGTGCATTCATGACATCATTACAACTATCAGGAGAAAATAAAGTACTAGATATAAATGACGAATTTTCAGAAATCGTATCAGAAGGATATGACCTAGGAACAGAAAATAAAGGTGGAGGAGTTTTAGGAGTTTTAGTTGCTGTACCACTAACAAAATTACTCGGAACAATAGGAGCAAATGTAGTGCTAGTTGGAGTAGCAATACTACTTATAATCTTCACATTTGGAATAAAACCAGCAGAACTTGTAGATAAGTTTTCAACCAAACTTCAAGAAGCTAGAGAATATGAAGAAGATGATGATGACGAAGAAGAGGAAAAAATAATAGAGCCTAAGAAGAAAAAGAAAGAGAAAAAAGAAAAAAATAAAAAATCGCATTCAGTAATAATGGAAGATCCTTTTGGAGAAGAAGAGGAAAAAAATAAAAAAGATAAGAAATACGAACATGATATACCACTTGCATTTGAAGAAGATACAAAAAAAGAAACAGAAAAATCAGATGACTATTTAGAAGCAAACCTTTTCAAGGAAACAGAATTGGAGAAGAAAGACCCAACAAAACAGGTACTACAACTAGAACATGCACAAATTGTTGAAGACCAAAACTATGAATTTCCACCTATAGCCTTACTAGAACAAGGAGAGGGAAAAAAGGTAAGAGGTGAGAAAAAATCAATTACAGATAATGCACTAAAACTTCAAAAAACTCTATATAGCTTCGGAGTATCAGCAAAAGTAGAAGATGTATCTGTCGGACCTGCAATTACAAGATATGAGTTAAAGCCAGCAGAAGGAGTAAGAGTTAGCAAAATTGCAAACCTTGCAGATGATATTGCATTAAATTTGGCAGCACAAAGCATAAGAATAGAAGCACCAATACCAGGAAAACAAGCAGTAGGAATAGAAATTCCAAATAAAGAAACAGAAATAGTTCACTTAAGAGATGTAATAGACTCAGAAGAATTTGTATCTGCAGAGTCAAAGCTATCTATGGGACTTGGAAAAGACGTAAGTGGAGCAAGAGTAATTGCAGACATTGCAAAAATGCCACACTTACTTGTAGCAGGAAGTACAGGTTCAGGAAAGAGTGTATGTATAAATACACTAATTACAAGTATTATCTATAAAGCAAAACCAAGTGAAGTAAAACTTGTTATGGTAGACCCAAAAATCGTTGAATTATCTGTATATAACGGAATACCACATTTACTTATACCAGTTGTTACAGACCCAAGAAAAGCAGCAGGAGCTTTGGCATGGGCTGTGCAAGAAATGGAAGATAGATATGCAAAATTCGCTGCAAAAGGTGTAAGAGATATAAAAGGATATAATAAAGCATTAGAAAAAGAAACAGAAGAAGAGCAAAATGTAAAAATGCCACAAATTGTCATTATAATAGATGAGCTTGCAGACCTTATGATGGTTGCAGCAAAAGACGTAGAAGATGCAATATGTAGGCTAGCACAAAAAGCAAGAGCAGCAGGAATGCACTTAGTTATAGCAACTCAAAGACCTTCGGTTGATGTAATCACAGGATTAATCAAAGCAAATATTCCATCAAGAATTGCATTTGCAGTGTCATCTCAAATAGATTCAAGGACAATTTTAGATATGCCAGGAGCAGAAAAACTACTTGGAAAAGGAGATATGCTATATTATCCTACAGGAGTTTCAAAACCAACAAGAGTACAAGGTACATTTGTATCAGATAAAGAAGTTGAAAAAATAGTAGATTTCTTAAAAAGAGACGGAGAAACTACATATAATACAGATATAATAGAATCCATAGAAAAAGCCAATAAAACAGATAAAGAGATAAAAGAACAAGAAGACGAAGAAGATGTAGATCCAAGATTAGAAGAAGCAATAGAAGAAGTTATTGCAAATGGACAAGCATCAACTTCATTTATACAAAGAAGATTAAAAGTAGGCTATGCAAGAGCAGGACGAATTATAGATCAAATGACAGAAAGAGGAATAATATCAGGATATCAAGGAAGTAAACCAAGAGAAGTATTAATGTCAAAAGAAAGATGGGAAGAATTAAAGAACAACCCAGAACCAACAGAGAGTACTAATGTAAATGAAAACAAAGAAAAATAACAAAAGAAAGGGCTTTAATATAAAGAATGAAAACTAATGATATTTTATTAAAATTTCAAAGCAATAACACAAAACTTGAGACAGTATTATCAAAGAAAAAATTTTCAGGAGATGTAAAAAATCTCCTTCTTAGCACGCTTTATAAAATAACAAGCTCATATAACGATTATGCGAACATAAAAGTAAATGTAGAAAATAAAAATAAATATGTAGAAAATCTTATAACCATAATAAAAAAATGTACATCTATAGAGATTATAAAACCAAATTCAGAAGAAGGAGAAGAGTTTACAAAAGAAGGAATTACAAGTAGAGTAGATTCATACTTAAACACTATAAGAGTATTTCCAACAGAAAAGGCAATGCTTTTTGCATTATTTAAGTTGAACGATACAAGAATGTATATAGACGAAAAATATAATTTAATAAGAATAGCTCTTCCAGAAATGCTTAACGAAGGAAGAGATATAAATAATATCGAAATTATACGAGACTTTAATGCTTGGTCTTGGAACACACTTCCGAATGAAATAAGTAATATAGATTGTAATTTAATATATCAAAATCTATTAATATTATTAGGATTTGATTTCTTAGATAATTGGATGAGACAAGAAAATCAAAAAGAGCTATTAGAAAAATTAGAAGAAAAATTAAAAACAGAATATACAGACGAAGATGTAGATAAATTATTAAATCTAATATATAGATTATCAATAATAGTATGTATTCAAAGAAATAAAAATGAAAAGAAAAGATTATTAGATGAAAAAGAATGGGACGAAAAAGAACTAGAAAGATTAAATGATAAAGAAAAATTAGTAATAGAACTTACAAAAATCAAAAAGAAGAAAGCAAAAGAAATACGCAAAATAGACAGAATGATAAATGATGAAGAATTACTTAAAGAAGAATTTGAAAAAAGGAATGCAAAACTATCGGAATATAAAAAAATTTTTAGTTTAAATAATCTTTTAGGAACTATAAAAAAAGAAAGAAAAAAAGCATTAAAAGAAATAGACGAATGTAACAACCTTCTTGATGCGAGAAAATATGTACAAAGAAAAGAAGAACTAGAAAAGAATGTTGACCTACTTAAAGATGTAAAAAACACTAGAAATAAAGAAAAATATAAAATAGACATACAAAAAATCTTTATAAAATGCTTAGAACAAAGACTTGAAAAAATAACTAAAGTGGAGCAAAAGAGAGAACTGTTACAAATTTTTAGAATTATTAGGTATTATAACTTCATTGTATATGATGCAGAAAGATTTATTAAAGATGTTGAACCACTTGAAGAACAGATAGAAGAATTAGAAGAAAAAGTAATAGAAAAACTATATGAATTTAAAGTGTTAAATTCTTTAACAAAAGACTTGAAAATGGATATAGAAATAATAAAACCAATATTAAATAGCAGAATAATGAATTTAGAAAATATTAGCATACAGCTACTAAAAAAAGAAAAAACTATAGAAGTAAATATATATGACGGAGATATACCAGAATTAGGTTTTGACATTGAGAATTTAAAAGAAATACAAATAAAAGGTAAGAAAAAGACAAGACTATTTATCAAATAATCAAGGAGGTTCATAATGAAAATAACATTTTTAGGCGCATCAGAAGGGGTTACGGGCTCGAATTTTTTAGTAGAAGCTGCTGGAAAAAAATTTTTGGTAGACTGTGGGCTATTCCAAGGAAGCTCAAAAGAAGAAGATAGAAACTATGATGAATTTGCATTTGATGTAAAAGATATAGATTTTATGCTACTTACACATGCACACATAGACCATTCAGGAAGAATACCAAAACTATATGTTGAAGGATATAGAAATCCAATATATGCAACAAAAGCAACTTGTGATTTATGTTCAATAATGCTTCCTGATAGCGGACATATCCAAGAAATGGAAGTAGAATGGAAAAATAGAAAGAGAAAAAGGGAAGGAAAATCAGGATATCCACCAATATATACAGCAGAAGATGCCGAAAAATCATTAGAATTATTTAAAAGTGTAAAATATAATGAAATTGTAGATATAGATGAAAATATAACTGTTAGATATAATGATGCAGGTCACATGCTAGGCTCTGCAATTATAGAAGTCTGGATAAAAGAAAATGGTAAGCAAGAAAAAATAGTATTCTCAGGGGATATAGGGAATAATGATATACCACTTCTTGCATCTCCAACAATGATAGAATCAGCAGACTATTTAGTTATGGAATCAACTTATGGAAACAGACTTCACATGAGAAATGATGATAAAGCCAAAATGTTCTTGGATATAGTGTATGATACAATAAGAAATGGAGGAAACGTAGTAATACCGTCATTTGCAGTTCGGAAGAACACAAGAGATACTTTATGAACTAAATAAGATAAAAGATACAACAAAAGATGATACATTTATAAACAAATATAGACTATTAATGGAAACACCAGTATATGTTGATAGTCCACTTGCAATTTCAGCAACAGAAGTTTTTAAGGCAAACGAAGACCTATTTGATGAAGATGTTCAAAAAGAAATAGAAAAAGGAGATAATCCACTAGAATTTGACGGACTAAAGTTTACAAGAACAGCAGAAGAGTCAAAAGCACTTAATGAGATAGATACACCATGCATAATAATATCAGCAAGTGGAATGTGCGATGTTGGAAGAATAAAACATCACTTAAAACATAATCTATGGAATTCAAAGAATACTATTCTATTTGTAGGATATCAAGCACCAGGAACACTTGGAAGAAAAATAGTAGAAGGTGCTAAAAAAGTAAAAATATTTGGAGAAGAAATAGCAGTAAATGCAAGAATAGAATATATAGAAGGATATTCAGGACATGCAGACCAAGAATGGCTATTAAACTTTGTATATTCATTTTTCCAAAAGCCAAAACATATCATTTTAGTCCATGGAGAAAAAGAAGCACAAAAAGAACTTAAGGAAAAAATATTAGAAAATACAAATATTCAAGTTACAGTACCTAAATATGGAGAAATATATAATGTAGGAGAAAATAAGGTATATTTAGAAGGAAGATTAGAACTAGAATCAGTAAAAAGATTACAGAAAAATGAGATTATTAATAAAGTAAAAATGCTACGTGATGAAATATCTGATATGGAAGATATATTAAAGAACGAAATACTAACAGAAGAAACAAGAGAAGACGAGATAAATAGCATTAATTTGAAACTTAAAGAGATAGAACAGTTAATTGTCAGCATCATAGAGTAATTTGAAAAATAAACTTCGTATTACGTCATTAATTTAAAGATACAAATACTAAGAAGACCGAAATGTCAGTATTATAGAATAATTTGGAAAATTTATAAAAAAATTATATAATTTAAAGAAAATATAAATTTGGAAAAGAAACGAGTAGTACTAGGCACACGAATTCAAATATCGCTGAGGCGTACTTATGTACGTTGATGCGATTTTGAATGAGTGTAACAACGTAATACGAAGTTTATTTTCCAAATTAAGAAGGAGAAAGTAAAAGGTGAAAACATACTTAAACGACGCCATAATAGGAAATAAAGATGTAAAAGTAGGACTAACAGAAAAAGGAGAAATAGCTAGAATTTGCTATCCAAATATAGACTTTAGACAATTTATAGAATTTATGCATATGGGAGTAAAAGTAAATGACTCTAATCTAATATATCTACATGATGATATAAATAATGTATATGAACAACACTATATTGAAGATACAAATGTGCTTAAAACAGAGATAAGAAACACATATTTTAATTTAAAAATGATACAAACAGATTTTGTAGCAATTAGTCACAATGTTATAATACGCAAATATACCTTTATAAATGAACATGACATTCCATTAGACATAAAATTTTTAGTGCACTCAAAGATGATGAGTGACGACAATAACTTTGCAAGTAGCAAGGTGATTCAAAATGGTATGCTACAATATTCTCATGGATATAACATGGCAGTTGTTTCAAATAGTTTGAAATTATTATCACATAAAATTCATGGAACAGATGAAGTAATAAGAAACGGAATACTTCAAGACAAAGATTATATAGGTATGTCAAGTCAAGCAGCAGTTAGCTATGATGTAGGAACTTTAAAACCAATGGAAGTAAAAGAATTTAGTGTATGTATATATATAAGTGATAATAAAGAAAAAAATAAATTCGAAGAAATAGAAGAACAAATAGACAAGATTAAAAGAATAGACGTGGAAAAAGAACTACAAAATACAAAAAAATATTGGAGAAAATATGTAAAAAATCATTCTAAATTAGAACTAGAAGGAACAAGATATAAAGAAACAATAAGAAATATATATGCAAGAACCATACTTTTATTTCCATTACTTACAAACTCAAATACAGGTGGAATGTCTGCTGCAATGGAAATAGATGAAAAATTCACAAAATGTGGAAGATATGCATACTGCTGGCCAAGAGATTCTGTGTATATAACTAAAGCTTTAGATTTAATAAACATGGAAAAAGAAACAGAAAAATTTTATAAAGTATTTTGCAAGAATACACAATCAAGAAATGGAATGTGGGAGCAAAGATTTTATACAGACTGTACACTTGCACCATGCTGGGGATATCAAATAGACGAAACAGCAGGAATAGTTTATGGAATATATGACCATTATACAAGAACAAAAGATAAAAAATTTCTACAAGAAAATTTAAAAATGGTAGAAAAAGCAATTAAATTCCTAGAAAACTATGTAGAAGATATTATAGAAAATAAAAAAGAAATGCAAGTGAGCTATGATTTATGGGAAATGCATGAAGGTGTGAGTATATATTCCCTTGCAAGTATATTTGCAGCATTTGAAGCAATGCAAAAAATATATGATGCTTTGGCAGAAGATTTGCAAGCAAATAGATTAAAACAGGAAACTATCATAAAACAAAAAGAGATAATAGAAAAACAATTAATACAAATAAAAAATTACGTAATAGAAAAACTATATGACGAAACAAAGAAAAGCTTTGTAAGAAATTTAGATGATAGAAGACTAGATATTAGTATACTTGGAGTTACAATTCCATTTAGGATGTTTTCACCAAATGAGAAGAAAATCACTAATACTATAGAAAGAATAAACTTAAATTTAAGAACATACACAAGTGGTTATTTAAGATTTGAAAATGATCATTATACTGAAGATAGACCTTGGGTTGTTGCAACACTTTGGATGGCATTATATTACATAGAAACAAAAGATTATAAAAAAGCAAAAGAATGCTTTGATTTTGTAGTCGCAACAAGTACAAAACATGGCTTTTTAGCAGAACAAGTGGATAACCATCAAATGAAATCAGCATGGGTAATAGGACTAGGATGGTCACATGCAATGTTTATAATAGTACTAGATGAACTTATGAAATTAAACTTAATATAATAAAAAAGAAAAGGGAACTTAATAAAATGAAATTATTTCCGCCTACCTTTTTGAGTAATATTTATAAATTAATCGTTCTTTGCTGGCTTCGCCACTCACCTATGGTCACTTCCACTCGGGGAGCCTCACTGCGCAGAACTTCTTAATTTATAAATATTACTCAAAAACGGCTAATTATAGCTTTTACTAATATATTTTTTATTTCATTTTATTAAGTTCCCTTTTCTTTTTCATTTTTTTTATTTATTTTCATCTTTTTCAGAAATAATAGTCGCAATTTGATAAATTAGTTCCTTCTTCTCAGGAGTACAATCCTTTAAAATACTACTAAGTTCATTATTAAGATAAGTGTCAGAATTATCAGAAGCACCATTTAAAATAAACGCTTCAGACACACCTAAAATACCGCAAAGCTCATTTAAACGTTTTAAATTTATATGAGTTGCACCAGTTTCAATTCTACTTAAATATGCAATAGAAACATTTATCATTTCTGAAAGTTTTTCTTGAGTATAACCCTTTTGAATTCTTGCTTTCTTTAATCTTTCACCGATTAATTTATAATCTAATGCCATAAAATATCTTCCTCCATTTCAGTATAATATACACAGATTAACATATTAGTTACTATAACCTGTTTTGTAAACTTATATTAGCATGTAAAATAAATAATTTTAAGAAACACAAAAGTAAATATTTACCAATTAATCAATAAAATGGCAAAATTTAATAAAAATATGTCCAAAAACTTCCAGACAAATAATGACAAAAATGTATTGACAATGACAAATAAAAAAAGGTATAATAAATCTACAAGAAAAAAGGAGAAAACCAAAAAAATGAAAAGTCAAAAACCAAATCACTTATGCCTTGAGACTGTATACGCTAAAATATGCAGTTTAAAAGGATATTTTGAATATGCAAAAATATTAATAAAAAATATAAAGTCACAGTTACTTTGTATTATATTTTGTAATGTCAAAATATATGCTAAAGTACCTGTGCTTTTTGCGGTTTAACTCCTTAAAAGCAAAATAAGTAAAATAAACTAAAGAACAAGGAGGAAGCTAAACCAAAATGAAAAAAAGTCAAAACCAAATTAAAACCAACCCTTTAGTTGGACTTATTAATCATACCAGAAAAAGTAATAAACTAAAAGAAGAAAAAGGAATTACTTTAATTGCTTTGCTAGTTACAGTAATATTACTTGTCATACTAGTAGGAGTTGCAGTAAGCCAAATCACAGGAGATGAAGGGATAATAGTCGGAACAGAAGAAGCAGTAGATGACTACAAATATCAGCAATATAAAGAGCAAATAGAGCAACTAGTACATAGTATTATTCTAGCAGATAGCTTAGCAGGAAGAACGACAACAGTAACAAGTATGGCAGAAGATATGGAACAGGAGTCATGGATAAAATCAGCAGTTCCAAATGAAGAAAGTAAAGATATAATTGTTACTGTACAAGAAGGGTATGTATATCAAGTATATTATGATGAGCTAACCGGAATGAGTAGTGTAGATAATGTAGGAACAGAAGA
>CALWZW010000014.1 GCA_944386135.1 uncultured Clostridia bacterium | reverse complement strand
ACAGTATATGTAGTTGCCTATGATAAAGCAGGAAATAAAACAGAAAGTGCAAGCATGACAGTATCAACAGCAAATGTAAACCAAGGAGGTGGAGGAGGACAAGAACCTTCAAAGCAGCTATTAGCACCATTTATAAGTCTATCAGGCTCAACACAGACAAACGGATACTATACAGGAAATGTAATAGTCACAATAGAAGATAGTGCAAGCGTAACAACGACAAAAGCAACAAAGATAAAGTACAAAGTAGAAGGAGCAAATCCAATAGAAGAAACAGAAGTAATGGGAAGAACGACAATGTTTACAATCTCACAAGACCGGAACAAGCACAATAACAGCATATGCAGTGGACAGTGAAGGAAATACATCAGAAGCAAGTGTACAAATAATATCAAAAGATACACAAGCACCAGCAGATGTAGCACTTACAGTTACAACATATGACAAAACATCAATAACAGTAAATGCAACAGGAACAGACCAAGGTTCAGGAATAATAAGCTATGCATTTCAAATAAGCCAAACTGAAAATGAGGAAGATTTCACAACTGTAGAAACAGTAGCAAGTACGGAAAACTCATGTGCATACACATATACAGGATTAACACTAGGAACAAGATATTACTTAAGAGTAATAGTTACAGACATAGCAGGATATAGTACAGTATCAGATATAGTAAAACGATCTACACAAGATAATGGAGTCACAGACACAGTACTCGCAGAAGGAATAGGAAAATATGTAGACTATGCTCCAACTTATGCAACTTACTCATCAAACGTGTCATATAATGGTTATGGTAATCAAACCTTTTCAACAGTTACAACATTAAGATGGAAGATATTATTTGTGGATGAAGATACATTAACATTAATATCAGACACAATAGCCTATCCAAGCTTAAGATTAGGCGGAGCAAATGGATACAATAATGGAGTAAAATTATTGAATGAGGCATGTTACGTAATGTATAGTAATAGTGCATATGGAGCGGTTGGAAGAAGTTTAGATATAGAGGATATAGAGTCAGTATCAAGCTATCCAGGAGCAACACTAAATAGTATAATAACAGGAAATACATGGTATCCAAATATATTTAAACAAGAAAAAACAGGATTTGTAGATAATGCTTATGGAACAACGCTTGATTTAAGTGAACAAACAGATTGGGTAACCGGATATACACAAGCAAATACATTGAAGGGATATGAGACATATTATGAATATAGAATGTCAACAAGCTATATGGATTCTACATATTTAAATTTATTCAATATTTCAAACTTCTATTGGATTGCTTCACGTTGTGTTCGCCATCTTGATGACTATTTTTCATTCTGTATTTTTCTTATGAATAATAGCGGTATAGTGACGTCTGTTGAGTTATTTGCCTCATATTCTAATTATGATGATTATTCTACAGCTATTCGTCCAGTAGTTGAGATTGATTTATCGAAAGCTACAATTGGAAGAACAGGAGATGGATCGCTTGATTATCCATATAGTATAGAAGCACAATAAAAAATATTAAGGTCTAGTAAATCCGGTCGTTGGAGATGCATCCCCAACGACTGGATTTATCAAAAAAAATTAAATCTACAAATTTTATTTTAACTATTGACTTTAAAATTAACTAATGATACAATTTAAAATACGTTAAGAAAATAAGACTTAAAATTAAATTTTTTATAGGTAGGAGGTGAAAATATGGAAGAAAAAATACTTGATGCAATCAACAATTTAAGCAATGAAGTTAAAGGACTAAATGAAAGAATTGATTTACTTAATGATAAGGTAAACAACGTAGAGCAAAAACTAACCAACCAAATAAATGCTGTAGATGAGAAATTAACAAGGCAAATAAGTAAAGTAGATGAAAAATTGACTAAAAAAATAAACGACGTAGAACAAAGACTAACAAACCAAATAAACTATGTAGATCAGAAACTAACAAATCGAGTAAATAATATAGACGAGAAACTAACAGCTAAAATTGATGAATCAAAGGAACAAATTAAACAAAGATTTCAAATTCTCTATGATTACACAATAAATGGAATGATAAGAGGAGTAGAAAAATATGAAGAAATGAACAATAAGGAACATAAAGAATTAAGAAAAGCAATAGGAATATAAAATTAATTTTTTCTAAGAAGCAAAAGTTCTTTTGCAAAAAACAAAAATGGGGGCAAATAGATGTCTTATAAATGATTATCAAATTAAAGGTAATTATTTATAAGACATCTATTTTTAATAAATTATTGCACTATTTTTAGAATTAATATATAATCAATGTAAAGTTATATTAAGGAAGGAATGTAAACTGATATGAAAATAAAAAAAGAAAATGGTGCTTCAGTAATTGGGATGCTATTATTTATAGCAATAATAGTAGTTGTATGCTTATTAGTAGGAAGAACACTCAACTTATTTGGGGGAAATGAAACAGAAAACAGTGCCCAAGAAAATAATATAGTTCAAGAGGATAATGTAGATGCTCAATAAATTTTGCCATTTGGTTAGGATATATGTATACCAAATGGCAATTTCTTTTGTAAAACCCCTTGACAGTTTACAATAATATGATAAAATAATATTGTAAGTTAAAATATATTCTAAAATAATTAGTTATATATATTATCTGTACATTGAAAATTAAATAGGAAAGAGGTAAGAGTTATGGAAGACAACATTTTAACCATAATCGCCACTGTCCTAATCTCTGGAATAATTTTTATTCCAATTGGTGTATTAATTAGAAAGAAAATTGCTGAATCAAAAATTTCAGGAGCAGAAAGTGAAGCAAAAAGATTAGTAGAGCTTGCCAATAAAGAAGCTGAGAATATAAAGAAAGAAGAAATATTTAAAGCTAAAGAAGAGATAATGCAAGCTAGAAATGAACTTGATAGAGAGATTAGGGAAAGAAGAGGCGAAGTACAAGCTCAAGAAAGAAGACTTATACAAAAGGAAGAAAACTTAGATAAGAGGTCTGATAGTTTTGAGCAAAAAGAAAAAGATATTGAAAGAAGATTACAAGACTTAGAAAGAAGAAAAAAAGATTTGCAAGATGTAATGGACAAGCAAATGACAGAGCTTCAAAGAATATCAGGTTTGACTGAGGAAGAAGCAAGAAACAAAATCTTAACAGAGCTTGAAAAGCAGATGACAACTGAAAAAGCAAACCTAATAAAAGAAATGAATGAGAAAGCAAAGGAAGAGGCTAGCAAGAATGCTAGAGAAATACTTACTTATACTATTCAAAAATGTGCTGCAGACCATACATCAGAAACTACAGTATCAATAGTTGCACTTCCAAGTGATGAAATGAAAGGAAGAATTATTGGTAGAGAAGGAAGAAACATCAAGGCATTAGAAACTTTAACTGGTATAGATTTAATTATAGATGATACACCAGAAGCTGTAGTACTATCAGGATTTGATCCATTAAGAAGAGAAGTTGCAAAAATAGCATTAGAAAAGTTAATTGAAGACCGGAAGAATACATCCTGCAAAGATTGAAGAAATGGTAGAAAAGGCAAAAGAAGAAGTTGCCGAAACTATAAAATCAGAAGGAGAGAGAGCAACTCTTGAAACAGGAGTTATGGGACTTAATCCAGAACTTATAAAATTAATAGGAAAACTAAAATATAGAACCAGTTATGGACAAAATGTACTAAACCATTCAATAGAAGTATCTAATCTTGCAAGAATTATGGCTGAAGAATTAGGACTAGATAGTAAGAGAGCAGCAAGAGCTGGACTTCTACATGATATAGGAAAAGCTCTTGACCATGACATGGAAGGAACACACGTTGAAATTGGTGTAGAAATACTTAAAAAATTTAAGGAAAATCCATTAGTTATAAATGCAGTGGAAGCACACCATGAAGATGTGGAGCCACAAACACTAGAAGCTGTACTTGTACAAGCTGCTGATGCAATTTCTGCATCTCGACCAGGAGCAAGACGTGAAACACTAGAAGCATACATTAAAAGACTAGAAAAACTTGAAGAGATTGCAGATTCATTTGATGGAGTTGATAAATCTTATGCAATACAAGCAGGTCGTGAAGTTAGAATAATTGTAAAACCAGAGAAAGTGTCTGAGGCTGATATGACAATAATGGCACGAGATATAGCAAAAAGAGTAGAAAACGAAATGGATTATCCAGGACAAATAAAAGTAAATGTCATTAGGGAATCTAGAGCAATAGAATATGCAAAATAATTAATTAAAAGACAGAAATACCATAAAGTGGTGTTTCTGTCTTTTTTGTGCTATAAGAATAAATTTCTGAAAATAATTTTATATTGCTTTAGTTTCAATTTTATAGTATTATATTAAAAGAAAAGGAGGAACACACAAATGAATATATTAGTCATAGGCGATTTAGTTGGAGAGAGCGGATTTAAAAAACTATCAGAAGAAATTGGAAGAATTAAAAAAGAAAATAATATAGATTTTACTATTGTAAACGGAGAAAATGTTGCAGAAGGAATGGGAATAACTAAAAAATTATTTGATGGAATAATAAATTTAGGAATAGATGCTGTAACGATGGGAAATCATACTTGGGGGAAAAAGGAAATTTTTACATTCATAAACCACCCAAAACTTATAAGACCTGCAAATTATCCTGAAGGAGTATGCGGTAAAGGCTATGGAATTTATGAATGTAAAGGAAAAAGAATTGCTGTAATAAATTTAATAGGAAGAACTGATATGAATATATTGTCAGAAAATCCTTTTTTAAAGGTATCTGAAATCCTAGAAGAAATAAAAGATAAATCTGATATAATAATCATAGATTTTCATGCAGAAGCAACAGCAGAAAAAATTGCTATGGGATATTATTTGGACGGAAAAGTAAGCGCAGTGTTTGGAACACACACACATGTTCAGACAGCAGATGAGAAAATTCTAAAGGCAGGAACAGGTTATATAACAGATGTGGGAATGACAGGACCTAAAGATTCTGTCATAGGTATGGATATAGAAGCTTCTTTAAAAAGATTTTTGACAACACTTCCAGAAAAATATAGAGTAGCTATTGGACAGACAATGTTAAACGGATGTGTATTTAAAATAGATGACGAAAACAACAAAACAAAGAAAATTACTAGAATTAATATTTAAAAAATGTCGAAAAATACTAATTTCACGCGACCGAAATTTCCACTTTTTTCCAGAAACTACTAGACAATATCCTCTAAATGTAATATAAATATTAATGTTCAAATGAAACAAAAAAATAAATTAGAGGAGGCACAAACAATGGAAGTTTTAAAAATCTCATCAAAATCAAATCCAAATTCAGTGGCAGGAGCAATTGCTGGTTTGGTAAAAGAAAGTAACAAAGCAGAAATGCAGGCAATTGGAGCAGGAGCATTGAACCAAGCAATCAAAGCAGTTGCAATAGCAAGAGGGTTTGTAGCACCATCTGGAGTGGATTTAGTATGCGTACCAGCTTTTGCGGAAGTTGAGGTTGAAGGGGAAGACAGAACTCGGAATTAAAATTCTTGTGGAGTCAAGAAATTAAATATAAAACGGACATAAATGTCATTATTATACTAAGACAGAAAAGCTTTTTTGTTAGCTTTTCTGTCTTTTACTTTACATATTGTAGACTACTCAAAAAGGTAGGCGTAAAAAAATATCTAACACTTGTTTGATAAATATAAATATGATATAATTAAAAAAGTTTTAATTTAAGGAGTTGTAAGATGGACGAGAATCAAGTAGAAGGAAGAAATGCGGTATTAGAATTAATCGAAAGTGGAAAAGATATAAATAAAATATTTGTACAAGCAGGTGGAAAGCATGGCTCTATTATGAAAATAATAGCAAAAGCTAAAGCAAAAGGAATAGTTATAGTAGAAGTACAAAAAAGAAAACTAGATGAAATGGCAACTTCAAATAATCACCAAGGGGTTATTGCTCAAGTTCCACCATTTGAATATGCGGAGATAGAAGATATACTAATGGAAGCAGAAAAGAAAAAAGAAACACCATTTATATTAATACTAGATGGTATAGAAGACCCTCATAACCTCGGTTCTATAATAAGAACTGCAGAAACTGCAGGAGTACATGGCGTAATAATTCCAAAGAGAAGAGCAGCTTCTGTCAATGCAACTGTTAGCAAGACATCTGCAGGAGCAGTAGAATATATGAAAATTGCAAGAGTAAATAACATAAATGAAGCAATAAAGACTTTAAAAAACAATCGGAGTTTGGATATGTGGTACAGATATGGACACAGATACAATCTATTATGACCAAGACTATACAATGCCAATCGCAATAGTTATTGGGAATGAAGGAAAACGGAATGAGCAGACTTACAAAAGAAAATTGTGATTTTTGTGTCAAAATTCCAATGCAAGGAAAAATAAGTTCATTAAATGCATCTGTTTCAGCTGGAATTGTAATCTATGAGGTAGTAAAATCAAGAAAAATGTTGCAAAGATAATTATTTATATATATAATTATCTGTAAAATGGAGGATATATATTTTGGAAGAAAATAGTGTAATTAGACCAGAACTTGAAGGAATAGAAGAAGAAAGAATAGAAAAGTCATTAAGACCAAAAACTCTAGAAGAATACATAGGACAGACAAAGGTTAAAGAAAATATGAAGGTATACATAGAGGCTGCCAAAAAAAGAGGGGAGCCTCTTGATCATATACTTTTATATGGACCACCAGGACTCGGAAAGACAACTCTTTCAAATATTATATCTAATGAGATGAATTCTAATATAAAGATAACATCAGGTCCAGCAATAGAAAAACCTGGAGATTTAGCAGCTATACTTACTAATCTTTCAGAATTTGATGTTCTATTTATAGACGAAATACATAGATTAAATAAAAGCGTAGAAGAAATATTATATCCAGCTCTTGAAGATTATACTTTAGATATAATAATAGGAAAAGGACCAAGTGCTAGGTCAATAAGACTTGATTTGCCTAAATTTACTCTAATTGGAGCAACAACAAAAGCAGGCTCACTTGCGACACCATTAAGAGATAGGTTTGGAATTGTGGCAAGATTAGAATTATATGATACAGAAGATTTAACAACTATAGTAAAAAGATCAGCAAAAATACTTGAAATAGATATTGATGAAGTTGCGGCAGAAGAAATTGCAAGAAGGGCAAGAGGAACCCCAAGAATTGCAAATAGAATTCTAAAAAGAGTGAGAGACTATGCATTAGTTTTAGGAGATGGAAATATCACTTTAAACATTGCAAAAGTTGCCCTTAGAAAGCTAGAAATAGATGAGCTAGGACTTGATGATATAGATAGAAAAATGTTAGAGACAATGATAGAAAAATATAAAGGTGGACCGGTACGGAATAGAAGCTGTTGCAGCTACTATTGGAGAAGAAGTAGAAACAATTGAAGACGTTTATGAGCCATATCTAATACAAATTGGTTTTATATCACGTACGCTTAGGGGAAGAATTGTGCTTCCTGATGCATATAAACATCTAGGATATAAATATGAAAATTAGGAGAAGGGAATGAAAAACAGAAAAATATTAAAAAATATAATATTATTTATAGGATTTATGCTTATTGCAAGTGGAAATGTATTTGTACAAGCATTTTCAAATCTTGATGAAATTTGGATATATAATTTTGCAAGATGCATCGTAGATGGACTTTTGCCTTATAGAGACTTTAGCATTATAATTACTCCTCTTTTTCCAATGATTTCTGCTATATTTTTAAAAATTTTTGGAAATGAGATGGTAGTATTAAGAGGTATAGAAGTTATAGAAATAGCTGCTATTCTTTTCATGACATTTAAAGTACTTAAAAGGTTAAATGTAAATAAAGGAGTAGCTCTCATTTTAGTTCTTCGGAATGTATTATATGTATTCAACAGTATTTTGCTATGATTATAACTGGGCAGTATTATTAGTTTCCTTAATAGTATTATACTGTGAGCTAAAAAATTACAAAGAAGATTTAAAAATTGATTTTAGAAGAGATTTCTTACTTGGAATTTTAGTTCGGAACAAGCATATTTCTAAAACAAACAACAGGAGTTGTTTTAGCTATTGTTTTTGTTGGATATAAGGTATTAGAAATTAGAAAAGCTAGTGATTTTAAAATTTATTTAAAAATTTTAGGAACAAGACTTATTGGAGTATTAATTCCATTGATTATTTTTGCAATATATTTAACAGTTAATGGCATTTGGTTAGATTTTATAGATTATACGATACTTGGAATAGGCACATTTTCAAATACTGTACCTTATGAAGATTTACTAAATGGAACACTCTATACAACCCTCGCTTATATGATTCCTATTTCTATTGCCTTATTTATATTAACATATATTTTTACATTGACTCAAAAAGATTTAAGAGATAAAGAGTGGGCAAGGAGGTTACGAATACTTTTAGTATATGATATTGCAACAATATCTGTAATTTATCCAATTGCAGATAGAAACCACTTCGCGATTGGAACAATTTGTACACTTATAACATCAGTTTACCTAATATATGAGTTAATTGTATATTCTTTGAAACTATTAAACAAAAAGAAATTTACATTTGCTTTAAAAACTTTTTTTGAGACCATATCAGTATTATTAATGCTTGTATTTATTGCAGAATCAACAATTTCTTTGACTGGATATATAAATGAGATTGAAGGACAAACTTATTTAAATCATTTTAAATATATACCTACAGATGAAAATTTACAAAAAAGAATAAATGCAGTAGATGAATATATATTAGAACAAAAAGAACTCGGAAAAGAAGTATATATATTAGATACAATGGCAGCAGCCTTTATCATACCAACAGGAGAATATCATAAAAATTATGATATGTTTAATCTAGGAAATTTTGGCTCTAGGGGCGAGATACGGTATAATAGAAGATTTGGAAAATGATGAAGACATTTTAGTATTACTAGTAGGAGATGAATATAAAAAGAATTGGCAATTACCAACTAAGGTTGTGGAATATGTAAAAGATGAATTTGACCTAATAGGAAGTATAGACGTTTTTGATGTATATAAAAAATAATTATTTCAGTAAGTTGAAAGGAAAAGCTAATGGGAATTATATATTTGATGTCAGTTTTATTCTTAGTTATTTCATTTATACTTATAAAAAAGACAGATAAAGTACTAGATATAATAAGTTTTACGGGAATAACAATAGTTCTTTTAATGGCATATAATGCTTTTATTTGTTATGTCATAAACTTTTTTAGTATACCAATAACTCTTTTAAGTCTTAGCATTATAAATATCATGTTTGCAGTACTAATATCTAGTATAATTCTAATAAAAAAAGATGTACAAAAATATAAGCTAGATAAGTTCGGACTTTTAAGTATAGGAATAATTTTAATTGCAACACTTATTGTTTCATACCTCAACTTTGGATTTCCATTTAACATAAAATATGAAACAGGAGATCCAGCTGTGCATTATACAACATCAGCTATATTTGCAAATCAGGAAAGCTTACTTAACCTTAACACAGATGAAGTATATGGAAATTATGAAGGAAGAAAAATAGGCTCATATGTTAATAGCGGAATAATAATGAAGATGTGTTCTAGCTTTATGGACGAAATAGACTATTACAAAATATTTATTGGATTTGGAATATTTATATTATTTATGACAGGAGCTATGATGTATTCTACCTTAGAAAAATTTGCTAAGACTAAAGGTGGAAAAACATTAGCATTGATAGTAAGTTTGATATATGTTATGGGATATCCATTAAATAGCTTACTTTTCGGATTTGAATATTTGAGCCTAGGAATATTAGTACTAGGAACTATAATACATATGATTTATTATTTCAAAGAGGAAGAATTAAAGTTTCCATTTTACATAATAATATTTGCACTGCTAAATTTTGATTTATTTTGTTCATATTACATGCTTGTACCATATACATATAGTGCACTATGGATATATTTCTGCATACAAGCAAAAAAGAAATATAACAAAATAATATGTAAGAAAAATATAATTGTACTAGTAGTTACTCTTCTTGTACCGTTTTTCCTTGGATATATATATCATTTAGCACCAAATATATATAACATATTAAACTTAGATGACTGGAAAGCATTACAAAATTCTTTCGATTTTTCATCCGGAATAATAAATTATAGTTTCACGCTTTATGGATATATATACGTGAATTTTTACTCAAATATGCTTATACTTATGCCACTTACTATATATTATATATACAAAAAAATTAAGAAAAAAGAATATTTTTCTTATGACATAATCTTTTTAGTATTTTTAATATTATTTATTATACTTTTAGGAGTAGGAGTAATATTTGGAAAAGTATCAGTATATTTCTTAATGAAAAATTATTATGCATTATGGCTTATATTATTATACATGAATTTTAAAGGATTAATGTATCTTTATGAAAAAGACAAAGCAAAGCCTTGGTCAATAGTTACATTTTATGTGATGCTAATAGTATTTAATTTACTATTTATAGATGCACCTTTAGGAAAAGAACCAATAAACGAGAATGAAAATATAGTGAATGTAGTTGAAATATTTGGGGTAAATAAAACAATAATAGTAGATAGAGAGATAGATTATAATTTAGATGAAATAGAAATCTTGCGCTATGCTAAAGAAAATCTGGACTTTGATAATGATACAATAGAATTTATGGGAGATCCAGAACAACTATTCTGGGAATACGGCTTATTGGGATATGTAAACTATGATGACTTTTTGGTTGATCCACAATATGGAGGACAGGATAGGCTAACTTTGAAAGCAATAAATGCTCATGAGAAAATAGGAAAAGTTGATTATATGGTATATTTTAATAAAAGTGATTTTTATAAAGAAGTAGAAGATATCATATTTGAAAATGGAGAAGTAATATACGAAAATGATGCAGGCGGAATAATAAAATATAATATAGAAAAAGGAAATTAATCAAAATGAAAAATGGAATCAAAATAGTTTTTAAATATATAGCAATATTTATATGTATAATAATATTATTTATATCATTATTAACACTAACCTCATTAATTCCAAGAGAGAGTATTGAGGAACATACAAGAGAGTCAGCGGAGATACTTACAAGTCAAACAAATAGACTTTATTTTCCAGTAAGAGAATGGCTTATGTATTTTGATAATTTTACAGATGCATTAATGATAAATACAGCTTATTCAATAGACAACAGTGAACCATTATACTCTGTAATGGTTGCAAGAAGAAACTATATTCCAGGAGTTACAAAAATCATATATGAAGATAAAGTTGGAGAACTGGGAAATTTCGATAAATATACAAGTGGAGAAGTAGACCAGTCAGGAGAACTAGCAGAAACAGTAAATGGAACAATCGAAGAATCTTTTGAATATGCAAGATATTGGCATGGATACTTAGTTCTTCTAAGACCTGCTCTTCTTCTAGGCAATATAGGAGAAATAAGAATTGTTTTGACATTCATATTTATAATTTTACTTATAATTCTAACAATAATACTTGCAAAAAAATCAAGTGCACTGTATGCTATTGCAGTTGCAATACGGAATACTTGGAATAGATTATTTCTATATAGGAATAACACTTCAAAGTACACCTATATTTCTAGTTACAATGATATCAAGTATCATAGTTGCACTCATAGGAGATAAGATAAAAAACATATATTTACCAATGTTTATAATAGGAATGATTGTTTCTTTTGTAGATTTCTTAACAGTACCAATTATATCATTAGGACTTCCTCTTACAGTATATTTTTTAATTATGCAAAAGAACAAAAAATATACTGTAAAAGAAACAATAAAAATAATTGTTATAGTTTCTATAAATTGGGGACTAGGATATTTACTTACATGGGTTATGAAATGGATAATTGTCGATGTACTCTATAACAAAGATTTAATAGCTACAGCTATAGGGCAAGTAATATATCGAACTGTTGAAGAAAATGATGAAGGATTTATAGAAACTGTAAAAGAAACAACAATACTTATAAAGTATAACATAATTTATATAGCAATAGGTAGCACTGTACTAACAATTATAAGAGCTATAATAAATAGAAAAAGGCTAAAAAATATTAAAGAAAGATTAATAGAAATACTCCCATTTGCGGTAATAATGCTGATGCCATTTGCTTGGTATTTAGTATTTGTAGAACATTCAAATCAACATGTACCATTTACTTATAGAGCTCTGTTATTATTATTAACAAGTCTTTCTATCATAATTCTTAAAATGTCTGAAGGGAAAGAATATAATTTTTTAGAAAATATTAAAAATAACCCAATGATTAAAAAGTTACTGGCAAAAATAAGATTAAGAAAAAAATTATTAACAGGAGAATGTGAAAAATGAGATTATTATTACATACATGCTGTGCACCATGTAGTGTGTATTGCATAGATGCTTTGAGAAAAGAAGGAATAGAACCAACAGTATATTGGTATAATCCAAACATACATCCATATATGGAATATAAAATAAGACGTGACACATTAAGAGAATATGCTAAATCTATAGATGTTGAAGCAATATTTGAAGAAGAATATGGATTAAGAGAATTTTGCAAAAATGTATCAAGCGATATAGAAAATAGATGTGCTAATTACTGCTATAAGGTAAGACTTACACAAACAGCAAAATATGCTCTAGAACATGGGTATGATACAATAAGTACAACACTCTTAGTCAGCCCATATCAAAAGCATGAGATATTGAAAAGACAAGCAGAGGAAATTTCAAAAGAATATGGCATAAATTTTCTATATAGAGATTTTAGAGTAGGATTTAGAGAAGGACAAGCAAAAGCAAGAGAATTAGGATTATACATGCAAAAATATTGTGGATGCATTTTTTCAGAGGAAGATAGATATAAAAAACAAATTGAAAAAGATATGTTAAAAAAATAGAGTATAAGAGTATAAAAGAGGTATGAGGTACCTGCAAACAATGCAAGCACCTCATACCTCTTTTTGAGACTATCTATCTCTGATATTCCGGAAAAACTTTTCCAGAATGTAAGCCAAAAAGGCTTGAATAACAGTCAAACACGATAACGAATTGAAAATGTCTTCTGTTATCACTTCTTCGAAACGATAAAACAACTCTATGCTTTCAACGTGCCATCTCACTATCGCCACGATAAACAGTAGAGTAAAGAAAAGTCTTAGTAGAAAATTCCTCCCTTCACTAATTACTTTTGCCGAAATCATTTCGACTAAAAATAAGGCAAATAAAATAGCGATGTCTTTAGCATAAGTCATAGAAAAGCCCCCTGACTTAATACTGATTGTGAATGTTCGTACAATAATATTATACAACAAACTATAAATTTATGTCAACAGACCAGAATTTAAGAAAGAATTAATTGAATATATAGACTATTGTCAATGGGGACGTAGAAAAATGACACATAATTCAAATTAAAAAAGGAATTAACTATAAAAGTTGTGTCATTTGTTGGAAAGTTCCCATTGGCACTAAGTTTTAAATTTTCACTAACTTTTAGACAAAAATGGCGAATCTAGATGCGTCCCCAACCGCAAATTTCTTTAAACGTAAAATAAGTTAACTTAATTCTAACTTAATATAAATTAACTGTCAAGCACAAGAATTAACAAAAATGGAAAAATTTAAAAGAGGAAAAAGCTTGGATTTATTTGTCAAAATTTGTCGAGAAATAATTGTTGACAAGATTAAATAAGTATAATATAAATAAGCATATACTTAAATTTTTTAAATCAATAAACAGCTTTGGAATTAGCAAAACAAAAATCTTAAGGAAATTCTATCCTAAGAAAAATCACAAAAAAAGAAAATCAAAACAAAGGAGTGTGAGGAAAAAACGACCCAAAATTTGACTTAAAAATAAAATAATATATCTTGCTAAAAGCAATAGATTAAGATATAATAAGAAAGGAAAGATTAAATGGAAGAAGAAATAAGACTAACAAATGACTTAGTATTCCAAAGGATATTTGGAAAAGTAGGCAATGAGAATATAACAAAAGCATTCCTAGAGAAAGTATTAGGAATAGAAATAGAAAGTTTAACATTAGATACAAATAAAAGACTGATTGGAGAAAGACCAGAAGATAACTGGATAAGAGCATTGAAATCTAAGGGGGTAGATGAGATGGGAAAAATAAGTGAATTAGATAAGCAAATAAAAGAGATGAAAGAAGAACTAGAGAGAATAACAGCAGATCCAGAATTAAGAGAAAAATATTATCAAAGAGAAAAAAACTTAAGAGATGCCTTATCATGGATAAAAGCAGAAAGAGAAGAAGCAAGAGAACAAGGTAGAGAACAAGGTAGAAATGAAGGCAGAAAAGAAGGCAGAGAAGAAGGTATAAAAGAGGGAAGAGCAGAAGGTAGAGAAGAGGGAATAAAAGAAAATAGAAAAGAAATAGTACTTAGTATGCATAAGAAAGATATAAATATAGAAACCATATCAGAGATAGTCAAACTTTCAAAAAAAGAAATAGAAAAGATAATAAAAGAAAACTAACAAGATACGGAGGCGTGCATGAAAAGGACATGCACGTCTCCGTACCTTTTAAGCAATGATTAAGACTTTGCTTGTGCTGAGAAATGAATTCCTAGCACTATACTCAAGAGAGCTTGGATGATAGTTACGATGATAGCAGCTAAGACGGTTGTTACTCCCTTAATGAGGAGCACAAGGAGGACATACATGCACATCCACCCAAATGCTAGACCAAAAAAGCCGGGTATCAAACAGAGACGGGTAAACCACCTTGTCATTCTGCTAAAAATGCCGGTAGAACATTTTGTTTCAACAACAAAAAACGAAACCAGCATGAACGAGTAAAGGATGAATTCAAAAAAGTACATTATAAATTACCTCCTGTGATACTCTCTTGAATTGTGAATGTTCGGATAATAATATTATATACCAATCACAACATTATGTCAACAATAAAACGTCACATAGAAAAAGCACATTTCAAATATACTATCGTTTGCAAAATATTAGAAATTTTAAGAAAAAAATACAAGATAATAATTTATGTATTTAATTCTTAATAGTATTATTGAAAAGAAGTCCTTTTTATGATATAGTATGACAAAAGATGTATATCTAAGCTAAATCAATGAGTTAAGTATATAGTATGGGAAAGCTCATATATGATTAAGAAATTGATTTTATATATACAATAAGAAATTAAAATTTTGGAGGTAAAACTTATGCCAAAAGTTGTTTTAATTGATGGAAATAGTATATTAAATAGAGCTTTTTATGGAATAATGGGAAGCAATATGCTAAAAACAGAAGACGGAATGTATACAAATGCGGTATATGGGTTTCTAGCAATAATGTTCAAAATTTTAGACAATTTAGAGCCAGAATATCTTGCAGTTGCATTTGATTTAAAAGCTCCAACGTTTAGGCATAAGATGTATACAGAATATAAAGGAACAAGAAAAGGAATGCCAGACGAACTTGCGGAGCAAGTTCCAATAATAAAAGAGGTGCTTTCTGCAATGAATATCAAGATTATTGAAAAAGAAGGATATGAGGCAGATGACATCTTAGGTACTCTTGCGACAAAAGCACGGAAAAAAAGGATATGATGTTACAATTCTTTCAGGAGATAGAGACACATTTCAACTTGCAACAGATAATATAACTATAAGAATTCCAAGAACTAAAATGGGAAAAACAGAAGAAGATGACTATAACAAAGAAAAAATAATAGAGCAATACGGAATAGAACCAAAAGCATTGATAGAAGTAAAGGGACTTATGGGAGATAAATCAGATAATATTCCTGGAGTTTCTGGAGTAGGAGAAAAAACGGCACTAAATATAATAAGAAAATACAAAACAATAAAAAATTTATATAAAAAGCTAGAAAATGGAGAAGCTGAAGAAATAAAGGGAAAGTTAAGAGAAAAACTAATTGATGGAAAAGAACAAGCACTTCTTTCTAAAGAGCTTGGCACAATAAATGTAAAAAGTCCTATAGATGAAAAAATCGAAGATTTACAAAGAAAAGAGTGGGACAAAGAGAAAGTACTAGAAATATTTAAAAAATTGAGATTTAATAAATATATAGATAGATTTTCATTAATAAATGAAGAAAAAGAATTAAATCCATTAGATGAAATAGAGATAAAAGAAAACTTAAATGATAAAGAACTAGAAAAATTGATAGAACAAATAAAGAAAAATAAAAAAATTATATATTATTTAGATACAAAAGAAGATGAATCAGAAGAAGATATAATAAAAAGAAAAATTTGTAGCTTAAGTATAATAAAAGAAAAAGTAGTCTATTATATAAATGGGTTTGAAATAATAAGAAAATATTTCAAAGATATCTTTGAAAACAAAGAAATAGGTAAAATTGGATATAAATTAAAACAAGATTATATTATATTAAAACAAAACAATATAGAATTTGATGGATTTGAATATGATGCAGAAATTGCAGGATACATATTAGATTCAATAAAAAATAAATATGATATAGAGACATTGAGTGTGAGATATTTGAATTTAGAAATATCAAGACTTATAAAAAAAGAAGAAAACCAGGAACAACTAAATTTATTTGATATGACAGAAGAAACAGAAAACAAAAGCGAAAAGGAAAAAAATATTCTATATGCATATTGTATAAATAAATTATATCCAATTACTATAAAGTATATGGAAGAACAAGAACAGTTAAAGCTATTTAAAACAATTGAAATGCCAACATCAAGAGTTCTTGCAAAAATGCAATATAATGGAATATATATAGATAAAGAAGAACTTATAGAATATGGAAGAAATTTAAAACTCGAAATAGAAGAAAAGACACAAAAAATATATAAGTTATGCGGTCAAGAGTTTAATATAAATTCAACTAAACAACTAGGAAAAATATTATTTGAAGATTTAAAATTACCTGTTCAAAAAAAGAAAAAAAGTGGATATTCAACAGATGTTGAGGTATTAGAAAAATTAAGAGGAGAACATCCTGTAATAGACGAAATACTTGATTATAGGCAACTTATGAAGTTGAATTCAACATATGTAGAAGGAATGCTTCCATATATAAATAGAAAAACAAATAGAATACATTCATTTTTTCATCAGACGGTTACTGCAACACGGAAGAATAAGTAGTGCAGAACCAAATTTACAAAATATACCAACAAGATTTGAACTTGGAAAACAACTAAGAAAGGTATTTAAACCAGAAGAAGGAAACATATTTGTAGATGCCGATTATTCACAAGTAGAACTTAGAGTATTTGCACATATATCACAGGACAAACACATGATAGAAGCTTTTAGAAATGGAGTAGATATTCATAGAGAAGTTGCATCAAAAGTATTTAATAAAAAGATTGATGAAGTAACTCATGAAGAAAGGTCAAAAGCAAAGGCTGTGAACTTTGGAATCGTTTATGGAATAAGTGATTTTGGACTTGGAGAACAAATTAAAGTACCAAGAAAAGTTGCTAAAGAGTATATAGAGGAATATTTGAGAAAATATAGTGGTATAAAAGCATATATGGAAAGAATAGATGAGGAAGCAAAGGAAAAAGGATATGTAACAACAATATTTGGAAGAAGAAGAAATATACCAGAGCTTAAATCACAAAATTTTATGGTAAGACAGTTTGGAAGTAGAGCAGCTCTAAATATGCCAATACAAGGAACAGCAGCAGATATAATGAAACTTGCAATGATAGAAGTAGAAAAACAAATAGAAGAAAAAAATTGGAAAACAAAATTAGTATTGCAGATACATGATGAACTTTTATTGGAAGTTCCGAAAGAAGAGGAAGAAGAAGTAAAGAAAATGTTAAAAAATGCTATGGAGAGAGTAGTAGAACTCTCTGTACCTTTGATTGCAGAAGTTTCGACGGCAGATGATTGGTATGGCTGCAAATAAATCTATTTGAAAAATAAACTTTGCACTGCATTGTTAAAATTCATACTAAAAATCCTCAGCGTACAGTGAGTACGCTTCTGGTATTTTAGTTGGATTTTGCCTAGAATTGCTCGTTTCTTTTCAAAATATACTGCAAAACAAAAAAGGGGATACAAAAGATATTTTATAGAAAGGAAATAACTGTGAATATAAGAAAAATAGTGATAACAATACTAGTAATTATTATATTAGCAATATGTGGGTTTGAAATTTACATCCAAGTATTAAAGAAACTCTATCCATTAACATATTCAGAATATGTTTCAAAATATTCTGAAGAATATGGAATTGACGAAAAATGGATATTTTCCCTAATAAAAGCAGAGAGTAACTTTGAGCCAAGTAGTGTATCACAAAGTGGAGCAGTACGGTCTCATGCAACTTATGGAAACAACAGCAGAAGAAGTTGCAAATGATATTGGAATAGAAGATATAAATCTGGAAGAGCCAGAATGCAATATAAGAATAGGTACAAAATATTTTACTGATTTAATCAACTACTATAATGGAAATTATAATCTTGCAATTGTTGCATATAATGCTGGCATTGGAACAGTTGCAAAATGGATAAGCAATGGTATAATAAAAGAGGATGGCTCAGACATTGAAAATATACCATATAAGGAAACTAATAACTATATAAGAAAAGTGTTAAAAAATTATAGAACTTATGAAGAATTATATTAGTAAAAATAATTACTCTAATTGAAAGGAAGAAAATAAAAGTGGATATTGAAGAAGCAAAAAAAGAATTACAGAGGATATTAACAGAAAAAAGATACAATCATTCATTAGGAACAATGAAAATGGCAAAAGAGCTTGCAAAAGTATATGGAGAAGACGAAGAGAAAGCGGCATTTGCAGGGCTAATACATGACATTGCTAAAGAAATGCCACAGGATAAAATAATGGAATATGTAAAATTACATAATATAAAAATGGATAAAATTGAAGAAAAACAATTAGGACTTATGCATGCAAAACTTGGAGCAAGCATAGCAAAAGAAAAATATAATTGTGATGAAGAAATACAGAAAGCAATTCTTTATCATACAACAGGAAATAAAAAGATGGATAGATTTGCTAAAATAATATATTTAGCAGACAAAACAGAAGAAAATAGAACTTATGAAGAGGTAGAAAAATTAAGAAAAATGGCAAAAGAAGATTTAAATGGAGCATTACTCTTTACATTAGATTTTACAATACAAAAATCAATAAGAAATAAAAGATTGATACATCCAGATACAATAGACCTAAGAAATTATTTGTTGTCATAATATAATAAATCCGGTCATTTTAGATGCGTCCTTTATCAACCGAATTCAGAACCGTTTCCATCGGCAGAAAACAACTTTTTTAATAAAATCCTGCAAAACTATTGACATTCTAAGAAATTTGTATTAAAATATTTTAGTATTATGAGAAAATATATAAACAATATAAGTTTTTCCCGGTAAATGAGTATTGTTTTGATATATTTAAGTTATAAATGAAAATCAGAATGGAGGAAATTGAGTGCCATGAATAATACTACTTATAGTATAAAAAAAGATGAAATTGTTAGAAAATGGTATATAATCGATGCAGAAGGAAAACCTCTAGGAAGAGTAGCAACAGAAGCTGCTAAATTACTAAGAGGAAAACATAAACCAACTTTTACACCAAATATGGATGTTGGAGATCATGTAATTATTATTAATTGCAGTAAAGTTATTTTAACAGGAAACAAATTAAATCAAAAAACTTATAAACATCATTCAGGATATATCGGAGGAATGAGAGAAATATCTGCTAAAGATATGTTAAAAGATAACCCAGAAAAAGCAATGATGTTAGCAGTAAAAGGAATGCTTCCACACAATACTCTAGGAAGACAAAGCCTAAAGAAATTAAGAGTATATGCAGGAGCTGAACACGAAAATATAGCTCAAAAACCAGAAGTATGGGAATTTTAAAGGAGGAAAAATAAATGCCTAAAGCAAATTCAGAGAAAATAATGTTTTATGGTACAGGAAGAAGAAAAAGCTCTATAGCTAGAGTTAGATTAGTACCAGGTACAGGAAAAATAACTATTAATTCTAAAGATATAGATGAATATTTAAGTTTAGAAACTTTAAAAGCAATAGTAAGACAACCATTAGTTGCAACAGATACATTAAACAAATTTGATGTAATTTGTAAAGTAACAGGTGGAGGATTCTCAGGTCAAGCAGGAGCTATTCGTCATGGAATAGCTAGAGCTTTAAACGAAGCAAATAGTGAATATAGACCAATATTAAAATCAAAAGGATTCTTAACAAGAGATTCAAGAACAAAAGAAAGAAAGAAATATGGTCTTAAAAAAGCTAGAAAGGCTCCACAATTTAGTAAGAGATAATTTATTTTATATAATATTAAACCTCAGATGTGCAAAACTTCTGAGGTTATTATTTTTTTGTTAAGTGTGCCAATGGGAACATAGAAAATTGAAATAAAAAGCGGGAGGACTACCTGTGATGGATAGAAAATCCGTACACAAATAGTCCTCCCAATGCTGCTAGGGTTAGAAGACAATCAAAGTTACGTGTCCCTGATTCCAAATGGTGACTAACTGATTACGCCATTGGGGAATACCGAAATACTCCTTGACAAAGCTGTCAAACCTCTGCTTCTCATCGGGAAAATTCCGGATTTTCTTGCAGAGCTGTACCAGCTCAACAGTATAGCCATACTTTGAAGAGGGAAAATGTGGACCCATGTAAGGATCAACTGATTTTACCCAGCCAAACCTTGGTGCAAGGCTGAAGTATAACGCGTTTGCGTCCTGCCGAGTACTTTTCATCGCCTAACATCCTTTCTGCATTTCTGCCAACAAAGTAAATATTATTATATCATGAAACTTTCTAGAAAGCAATAGTTCCCAGAAACCAATTTACAAATAGACAATCAAACTATTGCTTTTTCATTTTAGGTTTAGCAATGAGAGATGCTATATATCCAAAGAATATTGCAGCAGAAATTCCACCAGCAGCAGCTCTTGTACCGCCAATAAATGCCCCTAATAATCCGTATTCTTGAACTCCCTTAATAGCACCTTTTGCCAAATTGTATCCAAAACCTGTAATAGGTACAGTTGCACCAGCACCTGCAAAATCTACTAAATATTGATATACACCTAGGCCACCAAGTATTGCACCTAAAGTTACAAATAGTACAAGAATTCTCGCAGAGGTTATTTTAGTTTTGTCAATTAAAATTTGACCAATTACACAGATAAGTCCACCGACGACAAAACACCACACATAATCCATAATATTTAGACTTTGAAAAAACATATCCATTATTAAAACACCTCCTATATTTCTACTGAAATAGCATGTGCGATACCTGGAATAGATTCTCCTTGCTGAGAAGAAGTAGAATTCATCAAAGCACCTGTTGCAATAAGAAGAATTTTTTTATACTTTTTTTCCTTTAATTCATGGAACAAATAACCAGAAAAAACTGTAGCACAACATGCACAACCACTTCCACCAGAATGAGTATCTTGTTTTTCTTTATCAAAAATTAATACACCGCAGTCATTATAGTTTGGCTTTACGTTATATCCATAAGTTTGCATCATCTCTATAACTATTTCTTTTCCAATATATCCAAGGTCTCCTGTTATAATTGCATCATAGTAACTTGGATTTCTTCCAGTATCCTTGAAATGAGCAAGTAAAGTATCAACAACGGAAGGTGCCATTGCAGCACCCATATTATTTGCATCTTTAATGCCCTTGTCTACAATTTTGCCTGGAGTTGCATGTGTTACAAAAGGTCCAGTACCAGATGAAGAAATAATACCTGCTCCAGAACCTGTAACAGTCCACTGAGAAGTAGGTGGTCTCTGATTGCCAAGTTCTAGTGGAAATCTAAATTGCTTTTCAGCGCTACAAAAATGGCTAGAAGCTGCAAAAAGGACATTGTTAGCTGCTCCAGACTCTGCTAAAATACTAGATAGTATCATACCTTCAACGAATGTAGAACAAGCACCAAAAATTCCAAAGTAAGGAATGTTAAGCTCTCTAAGGCCGAAACTAGAAGAAATACATTGATTAAGTAAGTCTCCAGCAAAACAATAATCGATGCTATCTGCTGGAAGACCTGATTTAGTTATAACTAAATTAACTGCTTGCTTTATAATCTTACTTTCAGCCTTCTCCCAGGTTTTTTCACCCCAAAATTCGTCTTCAAGTAGCATATCAAAATATTTCGCAAGAGGACCTTGAGCTTCTTTCGGTCCAACGATAGAAGCTGTTTCTAAAACTGTTGGAGGTCTATCAAATTTAATTGTTTGTGTTCCCAATTTTTGCATAATTTAAGTTCCTTTCTTAATAGATTTTAAACTAAAGTAATACTTTGAGTATTAAATATAAGGTAAACAATGCCAACCAAAATAGAAGCAGATATTCCAAATACAAGAACAGGACCTGCAACAGTGAACATTTTAGCACCTACACCCATTATATATCCTTCTGACTTATACTCCATAGCAGGCGAAACAATAGAATTAGAAAAACCAGTAATAGGTATTAAAGAACCTGCACCTGCGAATTTTCCTATTCTATTAAATAAATTTAAACCAGTAAGGAATGCGCTAATACCAATAAGGATAATTGATGTGATAGTACCAGATACCTCTTCATTTAATCCTCTATATGCACAAATATCTAAAATGAGTTGACCAATAGTACATATTAAACCACCAACCCAAAATGCATTGAAACAATTTTTAAGTATAGGGGAATTAGGAGATTTTTTATCAACATAGTCTTGATATTGCTTATTTGTCTCTATCTTTTCCATAATTTTAATTTATTCCTTTCTGAAATAATATTTCAAATTTAATCAAGAATTGTTGTATGGCAAGGCGCACGAATTCAAATATCAATGAGACGTACTTTTTGTACGTTGAATTGATTTTGAATGAGTAGCAACGATGCCAGATGACGATTATTGATTAAATTTTAGTCTTCACGCTCTCTGTCAATACAAAATACCAAGTCTAAATCTACAAAGTATTCTGTAAGCTTTTTACCAGAAATTGTTGCTCTTTGCTCTAGTATCTTGACATTTGTTAAATAGTCTATTGTTTTAGAAGCTTCATTTACTGCTTGTACTACTGCATCTTTCCAAGACACATTAGATGTACCAGTAATAAATAAATGTTTTTGAGTTGCCATGAAAATACCTCCTTTCTGACAATAGATGAATATGTTAACTATTATTAACAATTTATAAAAATATATGCAAAAAGCTTAAAAAATGAAAAAACGCAAGTTCCTAAACAACCAAAGGTCACATTTTATCGAAAAGAATCATAAGATAGATAAGAAACAATATATGAGGTGGAAAAAGTGGAATTCAAAAAAGGCGATATTGTAGGAAGAATATCTTATGGTAAAGATATACTATTTTATATAGATAGGATAATAAAGATAAAAGGAACAGAAAAAGCTTATGCAATACTAAAACGGATTGCATTATCGTATTGAAGCAGATGCACCTATTGAGGATTTAGAAAAGGTAGAAAAAGAACAAATAGAAACAGAAAAAAGAGGTATAGAAACTAAATTAAAAAAGCGTATAAATATGGTAGGCAAAGAGTTATTTATTAAAGAAAAAAATAGATACGTAGATAATAAGATTTCGAATGCATTAATACTTCATTTAGATGGAGACAGAAAATATAGTCAAAAATCAGAAAGATATTATAAAAAATTAGGGTTAAAAGCAATAGTAAAGAATATTCCAGAAAATAGGCAACCACAAGTAATTGGTGGATTAGTTAGAAAATATAACCCTGATATAGTTGTTATAACTCGGACATGATGGAATGATAAGGAACGGAACAAATTATAATGATATATACAATTATAGAAATTCAAAGTATTTTATAAATTCTGTAATTGAAGCAAAAAGAGCAGTAATAGCAGGAAAAGATTTAGTAATATTTGCAGGAGCATGTCAAAGCTTTTTTGAAGCGATAATTGCATCGCGGTGCTAATTTTGCATCATCTCCAGCAAGGATATTAATTGATTTTATGGATCCTTTAATTGTAGCAGAAAAGATAGCAGTTACAGATAGAAATAGAATAGTAACTGTAAAAGATATTTCGAAAGAACTTCGGAGATGGAGGCAAGAGAGTTGGAGGGAGATATGCAAAAGGAAAATTAACCATGTAACAAAACGGAAACATAAATGTAACACAAATGTAATATAAGCTGCAAACATCAAGAAAAAGTTGAAAAATCAATACTTTCACCAATTTACAAAAAAATATCATTTTTGACATATTATGTAAAAAATGATATAATTTCTTCATCTTAGTAAAGCGGGTGATCAAATGATTTACAGAAATGATATAGCCAACTTAAGGGGAGATATTGAAGAAAAAATAGGACAAAAGATTATAGTAAAAGGAACACTTGGAAGAAGTAAATTTTTTGAAAAAGAAGCTACTTTACAAAAAGCATATCCTAATTTATTTGTTGTAAAGTATAATGAAGAAGAAGGAAATGCAACATATAGTTATACAGATGTATTAACTAGAACAATAGACCTTCAAATATTTGATGGAGAAAGTTATTCATCAATAATACCACCAAAGGCAGAAGAACCAAAGAGAATAAGACAAGAGACAGAAGAAAACTTGAACTAATATTTATATTTAATAAAAGTAAAATTCCTAAGAAATTAGGAATTTTTTTTGCTCGTCTACATATATATAATAAAAAAGTAAATAAAAAATAAGGTAAATGAGGAGGAAATTTAATGATAGACACTGTAAAGGATAGTTTATGCATAAACAAAATTGTAGGAAGCAAAAATTTTAACATAGCGGTTCAAGGAGATGTTGTAATACCAGATACAAAACCAGATATATTAAATGCGGTAAATATGACGGGAAATGTATGTATATATAAAAAAGAAATATTAGAATGTAAGATAAGAATAGATGGAAATGTAAATATATATTTGATGTACTTAGCAGATAGTGAAAGTGAAAGAATAAGAGGATTTAATACAAGTATAGATTTTACTGAAATACTTGATTTTCCAGGAATAGAAAGTAGGATGGTATTAGATGAAGAAGTAATAGTAAAAGATATTGAATGTAAAGTTTTAAATGGAAGAAAAGTAAACTTTAAAGCAATGTTAGAAGTAAAAGCAAATATATTTTCAAATGAGAAAGAGGAAATAGTAAAAGAAATTAATAATGTAGATGATATACAAACACAAGTAATGTTACTAAAAATGAACTCATTAATTGGTCAAAATTCAACAAAAGCAGTAGCAAAAGAAACGCTTATTATTGATGATACAGATGGATTAGAAGAAATATTAAATGTAGAATTTAACTTAATGAATAGAGATACAAAAATGAGCTATAATAAAGTACTTGCAAAAGCAGATATAGAAGTGAGAATTTTATATTTAACAGAAAGTGGAAAAATAAAAACATTAGAAGAAACAATTCCACTTATGGGATTTATTGATGTTGTTGGAGTCTCAGAAGAAAACATATGTGATGTAAGCTATAAATTAAAAAATATTATTCTAAAGCCAAATAGCAAAGAAGACCATTCAATAAATGTAGAAATAGAATTTGAAATTTTTGCTAGAGTATTTGAAAATAAAGAGATAAATATAATACAAGATATGTACAGCCCAAGCAGAAATTTAAACTTTAAAGAAAACAAAATAAACACAATGGTAAATATGAGAAATACAGAAGATATAATAAACATTAGGGAAAAAATAAAACTAGAAGATATAGAATATACAAAAATATGTGATGTACAGGTAAGAACATCTATAAGTGAGACTAATGTAACGAGAGACAAAATTATGATGGAACGGAGAAATTGAACTTAAATTTTTACTAACAAATAGCAATGAAGATAATGTAATAATTTTAAATAGAAATATTCCATTTAATTGTACACAGGCAATAGAAGGAATAAAGGAAGAAAGTCAAATAAATACGCATATTGTACCAAAGTTTAGAGAATTTATTGCAGATGAAATGGAGGTTACGGCAAAGATTGATTTAGAATTAAATACAAATTCATATAATTTAGAGACAGTAAATGTAATTGACAATATAGAAGAAACAGAAGGAGGAGAAGAGCATCCATATAGCATGGTAATATATTTTGTAAAGCCAGGTGACACATTATGGAAAATAGCCAAAAAGTACAAAAGCACAGTAGAGGATATTGCTAGAATAAATAATATAGAAAATCCAGACAAAATAAATGTAGGAATGCAATTATTTATTCCTAAATGTTCAAATTGTAGAACACAAGTAGTGGTATAATCATAATATAGTGTATGGATAAAATATATTCGAGAAGAAGAATAGCTATACCAAAGATGTTTTTTAGTAAATTTCCAAAGGGAAAAGACGATTTAAAAAAAGCAAAATTATTAAAAATATTGTTAATAATTATTATTGCAATTTGTGTAATGGTATGGATTATAGGTGGAATAAATCCAATAATAAATAAACTTTGCATAGATACAAGTAAAAAAGAAGCTACACTAGTATCAAATCAAAAAGCAACAGAAGTTATGTCAAATTATGTTTATGAGGATTTAGTAACTATATATAGAGATGACGATGGAAATATAACAATGCTTCAATCCAATATAATTGCTATAAATGAAATAACCTCAGACATAGCTATAAAAATACAAGAAGAGTTTTCCAATAAAGATAAAAGTAAAATATATTTAAAACTTCGGGAGCTTTACAGGAACAAAAATATTTTCTGGAATAGGACCAAGTATTCCAATAGAAGTCTCTATGTCAGGAACAGTTACGACAAAAGTAAGAAGTGAATTTGAAAGTGCGCGGAATAAATCAAACAATACATAGACTATATTTAGACGTGAGCTGTGAAGTAAGTATACTTACACCTTATGATACTATAGAAGACACAATAAGCAATGAAGTCGTGCTGATTGAAAATGTAATAGTACGGTTTAGTTCCATCGACATATTATAATTTAGAAGGAATGGAAAAAGAAAATATGATAGATATAGTAAAATAGTGTAGTGTTTTTTCACTACACTATTTTACTGATGTTATGCTCTTTTATAAGGTTTAGTTTCATTAGTCACATTAAGTAAATAATCAACTGATACTCCATAAAACAAAGATAATTTGATAAGCACTCTTGTAGGAATATCATTTTTACCAATTTCATATTGCGAATAACCTGTTTGAGACATATCAAGATATTTTGCAACTTGAATTTGAGTTAAGTCTTTATCTTCTCTGAGTTCTCTTAGCCTATTGTACATAAATGACCCCCATTTCGAAATAAAATAAAAGATGTTGGCTTTAACCTTACTTAAATATATTTTAAAACAAGTTAATTCAACTCAACATAAAATAACTCAAAACAAGTTAAAATACACACAAAATACCGCAAAACAAGTTAATAAAATAATTAAAATACATAAAAAGAGTAAACAAACTAATAAATTAACGTATATATGTGACTTTAAATTAAACAAAATAAAAATGTTTCATAAAATTTAAGTAATAGAAAAATGGAAAAATTATACACAAAATATTCATAAAAACCTTGACAGATGGGCAAAATAAGTATATAATGATTATGTACTAGAATGAGATTAGGAGAGTGGAAACAAATTCCACTCTCTACGTGTGTTAAGGGATTAAAATTGAAAGGAAGGATATGTTTGGCAAATATAGAGGAGAAGGTACAAGATCTAATAGAACGGAACAATACAAAGTTTAGGCTATGAATTATATGACGTAGAATATATAAAAGAGCGGAAAAGATTACTTCTTGAGAGTGTACATAGATAAAGAAGAAGGAATAAACTTAGAAGATTGTGAAAAAGTTTCAAACAAAATAAATGAAATCTTGGATAAAGCAGATTATATAGATAAACAATATTTTTTAGAAGTATCATCACCAGGAATAGAAAGAATCTTAAGAAAAGATAAACATTTAAAACAAAATATAGGAAAAGAAGTAGAAGTAAAATTATTTAGACCAATAGAAAAACAAAAGGTAATTAATCGGATTACTTACAAAATTTGATAAAGATAAAATCTATATACAAACATCTTCTAAAGAGAATGAAATAGATAGAAAAGATATAGCACAAATAAAAATAAAATTTAATTGGTAAATAGAAAGGATGATAGAAAAATGAAGGCTATTGATAATAAAGAACTAGAAATCGCATTAGAAACATTGGAAAAAGAGAAAGGTATAAAAAAAGAATATTTAATAGAGCAAATTGAAGCGGCTTTAATTACAGCATATAAAAATAACTATAAAGATAGCGAAAATGTAAAAGTTGTAGTAGATTCTACAACAGGAGAAACTCATATATATTCTGTAAAAGAAATTGTTGAAAAAGTTGAAAATCCTGTACTTCAAATTACAAAAGATGAGGCATCTACTATTAACAAGCAATTAGAAATAGGAGATACTGTTGACATAGAATTAAATCCTAGAAATTTTGGTAGAATCGCAGCTCAAACAGCAAAACAAGTTATAATTCAAAAACTAAGAGAAGCAGAAAGAGATATAGTATTTGGTGAATTCAATGAAAGAAAAGGAGAAATAGTATCAGGAATAGTTCAAAAAGCTGATACAGGAGTTGTAATACTAGATTTAGGAAAACTTGAAGGAATAATGCCTGCAAAAGAACAAATACCAACAGAAAAATATAAAGTAAATGACAAAGTAAAAGCATATGTATTAGATGTTGTAAAAGGAACAAAAGGAGCACCACAAGTTATAGTTTCAAGAACAGCAGGTGACTTTGTTAAAAGACTATTTGAATTTGAAATACCAGAAATATATGAAGGATTAATAGAAGTAAAAAGCGTATCAAGAGACCCAGGAAACAGATGTAAAGTTGCTGTCCATGCACAAAATGAAAATATTGACCCAGTTGGTTCTTGTGTAGGTCAAAAAGGAGTTAGAATTCAAAACATAATAAACGAGCTAAATGGTGAAAAAATCGATGTAATAGAATGGAACGAAGACCCAGCTATATTTATTTCATCAGCATTACTTCCAGCAAAAGTAATGGCAGTAGACATAAATGATGAAGAAAAATCAGCAAGAGTAATAGTACCAGATGACCAATTATCATTAGCTATAGGTAAATCAGGACAAAATGCAAGACTTGCTGCAAAACTTACAAATTGGAAGATAGATATAAAATCAGAGACTCAATTCAGAGATATGCTTATGAAAATGCAAGAAGAAAACGAAGAAGTAACAGAGGAAAATAATGAAGAATAGTAAAGAAACTAGAACATGTATAGGCTGTAGAAAGAAAGATAATAAATACAATCTCATACGTATAGTTAGCTTGGAAAAAGGAATATCAATAGATAAAAATCAATCTGCAGGTGGAAGAGGAGCCTATATATGTAGAAATGAAGAATGCTTAAACAAATTGATAAAAAACAAAAAAATATTAAAAGCTTTAAAGATAAACATTAGTGATGAAAAATATAATGAATTGAGAGGTGTAATGCTTGACAGATAAAGAAAAAATTCTAGGAATGATAGGTATAGCAGCAAAAGCACGGAAAAGTAGTTTCTGGAATGGATGCTGTAGAAGAAGAAGTCCAAAAGCATAAAATAAAGTTAGTGATAATTGCAAAAGATATTTCCGAAAAGTCGAGAGAAAATATAAAATTTGTTTGTACTAATAATGAAGTAAAAGTAATAGAATTTAGTACAATGGAAGAACTTGGCAATATAATAGGAAAGAAAAATAGAGCGATTGTAGGTATAAAAGATAAAAACTTTTCTAAACGGAATAATTGAAAAATATAACGGGGGTGACTTGCTATGGGTAAAATAAAAATACATGAGTTAGCAAAAAAATTAAATAAACAAAGTAAGGAAGTTATGGATGTGGCAAATAAATTGGGATTAGATGTAAAAAGTCATTTAAATACAGTAGATGAAGAAACAGCGAAAAAAATAGAAAAAGAAATGCAAAATCATAAAAAAGAAAAAGTAAATAATGCTACATCAAAACATGACGAACCAAAAAAAGATAAGGCAAATAACACGCCTGTAATAATTAGAAGAGAAGTTATTATTTCAGACGAAGAACTTGCAAAAAAGGAAAAACAAAAAGAAGATAAAGCAGAAAAGGTAAGAAAAGATGTAGGATTTGTAGAAAGAAATAGGAACCAAGAATATAACATTGTCTATAGAAATAAACCCTCAAAACCTATGACAGCAAGCGAATTATTTGGAATTCCTTCTAAGCCAAAAAAAGAAGAATCTAAAAAGCAAGAGGAAGAAAAAGAAATAAAAGAGATGAAACAAGAAGAAGTAAAAGAAGAGAAGAAAGAAATAGAAGTAAAGGAAGAAAAAGAAATAAAAAAAGAAATTAAAAGGGAAGAGCCAACAGAAAAAGTTAAAGAAAGTATAAATAATACTGAAAATAGAAAAAATACTTTTAAGCAGAACGAAGAACATAATGAAAAACATAAATTCCAAAATAATAATAAACCAAGATTCGAAAACAATCATCAAAGTAATAATCGTAAACAAAATAATTTTAATAGAAATAATAGTGATAACCGTTCTGGATTTGATAGAAATAATAAATATCAAAATAGAAATAATAATGGAGGAAACTTCAGAAATAATCAAAGAAGATCTTTAGATGAAAAGGGAATAGAGAAAAACATAAAAAATATCATGGCACAGGACCTTGGAGAAAAAGAAACAACTCGCGAATACAATAGAAGTATGACAAAACAGAAAAATAATAAAAATATTTCTGAAGAAAATAGACAAAGAAAAAATGCAAAGTCAAGAAAAGAAGAAAGCTTTGATTCAGGAAAACTTAAAAATTTAAAACAAGAAAGTAAACTTTCAAATATGTTTGGAGATTTAGAAGGAGGAATGCTAGACTATTATGATTTAACAACAGTAAGAGGAAAAAGAGGTAAAAAGAAAAATAATCCAAACGAAGAAAGAACAAAACAAAAAATATTTAAACTAACAGAAATAACAATACCAGAATCAATAACTGTAAAAGACTTAGCACAAGAAATGAAAAAAACAACAGGTGAAATCATTAAAAAACTACTTGATTATGGAATAATGGCAACTTTAAATAATGAAATTGATTTTGATACAGCTTATTTAATTGCTCAAGATTTCGGAATAACCGCAAAAAAGAAGGAAATTGTAACAGAAGAAGATATATTATTTGATGACTCAGAAGATAAACCTGAAGATTTAGAACCAAGACCACCAGTAATAGTAGTTATGGGACACGTAGACCATGGTAAAACATCACTTCTTGATGCTGTTAGATCAACAAATGTTATCGAAGGAGAAGCAGGAGGAATAACACAACATATAGGTGCATATCAAGTTGAAGTAAATGGAAGAACAATAACATTCCTAGATACTCCTGGTCACGAAGCATTTACTAGTATGCGCGCTAGAGGAGCACAAGTTACAGATATTGCTATTTTAGTAGTTGCAGCAAATGATGGAGTAATGCCTCAAACAGTAGAAGCAATAAATCATGCAAAAAATGCTAATATACCAATAATAGTTGCAATAAATAAAATAGATGTAGAAGGAGCAAACCCTGAAAAAGTAAAGCAAGAGCTAATGAAATATGATTTAGTACCAGAAGAATGGGGAGGAAACACAGTATTTGTTGAAATTTCAGCAAAGAAAAGAATAAATATTGATGGACTATTAGAAATGGTACTATTAGTTGCTGATGTTCAAGAATTAAAAGCAAACCCAAAGAAGCAAGCAAAAGGAGTTGTAATCGAAGCTAGACTAGATAAGACTAGAGGACCAATAGCAACTATGCTTGTACAAAGAGGAACATTAGATGTAGGAGATACAATTGTTGTAGGATCTGTCATAGGTAGAATAAGAGCAATGGTAAACGACAAAGGAAAGAAGGTAAAGAAAGCAGGACCTTCTACACCAGTAGAAATAATAGGATTAACAGAAGTACCAGAGGCAGGAGAGACATTTTATGAAGTAAAAGATGAAAAAACAGCTAAACATTTAATAGAAAAGAGAAAACGTCAAGAAAGAGAAAAATCTATAAATGCAATGTCAACATTGAGTTTAAATGATTTATTCTCACAAATTGAAAAAAATAAGTTAAAGCAATTGAATTTAATAGTCAAGGCAGATGTACAAGGAACTGTGGAAGCTGTAACAAGTAGCTTAGAAAAAATTTCAAATGACGAAGTTAAAGTAAAAGTAATTCATGCAAATGTTGGAGGAGTTACAGAATCTGATGTTACTCTTGCAAAAGTCGCACATGCAATAATTATAGCATTTAATGTAAGACCTGAACCAATTGCAAAAGATATGGCACAAAAAGAAGGAATAGAAATTAAGCAATATTCTGTAATATATAAAGCAATAGAAGATGTTGAGGCAGCAATGAAGGGCATGCTAGACCCAACTTTTGAAGAAAAGGTAATAGGAAATGCAGAAATAAGACAGACATTTAAAGTAAGTAATGTTGGAACAATTGCTGGATGCTATGTATTAGACGGAAAAATAACAAGACATGCAGGAGTAAGAGTAATAAGAGATAATGTTGTAATTCACGAAGGAAAACTTGTATCACTTAAGAGATTTAAAGATGATGTTAAAGAAGTTGCTGCAGGTTACGAATGTGGATTACAAATAGAGAATTTCAATGACATAAAAGAGGGAGATACACTAGAGATATTTATTATGGAAGAAGTAAAAAAATAATAAATTATATACAAAAACTATATTTATTAAAATGGCAATGGGGTTGAAAAATAATTCCTAATTTTCCAACCAGAAGAGCCTTAGAAAGGGTGATATAAATATGGCAATAGACGAAGCAAAAAAGAAATTTCAAAAGAAAATAAAAGACGGAATAGATCCAGTGGAACACTCCAGAAGAGTAAGACAAAGCATTTTAATGCGTAAATATAAAAGTTCAAAACCTTTAGCTAAAGATGAGGGAGTGAAGGAAGAAGATGAATGCCAAAAATAGTAATAGACTAGGTCGTATTGACGAGGAATTAAAAAAAGAAATAAGTAATATAATTAACTATGAACTTAATAACCCTAAGATTACAGGAATGATAAGTGTAACCAGAGCAAAAATTACACCTGATTTAAAATATGCAAAAGTATATGTAAGTATCTTAAATTCAAAAAATGTAAAAGATACACTTGCAAATCTAAAAAAATCATCAGGGTTTATTAGAAGTGAGATAGCAAAAAGAATAAACCTAAGGATTACTCCAGAGCTTATATTTGTGTTGGATGATTCTATGGAATATGGAGCAAAAATCGACCAAATATTAAAGGAGATACTACCTAAGAAAGAAGATTAATTATAAAGAAGGAGTAAACTTATGACGTTAGATAACATTAAAGAAGAGATAGAAAAAGCTAAAACTGTAGTGATACTTACTCATGAATCACCAGATGGAGATGCAATAGGAAGTTCACTTGCAATGTATCAGGCTTTAAAACAACTAGGCAAAGATGTTGACGTAGTCATACCAGAGCATCCAAGAACATTTGATTTTTTACCTTGTGCAAATGAGATAAAGAAAGCTGGAAGAGAAGACATACAATATGATTTAGGAATTGCACTAGATTGTACAGATACAAATAGATTAGAAGGATTTGAACCATGGTATGATACAGCAAAAACTAAGATTTCTATAGATCACCATGGTACAAATGCGATGTTCGCAGATTATAATTATGTAGATCCAGTTGCTCCAGCATGTGCACAAATACTAATAGTAGTATTAACAAGTATCGGAATAAATATAAATAAAGATATTGGAACATGTATATTAGCCAGTATTATTACAGACACAGGTGGATTTAAATATGAGGGAGTAACTACAGAAACTTTCGAATTTACAGCAAATTTGCTTAGACTTGGCGTTAATGTTTCAGAGGTATATAAAAAGGTTTTGCAAGTTAAAACAATAGCAAATTTCGAACTTACAAAACTTGCAGTAAATAGAATGGAATTTTTTGAAAATGGTAAGATTGCATTTACATATATAACAAAAATGGATGAAGAAAATGTAAATGCACAGCCTCGGTGACCATGAAGGTCTAGTAGAAATAGGAAGGGATTTAGAAGGCGTAGAAGTATCAATATTCTTAAGAGAAACTGAGAAGGGATTTAAAGCTTCTCTACGTTCAAATGAATATGTTAATGTTGCAGAAGTTGCTTCAATATTTAGTGGTGGTGGACACATTAGAGCTGCTGGATGTACTATACCATATTCTTTGGAATTAGCAAAGGAAAAGATTATTGATAGAGCAAAACTATTTTTAAATTAGTTTATGAGTAATAGAATACTTAACATTTGGAAAGTAAAGTGAATAGTAAATGGATGGAATTTTAGTAGTAAATAAACCAGAAAACTATACTTCTCATGATATAGTGTATAGAGTAAAGAAAGTATTAAATGAAAAAATAGGACATACAGGAACTTTGGACCCTTTGGCAACAGGGGTCCTTCCTTTACTTGTAGGAAAAGGAACTAAAATATCTAAATACTTAATAAATCATGATAAGGTTTACGAGGCTGAAATAAAACTTGGAGTAAAGACAGATACCTTAGACAGAGAAGGAAAAGTTTTAGAGGAAAGATATGTAAATAGAGTCGAAGAAAGTCAAGTAAGTGACACTTTAGCAAAATTTATAGGAAAACAGAAGCAAATTCCTCCAATATATTCTGCAATAAAATTAAACGGGAAAAAGTTATATGAGTATGCAAGAGAGGGAAAAACGGTAGATATTCCTGAAAGAGAAATTGAAATATATGATATAAAACTTCGATTTATAAATGAAAAAGAAAATATAATTGGAATCACTGTTCATTCTTCAAAAGGTACATATATTAGAACGTTATGTCAAGATATTGCAACAAAATTAGGCACAATTGGATATATGTATTCTCTAAATAGAATAAAAGTGCGGGGAATTTGATATATCAAATTCTGTAAGTTTAAAAGAAATAGAAGAGAACAAAGATAGCATTGATTTTTTTAAACACAAAATAATTACCATAGAGGAATTGTTTAATAAGGACCCAAAAATTGTTCTTAATGATAAGCTACTTGACATGTTTTTAAATGGCGTAAAATTAAAATTTGATGAATTTGATGGAATTTATAGAGTATATGATAAAAACAATTCTTTTATAGGACTAGGGGTAATGGATAAAAAAGAATTAAAAAGAGATGTAATAATATAAGAAAGGCGTGCGTTAACGAAATTAAAGATTTCGACACACACATGTGAAGTCTAACCTTATTGTATACAGAAAAATCCACATAAGGTCAAGATAAAAGTCGATTTTTCCCATACAATAAAAAACAGTTTCAAAGAGTTAAAAGATTTGATATCTTTTAACTCTTTTATTCGTCATCTAAATTGTAGAATACACTATCATCAAAGAAATCTTTCAAATCTATTTGAACACCTTGACATATATAGGAAATTGTAATAACTGTTGGATATTTTGTATTGCCAGACATTATATTTGCAAGTGTGGATTGTGTTATTCCGGGATAAGGTTGCTAATTTATTCAAGGTAATTTTTTTTTCTTTGCATAGTTTTTTGATTCTTAGCTTTATAGCATCATTTAAAGTCATAATTATTTACCTTTCTGATTTTAGAGTGTTATATGATTAATATTGGATTAAAGATTTACATAAATACCTATACATTACACATAGTTTATCACAATATAAAAAATAAAATTAACCGAAAAAGGTTGACTTATGAAAAAATATGTGATAAATTGTCTATAGTGATTAACCTAATATGGTTAAAATTTCTCTTTATGGTTGGAAACTATAATGGTTTTGGTTTTGGTTTGGTTTTGACTTTTACCATTTGGTTTCTA
>CALWZW010000013.1 GCA_944386135.1 uncultured Clostridia bacterium | reverse complement strand
CTATCTTATATAAAGCAATAGTATATTATGCAAAAATTACAAAAAAGTTCCAATCAAAACAAAGAAAAATTCTGCCATTCAGAACCGTCCCCATTGGCAGAATAGCTTAGCCCTAAACAAAAAAACAAAACGTAATAAAATTGAAATAAAAAAGTAAAGAAAAATTAATAAAAAGCTATATGAAACAGGAATGTAGCATCCGTAAAGGAATAAACATAGATAAAAATATCAAAAGCAAATGGGTATTGAAAAAAAAGTAAAAAAATGTAAAATATTATATAAATATAATATAAATAAAATAAAACACAATATATTTATTAATTTAACAAATTTACATAAAAAATAATACAAAAATAATGCGAAAAATATTGAAAAAAGCAAAAAAAACGAGTATAATATTACTTAGAGTTATTAGAAATTAGGAGGGTATTTCTATGGACAAAAAAATCTTAACAAAACTACTTGCAACAATGCTAGTATTTACACTTACATTCGCCAACATAGCATTGCTTGGAATTTATGCGCAAGAAACTTTTGCTGCAAGTGTTGAGTTAGAAGAACAAGACAAATCAGTCGACAAAGCAAACATAGAGTTTGACGCATATTTTCAAGAAGAAGGAGTAGAAACACACACAAAAGATATTGATTTAGGAACTAATAGTGATAATCTATACTTAAGTATTAAAGTTTCAGAAGGATATCTTACAAATGGAAAAGTAAAATTAGAAAATTCAAATTTCAGCTTAGTAGAAAGTGAAGAAACACTTGACCTAGTACAAGATATAGATACTGAAACAAATACAATAACATTAAATCAAATAGATAAAGGAGAATCAGCTGTACTTGAAATACCAATCAAGATGAATACTGGTTCAGATTTTAATGTTAGTGACTTTAATAAAATATCAGACATTATATTAGAAGGAACATATGTAAATAACAATGGAGACGATATTAGCATTTCTAAAACAATAGAAGTTAATGCTAAAATGACAGCGGAAGCAGAAGCAAATTTAGAAAGTGAAATATCTAAATATGTTCAGTTTGATATAAATGGAGAAAAAGGAGTAGTACTTCAACAATTAGTAAAATCAAATATAGTAGGAAATGTATTACCTGCAAAACAGACAGTTATAGAAATAGAAATCCCTAAAATAAATGGAGTAGATCCAACAACAGTTGTACTTTCATCAACATCTACAAAAGCTAGCAACGGAGAAAATGGAAAAACATTTATTCAAGGTGAAGACTATACATATCAAGACGGAAAAATAGTACTAACAATAAATAATGAAGCAAAAGAAGACGGAACAATATCTTGGATGAAAGATGTACAAGATGAAATAATCGTAACATGTGTATACGGAGAAAAAGCAATAGTTTCATCAGCAAATATAGAAATGAAAGTAAATAGCAATATAACATTATATAATGAAGAAAATAGTATTGTAACAGGAACAGTAAATGAAACATTAACACTTAACGAAAAAATTGGCGATATAATGACATATGGCATATCTACTAATGTAGAAAACTTACAAAAAGGATATATGTTAGTTTCAGGAGCAGACAATACAGAATACGTAGATACATGGACAGCAAATATAGGAAGCAGAGATTTAGTAGACAGTATAGTTTTAGAAAATGAAACAAGCTACTTAGATGCAAATCAAAACGAATATCCATCAGAACCAATATATACATATACAAAAATAGCATCAGAAAACTTCCTAGGAATTTTAGGAGAAGACGGATATATCAATATCTATGGAGAAGATGACAATCTAATTACTACATTAAATAAAGATAACTTAGAATATACATATACAGATGAAGTAAATTATATAAGAATAGAAACAAGCAAACCAATATCAGAAGGAATGCTAAAAATAGAAAATGGAAGAGAAATAAAACCATTAGAATATTCAAAAGAACAAGAAAAATTATTCACAGGAATCAAAACTGAAATTTCCGGAAAAGTAATTTTAGGTACATCAAGTGTATTATCTGGAAATGAAAGTAAAGAAATGAAATTAGAAGAACCAACAACACAAGCCGAATTGACATTAGGAAAAAGCAATATTTCAACAGTTGTAACAAATGAAGGAGTAGAATTAAGAGTAACACTAAAAACAACAGAAGCAAATACAATACTATATAAAAATCCTGTAATAGAGATAGTATTTCCAAAGTATGTAACAGACATTAAAGCAGAAAATGTTAGACTTTTATATGAACAAGAACTAGCTTTTGAAAGTGCAACAATGTATACAAACGAAAATGGAAATAAAGTAATCAGAATAGCATTGACTGGAGAACAAACAAAATTTAATAAAGAAGCACAAACACAAGGCGCAACATTAGTAATGAAAGCAGACATCACAGTAGATGAATTAACACCTACAAGAACAGAAAATATTCAAATGAATGTAAGCAATGAAACAACAGGAGAAGTAATAAATACATATACACCAATGAACTTTGTTGCACCAGTAGGAATGGTAACAGTAAATCAAATTACAAATTACAATAATAATGGAGAAACAGCAACATCAATAAGTGGAAAAGCAGAAGTTGGAGAAATCGAAGCAAAAGCAGAAGCAAGACAAGCAACAGTAAACATGACAGTTATAAACAATTACAGATATAATGCAAAAAATGTAGTTATACTTGGAAGAACACCATTTGAAGGAAATAAAACAATTGAAGAACAAAAAGACTTAGGAAGTACATTCACAGCTAAGATTGCAACAACAATTAGAAGCTTAACAGGAGTTAGTCAAGACCAAATGACAGTATATTATAGCCAAAATGGAGAAGCAAATAGAGATTTAAGTGACAGTCAAAATGGTTGGACAACAGATGCAAACAGTCTAACAGAAATAAAATCATTTATGATAGTATTAAATGAATTTTCATTAAATACAGGAGACACAATTAGCTTTAGCTATAATGTTGAAATACCAGAAGGCCTTGAACACGATGAATATGCATATGGAACATTCGCAGTATATTACAATAGAGAAGAAATACAAGACGGAATAAGCGTGCAATCAGAAACAACAGAAGTTACAGAAGCACCAACTGTCGGAATAACAACAGGAACAGGACCTAACTTAGAGGTAAACTTAACAGCAAATGTAGAAAACAATGCAGAAGTTGAAGAACATACAGAGATAGAATACACAGCGAAAGTTACAAACAAAGCAAATAGAAAAACAAATAATATTACTCTAACATTAGAATTACCAAATAATGTTTTCTATGTTTCAGATGAAGGAGATTATAAAACAGAAACAACAAATATAGATGTAGGAGAAATAGAAGCAAATTCTTCAAAAGAAGTAAAATTCACATTGATGACAAGCGTATATGTTGACACAGAAAATCAAGAAGATAATACTATTAGCATAAAAACAATTGCTAAAGAAGAAGGATACAATGATGAATTTACATCAAATGAATTAGTAAATACAATTGCAAAACCTGATACATCAAATAATAAAATAAAACTAGAAGCTTCAACAACATCATCAGATGAAGCACCAATTGGAGCAAACAGAGCATATAGTGTAGAAGTTGCAAAAAATACCGAAGAAGAAGTAACAAATATAGTAGTAAAATGTGTATTACCAGAAGGATTAACATTTTCTAGTGCAACAGAAAATGGAACATATGATGAAAATACAAGAACAGTTACATGGAATTTTGACACATTAGATAGTAGAAAATACATTACTCTATATTGTACAAATGCAGAACTTCCAGATGGAGTATATGAATTAAACACAGACATAACATTTACAGCTACTTATGAAGGAAGTACAGAAGAAGTTAAAAGTAACACATTAACAACAAAAGTATACAAAGATGAATTTACAATATCTCAAACAAGTAATATTCCAGAAGGAAATATTTCAGCAGGAGATGAGATTACTTATACAATAACAGTAAAAAATTCATCATCAAGAGATACAGAAGCTAGAATTACAGACTATTTACCAACTGACTTAAGCTTTATAGAATATAGCTATACACAAAATGGAGAAACAGTAACAAAAAATACAAATGGAGGTAGTGTTGTAAATATAGAAACAACATTAGCATCAGGAGAAACATTAACAATATATGTAACAGCAAGAGCAAATGAAATAAGCACAGCTTCAAGAGAAATAACAAATAGAGTAGTATTAAATTCTGAACAAATAGAAAACTTAGAAGCAAACACAATAACACATACATTAATAGGAAGTAGCTATAATCCAGATGATAATAATAATCAAGGAGGAAATGGAGAAAATCCAGGAGAAACAACATATAGATTATCTGGAATAGCTTGGTTAGATGCAAATAGAAATGGACAAAGAGATGCAGACGAAAGTATATTATCAGGTATAAAGGTATACCTATTAGATAGTGAAACAAATAATGTAATATCAAATGCTGAAACAAATGAAAGTGGAGAATATTTATTCCAAAACTTATCAGAAGGAAGATATGTAGTAGCATTTGAATATGACAATACAAAATATGATGTAACAACATATCAAGCAGAAGGAATTAATACAACAGTAAACTCTGATGCAATAAATATGGAACTTACAATAAACGGAAATGAAAAAAATTATGCAGCAACAAATACAATAGTACTTTCAAGCAATACATATAATGTTGACTTAGGATTAGTTGAAAGCATAAAATTCGACTTAGAACTTACAAAAGGAGTTTCACTAATACAAGTAAGTAATTCAAGAGGAACAGAGAACTATACATTTGACAATACAGACCTTGCAAAAGTAGAAATACCAGGTAAACAAATGAATGGCTCAGTAGTTGCAATAACATATACATTTAAAGTAAAAAATACAGGAGCCGTTGCTGGATATGCTAAAAAGATAGTAGACTATATACCAAGCGACCTAAGCTTTAGTTCTACTTTAAATCCAGAATGGTATCAAGATACAGATGGTAACCTATATAATACTTCACTTGAAAATAGAATTATAAATCCAGGTGAAGAAGTAGAACTATCACTTGTACTTACAAAAACAATGACAGACGAAAATACAGGACTAGTAAACAATACAGCAGAAATATATGAAGCATCAAATGACCAAGGAATACAAGATACAGACTCAACACCAGGAAATAAAGGAGCTGAAGAAGACGACTTCGGAACAGCAGATGTAATCATAACAGTAAAAACAGGTGGAGTAGTTGTTTATACAGGAATTGTACTTGGAGTACTTGCAATATTTGCAATAGGTGCTTACATAATAAAGAAGAAAGTTTTAACAAGAATATAGAAGGAAAGGAGGTAAGAATAAATGAACGAAATAGAAAAAAGAGAAAGTAAATCCAGAAAAATACTACAAATAATAGCATTAATTGTAGTAATGTTATTTGGAATTTTCATGATAAGCTTTGACAGTGTAAAAGCAGCAGTAGTAGAAAGTAGCTCAAAAGGAGAAGTGTTCAGTAATGATAGACCAAGATACAACTGGGACAATATGGTTGTAAATGTGTTCTCAGACGAAGGATATCCAATTACTCTATGGTGTGTTGAAAAAGGCGCAGAAATAAGTAGATATATGACAGCACATCAAAACTTATATGATGCATATGAAGCAAAAGCAACACAGGTTGGAATGGATGCAAGTATTTCATGGGCAACATCTCCAAAAGGAGATGAATACATGGCAGATTCATCAACACTTTACTATAAATATCGTGGAGTATATACAGATAAAGGATTTCTAAGAGCAAACCCATTTATAACCTACTGGAATCAATTTTACGCTGAAATGGTAGCTGCTAATGACCCAACAGCAGGTAGCCCTGGAGTTGCACCTGGACCTTTTGATGAAGAGGCAGATGTAGCAAAAGCAGAAGCTACTCTTCCAGGTTTATCAAAACCTACAGTATATTCTATTGAATACAATGCAGGAGCAACATATTCAGTAGAAGAAAATCAAAATGCATTATTTGTAATGACTGCACCATTTGTATACGAAGATGGTGTAATACCACTACAACCTGAAAGCTTATCATCAGCAGAAAAAGCAAATGGACATTTCACAGTTCAAGAAAAACAATATGCATTATGGGAAATGGGAATAAATATTGGTAACATGCTAGATACATCATCTGATAGAGGATTAGGAGATGTTGCTAATAAATATCAAACATTCTATGAAACAATACATGATGATGCAGGAGAAGATAAATACGAAGATATAGTAGAAGCATATAACTATGAAAAAGGTGGAGCACTATCACAAGAACATATTGAAGAAACAACAGAAGAAATTGACGGAGAAGAATATAGAACATTCGTATATAAAGATACATTAGTAGAGCAAGATGATAATGCAGACTGCTATGTACTTGGTCCATACTTTATCGATTACACAGTAGATGATGAAGCAATAGATGTATATTACACAACAGACGGATATGAGATAAAATATAATGCAATTGAAAACATAACAGTATATAACCAAGATAAAATAAATATCGAAGAACTTGGAGGTTCTTTCAAAATAGCATATAGCTATGACGGTTCTGTTACAGAAGAAAACGAAGGAAAAGTAACTCATATTCATGATACAACATATTATGAACTAGCAGACGGAGAAGAAATAAAAGGCTTCGACTCAAGAAAAGAATTCTATATAATAGTATATAGAGGAAGTATGGAGCCAGAAGATTTTACAGGATTTTATGCAAAAATAGACTTCCAATACCTAGAACATGTAACAGGAACAATGACAGAATATGACGGAACAGTATATTCATACTATTATACTGCAGAAACTACATCTCAAGCATATAATGAAAACTTCAATGGATGGTATTGGTATATGAGAGAAGATAGCTATACTGATGATGAAGGAGAGACACATACTACATATACTCCAGTAAGAGTAAATGTACAAAGAACACTTTTCTGGAATGCAACAGCATATTATTTACATAGGGATCAAACATCATATGAAACACAGAAAATGATGGGATACAGTAATGACGGAGAAAGACATTACAAAACATACTCAATTATACTAACATCAGATTGGACACCACCAGGAAAACCAGGAATTGAAATATACAAAAAATGTGCAACAGACGGAGAGCTACTATATGGAGCAAGATTTGATGTAACATTAAACTTTGTTGGTGTAGACATATATGAAAACGAAATAGTAATTGACTCAATGAAATTTACAAAAGTAACAAACATATTTGGATTTACAAGAATATCTACATATGATATTAAACAAAAAGGAGTATACCTTGGATACTTCACAGGAGTTGTAAATGTTACAATAAAAGAAACAGCAGCACCGGCAAACCATGCAATAACACAAGAAACATCAACATTAACATTGGTAATTGATAAAGGTGTTATAACAGGAGTCGCGGGCTCTGGTGAATCATCATTAGACAGCGGAAGAAATACTGCAGCTATAACGATATATGATAATAAAGGTGGAACACCAAAAATACAAATAGCTAAAGTTGATGAAAACAACAACTTAATAGAAGAAGCATACTTCGAAATACATGTAGCATACACAGACCCAGAAGGCGTTGTATATAACGCAGACGGAAGTGTTAGAAATTATGGAGAATTAATAGACAACAAAGCAAATATAATTAGAGGACAAACAAAAGGCGGTGTATTAGACCTTACAGTAGAAGATTTCCAAAACATGGATAATGGTTTTGACATAACAAATTACACTGGAAAAATAACTCTAAACATAGTTGAGATTTCGGTTGACGGTGCATTCTCTATGACATCAGAAAGTAAAGATATTACTCTTGAATACGTAAGTGGAATCTTACAAGAATACACAGAATATACAGACAGTGAGGTTGTAGTACAATACTTATATGATAGTGTAAGAGACAATATCTATAAATTCGCAACAGGTGAAATCGAATTTAGTGATTTAAATGGATATATACAAACTTTCTTACAGGACTGGATAACAGAACAAATGCAAAATACTGAATTAGACTATAACGATGTTCTAGCATGGCTTGCAGATTATATTGAACAAAATGATGAAGACATCATGAGAACAGTTACAACATTAACAACAGAAGTTCTAGAGAGTGCAGATAGAAGCGGAGATATAGTACAAATTACAGTAGAAGACTTTACTGGAGATATACCAGACATTCCAGATAAGCCGGAACCAGAACCAGAACCATTACTTATGACAATTGCAGGTACAGTATTCTTAGACCAAACAACAACAAAGGAAAACGAAAACGAATCTAACGGATTACTAGATGAAGGAGAAGAACTACTTTATGGTGTAGAAGTTACATTGTATAAAGCAGATGGTACACTTGCAGAACTTGTACAAAAAGAAGGAGAAATACGTACAAACCCAACAATGACAGATGAAAATGGATACTATGAATTCATGGGAGTAGATCCATTTGAAGAATACTATGTAGAATTTAGATATAACGGAATTGAGTATACAACAACAGTAAGTAGTGAAGCAGAATACAACTCAGATGAATGGGCTTTAACATCAAAAGGTTCTGAACTATCAGGAGATAGAACTGCATTAAATAATCAATATAAGGAAATCGGTTCAACAACAAAAGCATTCGACTATTATACAATACAAAGTATATATAAAGAAATAGCAGACAGAACACATGCTTATATTAATAGTAATGGTTCATATCCAAGCATGGATAGCATATATTCAGAAGTAATTGCAAATCATCCAGACGATGATGAAATTGAAAACAAGATAGAATATATCAAATCAAGCTATATAACAGCATATGCAGGATATTCATCTAAAGAAGGCGGAATAAGTTCTGAGACTTCAAACGGATTATATCCATATTATGCTGGAGAAAGATTCATGATAGATGAAAACACTATGAACAGCGAATCAGAAGATATAGAATTCGCAGGAGATACTTTAAAAACAGTATATCCAGGACAGTTACAAGTTCATTTAGGATTAGTTGAAAGAGACTCAACAGACCTATCACTTATAACTGATATAGTAGATACAAGAGTATCAATGAACGGCTATGATACAGTATATGACATGTATACAGGTGCAACAGGATATCATCAATATATCTATGAAGAAGACTATAACTATTGCAAAGAAGAAAATACAGATGGTGTTGCATACTATACTGATGACCAAGTAGAATTCTACATGACATATGAAACAACAATAACAAACGCTACTTTAACAGATACAGCATTAGTAGAGATGGCAGATTATTATAATAACAAATTCTCATGGGCAAGTTCATATACAACAAGCCAAGGAAATGTTATTGCAGGTTATAGTGTTACATTAAATGGAACAGACATTACAGGAAGTGTAACAATATCTGATTCAAGTAGATATGGAATAACAGCACAAGATAGTGCAAATACAAGTTATACTAATGCAAGTGGAGACCAGTATAAAGAGTTATTTGTAAGATTTAATACAGGATATATGATAACAGACGGAGATGTATTAAAAATACGATTAACATTTAAGATGGATCAAGCCTCTGCAAATCTATATAATAAGTTATATACAGATAAAGAAAATGCTGATTACTCAAGAACTTGGGAAATCGGAAACTATGCTGAAATAAATGGATATATGACAAGAGATGGATATTTAGACGCAGATTCAAGACCAGGAAACTTCAGTATAGAAGAATTTGAAACATTAAAAGCAGAATATCAATCAGCATATTCTAACTTTGTAAATAATAGAACAGACGACAATGCTCGTATGCTAAAATTAGCACTTGGAAGATTAACAGATGTAAGAGAAGATGATGCATGGTATGTAAGTCTAACACTTACAAACAGTGGATATGTAAGAGAAATACATGGTAGTGTTTGGGAAGCAATAACAGACGAAGTACATACAGCAACAGATCTTCAAAACTATGAGGGATTACTAACATATATACAAGAAAATGGATTAGCAGACTTAAGAGTAGAACTTGTAGAGATATGTGATGATGGAACACAAATTGTCAGAGGAAAACATACAACAGGAGAAAACGGTGACTATCAATTCACATCATATATTCCAGGTGACTATGTAGTAAGATTTATCTATGGTGAAGAAGATAAAGACGTAAGAGGAAAGACAACAAATACTGTAGGAGAAACACTTCAAGTAAATGGACAATACTATCAATCAACAAAAGCAAATGACCAGACAGACGTAACGAAGTATTGGTATGACACAGACGAGGAAACAAGATACTCAGATGCTTATGATGATGCAAAGAGTAGAGTAGAACAAATAAATGCAGTAATTGAAAACACAGAAGAACCTTCTACATCATCAGACTATGAGTACGATGGAGTTCTTGAAGTAGAAAGTTATAGACATAAAGACGTAATTTATGCTTATACATCTACAATGAACCTTGAAGTTGAATACGTAAGACCAGAGCTAGAAGGAGACAGGGAAAATACTTTCTATGAGTATAAAGTAATGAATGTAGACTTAGGATTAACACCAAGAGCATTTGCAGACCTAAATATTGATAAATATGTATCTAACATTAAGATATACTTACAAGATGGTTCATTACAACTAGATGCAAATATTGATAAAGAAGGAAATGTAACATATCTAAATGATGATATGTATACAAACATAGTCATACCAAATAGTGATTCAGCAACATATTTAGATGGATTAATAGAGACACTATTTGATGAACAATTGTTAAATGGTGCAACACTAGAAATTACTTATACATTCACAGTATCAAATGATGGTGAATATGACACAATTAAGTATATATACAGCGAAGGAAGAGAAGAACCAGTTGAAGTTATCTATTATGGTGAAGACTATACAGTAATACCACAAACTGAACAAGATAGAGGAGAAGGTATAATTCTTTACCATGCAGGAAACGGAGAAAACTATACACTAGAACAATATAGAACAGGAAATGACGAAAGAATCGAAATCAGAACAGCTGCAACAAATATAGTAGACTATATAGACCCAGCTCTAAACTTCACACAAACAAATAAAGCCGGACAAGAAATAAATAGAGATTGGGAGCTAACACAATTAGACGACTTCAATGCTTATCGTGAATTTAATACAGAATTAATGAGTAAGTACAATACTTACATAAGAGGAACAGATGATAATGCACTATATACTAGACTATTACCAGGAGAAACAGCAACAACTACACTTACATTATCAAAAGTACTTGCAACAACAAGTACAGAAACGAATAACTATGAATATTCTAACCTAGTAGAAGTTACAAAGATTCATAGTGACTCTGGTAAAGTTATAGATATAGAAGGATATGATGTAAACGGTACTATAGACCCAGAGACATCTGAAAATAAATGGATACCAGATATAGTAGATCCATATTATCCAACACTTGCAACATCTAAATCAGAGACAATAGTTATTCACGCACCAACAGGAATGAACATAATACAAAACTATACATCAAACTTAATAATAGTATTAGTAGTACTTGTAATACTAGCAGTAGGAATTGTACTAATCAAAAAATTTGTATTAAAACCTAAGACAGAATAAATCATAGTGTAACCCATAGAAATAACCTAAAAAGAGGACTCGCACGAGCCCTCTTTTTTTCGATTTTCGGTCGTTTAGAACCGTCCCCAACCGCAAATTTTCCAAATTTTTGCATAAAATTAAAATGCCTCGGAAACACTATATTAAAAACCAAAAGCGAGGCGAAAAATTTGAAATTATCAGATATTAAAGGAATTGTATTAGACAAAGAGCAACTAAAAAAATACTTAGAAAATCTTGCATCAGATCATACCTTAAAAGCAAAGTCAAACAAAGAGACATATCCAGTTCCAGAGATGGAAAAAAACTTTGAATATATTACAAAGACTTATGAATTATTAAATACTCATTTAAAACTTGGTGTGAACATACATCAGGCAGGAGAATGGTTACTTGATAATTATTATGTAATAGAAGAAACAGTAAAAGAAGTAAGAAAAAATTTACCACTAAAAAAATACATTAATTTTGTAGGAATATCAACAGGAAAATATAAAGGATATGCAAGAATATATATACTTGCAGAAGAAATTGTAAGTTTTACAGATGGAAATTTAAAAGCAAAAGATTTAGAGGAGTATTTAATAAGCTATCAAAATAAAAAAACGCTAAATATGGAAGAAATATGGGATATCAACCTATTTTTTAAGATAGCTTTAGTTGAGAGAATAAAAGATATCTGTACAAGAATCTATGCTTCACAAATGCAAAAAATAAAAGTAGAGAGTATAATAGAAAGACTTGTTGAAAGTAAATCAAAAGACGAATTGAAATTCAAAGTACCTTCTCATGAATATATAAGAGAAGTGCAAACATATAGTGAAAATAAATATACATTTATCGAATATATGTCATATAGACTTAAGCAATACGGAAAAAAGGCAATACCATATTTAAACATATTGGACGAAGAAATAAGTAAGCAAGGATTAAATTTGCAAGAAGTCATAAAGAAAGAACACTTTGATATAGCATTAAAAAAAGTAGCAATAGGAAACAGTATAAAAAGTATACATGCTCTGCAGAGAATGAATTTCTTAGAGATATTTGAAAGAATAAATGGAGTAGAAGAAGTTTTAAAGCAAGATCCAGCAGGAATATATGAAAATATGGACTACAAAACAAAAGAATACTATAGAAATAGAGTAAAAGAAATTGCTAAAAAAAGTAAAATATCAGAAATATATATTGCAAAAAAGACTGTAGAACTTGCAAAAAAAGAAAAACAAGATGAAAAAAAGGGGCATATTGGATACTATCTAATATCAGAACGGAGAGCCTAAACTATATGAAAGTCTGGAACTAAAACTAGAAAATTGCAAAGTAAAATTAAGAAAAAAGACAAATCTTTATATCTATGGAATGCTTATGATATCATTGTTTTTATCAATAGGAATGGGACTATTGATATATAATATATCAAAAAATGTAATCTTAAGTGTTATAGAAGCGATACTTAGCTTCATACCAATATCAGAAATTGTAATTAAAGTTGTACAAAATGTTTTAGGAAAAATTGTAAAACCAAAGCTTATCCCTAAAATGGACTTAAGTAAAGGAATAGATAAAGAAAATACAAGTATGGTAGTAATACCAACAATTATAGAAAGTCGGAAAAAAGGTAGAAGAACTTGCAGAAAAGTTGGAAGTATTTTATCTTGCAAACAAATCTGAAAATATATATTTCACAATTCTTGGAGACTGCACAACCGAAAGTAAAGAAATAGATGAAAAAGATGAAGAAATAAAGAAAACAGGGATATATGAAATAGAAAAATTAAATAAAAAATATCCAAAAGAAGGAGTTCCAAGATTTAACTTCTTATATAGAAAAAGAGTATGGAATAAAAGAGAAGGATGTTATTTGGGATGGGAAAGAAAGAGAGGATTACTTACAGAACTAAATAATTTTTTAATTAAAGAAACCGAAAACAAAAAGCATGTACCAAATACATTTATTATAAATACAATGCAAGAATATATAGGAAAAGAAGATTTAGATATAAAATATATAATTACACTTGATGCAGACACAAATCTTACTTTAAATTCAGGAATAGAACTAATAGAAGCCATGGCTCATCCACTAAATAAACCAGTAGTAGATGAAAAACAAAATGCTGTAGTAGAAGGGTTCGGTGTAATACAACCAAGAGTTGGAATAGAGCTTGAAGCAAGTTTTCAGAGTAAATTTACAGAAATATTTGCAGGAGACCGGAGGCGTAGACTCATATACAAATGCAATTTCTGATATATATCAAGATAATTTTGAAGAAGGAATTTATACAGGTAAAGGAATATATGATTTACAAACTTTTTATAAAGTAATGAAGAATAGAATACCAGAAAATACAGTACTTAGTCATGACTTACTTGAAGGATGCTTTTTAAGATGTGGACTAGGTTCTGATATTATGCTGTTAGATGGATATCCAAGTAGCTATAGTTCTTATATGACAAGGCTAATTAGATGGATTAGAGGAGACTGGCAAATAATTCCTTGGTTAAAATCAAAAGACTTAAATAAGTTATCTAAATATAAAATTTTAGATAATCTAAGAAGAAGTACAGTAGAAATATTTAGTATTCTGAATTTAATATTTTTAGTAGCCATAAAAATATTTACAAATGTAAAAATTTGGCCATTTGTACTTATAACATTTATCAGTGTAACTATATCAAGTATATTAGATATTATGAACTATATTGTTTTTAGAAAAGAAAATGTAAAAACTCAAAAGAAATTTACCAAAAAAATTGATGGACTTAAAGCAAGTATATACAGAGGACTAATTTCAATTATGACATTGCCAAGCAAATCATATTTGACAACAGTTGCAATAATAAAAACGATATATAGAATGAAAGTTACAAAAGAACATTTATTAGAATGGACAACAGCGGAAGAAGCAGAGAGAAAGAATAAAAAAGATTTAAAGACAATGTATATAACTATGTTTACAAATGTAGTATTTGGAATTTTAGGTATAGTTCTTTGCTTTTTTATAAAACAATATATTTTTTCAAGTTGGTTTTTAGGAATATTATCATTAATTTGGATTTTAAGCCCATTTGTAATGTGGTATATAAGTAAACAGGCAGAAACCAAAAAAAGCGTTGACAAACTAAATAAAGAAGAAAGAGAGTATATAAAAAAGGTAGCAGAAGATACATGGAAATATTTTTCTGATTATATGAATAAACAAAATAATTTCCTTCCACCAGATAACTTGCAAGAAAGCAGAAGAGAAAAAGTAGTACCAAGAACATCTGCAACAAATATTGGATTAGGACTACTTACAATAATTTCTGCATATGATTTAAAATTTATAACAATAGATAAAGCAATTACAAGTTTAGAAAATTCAATTGATACAATTGAAAAATTGGACAAATGGAATGGACATTTATATAACTGGTATAATACAAAAACATTAAAACCGCTAATGCCAAGATATGTATCAACAGTAGACAGTGGAAATTTTGTCCGGATATTTATATACTCTAAAAATATTTTTAGAAGAAAAAGTTCATACACAATATAAAGAAAGAATAGAAAAATTAATAGAAATCATAGATAAAATTATAGAAGACACAGACTTTTCATATTTATATAGCGAAGAAAATAGACTTTTATCAATCGGATTTAATATAGAAGAAAACAAACTAACAGACACATATTACGACTTACTTGCAACAGAAGCGAGACAAGCAAGTTTAATTGCTATTGCTAAAAAAGATATAGAGGCAAAACATTGGAATAACTTAAGTAGAACACTTACAAAAATTGATAAATATAAAGGTCTAATATCTTGGTCTGGAACAGCATTTGAATATCTTATGCCAAATATAAACATCAAAAGATATAAAGGAAGCTTGTTAGATGAATCTTGCAAATTCATGATAATGAGTCAACAAAAGTATGCAGGTAAGCTTCGGAATACCATGGGGAATATCAGAAGCGGCATTTAATCTAAAAGATTTAAACTCAAATTATCAATATAAAGCATTTGGTGTACCGTGGCTAGGATTAAAAAGAGGACTAGCAGACGAGATGGTAGTATCAAGCTATGGAACAATACTTGCAATAACAGATGCTCCGAAAGAGGTAATTTCAAATTTAAAGAGACTTGAAAGTGAAGGAATGTATGGAAAATATGGATTTTATGAATCTATTGACTATACTCCATCAAGATTACCAACAGGTAAAACAAAAGCGGTAGTAGAGACATATATGGCACATCACCAAGCATTAATTCTACTTTCAATAAATAATTTGATTAACAATAATATTTTGCAAGAAAGATTTATGAAAAATCCAGAGATAAAGGCAATTGATATTTTATTGCAAGAAAGAATGCCAAAAGATATGCTAATTACAAAAGATAAGAAAGAAAAAACAAAGAAGATAAAATATACAGGATTTGACAACTATGTAGAAAGTGTTTATACAAAACTAGACGAAGTTTTAAGAAAAGCAAATGTCATAGCAAATGAAGATTATATGATATGTGTAAATGATAAAGGAGAAGGATTTAGTAAATATAAAGATATACTTGTAAATAAATATAAAGAAACAAAAGATATATCGCAGGGGATATTTTTCTATATAAAAAATGTTAAAAATAACAGTGTTTGGAAAACAAGTTATGATTATAAAGACGAAAACAAAAGCAAATATGAAGTGATTTTCTCAGAAGATAAAGCTCAAATAACAAAAGAAAGAGATAACATTGAAGCTAAAACAACAATAATAGTGGCAGAAACCCCAGGGGTAGAAATAAGAAGTATAAAATTAAAAAATAACTCAAATAAAGAGGAAATGATAGAAGTAACTTCATTTTTTGAACCTGTACTTTCTAGAATGGAGGATGATATTGCACATCCAGCATTTAACAATTTGTTCCTAAAATATAGTTTATCAGAAGATGGAGATATATTAATAAAAAGAAATAAAAGAGGAAGCACAGAAGAAATGCATCTAGGCTGTAACCTATTCATAGAAAATGGAGAAAGTAGTGAATTAGAATATGAAATAGACTTATCCAAAGTAGATAAAATGATAAAAAATGGAATTCCATTTACAAAAGAATTAGGACTTGTAACTGACCCATGTGTTGCATTAAAACGAGCTATAAAATTAAAGGAAAATGAAGAAATAACATTAAATTTGATAATAAGTGTATCAGAAAGTGAAGAAGAAGTAATTAAGAATTTAAAATATTATAGAGTGCAAGAAAATGTAAAACGAGAGTTTAATATAGCAAGGGCAAAGGCAGAAGAAGAAGCAAGATACTTATCATTAAATAGTAAAGAATTAGTAACTTTCCAAAGATTACTCCCTTATGTAATTTTCCAAAACCCAATGAAATCGGTTTATTTATCAGATATGTTAAAAAAACCATATAAACAAAGCGATTTTTGGAAATATGGAATATCTGGTGACTTACCAATAATGCTTGTACTAATTAAATCCATAAATGATATATATATAGTGAAAGAAATGTTAAAAGCACATGAATATTTTAGAATAAAAGGAATAAAAACAGATTTAATAATTTTAGATTATGAAAAAAATGTATATGAACAATATGTAAAAGAACAAATTATACAAGAAATATTAAACATGCAAATCGGATATTTGCAAAATATAAGTGGTGGAATTTATTTATTAAATAAAAACGAAATAGAAGATGAAGATTTATTCAAATTTAGAGCTAATATAATAATTTCAGCAAATAAAGGAAGTTTATATGATGCGATAAAGGACATGGAAGATGAATATAAATCAAAACTCAAAAATATAGGTAACGAACGAAGAAACCTAAATAGTACTCAAGAATTTGAAACAATAAGACCAAATATTGATTTTGATAAATTAAAATACTACAACTCTATTGGAGGATTTACAGAAGACGGAAAAGAATATGTGATGAAAATAAATAAACAACAAAACACACCACTTCCTTGGAGTAATGTTTTAGCAAATAAAAATTTTGGAACGGTTGTAACAAGCAATATGGGAGGATATACTTTTAGTAAAAATAGTAGATTAAATAGAATAAGTAGTTGGATAAATACTCCTGTAAATGACATTCCATCAGAAATAATATATTTAAAAGATAAAGAATATGGAAAAACATGGAGTTTAAACTTCTCACCAATGCCAGATGATAATGATTATTATATAATCTATGGATTTCGGATATGCTAAATATTACCATGCAAGTCTTGGCATAATACAAGAAACAGAAGTATTTGTACCAAAGGAAGATAGCATAAAACTAAATATAATAAGACTAAAAAATACAACATCAGAAAAAAGAAAGTTAAAACTCATATACTATATAAAACCAGTACTTCGGAGAAGATGAACTAAAAACTAATGGTTATATAGATTTAAAATTTGAACAAAATATTTTATTCGCAAATAATATTTATGGAGAAAACTTATCGAAAAATGTCTATGTTTCGAGCAGTGAAAAAATATCTTCATATACAGGAAATGACTTATCATTTGTTGGAAATAGAGATTTAAGTAATCCAATTGCATTAGAAAAAGCAGAACTAAGTTGCGAAAATTCATTAGGAACAAAATCATGTATAGCGCTAGAAATAGAGATGGAATTAGAAGAATATGAGGATAAGAAAATAGTATTAATGTTAGGAGAAGAAGAAAGTAGAGAAAAAATACAAAATATGGTGCAAAAATATAAAAATATAGAAAATACACTAGGAGAGTTAAGAAAAGAAAAGGAATATTGGCAAAATATCTTAAGAAAAATTCAAGTAAAAACACCAGTAGAGTCAAATGATATTATGCTAAATGGGTGGGCAATGTATCAAACTATAGTGTGCAGATTATACGCTAGAAGCGGATATTATCAATCTGGAGGTGCCTTTGGATTTAGAGATCAGCTTCAAGACGCTACAGCTACAAAGTTTAACATGGAAAACACACTAAAAGAGCAAATATTAAAACACTCAAAGCACCAATTCGAAGAAGGAGATGTAGAACACTGGTGGCATGATGAAACCAAAAGAGGAATTAGAACTAAGTTTTCAGATGACTTATTATGGCTTGTTTACTGTGTGTGTGAGTATATAGAGTTTACAGGGGATTATAGTATACTAGATGAGGTTACGCCATATATAAAAGGAAACACTTTAAGTGATAATGAAGATGAAAAGTATGATTTATATGAAGAAAGCGAAAAAACAGATAGTATATATAATCATTGTATAAATGCTATAGAAAAATCTTTAAAATTCGGAGAAAACGGATTACCTAAAATAGGTTCAGGAGACTGGAATGATGGATTTAGCACAGTAGGAAATAAAGGAAAACGGAGAAAGTGTATGGCTAGGATTTTTCTTATATGATATATTAGATAGATTTAATAAAATATGTCAAAATAATGGAAAAATAGACTATATACAAAAATATGAAAATATTAAAAATGAATTAAAAAGAGCACTAAATACTAATGCATGGGATGGAAGATGGTATAAAAGAGCATTTATGGATACAAAAGAAGTATTAGGGAGCTCAGAAAATGAAGAATGTAAAATAGATAGTATAGCACAGTCATGGTCAGTAATTTCAAATGCAGGAGATAATAATAAAAAATATATTGCAATGGAAAGTTTAGAAAATTATTTAATAAATAAAGAAGTTGGAATAATAAAACTTTTAGACCCACCATTTGAAAAAAGCACATTAGAGCCAGGATATATAAAAGCATATCTTCCAGGTGTTAGAGAAAATGGAGGACAATATACTCATGCAGCAATTTGGGCAATTATTGCAACTGCTATGTTAAAACTAAATAACAAAGCACAAGAATTTTATAGAATGATAAATCCAATAGAACATGGAAAAACAAAAGAACTCATATGGAGATATAAAGTAGAACCTTATGCAATAGCAGCAGATGTATATGGAGCATCAAATCTACTTGGAAGAGGCGGCTGGACATGGTACACAGGCTCAAGCAGTTGGTTTTATAAAGCTGGAATTGAATATATACTAGGACTAAAAATCGAAAACGGAATATTGAGGATAGAACCATGCATACCAAAGGACTGGAAAGAATATAGAATAAGATATGAATACAAAACAAGTGTATATAATATAAGTGTAAAAAACCCAAATGAAAGTGAAACAGGAGAGGTAAAAGAATTTTTTGTAAATGGGCAAAAAATAGAAGAGAAACAATTAAAATTAATCGATAATGGAAGAATTTACGAAATAGAAGTAGTACTCTAGTGATATATAATAAAACACCCCGAAGGTTTTTCTTCGGGGATTTATTTTAAACTTAGTATAATAATTTCTATTTCCACTAGTATTTTTATTACTATTGTGATATTATTCTAAAAAACATGGAAAGGAAAATTGATATGAAAGATTTAGAAGATATAGAACAATTATTAATTAATGTAGATATGGTAAATGGTTTTGTAAAACATGGGGCAATGGCAGATGAATATATAATGCATATTGTTCCAGAACATCTAAAATTAATGAATGATATTGTAAAAAAAGGAGAAGCAATTGCAATTATAAAGGACACACATAAAGAAAATTGCAGGGAATTTGATAGATTCCCTACTCATTGTGTAGAAGGAACAGAAGAATCAGAATTAATAGAAGAATTGAAAAAATATGAAAATGATGCACTAGTATATTGCAAAAATTCAACAAGTACAATGTATGCACCTAGATTTATTGATGATATAAATAAAATGAACAATTTAAAAGAAGTCATTATAATAGGATGCTGTACAGATATTTGCATACTAAATTTAGCAATTCCATTACAAAATTATTTTGACCAAGAAGATAGAAATGTAAAAGTTACAGTTCTAAAAAACGCAGTAGAAACATATGATGCACCAAATCATAATAGAAATGAATATAACGAAATAGCTTTCAAATTAATGAAACAAGCAGGGATAAATTTAAAATAAAAAACCATAAAATAACGACAAAAAATGTCATATTTTGTCGAAGTGTTTTAAAGTAGTTGTAAAAAAGAAATTCCTTTGATATACTATAACTAATAGAAATAGGAGGAAACTTTGAAAAGAATATATATTGTTTTAACATACACAGGTACAATAATTTCTAAGATAGTAAAATTTTATACAAGGAAAACATATAGTCATGTCTCAATAGCATTAGATAAGAATCTAGAGGACATGTATTCATTCGGGAGACTAAGACCATACAATGCATTTATAGCAGGATTTGTACACGAAAGAATGGATTCAGGAACTTTCAAAAGATTTAAGGAAACGAAGGCAATAGTTTTTTGGTTAGAAGTCACTGATGAGCAATATGATAAAATCGAAAAAACAATAGGATATATGAAATTACATAAAGAAAAGTACAAGTTCAACCTAATAGGACTATTTTTAGTAAGTATTCATATAAAAAGAATAAAAAAATATTCATTTTATTGTGCAGAATTTGTAAAATATGTATTACAAAATGCAGGAATAGGGAAAAATTTACCTAAAATAATAAAACCAGAAGATTTTAAACAATTAGAAGGAATCAATATAGAATATGAAGGACTTCTTAGATGTTATAACGAAAACAAAATAATGCTTGAAAAATACTAAAAAAGCATATATAATAAATATATAAAATTAACAAAAAAAGGAGAGAATTAAGTTATGAATATAAAAATAACAGGAAAAGACTTAAAAGCAACAGAAGCAATAAAGGAGTATGTAGAAAAGAAATTAGAAAGAATACAAAAATATTTCGATGAAGATTTTGATGTAAATGTTACAATAAGAACAGAAAAAAATATCCAAATAGCAGAAATACATGTTATAACAAGAGCAAATACATATAGAGCAGTAACAGAACATAAAGACCTTTATGCTTCAATTGATAAAGATATAGACATACTAGAAGGACAAATTAGAAAAGCAAAAACAAAAAGAGATAGAATGAACAAAGAAGAATCAATAAGAGTAAAAGAACTTAATTTTGGTGAAGAAGAAAAACCAGTAGAAAATGAAATATTAAAAACAATATACTATGATATAAAACCAATAGCTCCAGAGGATGCTAAATTAAAATTAGAAGATATGGGAAATTCATTCCTAACATTTATAAATGTAGATACAGGAAAAGTAAATGTAATCTTTAAATTAAAAGATGGAAAGAATTATGGTTTGGTTGAACCTGAAGCCTAAAAATTCATAAAATAAACTTCGTATTACGTCGTTAATTCAAATACAAAAAATGCTCAACGTACTTTAAGTACGCCTCCGCTTTTTTGATTTGAATTGCCTAGTACTACTCGTTTCTTTTATGAATTTACAATTTTCAAATTAAAATATCGGTCATTTGGAATGTTTTTTATATAAAACTAGCCGTTTTGGAGTAATATTTCTAATTTTTGAAGTTCCGCGCAGGGAGGCTCCCCGAGTGGAAATGACCATAGGCGAGTGGCGAAGCCAGTAAGGAACGATAAAATTAGAAATATTACTCCAAAAGGTAGGCGGAAATTAATTATAATTGTGTAAAAATGTTCCAAATGACTTATTTTTTATATATCAAGGAGAGAAAATGAAAGAACAAACATATATATTAGAAAATTGTAATTCTTTTGAACCAGTACATATTTTTGAATGTGGACAATGCTTTAGGTGGAATAAAGAAGATGATGAAAGCTACACAGGCGTATTTAAAAACAATGTACTCAATGTTAAAAAAGAAAATGGAAAAATAATTTTTAAAGGAATATGTGATGGAAATATAGAAGAAATATGCAAAGATTATTTTGATTTAGATACAAACTACGAAGAAATAAAATCTACACTTTCTAAAATAGACAAATATCTAGAAACAAGCATACAATATGGAAGTGGTATAAGAATATTAAACCAAGATTTATGGGAAACAATAATCTCCTTTATAATTTCAGCAAATAATAACATTCCGAGAATTAAAGGGATAATAGAAAGAATATCAAAAAAATATGGAGAAAAAATAATATATAATGAAAAGGAATATTACACATTTCCAAATATGTATAAGCTTGGAGAAGCAAGTGTAGAAGATTTAAGAGCATTAGGATTAGGTTTTAGAGACAAAAGGATATATGAAACAACAAAAATGTTTTTAAATAAAGAAATAACACTAGAAGAACTTGAAAAAGAGCAAAACATTGATATTTTAAGAGAAAAACTAATGACACTATCAGGAGTTGGTGGAAAAGTTGCAGACTGCATAATGCTATTTTCGCTAAAAAAATTTAGTGTATTTCCAATAGATGTATGGGTAAGAAGAGTAATGAACGAATTATACATAAAGGAGCCAGATGAAAACAAAGTATCAAAAGCTCTTATACAAAATCTGGCAAAAGAAAAATATAAAGATTTAGCCGGACTTGCACAGCAATATCTATTTTATTGGAAAAGAGATGCATAAAAATAAAGACCAAATGGGGGGCTGCTTTCGCAGCCCCCCATTTGGGTGCTATGAGAACTTAAAAGTGTTACAGATCGAGTCCCCTGGCATAGCCAAGGAAGTACTCAAACAGCTTCTTGCACTCGGGCGTCAAGATGACTTCACGGTTGTCGATCTTCACAGTGCGCCGGTTAATGGCTCCCCGAAAATACGGATCGCGCGAACCAGCAACATACTGCCGCCAGCACTCACTGTCTGCGGACAGGTAGTCTGCACCCTTGATGAGTCGGTGTGTCTGCTCATTCTTGTCGATTTCGGTGAGAAGCTTCTGCAGCTTGCTCACTGCAAAGGGCGGAAGCTTGGAGTAGAACTCCAAGTCGAGCTTCTCCTGCTCATAGAGCTCGGTTGCCCGGCGGAAACCGGTAATCCGATCCTTAATAGGAGACGGAATGTCCGAGGTCCAGACTTCGGCCACATCGTGGAAGATGCCCATCCAGAACATCTTCGCAGCATACTCTTCATCATGATTTTTCTGTTCAAGAGCCATGATATAGGCAAATACGCCTGTATCAAACAGATGCCCAAGGACAGAACACTCGATGATATACGAGTGAGCAGCCCACCTTGTGCGATTCCTGAGGTGAGAAATCACCTGCAGAACCTGGAAAATTTGGCCATTGCTGTCAGCAACATATTCCAGACCAGGTACGGTTGCATAGTAAGGCTGGAGAGCCTTACTGATTTCCTGACTCTTCCGCAGATAGCTTTGCGGAGAAATCGCCGAACTGATTTCCATCAGTTCAACAAGAGTCGCAACCTTAGTAGCTGCCTTGTAGATGCTTTCCTCGAACGTGCCAGAACCGCTGGCAAGAAAGTCTGCGAAGACCTGCTCGGTCTTCTCAGTGATAATCTGACGAGTAGTCTCGTCAAATACGTCACGAGGGATGTCGCCAAGCTTACAGATCTCGTCGATCGTATGCTCCGGGGTGTCGTAAAGGACGTATGCACGCTGATATGCCCGGTAAAGGGCAATCTTCGGGAAACGTTCCCAACGAACGACTTTACCTTCATTTTCAGCAAAGCTTGCCAAGATGAAGGCAGTGATGCAGTTCAAGCTCTGCTTGGAGAGCTCGTTGTACTTGGACTGTGCCGAGAAGCTAGTCCAACGCCGCAGGTTGTTGAGATGCCGAAACACCTCGTTAGTTGCCAAAATGTCTTTGTAACTAATCCTCATAGTTCGTTTCCTCCTTCGAACTGTCGGGTCTTCCTGCTAACATATAATGTCACGCAAGGAAACAATTGTGAATATCGGATAAATTAATTATAGCACCATTTTATGTAGATTTCAATACTTTTAGATATTTTTCCGATTCTTAATCTAAACATAATAATATCTTCTTGACAATATGCTTTAAATATTATATAAAGTAACTATATTTTGAATTTTAATTCAGTTACAACTTTAGTTATAGACAAAATAAAAATCTTTAGGAATTCTTACCTAAAATAAATCACAAGAATTATTAATGCATAAGAACCTAGCAAGAAAGGAGAAAAATTATATCTTAACTTGACACGTATAAAAATACGTGTTAAAATATAATAGAATAAATAATGTATGAAAAGTTATTCGTCAAAGAAAATAATAAAACAGCTTATAAAAGATGGATGGTATGAATATAGTAAGGCTTCACGGAAGTCATCATTCATTTAAACATCCTGTAAAAAAGGGAAGAGTTGTAGTACCACATCCTAGAAAAGATTTACCAATTGGAACTGTAAAAAGTATAGAAAAGCAAGCTAAAATAAAATTCAAGTAGGAAAGAAGGAAAATAAAATGAAAAAAGATTATTATATTTATCCTGCTATTTTTGAGTATGCAAAAGACCGGTATAACCATAACGTTTCCAGACCTACCTGGCTGTATTTCGTGTGCAAAAACAGAGGAAGAAGCATTATTTATGGCAAAAGATGCTTTAGGAATATATATAGTAAGTGTAGAAGAAGATGGTGAAGAATTAAATCTACCAAGTAAATTAAATGAAATCGAGCTTTCTAAAAATCAAAGAGCAATACTTGTTGAAGTTAATATGCCTCTTTTTAGAGATAGTGTACAGAGTATGGCAATAAAAAAGACATTAACTATACCAAAGTGGATAAATGATTTAGCAGAAAAGAATAATGTTAATTTTTCACAAGTTTTACAAAATGCACTAAAACAATATTTAGGCTTAAATTAACAAAATAACTTTAATCTAGGACTAGTTATTTTTCTATCTTTATGATAAAATACACCTATGAAACTAAAAATTATTTATGGAAAATCAGGTAGTGGAAAAAGTACATATCTTTTTAATTATATAAAAAATATAATATCAAATCCACAAAAAATATATATAATTACGCCAGAGCAGTTCTCTTATACATCTGAAAGGAAACTTTTAGAAAGTACAAACGGAGCTGCTATTAATGCTGAGGTTTTAACATTTAGTCGTATGGCACACAGAGTTATAACTGAAACAGGAAATAATCTAAAAAATATAGAACCCTTTGGAAGGTCAATGCTAATATATGACATATTAGATAATAAGAAAAAAGAGCTAAAATTCTTAGGAAAAAATATGCAAAATGTAGAAGTTATAGATAAAACAATTACAGAATTTAAAAAACACAATATTACAGAGACAAACTTAGGAAAAGCTATAGATAACCTAGAAGACGAATACTTAAAGATAAAACTTAAAGATGTAGAAAATATATATAATGCATATGAAGAAAAAATAAAAGAAAAATTTTTAGACGAAAATGATGTGCTATCAATTCTTGCAGAAAATATCAAAAACACAGATATGTTCAATGATGCAGTTTTTTTAATAGATGAGTTTGCAGGATTTACTCCACAAGAATATAGAATAATTGAAGAACTTATGAAAATTTCAAAAGAAATCATTGTAACAATTACAACAGATAGTTTAATAGACAATAAATTAAGTGAAGATACAGATATATTCTATAGCAATAAAATAGCAATAAATAAGCTAATAGAAATTGCAAATAGAAATAATGTAGAAATCGAAAAGCCTATATTCTTAGAAAATACATATAGATTTAAAAATGAAGAACTTAAAGTGTTAGAAGAAAATATATATGACAATTTCTATAAAAAATATGAAAAAGAAAACAAAAATATCAAGCTATTTCTAGCGTCTAATCCATATTCAGAAGTTGAACATGTTGCAAGTCAAATTATAGAAGAAGTTAGAGAAAATGGATATAGGTATAGAGATATAGGAGTTATAACAAAGAATATAGAAACATATTCTTCACTAATAAAAGTAATATTTGCAAAATACGATATTCCAGTATATATAGATGAGAAAAAAGATTTAAGTCAAAACATATTAATAAAATATATCATAAGCGTATTAGATGTCTTTTCTAAAAACTGGTCTTATGATAGTGTGATAGCTTATGCTAAAACTCTATTTTGTGATATAGAGGAAGAGGATATATATGTTTTAGAAAATTATTGTAAAAAATGGGGGATAAAATACAGCAAATGGTATAAAGAAGACTGGAATTTTGGAGAAGAGGACAAAGAAAAATTAAAAAAGATAAATGAAACAAGAAGAAAAATTGTAGAGCCACTTTTAGAATTTAAAGAAAAGTGTATAAAAGACCAATCTGCAAAAAATATAACAAGTGCTATATATGAATTTTTAATAAGACAAAACATTGACAAAAAACTTGAAGCAAAAGCAAAAGAAGTAGAAAAAGAAAATGCAGATATTGTTTCTGAATATGAAGCAAGTTTTAATATAGTAATTAAGATACTTGATGAAATTGTAAAAGTATTCGGAGATGAAAGACTAACATTTGATAAATATGCATCACTTCTTAAAATATCATTTACAGAAAATGGACTAGGAAAAATACCCGCAGGGTTAGACCAAGTAACTGTCGGAGATGTAGATAGGTCGAGAAGTCATAAAGTAAAAGTTATATTTATAATAGGAGTGAATGACCGGTAGTTTTCCAAGTGTAAACAATAATGAAGGATTTTTAAATGATACAGACAGAGAAAACTTAAAGAAAATAGATATAGAACTTGCAAAAACTACTCTTGAGGCATTATATAATGATAATTTCAATATATATAAAGCTTTTACAACTAGTGAAGAAAAGTTATATTTATCTTATGTTTCAGCAGATAGTGAAGGTGGAGCACAAAAACCCTCAACGATTTTACTTAAGGTAAAAAAGATATTTCCAAATTTAAAAGAAACAAGTGATATAATAACAAGACCACAAATGATAACAAATAAAAAGGCAACATTTGATGAATTACTTTTAAATATTAGAAATCTTAAAGATGGAAAAGAAATAAATAAAGTATGGTTTGAAATATATAAGATATTTGAAAATGATGAAGAATGGAAAGAAAAATTAGAAACAGCAGTAAAGGCATTATATTTTACAAATAATCCAGAAAAATTAAACAAAGAAAATATTCAAAAGCTATATGGAAATACATTAAAAACTAGCATATCAAGACTTGAAAAATATAGAACTTGTCCATTTTCATTTTACTTAAAATATGGACTTAAAGTAGAGGAAAAAGATACTTTTAAGTTAGAAAGTTTAGATACAGGAAGTTTTATGCATGATGTGATAGATAGCTTTTTTGAAAGAATCCAAGGATTAAATATTTCAATTAGAACTATAGATGAAGAAACAACAAAACAAATAATAGATGAAATAGTTGAAGAAAAGTTAAAACTCCCTCGAAATTATATATTTATTAGCTCAGCTAAATTTAGAAACCAGACAATTAAATTAAAAAGGCTAATTTTAAGAGCTATGAAATATATAATAAAAACAATAACAGAAAGTGAATTTGAAATACTCGGAAATGAAGTCGAATTTGGCGAAGGGAAAAAATATTCACCAATAACAATTGAAATCGAAAATCGGAAAAAAGGTAGAAATTACACGGAAAAATTGATAGAATAGATGTAGCAAAAGGAGAAAATGGAAATTATTTAAGAATAATCGACTATAAGTCTTCTATAAAAGATATAGACTTAAATGATGTGATGTATGGTCTACAGCTCCAATTATTAACATACCTTGATGCTGTTTGTAAAAAAGAGGATTTAGAACCAGCAGGAGTGTTATATTTTAACTTGATAGAACCAATAATTAAATCAGATAAAAGAAAAACGGAAGAAGAACTAGAAGAAGAGATAAAGAAAAGATTTAAAATGAAGGGACTAGTTCTTGCTGATGTAAAAGTTATAAAAATGATGGATAAATCTTTAGAAACAGGATATTCAAGTTTAGTCCCAGTGTATGTTGGAAAAGATGATAAAATAAGTGAAAAGTCGTCTTCTACAGCAACAAAAGAACAATTTGAAATTTTACAAAAATATATTATAAGGACAATAAAAGATATTTCAAAGGAGATATTAAGTGGAAATATAGATATTAAGCCATACTATAAAAATAAAAAAACACCATGTGAATATTGCGAATATAAATCAATATGCCAGTTTGATAAAAATAAATTTGGAAATGAATATAGCTATATTCAGGAACTAAAAAAGGAAGAAATTTGGGATAGACTTAAGGCTAACTGAAAAACGGAGGTATAAAAATGTCAATGATAGGTTTTTATGCAGGTTCTTTTGACCCATTTACAAACGGTCATTTATCTATAGTAAAAAAGACTGCAAAATGTTTTGATAAAGTTATAATAGGAATTGGAAAAAATTCTGAGAAAAAGCAAAGATTCGATAAAAATAAAATGAAAGAGGCAATAGAGAAAACATTAAAAGAAGAGCATATAGATAATGCAGAAGTTATAATATATGATACATTAACATCAAGAGAAGCAAAGAAAAGAGGAGCAGAAATATTGATAAGAGGTTTAAGAAATGGAACTGATTATCAATATGAAGAAACAATTGCGGAAATAAATGACGAATATTCTGGATTAGATACTTGTTATTTTAGAGCAGGAAATTTGGGATATCTTTCATCAAGCATGGTAATGGAAATATATAAAGCAGGAGAAGACGTAAAAAAACTTGTGCCTAAACCTGTTGCAGATTTGTTAGAAACAGAAAAGTAATAAAGAGGTGAATATGTTGAAAAACAAAATTATAGGTGTTACTGGAATTTCTGGTTCAGGGAAGAGTACGGTTTCAGAAAAAGTTTGTAAGATAAAAAATGGTAAATATATAAATGCCGATAAAATTGCAAGAGAGCTTAGCAAGAAACGGAAATGAGTATTACAAGGAAATAGTAAAAACATTTGGACAAGAAATACTAAGAGAAGATTTTGAAATAAATAGAGAAAAACTTGCAGGCATAGTTTTTTTCGACAAAAATAAAAAAGAAGAGTTAGACAAAATAACATACAAATATGTAGTACCAAAAATAATAGAAGAAGCAAATTCTACAAGTACATTTGAATTTTCTGTTATAGATGTGCCACTTCTTTTTGAAACAAATTTAGATAAAATTTGTGATAAGACTATTGGTGTAATTGCAGATAGAAATGCTTGTGTAGAAAGAATTATGAAAAGAGATAACATAGATAAAAAAACAGCAATTGCTAGAATAGATAATCAAAACAAAGAAAATTTCTTCAAAGAAAAATGTAACTACTGTATATTTAATAATAATGAAAATGACTTAGAATATCAAATACAAGATATATTTAGTCGGACATAACTTATCAAATGAAAATGTAATACACATATACGATGGACAAATAGAGTATTTACAATTTAGAAGATTGCTTGAATATTCTGATAAGGTAAAACACGCTTATGCATTAAAACCACTAGACTTTGGAAATAATGCTAATATGGAAGAAAGAAGAAATGAAGTGTTAAATAATTATAAAAAAATATGCAAGAGTCTAGGATTAGAAGAGAAAAATGTATATAGACCTTATCAAATGCATACAAGTTGTGTAAAAAAAATAGACAATGAAATGCCAGGAATTTTTACAAAAGATTTTCAGGATGTAGATGGACTTATAACTGATAAAAAAGAAAAAATATTATCATTGTCATTTGCAGACTGTACACCATTATATTTTTATGATCCAGTAAAAAATGTAATTGGAAATATACATTCTGGCTGGCAAGGAACATATAAAGAAATTGCAAGAGAAGCAGTAAGAAGGTTAAAAGAAGAATATGGATGTAATCCAAAAGATTTAATCTGCTGTATAGGGCCATATATAAGAAAATGCAGCTTTGAAGTAGATGAAGATGTAAAAGATATGTTTTTCGAGAAATTTAGAAATACTGGAAAAATAGATGAAATTATTATAAAATCTGAAAATAATTTTAAATATTATATTGACACAGGGTTAATAAATAAGGTAATCTTAAAAGAAGAAGGCTTAGATGAGAAAAATATAATAGATAGCAAAGCCTGTACAGTTTGCAATAACAATAAACTTTATTCATACAGAATAGAAAAAGAAAAATCAGGAAGAAATAGTAGTTTGATTTGTCTAATCTAAAAGAAGGTTGAAAAATAATTGCGTTTTGGCGTTGTTGTTCTGCAAAAGAAAATCCTCAGCGTACAGAAAGTACGCTTCCGGTATTTCTTTTTTGAACGCCTAGCCAAAAGCACAATTCTTTTCCAAACTGAGTTATGCCTTTAGAAAGGAAAGAGGTTAAATATGAACGAACAATCAAAAATAATTTTATACAAACAATTAATGAAAGTAGAGTTACTTTCAAAAATGAAAAGTTATAAAGTGATTGAATGGGAGCAATTTTCAAAACTTAAAGCAAAGGATATTTTGAAGTACTCACTTGAATATAGAGATAATGCATTAGAAAAATTTAAAAAAGATAAACGCTCAAATAAGGATGATATAAAAGAATTTTATCTAGAACTACCAGATATAAACTTAGAAGGAGAAGATTTAAGTAATGTGTATTTGCACATGTTTAGAGCTGGGTATTCAAAAGAAAGAAATAATGGCAAAAAAATATTTATAACTTCAACTATAAATTTAAAAGATACTAATTGTGTAGTAAACCTTGCAACTATTCATCCAATAATTATTTCAGATGATGGGGTAAATATAAAAGAGATAAGTGCAGATATCCAAAAATGTGACTTTAGAGGTTGCAATGTCTTTGGAAAGTTCCAAAATAGTAAGGCAAAACTTATCTATACAGATGAAAATCTTCCAAAAGAGTATATAGATAGATTAGAAAAATATAAAGTGCCAGAAGAGGCTGAGATAACAACTGATTATGTATATATTGATATGTTAGAAGGAAAGATAGTAAAAGGAACAAATGGATTAGACAAAGTAAAACAAATTGTAGATTATGATTTGACAAATATGAAAAAGAACATTTGGAAATATAGAGAAGTAATTAAAGAAAATAATATAGACATATCATTCACAGGAGCTTTTATATATGAATATGGATTTCAATCTATAGGAAAAGAAAATTATTATATAGATTTAGAAACACGTGCCAAAGATGCATACAAGGCAGGAAACTTAGAATATGTAGATAGTGTATTTGATGATTTAGATAAAGAAGCAAGAAGAAGACTAATAACTTTAGCATTAAGAGATGGAGAAATGAAATTTGTAAAAAAACATCAAAAAGAGCTATCATCACTTCAAAAGAAATATCTAAGCATACAAGATAAGGGAATAAAAGCAGCAGAGGAAGAGGAGAGAATAAAAGAAGTTCTAAGACAAGAATATAAAGAAGGAAGAACAATGGAGCTTGGAATTGACCTAATGAATGCTGATGTTGGTATAAGAAGTGATATTATAGAAGAAATCTATAAGCTAGAGGATTTAAAATTTGTAGAAAAGTATTTGAACGAAATAGATGTAAGAATAAAAAATGAAATTTTAACTGAAGAATATAGAAAAGGAAATGAAGAATTTGTATATAGAAACTTTAAGAAACTAGATAATGGGGACTTAAAAGATGCTATAATTGAAAAAGAATGGAATAATAAAAATTTAGATTTCTTATGTAATAACTATGGAAGTATATATAGTCAAACTTTAAAGGAAAAAATATTAGAGCTTGCATTTGAAGAAGGAAGAGTAAAATTTTTAAGAGACCATTTTGATGAGCTTTCAAAAAATATGCAAATTGAAGCAATAATAAAGTTTAAAGATTTAGGAATACCTGAGGAGAAGATGTTAGAGCTTCTTAAAAAATAAAAGGAGAAATTATGAAACCAAAAGCTTTAAAAAGAGGAGACACTATTCGGAGTAGTTGCTACATCAGAGCCAATAACAGAGGAATGTAGAGAAGATATAGAAAAATCCGTAAAACGAATAAATGAATTAGGATTAAATGTAAAATTTGCAAAACATGCTTTTAACAATCCTTTAGGTTATGGAGAAACTGCAAAACATAAAGCAGAAGACATAAACGAAATGTTTAGAGACAAGAGTATAAATGCAATATTTTGTGCTATGGGCGGATTTAATTGTAATGCGGTATTTGACTATTTAGACTTTGAATTAATAAAAAATAATCCTAAGATAATATGCGGTTATAGTGACCCAACATTAATTCTAAATGTTATTTATGCAAAAACTGGACTTATTACATTCCATGGACCAAACTTTAAATCTTTATCAGATGAAGAAGTAGAGTATGGTTATAAAGAAGTTATAAAAAGATTTATAGATAGAAAATTAAGTTTTGGAAAAAATGACGAATATAAAGTTATTAATGAAGGAACAGCAGAAGGTATTCTTGTTCGGAGGAAATTTGAGCTTATTTTCAAATTTAATTACAGGAAAATATATGGTAGATGTACAAGATAAAATATTATTTATTGAAGACTTAGGATTTGAAAGTCCTCCAGGAATGATAAGCAATTATCTATATAAAATGAAACAAAATGGAGTATTTAACAAAATAAAAGGATTATGGATAGGAAACTATGAACACGAAAGTGGAATAACACTTGAAAAGATAGTAATGGATACGTTAGAAAAGCCTAAATTCCCAATAATAAAATCAGATAACTTCGGGCATGGAGAATTAAAAACAGTTATACCAATTGGAATAAAAGCAAGAATAGATACAAAAGAAAAGGAATTAATAAAATTAGTAGAAAATTGTGTTGAATCTTGAAAAGAAAAGAGGAAGGAATAAGTTAAAGTGCAAGAAACATGGGAAGGATTAGAAAAATCAATAGAAGGTTGCCAAAAGTGTAAGCTATGTAAAACAAGAAAGAACATAGTATTCGGAGTAGGAAATAAAAATGCAGATATAATGTTTATTGGTGAAGGTCCAGGAGCTGACGAGGACGAGCAAGGAGAACCTTTTGTTGGAAGAGCTGGTAAGCTTATGGATAAGGCACTTATTCGGACTTGGAATAAAAAGAGAAGAGCTATATATAGCAAATATTGTAAAATGTAGGCCACCACAAAATAGAAATCCAGAACCAGATGAAGCAAAAGCTTGTATGGATTACCTAAGAAATCAAGTAATATTAATAAAACCAAAAATTATTGTTCTCTTAGGAAGTGTAGCTTTAAAAAATATTTTAGGCGATGAATATGGAATAACAAGAACAAGAGGAACATGGATAGAAAAAAACGGGATATTATATATGCCAACATGGCATCCAGCAGCACTTTTAAGAGACGAAACAAAGAAAATTGATTTTTGGAATGACTTAAAAGAAGTAACTAAAAAAATTAAAGAATTAAGTTAGAATAAACGGTCAAAAGTGTTGACTAGAAAATATGTTTAAAGTTAAAATTAATATAATGAAAGCAATGGTTGAAAAGTTTTATCCTTTTCAACCAGATTTATATATTAAAGAAGGAATGAATAGAAATGGAAAAGGAAGAAGCACTAAATCTAGCAAATTATTGTTTAAGTTGTAAAACAAAATCTTGTAGGAAGCGGATGTCCTCTTAATAATGATATTACAGAATTTATAAAATACATAAAAATGGAAGAATACAAAAAGGCTTATGAATGCTTATTAGATACAACTGTATTACAACCAATATGCGGCAGAATTTGCCCTCATAGCAAACAATGTCAGGGATTTTGCGTAAGAGGAATAAAGCAAAAGCCAGTAAGTATTGGTAGACTTGAAGCTTTTATTGGAGATATGGCGATAAAAGAAGGATGGAAAATTAATAAATTAGAAGACGAAAAACATAAAAAAATTGCAATAGTAGGAGGAGGACCTGCTCGGAATAACAGCAGCGGCACATTTAGCAAGACGTGGATTTGATGTAACTATATTCGAAAAACACGACACTTTGGGAGGACTTTTAGTACATGGTATACCAGAATTTAGGTTACCAAGAAATACAATTCAAGAAGCTATACAAAAGGTTTTAGACTTAGGTGTTAAGGTAGAATTAAATAGAGAAATTGGAAAAAATCTAGAATTAGATGAACTAGAAAGAGAGTATGAAGCAATACTTCTTGCATTTGGAGCAAATATATCTTCAAAGATGAATATCGATGGAGAAGAATTAAATGGAGTGTATGGAGGAAATGAACTTCTAGAAAATGAGAATTATCCAGACTTTACAGGAAAGAATGTTGCTGTAATAGGTGGCGGAAATACAGCCATGGATACAGCAAGAACAATAAATAGGAAAAATGCTGGAAAGGTCACAGTAATATATAGAAGAGCAAGAGCACAAATGCCAGCAGAAGATGAAGAGGTAGAAGCGGCAATGAGTGAGGGTGTAGAATTTCTATTCCAAAATAATATAGTAAAAATACTAGGAAAAGATAAAGTAGAAAGTATAGAATGTATAAAAACAGACCTTGTAAAGGTAGAAGGGGACAGAGAAAGACCTGTAAATATAGAAGGAAGCAACTATAACTTAAAAATGGACTATGTTGTGATGGCACTTGGCGCTAAGCCTCAAAGCAGTATAATAGATAAAATGAATATAAAAAAGACTGATAAAGGATATATCGAAGTAGATGAGAATCAAAAAACTTCAAGAGAAAAAGTTTTTGCTTGTGGTGATTTAATAGGAGCAAAATCAACAGTTGCATGGGCTGCAAGGTCAGGAAGAGACGCAGCAGAGAAAATTATAGAATATTTGAAATAAAGAATAAAAGAAGAGAGTAATAATTGAAACGCTTGCAGGTGCTAATTTCATCAATTTTAAATTATTACTCTCTTCTTACAGATTATTTTAATAAATCATTCATATTGTATAGTCCATTAGGTTTATTTATCATAAAGAGTGCAGATTTTATTGCACCTTCTGCAAATACTGTTCTTGAATAAGAAGTGTGTTTTATTTCAAAAGTTTCATAAGGACTGAAAAATTGAACAACATGTTCTCCAACAATGTTTCCTCCACGGATTGAAGTGAATCCAATTTCGTCATCTTCTCTTTTTCTAGATAAATCATGTCTGTCATAAACATATTTCATTTTATTTCCTAAGGCTTCATTAATACTATTTGCAAGAAGAAGAGCTGTACCACTTGGTGCATCTACTTTGTTTCTATGATGTGTTTCAGTTATTTCGATATCAGCTCCAGCAAGTAATGGTGCAAGTTCAGCTACTATCTTGCACATAAGATTTATATCATAAGACATATTTGCTGATTTGAATATAGGAAGTTCTTTTGAATAATCTCTAATAATTTGTTCTTGTTCTCGATTAAAACCAGTTGTTGCAACAACTATTGGAATATGTTTTTCCTTTGCATATTCTAATACTTTTAATGTCAAATGAACATGAGAAAAGTCTATAATAATATCAATTTTTTCTTTAATCTTAGAAAAATCGGAATAAATAGGGAAAGCTTCGTTCAAATTTTCTTCTCTATCAATTCCACAAACTAATTTTAAATCTTGTGAAGCTTCAAGTGCAGAAATTACTTCTTTACCCATTCTTCCACAAGCACCACTTACCAAAACATTATACATATACTTACCTCCGAAAATTACTAATTTGAAAAAATTATATCATATAAAAAATGTATTGTAAATTAAATAAAGGTTAGAATATTATTAAAGCTACAAGATTTAAGCTTTTTAATCTTGTAGCTTTAATAATTAAATATCCCTTCTATATGGTCTTGTATCATTAGTAAGTTCTAAAATATAATCAGTAGATGTATTATAAAATACAGCGAGTTCCTTTATATACTCAGCAGGCATATCTCTTTTGCCTGTTTCATATAAACTATATTGTTGTCTAGTTATTCCTAAAAATTTAGCAATCGTAGATTGTTTTTCATCAATATCTTCTCTTAAATCTTTTAATCTTTTCAAATACATATAAACTCCATGAAAATTTAGTTTAATAAAATTTTATCATGCATTCAAAAAAATGCATTGACATGCATTCAAACGAATGCTATAATTTAATCATGCATTCGAATGAATGATTTTAATAATAATTTCTCTTTACGGTTGGAAATCAATTGGTTTTGGTTTTATTTGGTTTTGACTTTCGACCATTTGGTTTCTAACCGTAAGGAGAGAAGCACAAAGTAATCTGAATTGTAAATTTTGGTAAATAATAATTTAAAATTTTCTTCAATTAGCTTGGCATTGTATTTTCTGCAAAGAAATTGTAATAATTTTCAAAACAAGCCTTTTTCACGGCAAGCGTGAATCTTACTCATTTTGAAAATTAACAATTTCTAATTCGAAAATACTTGCAGGCGCTAATTTCATTAATTTTAAATTATTATTTACCTACAATATAAAAACTATACAAAGTAAAAACCAAACGAAGGAAAAAGGAGGAAACCAAACAAAAAATGAATAAAGTTAAACCAAACAAAAAATGCCCTAATGAACGGGTTTATTAATTGTACTCAAAAACAAGGCACAAATATTAGAATCAAAGAAGAGCAAGGAATTACTTTAATTGCTTTGCTAGTTACAGTAATATTACTTGTCATACTCGTAGGAGTTGCAGTTTCCCAAATCACAGGAGATGAAGGGATAATAGTTGGAACAGAAGAAGCAGTAGATGACTATAAATACCAGCAATATAAAGAGCAAATAAAGCAATTAGTACATAGTATAATAATAGCAGATAGCTTAGCAGGAAGAACGACAACAGTAACAAGTATGGCAGAAGATATGGAGCAGGAGTCATGGATAAAATCAGCAGTACCAAATGAAGAAAGCAAAGATATAATTGTTACTGTACAAGAGGGGTATGTATATCAAGTATATTATGATGAGCTAACCGGAATGAGTAGTGTAGATAATGTAGGAACAGAAGATGGAGC
>CALWZW010000012.1 GCA_944386135.1 uncultured Clostridia bacterium | reverse complement strand
TAGGAGAAATAGCACGAGAAAATAGGCAAAAAATAAACGAGCTCATAAGAGCTATAAATCAAATAAATAGAAAAATGAAGGAGGAACAGTAAATGAGGCTTAAGAAAGGCAAAGATATAGAAGAATTAAAGCAATTCGGCTTTAAATATGGAGCAAGAGATACAATTATGTATAAAACAAAATGTCACGGAATTGAGTCAAGGATATATATAGATTTGCTTCCTTGTCACAACAATGACAATGAGATAAAAGTAGAAACACCAAGTGTTACAATTCCAGAAAAAATATTGAATAAGCTATATGACATAATTGAAGCTGGATTAATAGAAAAGTGAAGGAGGAAAAATAAATGTACGAAATAGGAGAATATATAAATTTGACAAAAGCTCAAAAAGCAATATGCAGTAGAGAAGAACAAAATGGATATGGAGACCAATATTTCACAAAAGAAGATATACAATTTCGCGTGTTATACAAAGACGAGGAAAGGAAAAAGCTTGTATGCATAGCAGACAAACCAACAGAGCAAGAGCTATCTTTGTATAGCAAGGAAGGCTACGAAAATGGAATAGAAGAGCTACATAGACTTTGCAAAGAAATATCTGGATATGAAAATGCAAGAAATATGACAATAGAGGATATTGAAAAGAGCAAGTACTGGAAAGAGAAAGACGAGAAAAAAGCAAATATGATTTTTGGAGAAGAAGAAAGAAGATATAGATATTGGCTTGCAAATCAGGAAAATGGATATTTTGCAAATTTTAAAAGTTTCCGTATGTTCTATGTGAGCGGTGGTGCTGTGGACGCCTACAGTTTGTATAACTCGTTCGACTACGGCAACAGCGCTAGCTGTGCGGTGCGCCCCGTAGTTGAAATTGATTTCTAAAAAGTAAAAAAATGCTCATACTATGCATAGAGGTGTAGTATGAGCGAAAATGAAATATTAGAGCTGTGGAAAAAACGGAATAGACAAAATACAGCTTGCAGAAATATACAAACGCAGGCACAATAATCAAGTGAAGGTAATTCGAGCAAGCATGAGACATAGACACGACCGGCAGATTCATAAGCAATTATGAGGCTCTTGCTGTAGTCGAAAGAACAATATACAAAAGTATTATGAATACAAGGAGGTACAGATGAACATAGAAAAAACTTTAAGGGAATATAAAGAAAATATTGGTAAGATTGAAACAATAAAAGAAAGAGATAAATATTGGCAATATTGCTTAAACACAATGACAGATGAAGAAATTGCAATACATTTTGCTGAAGAAAAAATAGATACTTTCGGTATGCCGAAAGCTAAAAACAAAGAAAGTACTGTAGAAATAACAGTTATAAAACAAGAAGTAACTAGGGAAATGGTAAAACAGTGGATAAAAGATGATAAATCAAGACTAGCAATATTAGAATATGAAGTGAAGCAAATGGATATAGCTTTAGGTTCATTAACAGAAGAAGAAAATTATGTTATAGTATGTAAATGCATAGACAACTGGAAATGGTTTCAAGTAGAAAAATCATTCAATGAAAAATTTAGAAAAGAAAAGGAAATTACTACCGAAAGATTAAAACAAATAAAGATTTGTGCTCTCAACAAAATGAAAAAAATAATAAATACATAAAAATTACATCAAACTTACACGAAAAGTAACTGACATTTGACAAACAAAGTAGTATAATAATATCATGAAATTATAAGGAAATCATAAGGTGCAGTCAGCAATGGCTCATAAGTCCAAGTACCTTAGTGCCTTTAGGATAGAAATATATATCTTGAAAGTCAGAGAAATCTGGCTTTTTTATTGTACAAGAAAAGTGTTGATTTTTCAAAACTAATATGCTACAATAATAATACAGAAATGTAATGCAATTGAAATAAAATTGTAATACAAATGAAATTGACTAAAGAAAAGATTATTGTTAAGATATAAAAAAAGGAATAAGGGAAATACCCTTATCCTAATAGCTGTTTAATTGATTGGAGTTCTCTGCACGGACTTCAATTTTTTATATGATTTGCAAAATTTACATAAATATGGTATAATTACATTGTAAGAGTAATATACATGTAACAAAAGAGTAATAAAAAATGATAAAAAGTATTGATTTTTAAAATCAACTCTAGTATAATACTTATACACAGATATGAGAATAAATAAAATTCATGTTATTTATTCCTCCAAAACAATCTGTAATCAAACTTAATGAAGTTATCCATTAAGAAGGACGATGCGAAATAAGTAGAGAACAAAAAAAAGACTAGAGACGGCAATCTCTAGTCTTTTGCATTAATCATCAAATAACTTAAGAATTAAGTATGTAACAATTAGTGCAATGATGCGAAAAAAGTTATTCATTACTACCTCCTTTCCGAAGAATAAAAAAGAAGATAGGCAGAGAACAAAGATATTATACTATTTTTGAATATAAAAAGTCAATATAAACGAATAGGGTTTATCAGAAATGATAAGCTCTTTTTTATTTGGTATCAATATGCTAGGTGTTTGATATAGATAGTTGTTTGGTATAGTATGCTTGACATAGGCATCTCCTTTCTTTTGTAAATATAGAAAAGCCTTCCTAGCGGGCTTTTTTGAATGCGTAGGAGTAGATTATGAAAAAATGTATAGAAACAAACAAAATATGTAGCCAGTATAATAGAAAATGCAAAGTATGCGCACTTGACGATGTGCGAAAGATATATGGAATGAATGACTCTGCTGAAGCTTTCCTACGACAAAAAGAAATGGAAGAATTTATCAAAAATATTCCGTTTGAATGTAGGCGCTGCACATTGCTTGAAATAGATATAGTACACAAGAAAGTCAAATGCTTGTACAGGAGCAGACAAGGAAAATGTATGTTAAAACCGTATGGAGAAGAAAAATGAAAGAAACAACAGCATTAAATCAAATAAGCAGAATAGTAGATAAATTAAGCTATAAATCAGCATATATAGAAATACAAACAGAAACAGACAGGTTTGTGCTTGAGAAAGAAAAGAAGAATCCTATAGGATTTAGAAAGGAAACATAGATGTGGAGTTTATTTGTAAATATTTTGATAATTTGCATGGCAGTATTAGCAATTGCTTTTACTTTATTTGTAGTAATAGCCATGATATATGCTATTAAAAAACGATTACAAAATACAGAATAGTAGGTGGAGGTAGATGGCTAATGAACAAAATTTGATACCTTTTACAAGTGAACAAAGCCGAGAAGAAGCCAAGAAAAATGGACAAAAAGGTGGTAGAAAATCAGGAGAAGTTCGCAGAAAAAATAAGTCTATGAAGGAAAGCATGAAAATGCTTTTAAATCTAAATTTGCCAGAGAGTGAAGGAAAAGAACAATTAAAAATTTTAGGAATAGAAAATGAAGACTTAACAGTACAAACTGGAATATTAGTAGGTCAAGTTAAGAAAGCGTTAGAAGGAAATCTTGATAGTGCAAAATTTGTAAGGGACACATCTGGAGAATATATAGGAGCAGAAGAAGAGAAAGAAGAAGTTGAACATTATAAAGTATCTATTCCAGCTAAAGATATGCCACCAGCTTTTATTGGTGTTTATAGAGACATATTAAACAGAGGACATTTAGAGTATTGGCTAGAAGGTGGAAGGGGAAGTATAAAATCTACTTTTGCTAATGAAGTACTGATAGATTTGCTAGAAAACAACCATAAAATGTGTGCAATAATTATTAGACGATACACAAATACATTAAGAGACAGCGTATATGCTCAAACAGAATGGACCATATCACAGTTTTCTGAAACATTTGTAGGGCTACAAGATAATTATGAATTTAAAGTAAGTCCGATGGAAGTAACAAAAATTTCAACAGGACAAAAAATATATTTTAGAGGAACTGATGATGCAGGAAAAATAAAATCAATAAAACCACCTAAAGGAATGTATATAGGAATAATTTTGTATGAAGAGTTCGACCAAATACAAGGAATGGCAACAGTAAGAAAAATAAATCAGTCTATAGTAAGAGGTGGAGAAGATTTTATTGAATTGTATATATATAACACACCACCAAGTAAACAACATTTTGTAAATAAGGAAAAAAGAATACCAAAAAAGAATAGATTAGTACATTTATCAGATTACAGGTCTGCTCCTAAAGAATGGTTGGGACAGGCTTTTTTTGATGAAGCAGAATATACAAAAGAAACAAATCCAATAGTGTATGAAAATGAGTATCTAGGAAAAGAAACAGGAGAAGGAACAAATGTATTTGAAAATTTAGAAATTAGAGAAATAACAGATGAAGAAATATCTCATTTTGATAGGAGATACAAAGGAATTGACTGGGGCTGGTATCCTGATCCATTTGCATACAATGATATGTATTTTGATATGGCAAGAAGAACTCTATATATTTTTGATGAATTTCAAGCAAATAAAATGAGTAATAAAGCAACATGGGAAGCATTAAAAGAAAAAGGGGTTACTGGAGAAGATTACATTACGGCGGATTCATCTGAAAAAAAATCAATAGAAGATTATAAATCATATGGGGCTTATATAAGAGGGGCAATAAAGGGACCAGGCAGTGTAGAGTATAGTATGAAATGGCTATCAACGCTAATAAAAATAGTTATAGATCCTGTTAGATGCCCAAAGACAAGAGAAGAATTTGAAAGTTACGAATTAGAGAAAGATAAAAGTGGAAATGTAATAACAGGCTATCCAGACAAAAATAATCATCATATTGATGCGGTAAGATATGCTTTAGAAGAAATATGGAGAAGAAAGGGACAGTAATGGGTATATTTAGTTGGATAAGAGGAGCGATAAAAAAGATGTTTAGTAAAAATAATATAGAAGATGCTTTGAATATAGAAATTGCGGTTTCAACAGAAATGGAATTGAAAATACAAAAATGGGGGCAAATGTACAAAAACGAAGCTTCTTGGATAAATAATGATATAAAAAGTTTGGAATTACCAGCTGCAATAGCAAATGAATTTGTTAGACTTACCATGGCTGAGTTTAATTCTAATATAACAGGTGGTGCTAGAGCTCCATACATAAAAAATATATATGATGCAGTTATAAAGGAATTACCTAACAATCTTGAACATGGAAATGCAAAAGGCGGATTAATATTAAAACCATATGTAAAAAACAAAAATATATTTGTTGAATTTATACAGCAAGGGTATTTTTTCCCTATTGAATACGGAGATACTGGAAGGATAACAGGAGCTGTATTTGTAAGTCAAAAAATAAAAGGAGAAGATATATATACTAGATTAGAATATCACAAATTACAAGGAACCAATTATTTTATTATAAACAAAGCTTTTAAAAGTAAAGATATAGATGATTTAGGAGACGAAATATTATTAGCTCAAGTAGACGAATGGAAAAATATACAAGAAAAAACAAAAATTGAGAACATAGAAAAACCACTATTTGCGTATTACAAGCCGCCTATGGCAAATAATATAGACACAAAATCCCCTTTAGGCATGTCTGTATATGCAAGAGCAGAAAATCTAATAAAAGATGCTGATATCCAATATGGTAGAACAATGTGGGAGTATGAAGCATCAGAAAAGGCAATATATGCTAGCACAGAAGCACTAAGACAAAGACATAAAAATGGAGTAAGTCTATGGGAAATACCAAAATTAAAAGATAGATTATTTAGAGCGGTTGATATAACTAAGGCTAATGGAGAAGAATTATTTCACGATTATAGCCCAGAAATTCGAGATGAAGCCTTTTGGAGAGGATTTAATAAAATTCTAGAGAGAATAGAGTTCAATTGTATGCTAGCTTATGGCACTTTATCAGAACCTACATATTCGGATAAAACCGCAACAGAAATAAAAGCTAGTAAACAAAGAAGTTTCACAGCAGTGTCAAGAATGCAAGAAAATTTACAAGATGCTTTAGAAGACTTGCTTTATGCAATAGATGTATTAGCAACATTATATAGATTAGCACCGGTTGGAACATATCAAGCTAGTTTTGAATGGGGAGACAGTATATTAACAGATACAGAGAAAGAGCAAGTATTGCAAATGCAAGAAGTAAATGCAGGACTAAGAAGCAAATTAAAATATATAATGTTTAGATATGGATTAACAGAAGGACAAGCATTGGAAGAACTAAAGAGAATACAGAAAGAAAAAATGAGTAATCAAGAAGCATTTGGATTTAATACAAGTCAAATAGAGGAAGAGTAATATATGCTAACTCAAAGTGATTTTATAAATATAGAGAAACAAGCTACATCAATATATGAAAGTTTAGAACTAGAAATAATAGAAGAGATAGCAACAAGAATAGCAAGAGTAGGATATGCAAATACAGTAGTTCTTAATGATATTCAAATAGCTCAAGAAATGGGGGCATTGTACCAAGACATAATAAAGCTTGTGGCAGAATACAATAATACCTCATACGAAAAAGTAGCAGAAATATTTGACGAAGCTGGAGCTAAAACTCTAAAATTTGATGATAACATATATAAAGAAGCAGGATTAAATCCACTTCCAATAAAGCAAAGTCCAGGCATGACACAAATGTTAAATGCAACAATAGAAAAGACAGCAGGAAATCTACAAAATTTAATTATGACGACAGCTAATACCTCTCAAACTCAATTTTATAATGCAATAAATAAAGCATATATGGAAGTAAGTACAGGAGTAAAGAGCTATACACAGTCAATTATGGATACAATAAAAAGTATTAGCTCACAAGGTGCAGTTATAACTTATCCAAGTGGCAGACAGATGAGTATAGAAAGTGCTACAAGAATGAATATTATAACAGGAGTAAATCAAACTTGCGGAAAATTACAAGAACTCCGAGCTGATGAAATGGGCTGGGATTTAATGGAACTTACAGCACATAGTGGAGCAAGACCTAGTCATGCAGAATGGCAAGGGAAAATAGTAAGTAGAAGTGGCAAGAAAGGTTATTTGAGCTTAGATAATATTGGTTATGGTACAGCAACAGGCTTCAAAGGAATTAACTGTAGACATGATTGGTATCCATATTATAAAGGCAGTAGCAGGACTTACACACAAGAACAATTAGATGCTTGGAAAAATGAGAAAATCGAATATAATGGAAAAAAATATAGTAAATATGATGCAACACAAATTCAAAGAAAAATGGAAAGACAAATAAGAAAAGACAAGAAAGAATTGGTAGGATATGAAGCTTTATTAAAAAGCGATGATGAAAATATAGATATAGATATGATTCAAAACAAATTCAATATTACTTCTAATAACTTAAAACAAAAAGAGAATATATTGAATAATTTCTTATCTGAAACAGAATTGAACAGAGATAGAAGTAGAGAATTTGTTAATGGAATTGATAGAAGTTTATCACAAAAAATAGTTCAAAGTTCTAAAAAAATTGAAAAGAATAAAGAAAAGATGTATAATAGTACTATATCATTAGGTAAGGAACTAACTTTTATAGATAATAATGGAACACGATCATTTATACCAAAAAATACGGAAATAACTAATATAGTTGAAATAGCAGGAGAAAATTCAAAAGAATTTAGAACTGCTAGTAAATATACAAAATTATACGGTGGACAAAATAGTGATTGGAGTAAAAGAGTTGGTAAAATAGAAAGTGATAAATACATTTTTGATATCCATTGGGTTCAAGGTAAAAATGGTATATTGTGCGATTGGAAAATAAAAGATAAATCACTGAAAGGAGGAAAGTAGTTGAAAGTAAGATATGTAGGCAAAAGCTTTGGAGTAGAATGTTTGACAGATGGAAAAATATATGAATGTATAGGTATAGAAGATGGAATGCTTAGAATTATAGATGATAGTGGAGAAGATTATTTATATTCAGCTATTGAGCCTTCTTCATTAGAAAATCCAGAACTTTGTGGAAAATGGGAGATAATAGAAGATAACGAAAATAAGGATTTAAGCAAAATTATTAATTAGTTATTAAATTTATATTTATATTTATATAATAAGAGCTATTTCTAGCTCTTATTTTTATGCTCCGAAATGAGGGTAAACTATAAATTCGACTACTTGTAGGTCGTAAATAAGTACAAGACTACATCGTGAACGAAAAACACGTAAAAGTTCGTAGTAGGAGAAAGGAAATTGTATGAAAAGAAAATTTTTAGAGGATTTAGGACTTGAAGCTGATGTTGTTGAAAAAATAATGATTGAATCAGGAAAAGATACAACATCATTAAAAGCTAAAGTAGATGACTTAACAGAACAATTAAACGTTAAAGATGCTACAATTACCGAAAAAAACAATAAAATAGCTGAACTTGAAAAAGTAGACGTCGCAGCTATTAAAAAAGAACAATTTGAACTAGGTAAAGCTGAAGGTTCTAAAGAAATTGAAGAATTTAAAAAACAAAATTCTTTAGAAAAGGCTTTAGCAAGTTATAAAGCTAAAGATGTTAGCATAATCAATAAAATGCTAGATATGGAAAAGGTAAAGTTTAATGACAAATACGAAATAACAGAAGGACTTGAAGATCAAATTAAAAAGATTCAAGAAACACATGATTATTTGTTTGAAAGTGATGAACATTTGCCAACATTCTCTGCTTCTACTCCAGGAGCAGAAAAGAAAATAAGTGGAAATCCAGAAGAAATGGACTACAACACTTATAAAAAATGGAGAAAAGAAAATAGTTAAAGAAAGAAGGAATTAAAATTATGGGAAATCAAATATTAACACCACAAATTATAGCAAATGAAGCTTTAATGGTTTTAGAATCAAATTTAACTATGGCAAATTTAGTACATAGGGATTATTCAAAAGAATTTGTACACGTAGGAGATACTATTACGGTAAGAAAACCTGCTAAATTCGTAGCAAAAAACTTTATAGGAGAAACAGAAGAACAAGAAATCTCTGAGGGGTCTGTTCCAGTAAAAATGGATAGATACAGAGACGTAACAATTCCTGTGACTTCAAAAGAAATGACATTAGATATAAAAGACTTTAGTGAACAAGTAGTAAAACCTGCTTTAACATCTATTGCACAAGCAGTTGACACAGATCTCTTAACTGTAGGTATAGAAAAAGCTGGTTCTAAAGTAGCAGTATCAAATACACCTACAATCGTAGATATAGCCAATGTAGCCAAAGCATTAGATAACAAAAAAGCACCAAGAGATAATTTAAGAAATTTAGTATTAGCAGTAGATACTCTATATAAATACAATACATTAGATACTTTTGCTAAAGTATGCTACAAAGGAGATTCTGAAGCTTTAAAAGAAGCTGAAATTGGAAAAGTATACACAATGAATACATTTATGTCTCAAAATGCGCCTCAAAATAATTCTGCAACTGCAGGTACAGCAACAGCTTATAAAGTGACTTGTACAAAAGGAGCTACTCAATTTACTGTTTCAGGTGGTACTGCAGCTACTGGAACAATAAAGAAAGGAGATAAGTTAATAGTAAATGGATATTTATTCGAATGTGCTGAAGATTTAACTCTTTCAAGTGGAGCAGGAACTTTAAAAGTTACTGAAAAAATACCATTTGCCATAACAGAAGCTACAGATGCAGTAATAATTAATAAGGCTCATTCTTTAGGATTCCATAGAAACGGACTAGCATTAGTAACAAGACAATTAGAGTTACCACAAGGTGCTGCTAAATCAGCAGTGGCAAGTGCTAATGGGCTAGCTGTAAGAGTGGTATTTGATTATGATTCTAAAACAAAAACTGACAAAATATCATTCGATATTATCTATGGAATAAAAGAGCTAGAACCAGCTTTATTAGTAGATTTTGCTTAGAGGAGGAAATAGGGCATGTTAACTTACTTAAAAGATGAAGAAGAATACAAAGAATTATTAGGTACAGATAACGTGCCTAATGACTTCAAGAATCTAAACATACAAGCAAGTAGTTATATTAACAGAAATACTCATGGAAGGATTGATGCAAACAATATTCCTGAGCAAGTTCAATATGCTACTTGTTTAATTATTGATTTAATTAATGAAGAAAATGATAAATTATCCAAAATAGGAAACCTTAAATCACAAAATATTGAAGGGTGGAGTGAAAGTTATTCTACGCCAGAAGAAATAAAATCAGATTATGAACAGCAGAAATACCAAGTCTTAAGTGATAATTTATGGGATGTAATAGGTATTGACGGAAATCCACTTTTGTATGCAGGAGTGTGTTAAATGAGTGATAGATTTTTTATACATCAAATAACAGTTTATCATACAGAAGATGACGAAACCTTTACGAGGTTGACTTTTAACAAGGTTTATTTTCGTCATAATAAAAAGACTAATTTGGTTGATAAAGGTATTGAAAAAGGAAGTACGGGTTCAATAACAATACCTACTACAGAAAAACTTAATATTTCTACGAATGACTATATAGTAGAAGGAATTATAGAAGATGAGTTTGATTTATCTGCATTACAAGAAAAATATCAAGTTTTTAAAGTAGTAAGTGTAGACGATAATAGAAAAGGAAACCTACAACACTACAAGATTGGAATTAGTGAATAATGAAATTCAATGTAAAAGTAAAAATAAACTCTATTAATAAAATAATTAAGGACCATGGACTTGATAAAGATGGTAGGGCGGTAAAATATGCAAGAGATACAGCAGATAGGTTAATGATGCCATATATTCCAGGAGGAGCTGGAGGAAATCTAGCAAAACTAAAAACATACCCTAGTAACCATGAAATTAAGTATATTAGTACTCAGGCTCATTATCAATATACAGGCAAGGCCATGGTTGCCGAAAATGGCTCTGCCTGGGCTAAAAAAGGAGAAAAGAAGCATTATTCTGGTAAGAAATTAAAATACCATACTTCTGGCACAGGGGCAAAATGGGACAAACTTATGCTTCAAAGAAGAAAAAACGACCTTATAAAAGATGTGGAAAGTTATATTAAATCAGGAGGCTAAAATGGAAGAAAAATCAAAAATGGATTTAATAAGAGAATTTATAGAAACCTGTCCATTATTAAAAAATGGAAAGGTTAACGTAGATTATATAAAGGACAAGCCACAGTCATATAGTGTAGATGAAACGCCAGCTACTACTATATTAAAGCAATATAAAGATGGTGGAACTCAAAATCAAATACTTTTTGATTTTTCTGTTCAAGCTAATTTTAGTGTTTTAGAGAATATAAAAAACTCGAAATTTTGTGATGATTTTTTTAAATGGATAAAAGAACAAGATAAGAAGGGAAACTTGCCAAAGATAGAACGGAATTTGCTGGATCAAATGTACTGGAAGAGGAACAATAATTCAAACTACTGAAACAACGGCAATATACGTAATACCAATGCAAGTAGTATATGATGAAGACTTTTAAGTCTTCTATTTTTTATATAAGGAGGAAATAAAATGTCAGCAACAGAAAAATTAGTTAAAAGAAGTGGTAAAGTTTCATTCATGGACGTATCTACTACAGCTATAGCTAATTATATAAGAATGAGAAAGTTTACAGAGATTTCTAAGTCAAAAAATCCTACTGAATACAGTAGAACATACGTAGATGAAGACGGAGAAATATCAGATGTAACTGGATATAGCGAAGAAATTAGTTATGCTTTTGACTTATACACAGGAAATTTAGTACACGAAAAAATAGTAAAAATAACAGACGATGAGCTAACAGGAGATGAGGCACTAGTAAATATAGTAATAGTAGACTTTAGCAAACCTTCTGGAAATGGATATGAGGCACGTTTAAGAACATATACAACAGTACCAGACACAGAAGGAGATGCAACAGAAGCATATACATATAGCGGAGCATTTAGAAAAAATAGTAAAATGACAAAAGGAATTGCTGTATTAAATTCTGATAATACTGCAATAACTTCATTTACACCAATTGAAACAGTTGCAGAATATCCTGTAACATTTGTTGTAAAAGATAGTACAGATGAAACACCAATCCAAAGTGCAAAAATAACAATTGACGGTACATCTTATTTAACAGATGCAACAGGCATAGCAACAGTATTTTTAGATGCAGACAGTTATGAGAATATAAGTGTTGAGAAAGCAGGATATACAACACAAAGTACAGTATCTGTAACAGTATCAACTGGAGCAGTATTAAAAGAAATATCACTAGTAGAGGCAGCTTAAGCCTCTGCTTTATTTTTATGGAGGAACTATGAAAATATTAGATAAAGAAATTGATTTTGACTTTTTTGATGCAAAACAAATGGAGAAATATGAAAAAGAAGCAGTCATTGCACAGGAAGAGCTAAATAGTCTAGATATCAATAAAATGAAACAATCAGAGTTTATTAATAAAGTATGTGAAATTATTGAAAATTGTTTCGAAAAAGTATTTGGAGAAGGAACAGCAGAAAAGATTTTTGAAGGAAAAAGAAATTTTAGGTTGTGTATAAAAGCATTTAGCGATTTAGTGAAAGCTAAAAAAGAGCAAATTTCCGAAATTGATAAAGAAGAAAAGGAGTTTCAAAAAGAATTACAGGAAATTAACAATGAATATAAACCTAATAGAGCGACTAGAAGGACGAAAAAATAATGAATTTATTATTAGATAATATAGAACTAGTTACAAAAGAAAAAATACAGATACCCTTTAATTCAAATTTTAGAACAGTGATTTTATTTGAAATAATGATGCAAGATAATAGATTTTCAGAAAGAGCAAAAACATATAAAGCCTTAGAATTATTTTATCCAAAACTTGAAGAGATAACTGATGTAAAAAAGGCAATAGACAATATTATTTGGTTTTATAATTGCGGAAAAGATGAAATTACTAGTAATACCAACAAAAAGAAAGGAAAGAACAAGCAAATTTATAGCTATGAATTTGACAACGAATTAATTTATGACGCTTTTAAAAATCAATATAATATAGACTTGGAAGAAATTGAGTATCTGCATTGGTGGAAATTTAAAGCGATGTTTAATGGCTTAAAAGCAGATAATAAAATTGTAGAAATAATGGGATATAGAGCAATGGATTTATCAAAAATAAAAGACAAAGATATGAAAAAGCATTATAAACAATTACAAGAAGAATATAAATTGCCTGATATGCGTTCAGAAGAACAAAAAGAAGAAGATTTTGCCGAAGCTTTGTGGTAAAATTTGACAAAAAATCTTTTTATATATATACTTTTCATGAAGGAGGAGTATGAATATGGGATTTTTTACTAAAAATCAAGAAAGTGTGGCAAATACTATTTATGAGGCAACAAAAAAATATCTTAAAGAAAAGGATGGAAAGACTCACATCGTTATGATAAATAGCTTTAGTAAATGGGCAAACCAAAATTTTGAGTGTGAAGATAAGTATACAACTCAAATCGATACTATCATTTCAGCAATGCAAAATGATGGATACGAAATAATTGATGTGAAATTTAATTCCGTTCAAAATCAAGGACTAACAGGACAAATGGAAGGATTTCATACATTAATAACGTATAAGTAATAAATAAAAACACATTACAGAGATGTAGTGTGTTTTTATTTTAAAAAAAAGAAAAAATTTAAAAATACCTCTTGACTTTTGTATCACACTACTATATAATGATAGCACGATACAGTTAGGAGGTGTTAAAAATAGAAAATAAAAGCAGAGCCGAATATTTTAGAGAAAGAAGAAAAACAAGGAAATCATTTAATGTATTACTACCAAAAGAGAAATATGACGACATAGATAAAACATTGAAACAAAAAAATAAGACTAAAACAGAATGGCTCATAGAAAAAATTGATGAAGAAATAAAAAAATAAAGAGATAACCTGCTAAGTTTTGGCGAACACACAGATTATCTCACACATAAGAATTTTAGTTCCTATAAATATATTGTATCACAGTAGGGGCTGAAATTCAAGTAAAATTGAATGGAGGTCTTTTTATTATGGAAGAAAATTATATTTCAGAAATTGAAGATACGCACTTTTTTGTAAAAATAACAAGAAAAACCTATGGTGTGTGCATAAATATTAAAGATTTAGACAGAGCAGAGGAAATAATAAACTATTTTAAAGAAACACGAAAAGGGCAAATAGAAGCTTGGAAGAAAGAATGGCAACAGGAAGAAGGTGTTGCTTAATGGAAAACTATGTTGAAATAACTAAGGAATATTTAAATGGAAGAAGAAATATGAGTAGAAAAGTATTTTATCTTATGGGAAGAATGTACAGAGGTGTAAATAACAATAGATTTACATTTGAACAAGTAATGGAAAAATTAAAAGAAAGGAGAGCAAGATGAATGCAAGAATTAATGATATTTAGAAATGAAAAATTTGGAGAAATCAGAACATTAGAAATAAATAATGAACCATATTTTGTGGCGAAAGATATATGTGAAATATTAGAAATTAAAAATTCAAGACAAGCATTAACGAGATTAGAGGAGGATGAAAAAGCTGATGTCATTTTAAATGACGGTAGCCAAAATAGAAACATGTCTGCGGTAAATGAATATGGATTGTATAATTTAATATTAGCTAGTAGAAAAAAAGAAGCTAAAGAATTTAAAAGATGGATAACGCACGAAGTTATTCCATCAATTAGAAAACATGGTGGTTATATAGCAGGACAAGAACAAATGACAGATGAAGAATTAATGGCAAAAGCAGTTTTAATGGCTAATAGTAAAATACAAGAATTAAATCATAAAAACCAGCAACTGGAGATGCAAAATTCACAACTAACAGTAGTAAATGAGATTATGAAGCCTAAAGCCGAGTATTTTGATGACCTCGTAGACAGGAATTTGCTAACAAGTTTTAGAGAAACAGCAAAAACTTTAGGTGTAAAAGAAAAAGTATTTGTAAGTTTTTTATTAGAACACAAATATGTTTTTAGAGATAAAAAAGGAAAATTACAACCATTTGCAGAAAAAAACAAAGGACTATTTGAATTAAAAGAAACAAAAAATGATAAGACAGGTTGGGTAGGAACACAAACATTAATTACACCAAAAGGAAGAGAAACGTTTAGACTTTTATGTGTAGGATTATAAAATGCATAGCATCAGATTAAATCTGGTGCTTTTTTTATGTTCGAAAAGAGGTGAGAAGATGGCTGACGGCTCAGTTACAATAGAAGTAACACTAACAAAAGAACAATTAGAGCAGGGCTTAAAATCATTAAATAAAGATTTAGAAAAAATAAAAAAGCCAACTAAAAGTATTACTGATAATTTAACAAAAGGGTTAGACTCAGTAGGAAAAGTAGCGACAAAAACAGGAAAAGCACTTTCTATAGGAGTAACTACTCCATTAATTGCATTAGGAACTGCAGGTGTTAAATACAATGCACAAATGGAGGACTTTGAAGCAAATCTAACAACCCTCCTAGGTAATGCTGATAAAGCTAAAACAATGCTTAATGATTTAAAAGAAATGGCTAATACAACACCATTTGAGACCTCTGATTTGTTAGAGGCAACTCAAATGATGTTAGGTTTTGGATTACAAGCAGACAAAACAAAAGGGTATTTACAAACGCTTGGTGATATTTCAATGGGCAATAGTGAAAAACTAATGAGCTTAACAAGAGCGTTTTCACAAATGGGAGCTGCTGGAAAAGCAACAATGGAAGATATAAACCAAATGATTGATGCGGGTTTTAATCCATTACAAATCATGGCTGAAACAACAGGCAAATCGATGGCACAGCTAAGAGATGAAGTATCAGCAGGGAAAATTACTTTTGAAGATGTAGCAGGAGCAATGCAGATAGCAACATCTGAAGGCGGCAGATATTATCAAGCAATGGAAAAAGCCTCTCAAACAATGAATGGTAAGCTATCTACAGCCATGGATGCACTTAAAACAGCTTTAGGAGAATTAACACAAAGTTTACTTCCATTTGTTACAAAAGTAGTTGAGAAAATAACAGAATGGGCAAATGCTTTTGCAAATCTTGATGAAGGAACACAAGAAGTTATATTAAAACTTGCAGGAATAGTAGCAATTGTAGGACCATTGCTAGTTACAATAGGAAAACTAGCAAGTGGAATAAGTAGCATTATAACTGTTGTAAAGAGCGTGAAAAAAGCATTTGAAGTTGGAAGCACAGCTACAAAAATTTTAAGTACAGCATTTTCAATATTAACAAACCCAATAACACTTGTTATATTAGCAATAACTGCAATAATAGGAGTTATTGTTTATTTATGGAATACAAACGAAGATTTTCGAAATGCAATTATAAATGCTTGGAACGCAATATGTGATTTCTTTAAGGCAATTCCAGATTTTTTTAAAAATTTATGGGAAAGTATCAAAAACTTCTTCATAAATGGTTGGAATAGTATAGTTGACTTCTTCACAAAAACTATACCTCAATGGATACAAAATGTTATTAACTGGTTTGAAGAGTTGCCATACCGTATAGGAGTGGAGATAGGTAAAATATTAGCTAATATTGTCCAATTTGGTTTAGATGCTTGGGAATGGATAACAGTAGATTTGCCTCAAATAATACAAGGTATAATAGACTGGTTTGCAGAACTCCCACGGTAGAATATGGGAATGGCTAAAACAAGCTGTTGCTAATATAATAAATTGGGGAATAGAAACATACAACACATCGGTTCAATGGGTTTCGAATACGATAAATGCAATAGTAGATTGGTTTGCCCAATTACCACGGACGAATTTGGGACTGGTTAATCAATACAATAAATAATGTAATTAATTGGGGAAAAGATTTAATCGAAAGTGGCAAAAGAGCAGCTTCGGATTTTGCAGATAGTATTATTACAGGAATAAAAGAATTGCCAGGCAAAGTACTAGATTTAGGCAAAAATATTGTACAAGGGCTATGGAACGGAATAACTAATGCGGGAAACTGGTTAAAAGAAAAGATTTCTGGTTTTGCAAGTGGAGTTATTGACGGATTTAAAAACGCATTTGGAATACATTCTCCTTCGCTTGTAATGAATAAGGAAATTGGTAGATATTTGGCACTTGGACTTGGAGAAGGTTTTGATGACAATATAGGAAAAGTATATAGAAAAATGAAAAGTGCAGTAGACTTTGAAACACAAAAATTGTCTGCTAACCTTACAACTCAACAACAATTGAACACTCAAATAGAAGACAATAGACAAGCAACATTAAGTAGTATAGATGACAACAAAGAAATAATAGTAAATACAACAACAAAGCTAGACAGCAAAGTAATAGCAAGAGAAACAAATAAAGTAAACACAAGACAAAAATTACAATATGGGCTAGCATAGGAGGGTAATATGACATTATTAAAACATGGTAATTTTGAATTTAAGAATATACTTAGTGGCGGTTATAATATAAAAGAAGATGAATCAGATGTACTTAGTGAAGCAACAATGGCAGACGGATCTATAAGAAGAAATTATGGAAAGATGCCGAAAACTACTATAAAAGTCAAATTCAGTCAATTAAATAAAAATACATATCAAGAATACATGTCTCATTTTTCACAGAACGAAGATGTGTATTCTTATTTTTCGCCAAAACAACAGACTATGCTTACTAAGAAGTTTTTTGTTACGTTTCCAGATACATCTGTATTATCTGTTACAAAAAATCATAGATATGACGAGTTTGAAATCGAATTGCAGCAATGTGGGGAGGTGTCTGAATGATAAGTGTAACAGACACAATAAAACAGGCATACGAACAAAGTACAACCCAGTACGACAAAATAGTCCTAGAAAATGAGGAATATGTAATAAATAAAGTAGAACCAGAGGATGACTGCTATGAAAATGGCAATGTCTTTGGAACAGCTATTGCAAAAGCACTGAGCTTTGAAATAGATAGTAGTGTTGATTTAGAGGGAAAAGAGTTTAAGTATTACACTGGAATAAAAACAACAGTAGGAATAGAGTGGATAGATTTAGGTACATACATAACACAAGATGTAGAAATAAATGATACAACAAGAATTGCAACAATAAATGCAATGGATTATATGCTAAAAACTAACATAGAGTACAAAAGTGACTTACAGTATTCAAACAACAATATAACTTTAGGACAAGTTGCACAAGAGGCTTGCAATAAAGCAGGGTTAACTTTAGCTACGACAGATTTTCCAAATGTGGCTTTTATAGTAGATAGTAACCAGTTCCCAGAAGGGACACTAATAAGACAAGTGATAAGTGCAATAGCTCAAATAAGTGGAACAGTAGCAAAAGTAAGAAGCGATGATAAATTGTACTTTTTAACTCCAAAAACAACAGGAACAGTAAGAAAAGTATTTAATTTAAGTGATTATTCAGAAGCGGAAATAAAAAGAGCTACACACCCAATAAACCTTGTTAGCTTAGGTATGGGTGACGTTGAGGGCGAAAATGTAGTAATGCGAGATGAAGAAAGTATACAAGAAGACGGAGAAAATAGCCTTATAATAAATGATAATCCGTTTGCATATACAGAAGCTAAAAGACAGCAGCTAATAGCTGCTATTTTTAATGCTGTGAAGGGATTTGAATATAAAGCTTATACAATAAAAGGACAATGTTTACCTTGGCTAGAAACTCTTGATAATGTGCAGATAAAAGATATAGCAGGAAATACATATAATAGTTTTCTTTTTAGATGCTATGGCAAAAGTCCAAACGGACTTGAATCAGAAATGTCAGCACCAAGTGTCACAGATGCGACAGTTGAGTATCAAAATGTCGCAAGTGCTGAACAAATAGCAAGAAGAACAGAACTAAAAGTTGATAAACAAGAACAAACAATTACAGGAATAATAGAAAATCAAGGAGAATTTGAACAACAGCTTACGAAAGTAGAACAAACAGTTGATAGTATTAGCCAAAATGTAGGAAACATAGTAGATTACAAAAGAGAAGTAATAGGAACAACAGAAATACATCTAACAGAAGCTGCAACGCAAGAACTGCTTAGTTTAGAAATAGGAGGGAATAAGACATACGAAAGTAATCTGTTCCCTCGTAGCAAATTATATCCACGAAGCAGTTTGCACCCTAACCAGAGAGGAGCATAAAAATGCAATATAAGATAATTGTAGATAAGCAGTCAAGTGCAAATCCAAGTAGCGAAAAGAAAGAATATATAGTAGATATTGAAGAACTTAGAGTTAAAGGAAATGTATATGACAGTCTTGTAATTACAAAAGATGAAACGTATGTAATGAGAAGGCTAGAGCTGACAGAATATCATGTGTTAAAAGTACTAGGAGAGCCAATAAAACAAACATTAGCCGAAATAAATATTGAATTGTTTGAAGGAGATAACTACATATATTTGCTTGATATGCAAGGAAACAAATTTACAGCAGAGTACATCGTAAAAAATGACTTCACAGATTTATATGTAACTACAAATGAAATGAATAGTGCAATAACTCAAACAGCTCAGCAGATAGAACTAAGTGTAAATCAAAAACTAACGGGATATGCAACGACTCAAGAAATGAATAGTGCTATAACCCAGTCTGCCCAACAAATTCAGAGCACAGTAAATCAAAAAATAACAGAATCACTTGAAGACTACAGCACAACTACAGAAATGAATTCGGCGATAACACAAAAAGCAAATCAAATAACAAGCACAGTTTCAGCAAATTATGCAACAAAAACAGCACTAAATGATACAAAAATAGAATTACAAAGTACAATAGACCAAAAAGCCGATAGTGTAACAGTTTCAGCAACATATGCAACAAAAAGCTCGTTGAACAGTGTAAATAATACTCTTACTGCTTCTCTTGAATTGAAAGTAAACACAAAAGATTTAATATCAGAGATAAACGCTAGTGCAGACCAAATAAAGCTAACAGCTGGTAGACTTATTATAACGAGTGGAAATTTTAAGTTAGATGCTAGCGGAAATGTAACCGCAAGTAATATGAACATAACAGGAGGAACAATAAAACTATCGAGTAGTGGAAGCAATGATACTAGAATATCTGTACAAGAAGGAAATAGTTCAAATAACAAAGTAGGAATAGAAAGTAATAGAATTTATGTCCAAAGATATGGAACCGATTATGCATATATGGGAATAACAGAATATGTAAGCACAGGTGGAAGGGGAGGCATTATTGATTTATCTGATAGTTCAGGAAATGATACGTATATACAGGCTTCTGGAATAGAAACACCAAAACTGACACAAACATCTTTAGCTAAGGAAAAAAAGAACTTTGAAAAAATGCAAGATACAGCATTAGATATAATAAAAGAAATAGATATTTATAGATATAATTTAAAATCTGAAAAAGATACAGACAAAAAGCACATTGGTTTTGTTATAGGCAAAAGCTATAAATATTCAAAAGAAGTAACAAGTACTGATAATAAAGGAGTAGATAATTATTCATTTACAAGTTTGTGCTGTAAAGCAATACAAGAATTAGACAAAAAAATAAGCGTTTTAGAAGGAAGTGAATAGCGTGGACGAAATCGTATTAGATGAAAGAAAATTGAGAGAAAGTTTGGCAAATCTATTAAATGAAATAAAGTTGCCAGCAGTAATAAAAAAATATGCTCTAAGAGAAATGTTAAATCAGTTAGACATAATAGAACAAAAAGAATTTGAACAAGCTTTAGAAGCAAAAAAGAAAAACGAGACAAAGGAGAAAAAGAAAAATGGTTAACTGGGAAGACGGAACAAAAGTAAGCAATGCATACGTTGACGAAAATAACGAAATAGTAGATGCAGTATGGGAAGGAGATACTCCACTTTGTGCAGACAATCTCAACCTCATGCAAAAAATTGACATAGGTGCAGTAATAATCGCAAAAAACACAACAATAACAAATGGCTACCAAGTAACATTACCGCTCAAGTATCAAGTTGGCAACAATTCGCTTGAACTTCGACTCAACAGTGAGGTATTGAAGCTAGCAACAGACACGGCTGACGGACACTACAAAGAAGTTGGAACAGCAGGAACACTGAGCAACAAAATACAATTCTACAGGACATCAGCAGACGGAAGCTGGACACTATCCGAAGCAGTAACGTTGACAGCTATTGTAAGACGGAGTATCTCAAGAAGAAAGCGAGGTGCAGGCATAATGGCAAAGACATATGAAGAAAAATTTCAAGGAATAGTTGAAAGAATAGAAAACTCAAATGGTACTGCTATCAAATTTGCAGACGGAACAATGATATGTACAAAAAGAGTAAGTTTTTCAAATATTGCAAGAACAACAGCGGTAGGTAGCATATATACTACTGAAAATCAAGAATTAGGGAATTGGGCGGAAGCATTTATAGAAATACCAACTGTTACAGTAACAAAGACGAATAATTATGTTGGCTTTATATTTGATTATAATGATGCTTCTACAACAAGTGCTGGATATGTTAGATTTGCAAGTGGAACTAGTGCTAGCAATACAAATTATACCGCGAGCGTAATAGCAATAGGCAAATGGAAATAAAAAAAAGGAGGAATTTATAATGAGTGAAGAAGAAATCGCAAATGGATTTGAGGCAGAAGTAGAAGATACAAATGAAATAGAAGAAGTTGCTGAAGAAACAGCAGAATAGGAGGAAAGATATGGAAAGTATAATAGCTTCAGCAATAACAGGAGGTTTAGCGCTTATCGGGGTTGTTATAACTAATCTTAGTAACAATAAAAAAATAGAAAACAAGCTTACAACACAACAGGCAGTGACAGATACAAAGATAGACGAATTAACACGAGAAGTAAGAGCACATAATAATTTTGCTCAAAGAGTACCCGTGTTGGAAGAGCAAATGAAAGTAGCAAATCACAGAATAGATGATTTAGAAAGGAATGAGGGAAAATGAAACAAGCATGGACTGATTTAAAAAGTTTTGTAACAGTTAGTATGATTGTACTACTAGCAATAATAGTAATAGCAGGGCTATTTGGATATAATTTAGCAGATAACTTGTTAGTATTAGTAACAAACTTAGTTACAGCAGTATTTACATATTATTTTACAAAGAAAGATAGTACAGAAAACAATAGTATTGTAGAAAATACAAAAGTAGAAAATATAGAAAATAAGGAGGAAAAATAATTATGGCAAATGTAAAAACATATTATAAAAGTAAATCAGGAGAAACGAATCTTACAGACAATTTCAAAGTAAAGGAATTCGCATGCAAGGACGGAACAGATAAGCTATTGCTTGATATGGACATACTTCCAATATTAGAGAGATTTCGTGAGTATGTAGAAGCACCATATTCTCCAAACAGTGCATACAGAACAGTTTCACACAACAAAAAAGAAGGAGGTTCTTCAAATTCATATCATCTCTACGGCAGAGCGTTTGATATTCCGTTCAAATCAAGCTATAAAAATCTAACTAGCACAGATTATATGTGCAAATTTTTCAATACACTTGGCTTGAAGGGAATTATCAAATATCCAACTTTTGTACATATAGATACAAGAACAGGTAGCAAGTATCATGCAAACAACAAAAAACAAAGATTGACATTCGGAACAGTAAATATTCCATTTAAGGGAAATTTAAAGAACGGTTCAAAGAACATCTATGTAGGAATTATGCAATTCAAGTTAAAAATGCTTGGATACTCTGTTGGAAATGCAGACATGATTTTCGGAAGCAATACAGAAAAAGCTGTGAGAGCATTCCAAAAAGCAAATAACTTAAGCGTTGACGGCATTTGCGGTAAGAACACCTGGGCAAAATTGTTTTAGGAGGTATAAAATATGAATAATAAAATAACTGAAACCCGCTCGGCTGTACACACACACACACACACACACACACACACACAATATAGTTTAAAAGATTTTAGCATGAGGAGGTGGAACTCATGCAGACAATGACGGAAAAACTACAAAAAGAAGAATGGAAATCACTGATGTCTGGAATTACATATCGAAAAGCGCGGAAATGATATTGAACTCAATGTGAGACTTTCTTCACAAAGTGAAACATATGAAGCTTCTTCTATGACAACAATAGCAACATTACCAGAGCGGATATAGACCAAGCTCTAATATATATGTGCCACTTTTCTGTAGCTCTGGAAATCTAAGACTTTTGATTCTAAGCTCAGGAGAGTTACAAGTACAAAACATGGCAACGTCAGAGATAAGTCCGTCAGTGTTAAGCTGTTTTGTAAAATTCGCAACATAAATATATACATTGACAAATAACACATAAGTTAATATAATTACAAGTATCATAATATTCCATAAGGCTAGGTTGGGGCAACTTAGCCTTAACAAAATAAAAAATGGAAAAATTTTACAGAAAAAATTATCACTTTTTTATCACATTAGTTTAAGATAATACAGAAATAAACAAAAATGAAAAATCAATGAAATATAGTATTTTCAATAGTTTTAAGATTTTATAAAAATGTACAAAAACGTCAAAATCGTCTCTCCCCTTCGCTACCAAACAATATAAAAATAATCGTACTATAAAATAAATAGTACGATTATTTTTTTCTTTTCTTCTTTTCTGTAGGAATAATAATTTTTTCATTGCTCTTTTCTCTAATTTTAGGTTTACTAGCAGGAATATGACTAGACACAGGCGAAATATCTAAATCTTTTCCATTTCCAGAAACAACTTCTATATTTTTCTTATTTTGTGCCATAGAAACCTCCAAATGAAAATATGACTTAAAACAAATAAGGTTTAAGTATTTATAGAAAAATAATATCATACAGGTAAATGAAATTCAAGTATTATAAAAATAAATTTTTTTAAAAAAATTAGCACTCGCCTATTGACATTGCTAAAAAATAATTATATAATAATAACATATTAAAAAGTACTTTTTAAAATAATATTATTAATATGTGCTTACCTTATGAGAAAAAGGTGTCAACACATAAAATTTAAGGGAGGAATGAATTATGATGATGATACCAGGAAAAAGAAATTTAGACATCTTTGATAGTATTTTTGATGAACCATTTTTTGAAGGAAGAAAAGGAAGACACAACGAATTAATGAAGACAGACGTAAAAGAAAAAGACGGAAATTATATTCTAGAAATAGATATTCCAGGATACAATAAAGAAGACATAAAAATTGAATTAAACAACGGATATATAACAGTAACAGCAAAACAAAATACAAAAGTAGATGAAGAAGATAAAGACGGATATATTTATAAAGAGAGATTCGTAGGAGAATGTTCTAGAAGCTATTACGCAGGAGAAAATCTAAGAGAAGAAGATATCAAAGCTTCATTTAAAAACGGAACATTAACACTAACATTTCCAAAGGAGCAACCAAAAGAAATTGAAACAAAGAAATATATTGAAATTGAATAATAATAAAATATATTTATCAGAATAGAAGAGGTACTCAAAATTCAGGAGTACCTCTTTACTTTTTGGTTAAAATATGGTAAAATATGCAAAATTGTTGATATAATAGAGCTAAAGTTTAAGGGGGAAGAAAAATGACAGACATAATAAAAGAACTAGAAGATAGAGGATATATAGAACAGCTAACACATGAAAAAGAAATCAAAGAATTATTTCAAAAAGAAAGTGTTAGATTTTATATAGGAATAGACCCAACAGCAGACAGCATGCATATTGGACACTTCGTTGCATTAATGGTAGCAGCAAGGTTACAAAGAGCAGGACATAAACCAATAATATTAATGGGCGGAGGAACAGCAACAATAGGAGACCCTTCAGGAAGAACAGATATGAGAAAAATGCTCACAAGAGAACAGCTAGATCACAATGTTGAATGCATAAAAAAGCAAGCAGAAAGATTTGTTTCATTTGAAGGCGAAAACGCAGCAATTATAGTAAATAATGCAGACTGGTTATTAGATTTAAAATACATAGACTTCATGAAAAAAATAGGAACACTATTTTCTGTAAATAAAATGCTTGCAGCGGAATGCTATAAATCAAGATTAGAAACAGGTCTTACTTTTTTTGAAATGGGATATATGCTACTACAAAGTTATGACTTCTTGTATTTACATGATAAATATAATTGCAAAATGCAAATTGGAGGAAATGATCAATGGTCTAATATAATTGGAGGAGTTGAACTAATAAGAAAAGTAGGTGCCGAAGATTCTTATGGATTAACATTTAAGCTACTTACAACAGCAGAAGGAAAGAAAATGGGAAAAACAGCTAAAGGAGCATTATGGTTGAACCCAGACAAAACTTCGCCTTATGAATTTTACCAATATTGGAGAAATATAGGAGATACAGAGGTCGAAAAAGTATTAAAACTTTTAACATTTTTACCAGATGAAGAAGTTGATAGACTAATAGAACTAAAAGACGAAAAAATAAATGAAGCGAAAAAAATTGCAGCATATGAAATAACAAAACTAATACATGGAGAAGAAGAAGCAATTAAAGCAGAAGAAACCGCAAAAGCACTATTCGAAGGAAATGGCAGTATAGAAAATATGCCTACAACGAAAGTAGAAAATACAGATATTTCACTAGTAGATGCAATTGTACTTACCAAAATTGCACCATCAAAAGGGCAAGCAAGAAAACTTATAGAGCAAGGCGGAATCACATTAAATGAACAAAAAATTACAGATATCAATTACACTTTATCAGATAAAGACTTTGTTGAAAATCATGCAATAATTAAAAAAGGTAAAAAAGTATATCATAAATTAGAAATGTAAAGTTTTTTTAGTAAAATAATTGCATTTAAGAAACAAATATGTTAAAATAAAAATTGCATATAATGCGTTAAAGATAAACATTGAAATAAAAATGTTTTTTGTCTTAAGAAAGGAATGATAAATAATAAATGGAAATTATTAAAAGTATATTGATGGTAATATATGTAATAGTAGCAGTGGCACTAATAATATTATCATTAATTCAGTCCAAAGAAAGTTCTGGAGTAACATCAACAGTAACGGGCTCAAGTACAAATAACTTCTATAACCAAAATAAAGGCAGAACAAAAGAAGGCAGAATGAAAAAATGGACAATAATACTTGGAGTAGCTTTTGCAATTCTTGCAGTAGTACTCTCAATTTTCTATATATAATAAGAAATATGGCTATAGTACATAGCTTGGGAAACTTTGAATTTGAGAACTTATTTTAATAAGTTCTCAAATTTTATTGTCAAAAAATGTTGTAATATCTTATTGCATTGACACATAAAATAGCTTATGATATTAATAATATAATAAATATTAAAGAGAGGTAAAATGGAAAGTTTATATATAATAATTCCTGCATATAACGAAGAAGAGAATATTAGAAAAGTAGCTGTAGAATGGCACGAAGTCGTTGAAAAAGTAGGAAACAATTCTAAACTAGTTATAATAAATGATGGTTCAAAAGATTCGACACTAAAAAAGCTAAATGAGCTAAAAACAGAAATGCCAAATTTAATCATATTAGATAAAGAAAATGGAGGACATGGAGATACTGTACTTTATGGATATAAATATGCATTAGATAATAATGCTGATTATATTTTTCAAACAGACTCTGATGGACAAACATTGCCGGAAGAATTCTGGAATTTTTGGGAAGAACGTAAAAGTTATAAAGCTATAATTGGTTACAGAAAAAATAGAGAAGATGGAATATCAAGAATAATAGTAACTAAAACATTAAAACTAATAATATTTATAATCTTTCACTTAAGAGTAACTGATGCTAATACACCATTTAGATTAATGGATAGAGATACATTAAAAAAATATTATGAAATGATACCAGAACATTTTAACTTACCTAATGTAATACTCTCAGTATTATTAATATATAATAAAGAAAAAGTAGAATTTAAAGAAATTACATTTAGACCAAGACAAGGAGGAGTAAATTCTATAAATTTAAGGAAAATAACAAAAATAGGAATTAAGACAATAAAAGATTTCAGAGATATAAATAAAAAATTAAAAAATAGGAAAGAGAAAAGATGAAAGAATTTCTAAATACTAAAATTGATAAAATTAGAATTAATGGAACTGGATTTTTTTTATGCGCAATGTCTTATATATATATTTCTATTATAATATTTTTGATAGGTTGGACAAAATATATAATTTCAATACCAGTATCAATAATATTAATCATCGCAATATATAAATATTATAAAAAATATAAAAAAAACCTTGAAAACGTAGAACCAATATATATAGACATAAAAATGCTAATTGCCTTATGTATAACACTCTTTATTTTAAGTTGGATTTTAGGCTGGACAGGATTTGCAAGACAGGCAGGAGACTATATAAAACATAATAGTGTATTATCAGACCTAACTAATAATACGTGGCCAGTATATTATGAAAATAATGGCGAAAGTAGTATGCTTACATATTATTTAGGTCAATATATAATGCCTGCATTTATTGGAAAAATATTTTCCTCAGCAAATTTGAGTTTATTTTTTAACGGTATATGGGCAGCATTTGGTCTATTATTAGCAACACTTGGAATATTCAAAGTTACAAAAGCTAATACAACATCAAAACAAATCATAGCACTATGCATTTCGCTTTTCTTTTCAACATGCGTAATTTTATCACAAGCATTAGGTAAAATATTTATAAAAGATATACCTATAAGTGCTGGCGAATGGTTTATGTATAATGATGAATTTAGATTACAATATTCAAGTAATATGACATTACTACGTTGGGTATTTCCACAATGTATAGTCCCTTGGATAACATTTTCTATTTTATATGATAATAAATTTGATATTGAACATTATGTAATACTTTGTCTACCTATGCTATTTTATTCATCATTTTCATTTGTAGGAATGATAATATTTCTTTTTGTAATGGCTATAATATATACAATAAAAAATAAAGACATCAAATTAGTACTTAAGAAAATTTTTAGTCTATCAAATGTAATAGTAGGCTTAACTTTGGGAGGAGTTCTATTACTATATTTCTTAGGAAATCTTTTGGTGCCAAAACCTGACAACATAGGACTTCAATTAGTAGAATATTCTGGAACTAACATATTGGTATATATATGTTTCATAATTTCATTTTTACCTTACACAATTGTGCTATTTAAGGAAAATAAAAACAATGCATTTTATTGGATAGCAACTGTATTGCTACTAGTCTTACCATTTTTCAAAATGGGATTAAACAATGACTTATGTATGAGAGCATCAATAATTCCACTATTTGTTTATACAATATTAACAATAAAAACATTAATAAATGAAAAATCAAAAATATATACAATTGCACTACTTGTAATTCTAGTCATTGGAAGTATATCTTCAATTGCAGAATTTTACATATCATTAGGTAATATGTCACTAGAATTTATAGTTGGTAAAACTAAATATACTCTCGAAGAATATGCAAATAGAAACCTGAATATTCCCGATGATGAAAAATATAATTATTACACTTATGATTTAGATAGCAGTATTTTTTACAAATTTTTAGTAAAAGAACAAATAAATGAATAAAAATGGAGATATAAGATATGCTAGAAGATATGTTTATAACAGACGAAGAAAGAATAATTGTAGACTTGCATGACATGGAAAAGCAAGAAGCAAAATTCTATCTAGAAAGAGCGATAGATACAGCAGAGGCAAAAATAAAAGAAGTAGTTGTAATTCATGGATATAGACAAGGACAAGTTATACTTAATATGGTAAGAAAAGAGTTTAAGCATAAAAGAATAGAAAAGAAAGTAATACCATATAATAAAGGAATAACACTAATTTATTTAAAACAAATTTAAAAAGTATAATATGACCTTCTTTTGGAAATAATGAACATAGTACATTATAATTCCAAAAGGAGGTTTTTTATTTGATAAAAAAGGTTGAAATATGTGGAGTAAACACATCAAAACTACCTGTACTATCAAATGAAGAAAAAAACAAACTATTTATTAAAATAAAACAAGGAGACGAAAAAGCAAGAGAAGAATTTATTAATGGAAATCTAAGACTAGTTCTTAGTGTCATACAAAGATTTCGGAGGAAGAGGAGAAAGTTCGGATGACCTATTCCAAGTTGGGTGTATTGGATTAATAAAAGCCATAGATAATTTTGATACAACACTAAATGTGCAATTTTCAACTTACGCAGTTCCAATGATAATACGGAGAAGTAAGAAGATATTTAAGAGATAATAATCCAATTAGAGTAAGTAGGTCAGTTAGAGATTTAGCATATAAAGCAATACAAGTAAGAGAAAAATTAACAAAGGAAGAAGGAAAAGAGCCGACAATAGACAAAATAGCAAAAGAACTAGGAATAGAAAGAGAAGAAATAGCATTTAGTTTTGATGCAATACAAGACCCTATATCACTTCAAGAGCCAGTTTATAAAGACGGAGCGGAAAATATTTTTATAATGGACCAAGTAAGTGATAATAAAAATACAGATGAAAAATGGGCAGAAAATTTAAGCCTAGCAGAAGCCATGAAAAAACTAAGCCAAAGAGAAAAAGTGATAATAACCAAAAGATTTTTTGATGGAAGAACACAAATGGAAGTTGCGGACGAAATAGGGATTTCACAGGCACAAGTATCGAGATTAGAAAAAACAGCAATTCAGAGAATAAAGAAAAACTATAAATAGGATAAGTAACCTCATGCATATAATAATGTATGAGGATTTATATTTTTCAGGAGGTATATATGGGAGCTAGGGGATTAGACTTTAAACATAAAGAAGTAATAAATATAACAGACGGAAGAAGACTCGGATATGTACAAGATGTGACAGCAGATTTAGAATCAGGAATAATAACCTCTATAATAGTGCCGGGAACAAATAGTAAGCTTAGTATATTTTCAGGAAATAATGATATAGTAATACCATGGAAAAATATAAAATGCATAGGAGATGACATAATTTTAGTAGAAATATAAATTTTATTCACAATATAGACACAAAGGTGAAATATAATATATAATATAAATTATATAATTGGAGGAAAAATATGAATACCACTATACTTGTTGTAGATGATGAACAAAGAATAAGAAAGCTTTTGAAAGACTTCTTAGCAAAGAAAGACTATGAAGTGATAGAAGCAAAAGATGGAGAAGAAGCATTAGAAATATTTGAAGAACGAAAAGATACAATAGACCTAATTTTATTAGACGTTATGATGCCAAAACTTGACGGATGGTCTGTATTAAGGCAAATAAGACAAAACTCAAAAGTGCCAATTATTATGCTTACAGCAAGAGGTGAAGAACAAGACGAATTATTTGGATTTGAGCTTGGAGTAGACGAGTATATATCTAAACCATTTAGTCCAAAGATATTAGTCGCAAGAGTAGAAGCAATATTAAAAAGGACAAGTAAATCTCAAAATAAAATTTCCGATTATGGAGGAATTGAAATCGATGAAGAAGGAAGAAGTGTAAAAGTTGACGGAAAAGTAGTCGAGATGAGTCTTAGAGAATATGAACTTCTAAAATATATGGTAGATAATATAGGAATTGCACTTTCTAGAGACAAAATATTAAATAATGTCTGGAACTATGATTATTATGGAGACTCTAGAACTATAGACAGCCACGTAAAAAAGATTAGACATAAACTAGGTAAAAAGGGAAAATATATTAAAACGATGAGAGGAATAGGATACAAATTTGAAATCAAGTAAAAAAGAAGAAAAAAAGAGTATAAAAAATAGATTTGATACAATAAGAACTAAATTATTTCTTACATTGTGTATAACAATTGCAGTAATAATACTATTTTTAATATTAGTGAATAGTGTAGTATTAGAAAGCTACTATATGTATTCTAAACAAACAGAACTTATGGCAGCATATAGAGTAATAAATGCCTACTATAATGGCTCAGGCAGTGGACAAAATATAGAAATTGAGCTAGAAAAACTTGCACTTAGTAACAACTTTGACATATTGATAAAAACAGAAAATAGTATATATGCAACAAGTAGAGATTTTGTGTCATCACTAACCGATGAATTTGACGGAAGTAGAACAAATGATAATATTTTATATAATAGTGAAAATGTTAAAATAAAGAGAACATATGATAAAAAAACAGAGTTATCGTTTGTTCTTCTTTCAGCGACACTAGATAATGGATATGAATTATACATAAGAGTTGCAATAATTGCCATACAAGAGAGTGTAAACATAGCTAATAGATTCTTAATGCTAATAGGATGCTTTACAATTATGATAAGTGGAATATTAGTATCTATGATATCTAAAAAATTTACCTCTCCGATAGAAAAATTAAATGAAATAACTAAGAGAATATCAAAATTAGATTTTAGCCATAAGTATGAGGTAAATGACTCAGAAGATGAAATAAATAACTTAGGTAAGAATATAAATACAATGTCAGAAACATTGGAAAAAACTATAAATCAACTAAGAAATTCAAATGTAGAACTTGAAAAAGATATAGAAGAAAAATCAAAAACAGATGAAATGAGAAAACAATTTATATCAGATGTATCACATGAATTAAAAACACCAATAGCTTTAATTCAAGGATATGCAGAAGGATTGGTTGAGAATGTAACCGAAGATGAAGAAAGCAGAAAATTCTATGCAGAAGTAATTCTTGACGAGTCAAATAAAATGGACATATTGGTAAAAAAATTACTAGAACTTATGAAACTTGAATATGGTAAAATGACATTTAATTTAACTAGATTTAATATAAGTGAGCTAATACAAGAAGTAATAAGGAAGAATACAAAATTATTAGAAGAACAAAATATAAAAATTAAATTTAATGCTGAACCAATTTATGTAATAGCAGATGAATTTTATATTGAACAAGTATTTAACAACTATTTTACTAATGCATTAAAGAATGTATTAGATATAGATGGAAAGAAAGAAATAGTTATAAGTTATAAGAAGAAAGACACAAAAGTTAGAATTACAGTGTTTAATACAGGAGAAAATATAAAGAAAGAAGACTTAAATAGAATATGGAATAGATTCTACAAAGTAGACACATCTAGAAATAGAGAAAATGGAGGCACAGGAATAGGACTATCACTTGTAAGAGCAATTATGCAAAATGCACAAAATGATTATGGTGTAGAAAATAAAGTAGATGGAGTAGAATTCTATTTTGAATTAGACATGGAAAAAAATAAATAGACATAGCTATTTCAAATATTTCCTCTTGTTAAACAACATAATTTATGTTATATTAAAAGTATAATAAAGTAAAAAGGAGATATATGGAAGACAAATTAACAAATGTACTTATAGCAATTATTTTAGTTATCATAATAGGCCTAGCAGGAATGTATGCATATAAAGTTACAGGGAATACATCATATATGCAGGATACAGCTACAAACCAAATTCAAGATACTATTAGCGATGAGTATATAGAAAATAACACAGAGGTAAATGAGGGAAATGTTAATAGCATAGTAGTCGATGAGGTAGTAGAAAATAATCAAAGTCAAACAGTAATAATACCTTCATCAGAAAATAACACACAAGCAACTATTTCAGGACAAAGCACAGAAGCGGCAAGTACATATGAATATAACAACAGATATTACTATAGTCAACTTGATAATTATTCTAAGATTATATATGATGCAATAGCAAATAATATAGAAAATTTAAAATCTGGAAGGTATGTAATAAGTATAAATGGAGACTTTACACCAGTACTTAGCCAAAGCGATGGACAAAGTAAATTAAAGGATTATTACGATGATGCAATAAATGCAATTAATTTAGATATACCTAATTTATTTTATATAGACTTTTCTAAAATGTATTTGAATATAGAAACAACAAGTACTATATTTAACACAGAATATAGACTATATATAGATGCAGGAGGAAACAGTACATATTTTTCTAGTGGATTTACATCACAGTCTCAAATAGAAAGTGCAATAAGTTCAATAGAAACAATAAAAAATAGCATATGTAAACAAGCAAGTGGTGATGACTATAATAAAGTAAGAAGAACACATGACTGGCTCATAGAAGAAATCAGTTATGATTCATCAAGCTATAATAAAGGAAACATTTATGGAGTATTTATAGAAAAAAAGGTTGTATGTGAAGGCTATGCTAGAGCATATAAATATTTGTTAGATAACCTAGGAATAACTAATATTTTAGTAACAGGAACAGCAACAAATTCAAATGGAACAACAGAAGAGCACATGTGGAATTACGTAAAAATAAATGGAGAATGGTATGCAGTTGACCCAACATGGGATGATCCAATTGTCTATGGAGGAGGAACTGTTAGCTCAGGAACAAAACATAGATATTTCTTAATAGGAAGTAAAGACCTATATGAAACACATGTAGAAGGAAAAACAATTTCTTCAAGCGGAAAAATATTTGTGCTTCCTACATTAAGTAGAGAGAATTATTAATTCGAATATGAATAAAAATAGCTAAGTTTGTTAATAATACTAAAAAATGGAAAATGGAGGGTTTTATGAACAAACGAGCTATTTTTATTTTTGTTCTAATTATAGTTTTTGTTATATTTTTTTATCTAGGCTTTACATGGCAAAGAAATAATAAACAAGAAGAAATAATAAAAAATGATATGATATTTGATGAAAATATTAATGAAGCGACAGACAATAAAGCAATAGAAACAGTATCGCAAGAAGAAAAAACAACACCCAATACCGTGTTAGTGTTAAAGAAATATTATATCGACTGTGACCATACAATAAGCAATAGAGCTACAATTCCAGAAGAGATGGTAAATTTAACAAAAGAAGAGCTTGCAGAAAAATATAAAAATTGGGAAATTGAAGAGTTTTCGCAAGATGAGGTTATCTTATCAAGAGAGTTGGAAAGCTTTTGCGGAGAACATTATTACTTAACGGAAGAAGATGGACATATAAATATATATACAGTAGACGAAGCGGGGAATAAAACACTAAAAGAAGAAAATAGGATGTCTTGTGAATATCTTCCTGAAACAGATAGAATAACGTTAAGAAATGGAATTATGGTATATACTAAAGAAGAGTTAAATAAAATATTAGAAGATTTTGAATCTTAAAAAAAGAAAAAGCTATGAGAGTATGTAATAAGAGAATACAAATTTTCCGCCTACCTTTTGGAGTAATATTTATAATTTTATCGTTCCTTACTGGCTTCGCCACTCGCCTAGGGTCATATCCACTCGGGGAGCCTCCCTGCGCGGAACTTCAAAAATTAGAAATATTACTCCAAAACGGCTACTCTATGAAGATAAATCTTTTTACATATTCTTACAGCTTTTTCTTAATTTTGTTTTTTAACCTCATCTTTTATATATTTTTGCATATTAAATGCTTTAAAATATAAAACTAGTGCTAAAAGAGTTGCAATTATAGCTAAACAATAAATATATATTGAAAAATCATAAATTGCAGTATCCAATATATTATTATTTAAATATCTTATTATTAAAGAACAACCAATAGCAATATAAAATAATACTGTTGCAAGTTTTCCATACCATTTACTAGATACAACTAATTCTTTTCCATAAAGGAAAGAAGCACCAGAAATCATAGCAAATTCTTTTATGATAACAATTGCAAGTATCCAATAAGGAATAATTCCTTTAACAGCTAAAGTTACAAGAATTGCAGTCTGAGTGGTCTTATCAGCAAGAGGGTCAACTAGTTTTCCAAAGTCTGAAACCAAGTTGAACTTCCTTGCTATAGTACCATCTAAAACATCAGTAACAGCAGAAAGTATTAAAATAATCAAGGCCCATATGAATTCTTCACAAGCAATCGCTATTACAATAGGTGGTATTAATAAAAATCTAATTATTGTTAGGATATTTGGTACATATTTTAGTAGCATAAAACCTCCGAATTAAGTAAATTCCTATTTACTCAAATATTATAAAGTGTAAAATATTCATAAATTAATTTTTAACACTAAAATTTAAAACATCTATCTTTAAGTCAACAACTACATTATCTCCATTCTTAATTTCTGACATTAAAATTTTTTCAGAAAGCTCATCTTCAACATATCTTTGAATAGCTCTTCTAAGAGGTCTTGCCCCATATTTTAAGTCAGTTCCCTTTTCTAGTAAATATTCTTTAGCTGCATCAGTAACTTCCATTGTAATGTTTTTATCTTTTAGTGCTTCTTTTGTATCTTCAAGCATTAAATCAACAATTTTTAATAATTGCTCTTTTGTTAGACTATTAAATACAACTATCTCATCAATCCTATTTAAAAATTCTGGTCTAAAGGTTTCTCTTAGACTGTCTAATATTTTATTAGAGTCTACAGTCTGTTTACCAAAACCAATAGAATTTGTATTTAAGTTTGAACCTGAGTTTGAAGTCATAATAATAATAGTATTTTCAAAACTTACTGTATTTCCTTGTGAATCAGTTAACTTACCATCATCGAGAACTTGAAGTAATATATTAAATACATCACTATGAGCCTTTTCAATCTCATCTAAAAGAACAATTGAATAAGGTTTCCTTTTTACCTTTTCAGTAAGTTGACCAGCATCATCATAGCCAACATATCCAGGAGGAGAACCAATAAGTTTAGAAGTAGAATGAGACTCCATATACTCGGACATATCTACTCTAATAATTGCATCTTTATCTCCAAACATTTCAAAGGCAAGAGATTTAGCAAGCTCTGTTTTACCAACACCTGTAGGACCAACGAAAAGGAAAGATGGAGGCCTTTTTGTAGTTTTAAGGCCAGCTCTATTTCTTCTAATAGCACGAGAAACAGCAGCAACTGCATCATCTTGACCTATAATCTTTTTATGAAGATTATTTTCCAAATTTAAAAGCTTAGCGGTTTCCTCTTCAGTAATTTTTGTTACAGGAATTTTTGTCCAACTCTCTATAACCTCAGCAATATCTTGAACAGTAAGTTCTTTCAATTTTAAATTTTTATTTATATTATCAATCTGTTCAATTAATTGACATTCACGAGTCTTAAGGTCTGCAGCTTTTTGATAATCTTCTGTAGAATCAGCTTGCGCAGCTTCATTTTTTTCATCTTGAACAACTTTTAATTCATTTTTTAAAAGCTCTAAAGTATATAAATCCTTATTATCAAGATTTATTCTAGAACAAGCTTCATCAAGAATATCAATGGCCTTATCTGGTAAAAATCTATCATGAATATATTTTTCAGACATTATTACAGTCTGACGAATGACATCATTTGAAATTTTTACTTTATGGAAATCCTCATAGTATTTTTTTATTCCATACATAATTTCAGAAGTTGCATCAATATTAGGTTCATCTACAAGAACAGTTTGAAATCTTCTTTCTAAGGCTGTATCTTTTTCTATATATTTTCTATATTCTTTAAGAGTAGTTGTACCAATAAGCTGTATTTCACCATTTGCAAGAGAAGGCTTTAAGATATTTGCAGCATTCATAGAATTTTCTCCTTCTCCAGCACCTATTATATTATGTATCTCATCAATAACTAAAATGATATTACCCAAAGACTTGCATTCATCAATAATTCCCTTCATTCTAGCTTCAAATTGACCTCTAAACTGTGTACCAGCAACAACAGAAGTCATATCAAGTAAATATACTTCTTTGTTTAAAAGTTTAGCAGGAACTTGACCACTTGCAATGCTTATAGCTAGACCTTGAGCAATTGCAGTCTTACCAACACCTGGTTCACCTATTAAACAAGGATTATTTTTAGTACGTCTATTTAATATTTGTATAATTCTTCTAATCTCTTTATCTCGTCCTATTACAAGGTCTAATTCATTATTTTTAGCTTTATTTGTTAAATTTGTGCCATACATATCAAGAAATTTCTTTTTCTTTTCTTTAGGTTTTTTATCAACTTTTACTCTTTTTGAATTATTGAAATTCTTACCTTCAGATTGACTATCGGAATTATTATTAGAACCGCCAAATATATTTCCAAAAATAGCCCCAATTGGAACAACATTTTCAGATTCTTCGAAATCCATATCCTGAAGGTCCATATTATTTGATATATTATTAAAAATAGATTCAAATTGTTCTGCAACATTATTTAAATCAATATTACTATTATTCAAAACAGAATTTAAAGGCTTAATGCCTTTCTCTTTTGCACAATTAAAGCAATAACCTGTTACGTGCTTTGGATCATCTTTAGTAGGCTCATTAACAAAGATTATTGCTTGTTCTTTTTTACACACTGAACATAACATAAATAAAGTCCTCCTTTCAAGCTTTAGTGTTATATGAACAAATTTCGCCTCGCGAAACTTTTTCTCTACTACCTTATTTCACTATATTATATATTAAATAATAATACATTAAAAAAAGCAAAAAGTCAAGTTGATATCTAGGATTAAAGTATGTTATAATTAAATGTAAATTAAAAAAGTAAATTCTATTCAAATAAAAGTAAATAGTTTTTAATTGTACTTTAATATATATTGTAAGATT
>CALWZW010000011.1 GCA_944386135.1 uncultured Clostridia bacterium | reverse complement strand
ACATCAGAGTCAACACAAGGTTCGACAGGTGGAGGAAGTTCGGGAGGAATAGAAGACGGAGCAACAATAGGATATGGTCAATATACAATAACTTACGATGCAAATGGGGTAGATGTGGAAGGTCTGCCAGATAGTAGATATTTTATACATGGTGAAACAGTGACATTATCAAATGATTTCCCACATTCAAACGAACCTGGATATAACTTCCTAGCATGGTCAACAGACCCAAATGCACAAGAGACACTATATTATCCGGGAGGAACAATAACTGGATATGGAAATATAACATTATATGCAATATGGACAGATAAATGTACCATAGCATTTAATCCTAATGGAGGGGATAGTACACCAGCATCACTATCATTTAGTGAAGGAGGTTCTATAGTACTACCAACTAGTGCAGGAACTTATGGAAACAATGCGGAGGCAGAATTACTAGGTTGGGCATATACGGCAAGCAATGATTATGTGTATTATAAACCTGGAGATATTTATAATGACTATGCACATGGAACTTGTACATTGTATGCAGTATGGAATTTAGGAAATGTAGTATATATCGATACTAATGGAGGAAGTTACGAGAAGACTTATGAAGACATAGTGCCACAAATGTTTACATTTGCAACAGGGCTTGGGGTAAACTTACCAGATTATGCAGGACATTGTTCGGAATATAATTTAATAGGTTGGAAAACAAAACCAAATATTATAGCACCAGAAAGCGAAATTATGCAACCAAATAGTTATTTTTCAAACGCTTCTTTAAATGGAGAAACAATATATGCTACATGGATTATTTTACAAGTAGGACAATATATAGATTATACTCCAACGACAGGAAATTTTACATCGCAAAGTACATATAATGGATATGGTAATCGAAGTTTCTCAACAATATCAACATTAAAATGGAGAGTGTTAGAAGTAGATGATGAAAATAATACGTTAACTTTAATATCAAATATAACAGCAAATGCAAACTTTAACTTAAATGATGAAAATGGATATAACAATGGAGTATTATTGCTAAATAATGCATGTGCGGCAATGTATAGTAATAGCAGTTTAGAAGCAACAGGAAGAAGTTTGAATATAGATGATATAGAAAGACATTCATCCTATCCAGGAGCAAGTTTGCGTGAAATTTCACCTTGGTCTGACAATAGATATTATCCTAGCATATTTGCACTGGAGATAAATGGAGCACCAAGGGGAACATATGGAACAGAGCTAGACTTAAGTGAACAATATCAATATATAACAGGTTATACTTCTGGAAACAGTAGTATGAAAGCTAGGGAAACATATTATACATATACAATGTCAACGACGTATATATCAGCAGACTACTTAGAACTATTTAGGTATCAAGCAGGAACGACAACAGATTTAAGCGCATATTGGCTCGCTTCACGCTGTGTTAACTTAGAATCAGGGAGCTTAAGATATAGAGTGTTCTCCGTATATAACGGTACTGTTGGAGCTACAACATTAATTAGCTCGGAAGAAGGTCATGGATTTTCTGGTATGGATAACCTTGCATTACGACCTGTAGTTGAAATAAATTTATCTAAGGTATATCTTGGAGCAACAGGCGACGGTTCAAGTGACTCACCATACAGCATTACAGCTAGATAAAGATAATATTATAATTTATCCAAATAATTTTGACTGCTATGGAAGATGTGTAAAACAGAAACTTGAAAAGAAACATTATCAACATCATAAATAATAATGTAATTATTGACAACCATTTTTCTTAAATTGTGGTTTGGGTAATTAGAAATTAAAATTTTAGAATAACGTTCTGGAAATAAATTTAGACTTAAAACAGATTCTTTAACTTTAAAATATAATTTATTTGCAGTATGTGGGGAGGAAAGAACATAAGAAATATAGAAATATATTCTTTCTAATTCCTCCCTAAACTGCGAAGAAATATTTATAAAATATTCACTCATTTATCTTATATTTTTCCTCCATTTCTTTGAAAAAATCTTTGGCAGGAATACAGCGACCTTCTTCAATATTCTTTAAGCCATGCTCAATTTTTTCATAAAGGTCTTTTTTAAAGGATTCAAAATCAGAAAACTTTTTATCAAAATATTCAGCTACAAGTTTTTCTATTCTTTCTTCCTCTTGTTTTTCATAAGCCTCATTACTTAATACAACTAGGTCGTTATAACCATTTTTAGTTATATAAATAGGTTGATTAGTTTCATGGCAGAGCTTAGAAATTTCGTTATAATTATTTCTTAAATCTGCACAAGGTCTAATTAATGCCATTTGAAAACTCCTTTCTTAAATGATATACACAAATTATATATGAATTGTGATATAAAATCAACAAATATTTGTTAGTTTTAAATAAAATTAGAAATATTACTAAAAAAGATAGCTGTAAGTTTTATAAACATAAAAAAGTCTTGACTTTTGCATGCTTTACCTATTGACATAACAAAAAAAACTAGATATAATAATGAGGTTAAATGATATTATAGAGAGGATTGGAGACATATTATGAGTATTAAAATTGAAAAAACAGAAAATGCAAATGAATTAAAACTTAGCTTTGAAGTAGAAGCAGCAAAATTTGATGAAGCAATTAAGAAAGTCTATGCAAAAAGTGCTAAGTATTTTAATATACCAGGATTTAGAAAAGGAAAAGCTCCTATGGCAATAGTTGAAAAACACTATGGACCAGAAATATTCTATGAGGATGCTTTTAATGAGATAGTACCAGAAATATACGAAAGAGAATTAAAAGAAAACAATATAGAAGCTGTAAGCAAACCAGACCTAGATGTTACACAAATAGGAAAAGGACAAGACCTAAAATTTACAGCAGTAGTACAAATAAAACCAGAAGTAAAACTTGGAAAATATAAAGGTATAACATTAAAAAAAGTAGAGTATAATGTATCTGATGAAGACATAGAGCATGAATTAGGACATATGGCAGAAAGAAATGCCAGAATAGTTCCAGTAGAAGATAGACCAGTAGAAAATAAAGATATTACTGTAATTGATTTTGAAGGTTCAGTTGATGGTGTTAAATTTGAAGGTGGAAAAGCAGAAGGACATGAACTAGAAATTGGTAGTGGTTCATTTATTCCTGGATTTGAAGACCAAATAATCGGAATGAAAGTTGGAGAAGAAAAAGACATAAAAGTAAAATTCCCAGATGATTATTTCTCAGAAGATTTAAAAGGTAAAGAAGCTGTATTCCATGTAAAACTACATGAAATAAAGAAAAAAGAATTACCAGAAATAAATGATGATTTTGCGAAAGATGCAAGTGAATTTGAAACACTTGAAGAATTAAAGAATAGTATAAAAGAAAAGATAGAAGAAGATAACAAAAATAGAGCAAAATATGAGACAGAGGAAGAAGCTATCAAAGAAGTTTGCAAAAATACAGAAATAGATATTCCTTCTGGAATGATAGAAACAGAACTAGATAACATGGTTAGAGATGTTGAAACAAGACTTAGCTATCAAGGTATGAACATGGAAATGTATCTACAAATGATAGGAAAAACAATGAGCGAATTCAGAAAAGAAGGAGAAGAACAAGCAAAAGAAGCTGTTAAAACAAGACTTGTTCTAGAACAAATTATTAAAGATGAAAACATTGAAGCAGATGAAAAGAAAGTAGAAGAAAGACTTGAAGAAATGGCAAAAGCTTATGGAAAAGAAGCAAAAGAGCTAAAAGAAAATGAAGTTTTCATGGATTATATAAAGAAACAATTAGCACAAGAAGAGGCTATAGAGTTTATTGTTTCAAACGCAAAAATTAAAGACGTTGCAAAATAATTGCGTTTTGGCGTTGTCAGACAGCAAAAGAAAATCCGGCTTTGCGTACTGAGGCTGTAACAGGCAAAGCCTTAACAGCCTCAGCATCAACGTACACTAAGTACGCTTCCGGTATTTCTTTCTTGTCTTCCTAGCCAAAAGCACAATTCTTTTACAACATGAGTTGTAACTAAAGAAAGGAAAGTGATTAAAATGATAGATAATACATTAGTACCTTATGTTATAGAACAAACAAATAAAGGTGAAAGATCTTATGATATATATTCAAGATTATTAAAAGACAGAATAATATTTTTAGGAGAACAAGTAGATAGCGCATCAGCAGGAGTTGTTGTCGCACAACTTTTATTCTTAGAATCAGAAGACCCAGATAAGGAAATATCACTTTATATAAATAGTCCAGGAGGTTCTATAACAGACGGAATGGCAATATTCGATACAATGAATTATATAAAATGTCCAGTTTCAACAATATGTGTTGGAATGGCAGCAAGTATGGGAGCAGTTTTGCTTGCATCTGGGGAAAAAGGAAAAAGATTTGCAACACCAAATTCAGAAATATTAATACATCAACCATTAATTTCTGGAGGTCTCTCAGGTCAAACAACAGAAATAAAGATACATGCTGACCACATGGTAAGAACTCGTGAAAAGTTAAATAGAATATTAAGTGAAAGAACAGGTCAACCATTAGAAGTAATCAATAAAGATACAGAAAGAGATAATTATATGACAGCTGAAGAAGCTCTAAAATATGGACTTATCGACGGAATATTAGATAAGAGAGCTTAAGAGTTTAAGGCTAAAAGAAAATTAGATATTAGAAATTTTTCTAATATCTAATTTTAATAATTGATTTTGGTTAACTGATTCCAAAAATCAGAATGGAGGAATTACACGCATGGCTAAGAATAGCAGTGATAAAAGCGATAAAAATATAAAATGTTCATTCTGTGGTAAAACACAAGAAAACGTAAAAAAAATAGTTGCAGGACCAGGAGTATATATATGTGATGAATGTATTGGAATATGCAAGAATATTGTAGATGAGGATTATTACGAAGATGAAGATGTACAATATACATTAGGAGAAGACGAAGAATTACCAAATCCTGCACAAATAAAAAAGATATTAGATGAATACGTAATAGGTCAAGAAGAAGCTAAAAAAACTTTATCTGTTGCTGTATATAATCACTACAAAAGAATAAATAATGAAGAAGAAGCAAATGATGTGGAAATACAAAAAAGTAATGTTTTACTACTAGGACCAACAGGTTGCGGTAAAACATTACTTGCACAAACATTAGCTAAAATTTTAAAAGTACCATTTTCTATTGCAGATGCAACAACACTTACAGAAGCCGGATATGTAGGAGAAGATGTAGAAAATATTTTGCTTAAACTAATTCAAGCAGCAGATTATGATGTAGAAGCTGCTGAAAGAGGAATTGTATATATAGACGAGATAGATAAGATTACGAGAAAATCTGAAAATCCTTCTATAACAAGAGATGTAAGTGGAGAGGGAGTTCAACAAGCATTACTTAAAATAATCGAAGGAACTGTAGCTTCTGTTCCACCACAAGGAGGAAGAAAACATCCTCATCAAGAACTCATACAAATTAATACATCTAACATTTTATTTATATGCGGAGGAGCTTTTGAAGGATTAGACAAAATTATAAACGAAAGAGTTGGTAAAAAAGCAATAGGATTTTCTGCCAAAATAGAAAGTAAAAAAGAAATTGATAAATACAAGATATATGAAGAACTATTGCCACAAGATTTACTAAAATTTGGATTAATACCTGAGTTTGTAGGAAGATTACCAATAGTAACAACTTTAAGAGAGCTAGACAAAGATGCATTAATTAGAATAGTAACAGAACCTAAAAATGCATTAGTTAAGCAATATAAAAAGCTATTGGAATTTGACGGAGTAGAATTAGAATTTAGAGATGATGCAATTTCAGCAATAGTTGATAAAGCTATCGAGAGAAATACAGGTGCAAGAGGACTACGTTCAATAATAGAGGAAATAATGAGAGATATCATGTTTGATATACCTTCTAATCCAAAAATTGAAAAATGTATTATTACAAAGGAAACTGTTTTAGGAGATGGAAAACCAGAGCTAATAATAAATGAAAACAGAAAAGAAACAAAACATGTAAAAAAGAAGAAGGTTGTGCAAAACAAAGATAATAGCAAAGAAACAGCATAATTAATATAAAGGGAGATGCATGCATATGTATAAAAAAGTAGAATTAAAAGACGGATTTGCCGGAAAAGAATTAGAAGTAAGAAATTTTTGGAAAGAGCATGACATAATAAAAAAGAACTTTGATATGAATAAAGGTGGAAGATATTTCACATTTTATGATGGACCACCAACAGCAAATGGAAAACCTCATGTTGGACACATTTTAACAAGAGTAATGAAAGACATAATTCCTAGATATAAAGTAATGAAAGGGTATCAAGTTATAAGAAAAGCTGGCTGGGATACACACGGACTTCCAGTAGAACTTGAAATAGAAAAAAAACTTGGAATATCTGGTAAAGCACAGATAGAAGAATATGGAATAGAAAAATTTATTAAAAACTGTAAACAAAGTGTATTTACTTATGTATCTATGTGGGAAGATATGACAAATCAAATAGGATTTTGGGTAGACATGGATAATCCTTATGTTACTTATCACAACGATTACATTGAATCTGTTTGGTGGGCTTTAAAGCAAATGTGGGATAAGGGATTACTTTATGAAGGACACAAAGTAATGCCATATTGTCCTAGATGCGGTACTGCTTTATCTTCACATGAAGTTGCACAAGGATATAAAGATGTAAATGATTTAACATGTATTGCAAAATTTGAAGTAGAAGGAAGAAAAGACACATATATACTTGCATGGACAACAACTCCATGGACTTTACCTTCAAACTTAGCACTATGTGTAAATAAAGAATATACCTATGTTGAAGCAAAAGTAACAGAAACAGAAAATGATAATGTAAACATAAGAGAAACATATATACTTGCAAAAGACCTTTGCGAAAAAGTGCTAGGAGAACATTATGAAATAATCAAAGAGTTCAAAGGAGAGGAACTTCTTGGAACAAAATATAAGCAGTTATTACCATTTGCTAAAGTAGACGGAAAAGCTTTTGTTGTAATACATGGAGACTATGTAAGTTTAGACGAAGGTACAGGAATTGTACATATTGCTCCAGCTTATGGTGAAGATGATAGCATCGTTGCCAAAGAAAATGGAATAGCTTTTGTAAACTTAGTAGATAAAGAAGGAAAATTTGTAGAAGAAGTTACTCCTTGGGCTGGAAAATTTGTAAAAAAATGTGACGAAAGTATAGTAAAATACTTGAAAGAAAATAACAAGTTATTTAAGTCAGAAAGGCATATGCACTCATATCCACATTGCTGGAGATGTGACACACCACTTCTATATTATCCAAAAGAGAGCTGGTTTGTTGCAATGTCTAAATTAAGAGATAAACTTGTTGAAAATAACAACAAAATCCACTGGTATCCAGATACAATAAGAACAGGAAGATTTGGAAAATTCGTTGAAAATGTAATAGACTGGGGAATTTCAAGAGATAGATACTGGGGAACACCACTTCCAATTTGGAAATGCGAATGTGGACATAAAGAATGCATTGGAAGTATAAAAGAATTAAAAGAAAAAGGAATAAATGTACCAGAGGACATAGAGCTTCATAAACCATATATAGATGATGTTCACTTAAAATGTCCAAAATGTGGTAAAGAAATGGTAAGAACAAAAGAAGTTATTGACTGCTGGTTTGATTCTGGTTCAATGCCTTTTGCACAATTCCATTACCCATTTGAAAACAAAGAACTATTTGAGAAAAACTTTCCAGCACAATTTATATCAGAAGCTGTTGACCAAACTAGAGGCTGGTTCTATACATTACTTGCAGTATCAACAGCAATATTTGGAAAACCTTCATTTGAGAACTGTATAGTTTTAGGACATGTCCTAGATAAAAAAGGATTAAAAATGTCGAAATCTAAAGGAAATGTTGTAGACCCATTTGAAGTAATAAACAAAGAAGGAGCAGATGCAACAAGATGGCATTTCTATACAGCAAGCGCTCCATGGCTTCCAACTAGATTCTCTATGGAAGATGTTGGAGATACTTCAAGAAGATTTTTAGGAACTTTGTGGAATGTTTATTCATTCTATGTACTATATGCCGAAATAGATAAGATTAATCCATTAAAATACAAAGATTTTGAATCTGAAAATGTAATGGATAAATGGATAATTTCTAAATTAAATACTTTAGTAAAAGAAGTAGATGAAGGATTAGACAAATACGATATAACAGGTTCTAGTTTAAAAATAGAAGAATTTGTTGACAACTTATCAAACTGGTATGTAAGACGTAACAGAAGTAGATTCTGGGGAAATAAACTAACAGATGATAAGCTTGGAGCATTTGTTACACTATATAGAACATTAGTAACACTTTCAAAAGTTATAGCACCATTTGTACCATTTATTGCAGAAGAAATATATCAAAACTTAGTAATAAGCTTAGATAACGAAGCAGAAGAAAGTGTACATTTATGCAAATGGCCAGAAGTAAATGAAAGAGCTGTAGACAAAAAATTAGAAGAAGAAATGGACTTGGCATATACTCTAGTAAAACTTGGAAGAAGTGCAAGAAGCCTAAGTAATATCAAGAACAGACAACCACTTTCAGAAATGCTAATTTCATTAGACACACTTCCTAAGTATTATGGAGATATAATAAAAGATGAATTAAATATTAAGAAAGTTGAACTTGGAGCAGACATTTCTAAGTATGTTAATTTTGAAATATTGCCAAACCTTCCAGTACTCGGAAAGTTATATGGTAAGTTAATACCACAAATAAAATCAGAAATTGCAAAATGCAATCAAATGGAACTTGCAACAACAATAAATAATGGTGGAAGTAAAGAAATACAAATAGGTGAGCAAAGAATAGAATTAAATAAAGACAATTTGCTTGTAACAATGCAAGGAAAAGAAGGATATGCATTTGCAGGAAATGGATTAATCGGAGTAGTACTTGATACAACTATTACAGAAGAGTTAAAAGAAGAAGGATATGTAAGAGAAATAATATCTAAAGTTCAAAACTTAAGAAAAGAAAGAGGATTTGAAGTGCTAGATAGAATATATCTATATGTATCTGGAAACAAAATGCTAGAAGATGTAATAGAAAAGAACAAAGATGTTATAAAAAAGGAGACATTAACAATAGACCTCATTGTAAGAGAAAATATGGAACATTGCACAGAATGCAATATCAATGGAGAAAAGCTTGATATAGGTGTAGAAGTTGCAAAATAACATAATGTATGATATAATGTTAACATCAAGACTTGCTAAGAGCAAGAGGATAGGAGGCACGATTATGTTGAAAGACGAGGTCAGAAAAGCACGGCGAAGAGCAGTGCTAAACGAGACAAGAGCCGGTCGAATGTTAATACTTGGAGAGGAAAATCTCCTCCCAATACTGACAAGGCTCTTTAAAGCGGCTGCCGAAAGGCAACCGTATGTCCGAACGGTGAAGGTATTCATCGTAACAACAAGAGAGTGGTTTGCAGCAAGCACCTATCCCCAGACACTCGAGATGCATTATACTGCAAGAGACTTAGGTCTCGAACGGTGTGCTTTTGGGATGGATGAACTTTGGCATCAGATTTATCTTGATGCCAATAGGTACGAACTGCGAGCTGAGACGAATGGAGAGAATAGCTACACCTTTTTACTTGAATTGGAATGAGTCTTAAAACAAACAGTGTCAGGCTGCGCGCGGATTTATGCCGCGCGCGGCTTCTTTTTTTGCAAAGGGGGCGGTGCCATTCTTATCGAATTATTTTTTCCTTATTTCATATAATAAAATAAAGGAGGAAATTCACATGGAAAAGATAAGATACTTTGACCATGCAGCGACAACTTACGTAAAAGATCAAGTATTAAAAGAAATGATACCATATTTTAGTCTAAATTATGGAAATCCATCATCAATATATACAATAGGGAGACAAAATAAAAGAGCGATAGAACGTGCAAGAGAACAAGTTGCAAGTGCAATTGGAGCAAGTTCTAAAGAAATATATTTTACTGGATGTGGAAGTGAAAGTGATAATTTAGCAATAAAAGGTGTTGCTTATGCGAATAGAGATAAAGGAAATCATATAATAACAACTAAGATAGAACATCATGCGGTAATAGACACTTGTAAAACATTAGAAAGTGAAGGATTTAAAGTAACATATCTAAATGTTGATAAAAATGGAAAAGTAAATTTAGGAGAATTAGAAAGTTCTATAACAAATTCTACAATATTAATATCTATAATGACAGCAAATAATGAAATAGGAACAATAGAACCAATAAAGCAAATTGGAGAAATTGCAAAAAAACATAATGTATATTTTCACACAGATGCAGTTCAAGGAATACGGAAATATAAGAATAGATGTAAAAAGAGATAATGTTGATATGCTTTCTCTTTCAGCACACAAATTTTATGGACCCAAAGGAGTACGGAGCACTGTATGTAAGAAATGGGATAAATTTTAGAAAAATACAAGATCGGAGGACATCAGGAAAAGGATAAAAGGGCAGGAACAGAAAATGTTGCTGGAATAGTAGGACTTCGGATGTGCTATAGAACTTGCATATAAAAATATAGAAGAATATAATAAAAAACTTATAGATTTAAGAGAATACTATATTTCTAATGTAGAAAATAGAATAAAAGATATAAAAATAAATGGAGATAGAAAAGATAGACTACCAGGAAATGCAAATGTATCATTTAAAGGAATAGAAGGAGAATCTCTTTTATTAAAATTAGATGCTGTTCGGAATATGCACATCAACAGGTTCGGCTTGCAATTCTGGAATCACGGCGCCTTCTCATGTTCTTTTATCAATAGGAACGCCAGCTGAATATATTAATGGATCATTAAGAGTAACTTTTGGGGAACATAATACAAAAGAAGATGTAGACTTTTTATTATATAACTTAGAAAAAAGTATTAAAGAATTGAGAGAAAGTAATATAGAATAAACGGTCAAAAAGATTGACATATTATTCTATATATGATAATCTAGTATCGAAAACTAGATTGGAGAAGTTTATATTATGAAAAATGAAATATTATATGAAACAAAAGAATTTGAAAATTTAAAAGACATGATAAATAATTCTGTTAAAGAATTTGCGAAAAATGTAGCATTTGTTATAAAGCATAAAGAAGATAAAGAGATAAGCTATGAAAATATAACTTATGAAACATTAGGAAAAGAAATAAATTGCCTTGGAACGGCTCTAATTGACATGGGATATAAAGATAAAAAAATTGCAGTAATTGGAAAGAATAGGTATGAATGGGCACTTGCATATATAGCTGTAATTAACGGAGTTGGAGTAATAGTACCATTAGACAAAGGACTTCCAGAAGAAGAAATAGAAATATCTTTAAAAAAATCTGGAGCAGAAGTAATTTTTTGTGAAGAAAACTATGTAGAAAATATAAAAAATATAATGGAAAGACAAGAAACATCACTCAAAAAAATTATTTGTATGGATGATGTAGAAGGAATAGATACAGTTAAAGGATTAATTAAAAAGGGAGAAGAATTAATACGAAATGGTAACAAAGAATTTATAAATGCAAAAATTGATGCAGAAAAAATGGCTGCTATAGTTTTTACATCAGGAACAACATCGCTTTCTAAAGCAGTAATGCTATCTCATAAAAATATAGTTAGCAATATAAATTCAATGAAAAAAGTAGAAAAAATGTATGATACAGATACAAATATAGCTTTTTTACCATTTCACCATACATTTGGTTCAACAGCAATACTATTATTTTTATCAACAGGTACAAGAAATGTATTTTGTGACGGTTTAAGGCATATACAAGAAAACTTAAAAGAATATAAAGTAACTGTATTTGTTTGTGTACCGCTTTTAATAGAAGCAATATATAAGAAGATAGAAGCGGGAGTTGAGAAAAAAGGAAAAACAAAATTAATAAAAGTTGCAAAAGTTATTTGTAATTTCTTATTAAAATTTGGTATAGATATTAGAAGAAAAGTATTTAAAGAAATAATAGACGAACTTGGAGGAGAAATTAGATTTATAATAAGTGGAGCATCTGCACTTGATAAAAAAGTTGCAAAAGGATTAAATGATTTTGGAATACTTACTGTTCAAGGATATGGACTTACAGAAACATCTCCAGTACTTGCAGCAGAAAATATAAAAGCAATCAGATATGGTTCTATTGGATATCCAATGCCAGATGTAGATATTAAAATAGATGAGCCAAACGAAGAAGGAATAGGAGAAATAATAGCAAAAGGACCTAATGTAATGCTTGGATATTACAAAGACGAACAAGCGACAAAAGAAGTAATGAAAGACGGTTGGTTTCATACAGGAGATTTAGGATATATAGATAAAGATGGAATAATATTTATTGCAGGAAGAAAAAAGAATGTAATAGTATTAAAAAATGGAAAGAATATATATCCAGAAGAATTAGAAGTTTTAATAAATAATTTGCCTTATGTTGCTGAGAGCATGGTATATGGGGAAGAAAAAGATGATGATTTAGTTGTATCTGTAAAAATTGTATACAATAAAGAATATGTAGAGACAAAATATCCAAACATAACTCAAGAAGAACTTAGAAATATAGTATGGAAAGATATAAAAGAAATTAATACAAAACTTCCTAAATATAAATATATGAAAAGATTAGTTCTTACAGATGAGCCAATGATAAAAACAACAACTCAAAAAGTAAAAAGACAGGCAGAAATAGAAAAAATGAGTAAGCAATAATACAGAAATAGAAAGGAGGAAAGTTTAAAACTCCTTTCTATTTTTAATATATAATTTTGTAAATTTTTTGTGAACAAATAAAAAAAGAAAGACTTAAAAAGAGCATGGTAAAAGATAAAATTAGATGAAAAATTATCTTTTTTTTACAAAAAAAACTATTGCATAAATTGAGAAATATTGTTATGATATATAAAGAGAAAGTTTAGATGTAATCATCACTTTTAAACTATAATCCGCAATTCCCTAAGGATTTATAGGTGATAGCGATTTCATACTAAATAAAAAAACTTTAGGAGAAGAATGAATAAAAATGATAGAATTCAGAAATGTAAATAAAAAGTATTCAACTGGAACAGAAGCTATACATAATGCAAATTTTGTAATAGAAAAGGGAGAGTTTGCATTTTTAGTAGGAACATCAGGCTCAGGAAAATCAACACTTATAAAACTTATATTAAAAGAAGAAGAACCTACATCAGGAAACATAATAATAAATGGAAAAGATACAACTTTCTTAAAAAAGAATAGAATACCATACCTTAGAAGAAGCATGGGAGTGGTTTTCCAAGACTTTAGATTATTGCCTGATAAAACAGTATATGATAACGTAGCTTATGCAATGTACATAGTAAGAGCAACTCAAAGGCATATAAGAAGACAAGTACCTATGGTATTATCTTTAGTTGGACTAAGCGGAAAAGCTAAGATGTATCCAAATGAACTTTCAGGAGGAGAACAACAAAGAGTAGCACTTGCAAGGGCTTTGGTAAATAACCCATCAATGTTAATCGCAGATGAGCCTACAGGAAATTTGGATCCAGAAACAGCATGGGATATTATGAATTTGCTTAATGAAATTAATATGAGAGGAACTACTGTAATCGTTGCAACACATGCAAAAGATATAGTAGATAAAATGAAAAAAAGAGTTATCCAGATAGAAAAAGGCAATATAGTAAGAGATGATAAAAAGGGTGGGTATGACAGTGAGATATAATGTTATGAATTATTTGATAGGTGAAGGATTTCGAAACGTACTAAAAAATAAAAAGTCTACAGGTGCAGCATTAATCATTATGTGTATGGCAATGTTAATGTTTGGAGTATTCTTCATTCTTGGTGAAAATGTAAATTATATAATGGAACAAGTAGAATCAGAACAAGGAATGCAAGTATATCTTGATATCGGAACTACAGATGAAGAAATATCAACTATAGAAAGTCAAATAAGAGCAATTGGAGGTATAAATACTGTAGAGTTTGTATCAGGAACAGAGGGATACAATGAGATGAAAGAAGGACTTGAAGGATATGCTGATTTGATGGATGGTATAGAAGATATCTTTCCAGACTCTTTTATAGTAACATTAACTGACTTATCATTAAATGCTGATGTTCAAAAGCAAATTGAACAAATAGAAAAAGTAGATGATGTAGTAAGTAGTGATGGAACAGTAGATATACTTATTCAAATAACAAAAGGAGTAAGAATAGTAACATTTGCTATACTTGTTGTTTTAGTAATTATATCAATATTTATAATAACAAACACAATAAAACTTACAGTACACGCAAGAAGAAAAGAAATTTCAATTATGAAATATGTAGGAGCAACAAATAGCTTTATAAGATGGCCATTTATTGTTGAAGGTATCATAATTGGAGTTGTAGCAGCGTTAATCTCAATATTGATAGTAGGAATTGCATATAACTTATCAATTAATGGAATTACACAAACAGATACATTCCAAAGATTAAACTTAAGATTATATACATTTGCAGATATGTTTAATTTATTACTTATAACATATATAATACTTGGAGCAGGAATAGGAATAGTAGGAAGCTCAATCTCAATGAGAAAATACTTAGAAGTATAGAGAAAACAAATGCAAGGAGGAAAAGCAGATGACAAAAAAGATAATTAGTGTAATAACTATGTTAGTAGTATTATCAATGTCAGTAATAACTTTTGCGGCGACAGCAAGTGAGTTAACAGAAAAGAAAAATGAATTGCAAGATCAAATTGATGAAAACGAAGAAAAAATTAATTCTATAGACAATGAAGTGGATTCTGTTTTAACTGAAATAGAACAATTAGATAGCGAAATAATGGCAAATGAAGAAGAAATAGAAACTCTTAATGCTGAACTTACTTCTTTAAATAATGAAATAGATACTTTGGAAACAAAAATCGAAGAAGAACAAGCAAAATATGATGAGCAATATGATACATTATGCAAAAGACTAGTTGCACAATATAAGATGGGTAACACATCTTATCTAGATGTACTATTAAATTCAAAAAGCTTATCAGACTTTATATCAAAATATTATATAATAGGTAAAATTGCTGATTATGATACAAAACTATTAGAGCAAATAGATGAGCAAAAAACAGCAATAGAAACTTCAAAAAGTGAACTAGAAACAAAACAAAGTGAATTAAGCGAAAAACAAGCACAACTAAAGACAGAAGAACTTAGATTATCTAATGCAAAAGCTAACAAGAATAAATATGTATCTCAACTTACAGATGAACAAAAGGCTTTACAAGAGCAAATAGACAAATATAATGAAGAAATGCAAGCGGTAGAAAAAGAATTCCAAGAATTAGCAAGACAAGTAGCATCATCTAGTAGTTCATCTAGCGGAGCAGTGTATACAGGAGGAGAACTAGAAGTACCTTGCAACTATACAAGAATATCATCATATTTCGGAGGAAGAAGTTCTCCAGGAGGAGGAGTTGGTTCTACAAATCATAAGGGAATAGACTTTGCAGCTCCTCATGGTACAGCAATAATCGCAGCTGAAGGAGGAACAGTAATAAAAGTATCTAATACCTGCTCACATGACTATGGAAAAACCCCAAGTACAAGATGTGGATGTGGTGGAGGATATGGAAACTATCTCATGATATCACATGGTAATGGTCTAGTAACATTATATGCACACTGTGCAAGCATTTCTGTAAGTGTAGGACAAACAGTATCTAGAGGACAACAAATAGCAACAGTAGGAAGTACAGGATATTCAACAGGAAACCATCTACACTTTGGTGTGTTATTAAATGGTACATATGTTAATCCAATGTCATATTTAGGAAATTAATATCTCATTTAATTAAATTCACTTAAAGAAATTTTTCTTTAAGTGAATTTAATTGATAAATTAGGAATATAATCTATTTGGAGGCTTTTATATGGAAAATGAAAAAAGAAAAAATATATATAGGTCAATAATGCTTGTTATAGTTGTTGCAATTGTTACTTTTGTTGTTACAAGTATAATAAGATATGACGGAAGCAGAAAGTACTTGATAACTGCACAAGGGGAAACTGATATAAGGCAACAATTAGAATCTGCAATAACTTCAATATCAGAAATATTAGAAGAAAAATACATCGGAGAAGTAGACAAAGATGAACTAATCGATGGAGCATTAAAAGGAATGGTAGAGTCTATAGGAGATGTATATACAACTTACTATACAGAGGAAGAACTTGATGATTTTACAGCAACAACACTAGGTAACTTTGTGGGGATAGGTGTATATATGCAAGCAGACCTAGAAAATAATACTATTACTGTATTATCTACAATTCCGAATTCCCCAGCAGAAGCAGCAGGTTTGCAAGAGGGAGACCAAATAATTAAAGTAGATGATGTTGAATATGAAGCTGCTGATTTAGAAGAAGTATCAAGCAAAATCAGAGGAGAAGAAGGAACAGAAGTAAAGCTTACAATTTTAAGAAATGGTGAAACATTAGACATAAATGTTACTAGAGGAAATGTACACGTAAATTATGTAACAAGTGAGCTATTAGAAAATAATATAGGATATATATATATAGAAACATTTGACGAAGGTTGTAAAGACGATTTTCTAAATGCATATAATGGATTAGTAGAACAAGGCGCTAAATCGCTAATAATCGACTTAAGATATAATGGAGGGGGATTAGTAGACGAAGCCCTAGATATTGCAGAATTAATATGCGACAAAGATGATGTACTATTAATAACAGCAGATAAAGATGGAAACAAAGAGATAACTAAATCAGAAAAAGACCCTATAATAACTATGCCGGTTGTAGTTATCACAAATGGAGAATCAGCAAGTGCTTCAGAAATACTTGCAGCAGCTCTTAAAGATAATGATAAAGCTGAAATAGTTGGAGAAAAAACATATGGAAAAGGTGTAATACAAGAATTAATATATCTATCAAACGGAGGAGCACTAAAAGTTACTTCACAAGAGTATTATACTCCAAAAGAAGAAAAAATAAATGAAGTAGGAATCGAACCAGATTACGCTGTTACTGGTATTAATGAACAATTAGAAAAAGCAAAAGAAATTTTGAATGAGAAAATGAAATAGTATATTTTAGGCGAGATTCTAGTATACATTGATAAAATATGATTTTACTATAATAAAAAAATGAAAAAATTTTAAAATAACTATTGACAATTGCTGCTAAATTTAGTATACTAGAATTCGCCGACAGGAAATGGGCGCATAGCTCAGCTGGGAGAGCATCTGCCTTACAAGCAGGAGGTCATAGGTTCGAGCCCTATTGCGCCCACCATTTTGTCTAAGTGCTAAATAAAATAGCCGTTTTTTACGGCCTGGTAGTTCAGTTGGTTAGAACGCTAGCCTGTCACGCTAGAGGTCGACGGTTCGAGCCCGTTCCAGGTCGCCATTTTTATTTTATAAGAAAAAATAAGGCTTGATAGCTCAGTTGGTAGAGCAGAGGACTGAAAATCCTCGTGTCAGTGGTTCGATTCCACTTCAAGCCACCAAATAAGCTCTCTTATATAGGAGAGTTTTTTTAATACCTCTTGAAATCTACATAAAATAGGTATATAATTTTTAAGTTAGATAAAAATACAACAAATAAGGAGGAATTACAATGATAAAAATAGCTTTTTTTGATGCAAAAAATTATGACAAAGAAGTTTTTAACAAACACAATAAGGATTACAATTATGAAATAACATATTTTGAATCTAAGTTAAATTCAGAAACAGCACATCTAACAAAAGGATTTGATGTAGTATGTATATTTGTAAATGACAAAGCAGATGCAGAAACATTAAAAATATTAGAAGAAAATGGAGTAAAGGTTTTAGCATTAAGATGTGCGGGATTTAATAATGTAGATGTAGAAAACAGAGGAAAATTAAAGGTTGTTAGAGTACCACAATACTCTCCTTATGCGGTCGCAGAACATGCAGTAGGATTATTATTATGTATTAATAGAAAATTATATAAATCATATCAAAGAACAAGAAAATATAATTTTTCATTAGATGGATTATTAGGATTTGATATTCATGGAAAAACTGTTGGAGTAATAGGGACAGGAAGAATAGGAAAAGCATTTATTAATATAATGAAAGGCTTTGGAACAAATATAATCGCTTATGACATGTACAAAGATGAGAATTTTCAAAAAGAAGCTGGCTTCGAATATGTTGACTTAGACACACTTTATAAAAATGCAGATATTATATCTTTACATTGCCCATTAACAAAAGAAACAGAAAGAATGATAAATAAAGATAGTATATCTAAAATGAAAGATGGAGTTATGATTATAAACTGCAGCAGAGGTAAATTGATTAATACAGATGATTTAGTAGAAAAATTATCAGAAGGAAAAATAGGTGGAGTTGGATTAGATGTTTATGAAGATGAGGAAGAATTTTTCTTAAGAGATATGTCTAATAGTTATGTAAGAGATAAGAATTTATCAATTTTACTTTCAATGCCAAATGTATTTATTACTTCTCATCAAGCATTCTTTACAAGGGAAGCATTAAATAAGATAGCAAGCGATACTTTAGAAAATATAAAAGAGGAATTTGAAACAGGAACTTGTGCAAATGAACTATAAATTATAAGCAAAAAAGTCAAGTACAATTTTGTACTTGACTTTTTTGTTTATGTATCTTTTCTAGTTTCTTGCATTGCTTTTACACTATCTGCTTCCTCTTGAGAAAGGTTATCAAACCTAACCATTGCATCAAGAACTTGAGATTGTCTTTCTTCTGCAAGCTCTAAATTTTCAGTAGGAGAATAAGCAGAAGGAGCATTAGGAACACCAGCGAGCATAGTTGCTTCATATAAGTTTAAATCAGCAGGTTCTTTATTAAAATATCCGCATACTTGCGTCATAAATATTATAATATCCATCACCAAAATATATGTTATTTATATAAAGCTCTAATATTTCTTCTTTAGAATAATTTTTTTCTAATTGATGAACAACAAAAAGTTCAGCTATTTTTCTGTATAAAGTTTTTTCTTGAGTAAAGCATAAATTTTTGGCAACTTGCTGACTTATTGAACTTCCTCCTTCTACATAAGCCATAGCTTTTATATTATTAAACATAGCTCTTCCGGTAGCTATTATATCAACACCTCCGTGAGAATAAAATCTATGATCTTCAACAGAAACGACAGCTTTAAGATAATAATCAGGAACATCATTATAGTGAGTGAAGTGTTCCTCACTCTGAAGTTCCGAAATTCTATCCTCTAAACTTTTTTCATCTATGGCTTCTTTATATAAGAGATATCCATTAAAAATTAGATAAGCAAGTATTATTAAAATGACTATAATAAAAAACAGTAAAGCTCTTTTTACAATTTTCATAAAAACCTCCGATTAGAAACATGTAATTGCTTATATAGTTAAATTATATAACATATAAATGTAATTTTAAAGTATACTGAATAAATTTTTTGTAAAAAATAGAAGGAAAAAGATTTTTTTTGGCGAATAATACCCTTGTACATAAAAAAATGTACAAAAAACTATAACATTTTATAAGGCGGTGAACAAAACATGCAAATAACAGATGTACGTTTAAGAAAAGTTAATTCAGAAAACAGAATGAAAGCTGTTGCTTCTGTAACTTTTGATAATGAATTCGTAATACACGATATCAAAGTTATCGAAAGTCAAAATGGATTATTCATAGCTATGCCTAGCAGAAAAACTCCAAACGGAGAATTCAAAGATATAGCTCATCCAATCAATGCTGATACAAGAGAAAAAATCCAAAACGCTATTTTAGAAGCTTATGAGGCTCCTGAAACAGAGGAATCAGCAGAATAATAAATATTATAAATAATATTATATTTAAGAAAACTCGCTACACAAAAAAGTGTAGCGAGTTTTTTGAAATATTACAAATATTTTACAAAAGTGCTTGACATACGGCTACAAGCATTGTATAATATTTAAGTACGAAATTTTGCGTAGAAGCAGAATGTGGCTACATCCTTACAAACAGTAAGGAATGGAGGGAACTTCTGTGGAGCATGTCGTGGCTAAGACCAAGGCGATAAGTTTTTAAATATTAAACGCTTATCCCAAGAGAAATACTAATGAAACTTGGGATTATATAATAGAGTGTTTGGAAACACCAGGATGCGTTTTATAAATTGCCAAGGTATCATTAAATTTTTAGAAGGAGGGAAATTATACTATGGCAGTAAAAAGCAATGTTACAGGTAGTGAAAAAATCAGAATAAGATTAAAAGCTTATGATCATGTTGTTTTAGAACAGTCTGCTGAAAAGATAGTGGATACTGCTAAAAGAACAGGAGCAAAGGTATCAGGTCCTATTCCATTACCAACACAAAAAGAAGTAGTAACAATTTTACGTTGTCCTCATAAATACAAAGATTCAAGAGAACAATTTGAAATGAGAACACATAAAAGAGTTATTGACATTTTCTACCCAACACAAAAAACAGTTGACAGTCTAATGAAATTAGAATTACCAGCTGGTGTTGATATAGAGATGAAATTATAATTTTAAAACCAAGCTGGTATAACGTTTTACTATAACGAAATATAAAATATCAGCCAATAGTTTAGGAGGAAAACAAAAATGAACAAAACAATTATAGGAAAGAAAGTAGGAATGACACAAATATTTGATGATAAAGGATTAGTTGTTCCTGTAACAGTTATAGAAGCTGGACCATGTACAGTTACTCAAGTTAAAACTGTAGAAACAGATGGATACAATAGTATACAATTAGGTTACGGCGAAGTAAAAGAAAAACATGTAAATAAACCATTAAAAGGACATTTTACAAAATCAAAACTTGCACTAAAAAAACATTTAAGAGAATTCAGAGTTGAGAATGTAGGAGAAGCTAAAGTAGGAGATGAAATAAAAGCAGATGTTTTTGAGCAAGGCGATAAAATAGATGTTCAAGGAATTACAAAAGGAAAAGGATTCCAAGGTGTTATCAAACGTCATGGACAACATAGAGGACCAATGGGACATGGTTCTATGTATCATAGAAGACCAGGTTCAATGGGACCTACATCAACTCCAGGAAGAGTTTTTAAAGGTAAAAAACTTCCAGGACATATGGGATGCCAAACAGTTACAATCCAAAACTTAGATGTAGTAAAAGTTGACATGGATAAAAATGTAATATTAGTAAAAGGTAGTGTACCAGGACCTAAAGGTGCAATACTAAAAATAAAGAAATCAGTTAAATCAGCATAATGGAAAGGAAGGAGGAAAGAGAAATGCCAAAAGTAGATGTTTATGATATAAATGGTAAAAAAGTTAATACTGTAGACTTAAAAGAAGAAATATTTGGAATTGAACCAAATGAAAATATAGTTCACAGTGTACTTGTAAATTACTTAGCAAATCAAAGACAAGGAACACAAAGTACAAAAACTAGAGCAGAAGTTTCTGGTGGTGGAAAGAAACCATGGAGACAAAAAGGAACAGGTAGAGCAAGACAAGGAAGTACTCGTTCTCCACAATGGATTAAGGGAGGTATAGCTTTAGGTCCAAAGCCTCGTTCATATACTTATAAAGTAAACAAGAAAGAAAAGAGATTAGCAGTTAAATCAGTATTAAGCTCAAAAGTTATGGAAAATGAACTAGTAGTTGTTGATAAACTAGCATTTGATGAAATAAAAACAAAAAATATGGCAAATGCTTTATCAAATTTAAAAGTAGAAGGAAAAGCATTAATACTTCTACCAGAAAAGAATGAAAATGTTCAAAAATCTGCAAGAAATATCGAAGGAGTAAAAACAAGCTTAGTTAATACAATAAATGTTTATGATTTATTAAAATATACAAACCTTGTAGTTACACTAGATACTATAAAGAAACTAGAGGAGGTGTACGCATAATGAAGGCAGAAGAAATAATAATAGCACCAATAGTAACAGAAAAAAGTAGTAGCGAATTACAAAATGGAAAGTATACCTTTGAAGTTAATAAAAAAGCTACAAAAATAGAAATTGCAAATGCAGTTGAAAAACTTTTCGGAGTTAAAGTAGAAAAAGTAAATACTATATCTGTAAAAGGAAAAGAAAAAAGAGTAGGAGCTCATACAGGAATGACATCAGATTGGAAAAAAGCAATAGTTACAATAAACACAGAACCTGGAGATAAAACATATTTAACAAAAGGTGGAAAAGAAGTTAAAGTAACTAAGAAGTTTAAGGACTCTATAGATGAGTTTATGGGCGCGTAGTATAAAGCAAATGAAAAACGGCATCTTGCGTTGTCAAACTTCATAAAAATTTTTCGATGTACAAAAGTACTATCTCAAAAATTTTTATTCGTTTTCCTAGCAATCTACCATTTTTGATTTGCTTTAGGAAAAAAGAGCCGTAAATAGTAATTATCTGGAAAAGAACCAGGAAAATAAAGAATATCTGCGTGCGGAGCAGGAAAAAGTCCGCTTAAGAAATTTAATCAAAAGCGAGTAATTTGCAGATAATTGAGTGAGAAATTTGTAGGCGTACTTGTGTACGTTGAAAAATTTCGAGACGAAAATTAGATGCAAAGGACGAAGCTTTTCATTAAATTGAAAGGAGAGAATAATAATGGGAATGAAAAACTTTAAAGCCTACACTCCTTCAAGAAGAAACATGACAGTTTCAACTTTTGAAGAAATAACTAAAAAGACACCTGAGAAATCTTTACTTGCAAAGAAAAAGAAAAATGCAGGAAGAAACTCATATGGTAGAATAACAGTTAGACATCAAGGTGGAGGCAATAGACAAAAATACAGAATAATTGATTTTAAACGTAATAAAGACAATATGCCAGCAACTGTAATCGGTATAGAATATGATCCAAACCGTAGCAGTAATATAGCATTAATAGAATATGAAGATGGAGAAAGAGCATATATTCTTGCTCCTCAAGGTATAACAGATGGAAGCAAAGTAATATCAGGAGAAAAAGCTGATATTAAGCCAGGAAACTGTATGCCAATAGAGAATATTCCTGTTGGTACAATGATACACAACATAGAATTAAATCCAGGTCAAGGTGGAAAAATGGTTAGAGCAGCTGGTCAAGAAGCACAACTTATGGCTAAAGAAGGAAAATATGCTCACGTAAGACTTCCATCAGGAGAAATGAGATTAGTTCAAGTTAGATGTAGAGCTACAATAGGAACTATCGGGAATTCAGACCACGAAAATGTTAAACTAGGTAAAGCTGGTAGAAAGAGACATATGGGAATTAGACCTACAGTAAGAGGTAGCGTTATGAACCCAGTAGATCACCCTCATGGTGGTGGTGAAGGTAGAGCACCAGTTGGTAGACCAGGACCACTTACTCCTTGGGGAAAACCAGCTCTCGGATATAAAACTAGAAAACAACACAAAACTTCTAATAAGTTTATTGTTAAGAGAAGAAAATAAAAAGGTAAGCGATTATGCAATCAATATGAATAGGATAGCCGCTTAAGAGAAAATGCGGTTATCTTATAAAGATTGTGTATTTTATAAAGAAATGGAGGAAAACTTTAATGTCAAGATCAAGTAAAAAAATGCCTTTTGTTGAGCCTAAGCTATTAAAAAGAATTGAAGCTATGAACGAATCAGGCAAAAAGGAAGTATTAAAGACATGGTCAAGAGCATCAACAATATATCCACAAATGGTAGGACACACAATAGCTGTACATGATGGTAGAAAACATGTGCCAGTATATATTGCTGAAGAAATGATAGGACATAAATTAGGAGAATTTGTTCCTACAAGAACATTTAAAGGTCATGCTGGAGAAAAAGCATCAACTGTTAAAAATTAAGATTAAAATAAGGAGGTTTAGCTAAATTATGGAAGAAGTAGCAAACTTAGAAGCTAGAGCAACTCTTAAATATGCAAGAATTTCAGCAAGAAAAGTAAAAATTGTTGCAGATTTAATAAGAGGAAAAGATGTAAACGAAGCACTAGCAATAGTTAAGTTTACACCAAAAATAGCATCTGAAACTATTGAGAAGCTATTAAAATCAGCAATTGCAAATGCTGAAAATAATCATAATATGAAAAGTCAAAATTTATACGTTGCTGAAATTTATGCAAATCAAGGTCCAACTCTAAAAAGAATTAGACCAGCAGCTAAAGGTTCAGCAGTAAGAATAAGAAAAAGAACAAGTCATATAACAATAGTATTAAAGGAAAGAGTATAGGAAGGAGGAACTATAAGTTATGGGACAAAAAATGCATCCACACGGATTAAGAGTTGGTGTAATAAAAGACTGGGACTCAAAATGGTATGCAGATAGCAAACATTATTCTGATTATCTAGTAGAAGACCACAAAATTCGTGAATATGTAAAGAAAAAATTATTTGTTAGTGGAATTTCAAAAATCGTAATTGAAAGAACTACTAAATTAGTTAAAGTTAATGTTTATACAGCAAAACCAGGACTAGTAATAGGAAAAGGTGGAACTTTAGTAGAAACATTAAAAACAGAATTACAAAAAATGATAGGAAAAGATGTTAAGATAGACATCATCGAAGTTAAAGATTTAGATACAAATGCACAATTAGTAGCAGAAAGTATATGTGCACAATTAGAGAAGAGAGTATCATTCAGACGTGCAATGAAACAAGCAATGGCTAAAGCTATGAAAGCAGGTGCTTTAGGAATTAAGGCATCAGTATCTGGAAGATTAGCTGGAGCTGATATGGCAAGAACAGAATTCTACAAAGAGGGTACAATACCACTTCAAACTTTAAGAGCTGATATAGACTATGGTTTCTATGAAGCAGATACAACTTATGGAAAAATAGGTGTTAAAGTTTGGATATATAAAGGAGAAGTTCTTCCTACTAAAAAAAATAAAACAGAAGGAGGAGAAGAATAATGCCATTAATGCCAAAAAGAACAAAATATAGAAAAATGCAAAAAGGTAGAAATAGAGGTAAAGCTTCAAGAGGAACACAAGTTACAGATGGAGAATATGGACTTCAAGCAACTGGCGCAGCATTAATAAAATCTAATCAAATAGAAGCTGCACGTATTGCTTTAACTCGTTACATTAAAAGAGGCGGTAAAGTTTGGATAAAAATATTCCCAGACAAACCAATAACAAAGAAACCAGCTGAAACTCGTATGGGTAAAGGTAAAGGAGCTCCTGAATATTGGGTAGCTAGAGTAAAACCAGGAAGAGTAATGTTTGAGATAGAAGGTGTTACTGAAGATATAGCAAAAGAAGCTTTAAGACTTGCTGCAAATAAATTACCTGTTAGCTCAAAATTTGTAGCAAGAGAAAATAAAGTAGGTGGTGAGAAAGTAGATGAAGATTAATAAAATAACTGAAATGTCTTCACCAGAACTTGAAAAAGAATTAGGTGAATTAAAAACAGAATTGTTTAAATTAAGATTTAGCCTAGCAACAAACGGATTAGATAATCCTATGAAAATAAAAGAAGTAAAGAAAGATATTGCTAGGATAAACACAGTTCTTAGACAAAGAGAATTAGCAAACAAAGAGTAAATATATAAACATTAAGAAAGGAGATAAATTTGATGGAAAGAAATCTTCGCAAAGTCATGATTGGTACAGTAACATCTAATAAAATGGATAAAACAGTAGTTGTATCAGTTGAAACAAGTGTTAGACATAGTACTTATAAAAAGACTATGAAAAGAACATATAAACTAAAAGCTCATGACGAAAAGAATGAATGCAATATCGGTGATAAAGTAAAAGTAATGGAAACAAGACCTTTATCTAAACAAAAAAGATGGAGAGTTGTTGAAATTCTTGAAAAAGCTGAATAGTAAAAAATAAAATCAAATCAAAAGCAAAGCAGTACAAGAAAATCAATTGAAAAATTAGAAAATTTCAATAAAGATTTATATAATGCGAAGGTTTTAATTTGATTTAAAGGAAGGAGGAACTAAACAAATGGTTCAACAACAAAGTATATTAAAAGTAGCTGATAACACTGGTGCAAAAGAAATTATGTGTATCAGATGTTTAGGTGGTTCATATAGAAAGTATGCAAATATTGGAGATATAATAGTTGCTTCTGTTAAAGATGCTACACCAGGAGGAGTTGTAAAAAAAGGTGACGTTGTAAAAGCTGTTGTAGTAAGAAGTAAAAAAGGTGTAAGACGTGCTGATGGTTCATATATTAAATTTGATGAAAATGCAGCAGTAATAATCCGTGAAGACGGAACACCAAGAGGAACTCGTATATTCGGACCAGTAGCAAGAGAGTTGAGAGAGAAGGATTATATGAAGATTCTTTCTTTAGCCCCTGAAGTACTATAAAAACGAATGAAAAGCGGCATCTTGCGTTGTCAAGCGTCGCAGAAAATGTTTTCAATGTACAAAAAGTACATTTTCAAACATTTTTGCTAGCTTTCCTAGCAATATACCACTTTTGTTTCGTTTTATAATTGCGAAAATATGATATAAAAATCAAATCTTTAATCAAACAAGAAGAGGTGAGAATATGAAAATAAAAAAAGGTGACACTGTTTGTGTTTTATCAGGAAATGATAAAGGCAAAAAAGGTGAAGTTTTAGAGGTTATACCAAAAACAGAAAAAATAATAGTTAAAGGTGTAAATATCAGAAAAAGACATATTAAACCTAGAAAGCAAGGAGAAGAAGGAGGAATTATACCAGTTGAATGTGCTATACATAGTAGCAAAGTAAATGTGGTATGTCCAAAATGCAACAAACCAGCAAGACTAGGATATGTTATGGAAAAAGATGAAAAAGTACGTGTTTGTAAAAGATGCGGAAATAAATTAAAATAGTTAATAGTTAAGAAAGGAGGATATTAAAGCCTTATGGAAAAATTAAGAGAACAATATGAAAAAGAAGTAGTTCCAGCATTAATGAAAAAATTCAATTATAAATCTATTATGCAAGTTCCAAAACTTGAAAAGATAGTTATAAATATAGGGTTAGGAGATACAAGAGATAACCCAAAAGCACTAGACAATGCAATTAATGACTTAAGCATTATTACAGGTCAAAGACCAATTATAACAAAAGCTAGAAAGTCAATTGCTGCATTTAAGTTAAGAGAGGGAGCAAACGTTGGATGCAAAGTAACATTAAGAAAAGAGAGAATGTATGAGTTTGCTTATAAATTATTCAACGTTGCATTACCAAGAGTTAGAGACTTTAGAGGAGTATCAACAACTTCTTTTGACGGAAAAGGAAATTATTCTATGGGAATTAAAGAACAATTAATATTCCCAGAAATAGAATATGATAAAATCGACAAATTAAGAGGAATGGATATAATCTTCGTAACAACAGCAGAGACAGATGAAGAGGCTAGAGAATTACTTACTCTTCTAGGAATGCCTTTTAAGAATTAATGAAAAACGTCGTCTTGCGTTGTTAAAATTTAGATTGAAAATCCTCAGCGTACAAAAAGTACGCTTCCGGTATTTCAACTAAATTTTGCCTAGCAATACTCGTTTTTGATTAATTCTTTGTGAAACTGAAACAAAGTTTAAGAAAGTAAATTTTGAGGAAGGAGAAAAATAAAAAATATGGCAAAAAAATCAATGATTGCTAAGCAACAAAAACCACAAAAATATAAGACAAGAGAATACAACAGATGCAAATTATGTGGTAGACCACATGCTTATATTAGAAAATACGGAATTTGCCGTGTATGCTTTAGAGAATTAGCTCATAAGGGTGAGATTCCTGGAGTTAAAAAAGCATCTTGGTAATAAATTCAATTAAAAATCAGCAATCTGCGTCGTTGAACTACATAAAATTTTTTTCGATGTACAAAAGTACTATCTCAAAAAATTTTATTTGTTCGCCTAGCATCTTACTAATTTTAAATTGAATTTAAAATTAAATCTGAAATTAATAGAATTAGATAAATGATAAAAGAAACTAGATATATCTAGTACGGAAGGAGGAAAAAATGAATACAACTGATCCAATAGCTGATATGTTAACAAGAATAAGAAATGCTAATAGCAGCAAGCATAAAACAGTTGATATACCTGCATCAAAGATGAAACTTGCTATAGCTGATATACTATTTAAAGAAGGATATATAAAATCATTTGAAGAAATTTCAAGTGATGTTCAAGGAACAATTAGAGTAGCTTTAAAGTACGATGAAAAAGGAAATAGAGTTATAGCTGGAATAAAAAGAATAAGTAAACCAGGACTTAGAGTATATGCTTCAAAAGAAGAATTACCTCAAGTTTTAAATGGTTTAGGAATTGCAATTGTATCTACATCAAAAGGAATTATGACAGATAAAGAGGCTAGAAAAGAAGGTCTAGGAGGAGAAGTTCTAGCTTACGTTTGGTAATATAGAAAACAAGAAAAATAAAGAGGTGAATAAAAAATGTCAAGAATAGGTAACAGTCCTATTACAATACCAGAAGGTGTTGAAGTTAATGTACAAGGAAACCATGTTACAGTTAAAGGACCAAAAGGAACTTTAGAAAAAGATTTAAGCGAAAAATTAACTATTTCAGTTGAAGATGGAAAAGTAATAGTTAAAAGACCAAATGATGAAACAGCTATGAAAAGCTTACATGGTTTAACAAGAACATTAATAAACAATATGATAATAGGTGTAAAAGAAGAATTTAAGAAAGAATTAGAAATAAATGGTGTTGGTTATAGAGTTCAAAAACAAGGTAATGATTTAAACCTAACTTTAGGTTATTCACACCCTGTAATATATAAAGCACCACAAGGAATTTCATTTGACGTACCAAATCCAAACTCAATAATAGTTAAAGGAATTGATAAGGAATTAGTTGGTCAAACAGCAGCTGAGATAAGAACAAAAAGATTACCAGAAGTATACCGTGGAAAAGGTATTAAATATGTTGATGAAGTTATTAGACGTAAAGAGGGTAAGACAGGTAAGAAATAAATCAAATGAAAAACTTCGCATTAGGTCGTTATTTAAAATACAAAAAATGCTCTGGCGAGAGAAAGCACGCCTCCGCTTTTTTGATTTTAAATGCCTACTACTGCTCGTTTTTGATTTGATTTAAGAGATAATAAAGATTATTTAATTTATTATAAGGAAGGAGTTGTAAAAATGGTATCTAAGACAGATAGAAAAATGGAAAGAGAAAGAAGACATTTACGTGTTCGTACAAAAATTTCTGGAACAGCAGAAAGACCAAGATTATGTGTATACAGAAGTAACACAAATCTTTATGTACAAGTAATTGATGATGTATCAGGAAGAACTCTAGCTCAAGCTTCTACAATGGATAAAGAAGTAAAAACAAAACATAGTAACAAAGAAGCTGCAAAAGAAGTTGGAGCACTAATTGCAAAAAGAGCCTTAGAAAAAAATATCAAAACAGTAGTATTTGATAGAGGTGGATATATATATCACGGTGTTGTAAAAGAACTTGCTGAGGCAGCACGTGAAGGAGGACTAGAATTTTAAGTCAAAATAAAAATTTAAGTTAAGGAGGAAAACTCGTAAAATGGAAGAAAATAATACACTAGAATTAAAAGAAAAAGTAGTTGCCATTAGCAGAGTTGCAAAAGTTGTTAAAGGTGGTAGAACTTTTAGATTTAGTGCAGTAGTTGTTGTAGGAGATGAAAACGGACACATTGGTGTTGGTAACGGAAAAGCAGCAGAAGTTCCTGATGCTATAAGAAAAGCAATTCAAGATGCTAAGAAAAATCTAGTAGAAGTTCCAGTAGTAGAAACAACTATACCACATGAATTTATTGGAACAGCAGGAAGTGCTAAAGTTATGTTAAAACCAGCTTCAAAAGGTACAGGAGTTATAGCTGGTGGTAGCGTAAGACCAGTACTAGAACTTGCAGGTTATAAAGATATAAGAACAAAAGTTATAGGTACAAATAATCCTAGAAATGTAGTTTATGCAACAATAAATGCTTTAACAAACATGATGACAGCAGAACAAGCTGCTAAAAAAAGAGGTAAAAAAGTAGAAGATATATTATAGAAAGGAGTGAAAAGAATGAAACTAGGTGAATTAAAACCAGCAGAAGAAAAAAAGACTAGAACAAGAGTTGGTCGTGGTGTTGGTTCAGGACTTGGAAAAACATCTGGTAGAGGTCATAAAGGACAAAAGGCAAGATCAGGTGGAGGAGTAAGACGTGGTTTCGAAGGTGGTCAAACTCCATTATATAGAAGATTACCAAAAAGAGGATTTACTAATATTCATGCTAAAAAATATGTTGAAGTTACATTAACAATGCTTAACAAATCTAAAACAGATAAAGTTACAGCAGAAAGTTTAATGGAAGACGGAATTATAAATAAAATAAATGATGGAATAGTAATATTAGGAACAGGTAGTTTGGATAAAAAATTAGAAGTTAAGGCTAAGAGATTTACAAAAACAGCTAAAGATAAAATCGAAGCTGCCGGAGGAAAGATTGAGGTGGTTTAATTGTTTCAAACAATAAAAAACGCTATAAAGACTCCAGACGTTAGAAAGAAATTATTATACACATTGCTATTAATTGTAATATTTAGATTAGGTTGCTATATAACAGTTCCAGGTGTAAATAGTTTAGCATTATCAGAAGCACTTGGAGCTGGAAACGGATTAAGTGGCTTAATAGACTTAATATCAGGAGGAGCTTTCTCTAGATTTTCAGTATTTGCAATGAGTATAAGCCCATATATCACAGCTTCAATTGTTATTCAATTGCTAGCTATGGTAATTCCTGCTCTTGAAAGATTAGCTAAAGAAGAAGGAGAAGCAGGAAGAGAAAAATTAAATAAATATACAAAAATGCTAACAATCGTATTGGCTTTAATTGAAAGCTTAGGAATTTATTTATCATATAGAAGCTCAGGAATATTCGTTGATGAAACATTTACAACAGGAGCATTAGTTGTATTGTCATTAGTTGCAGGAACATCACTACTTATGTGGCTAGGAGACCAAATAACAAATAAAGGAATTGGAAATGGAATATCAGTAATAATCTTTGTAGGTATTCTTTCAGGACTTCCAAGTGGAATTATAACAATTTGGAATCTAATATTTACACAAGTAGGATTTTCTACAACAGGATTACTAACAGCTTTAGGAATAATAATTGGAGCAATAATACTTGTAGCTGCAGTTGTATTTGTTCAACAAGCAGAAAGAAGAGTACCAGTTCAATATGCTAAAAAAGTTGTTGGAAGAAAAATGTATGGTGGACAAAATACTCATATACCATTGAAACTTGCAATGGCTGGAGTAATGCCAATAATATTCGCATCATCATTCTTAACATTTCCAGCAATGATAATATCAATGTTTAATACAAACATAGCAGCAGAGACAGGATTTTGGGCAGTTATATACAACTTCTCAATTGCAACTTCTTCATCTGCTGTACCACTAGGATATTCTATAGTGAATGCTCTAGTATATTTAGTATTAATAGTTGCGTTTACATTCTTCTACACTTTTGCAACATTCAATCCTGCAGAAGTTTCAAACAATATAAAGAAGAATGGAGGATTTATTCCTGGAATAAGAGCTGGAAAACCTACAACAGAATATTTAACATCAATAATATCTAAAATAACATGGTTTGGAGGAGTATATTTAGCAATAATTGCTATACTTCCAATGTTACTTAGATTTACAAGCATAGATATAACTTTTGGTGGTACATCAATATTAATCGTAGTAGGTGTTGCACTAGAAATAGTACAACAATTAGAATCACAACTTGTTATGAGACATTATAAAGGCTTCCTAGAATAAAATTTCGAAGATAATCAGCATCTTGCGTCCTTGTTTCAAATACAAAAAATGCTCAGCGTACAAAAAGTACGCTTCCGCTTTTTTGATTTGAAACATCTAGCAATATACTAATTCTCTTCAAAATTTAAGATTTAAGTTAGATATTTATAAGAAAGTGAGAAAGTATATGATAATAATAATGCTTGGAGCTCAAGGAACTGGAAAAGGAACAGTGGCAGGAATATTAAGTAAGGAAACAGGAATGCCACAAGTTTCAACAGGAGATATATTTAGAAAGAATATTAATGATAAAACTAAATTAGGAGTAGAGGCAGATAAATATATAAGCAAAGGTAATTTAGTACCTGATGATATAACAGTGCCAATGGTAGAAGATAGATTAACTTGGGATGATGCTAAAAATGGTGTAATACTAGACGGATTTCCAAGAACAATCGAACAGGCTGAAAAGTTAGATGCAATATTAGAAAAAATGGGAAAAAAGGTAGATTTAGTAGTAAACTTGGTAACACCAAGAGAAGAAATTATAGACAGAATGGTAACAAGAAGAATATGCTCAAATAAAAATTGCAAAGCAGGTTACAACACAAAACTAAATCCACCAAAAGTAGAAGGTATCTGCGATAAATGCGGATCACCATTAATACAAAGAGAAGATGATTCTGACCCAGAAGCTATAAATAGAAGATTAGAAATATATGAAGAAAAAACTAGCCCATTAGTTAAATATTATGAAAATAAAGGAGTATTACAAACAGAAAATGTAAGCTTATCAATTAATAGAATGGGTGCAGATGTTGCTAGAGATTTATTAGAACAAATTAGACAAAGAAATTAGAAAAGAGAATGAAAGATGATAGAAATAAAGTCTAATAGAGAAATAGAATTAATAAAAGAAGCATGCAGAATAGTAGCACTTGTCCATAAAAAAATGGAAGAAGTAATAAAACCAGGAATAACTACCGCAGAACTTGACAAGATAGCCGAGAATGTAATACGTGAAAACGGTGGTATTCCTGCTCAAAAGGGCTACCCTAGTTATCAAAAAGGAGTACCTAATTTTCCAAGCACAATTTGTGCGTCTATAAATGATGAAGTAATACATGGAATACCTTCAAATAGAGTTCACTTGAAAGAAGGAGACATTATAAGTATAGACTTAGTTGCATTAAAAAATGGATATAATGGAGATGCAGCAAGAACATTTATAGTTGGAAAAGGAAGTAAAGAAGCAGAAAAATTAATAGATGTAACACAAAAAGCATTTTTCGAGGGAATAAAGTATGCAAAACCGGGCTTTAGAATAGGGGACATATCACATGCAATCGGTGAATTTGTCAAGAAAAATGGCTTTAGTGTTGTAAGAGAATTCCAAGGACATGGAATAGGTCGCGAAATGCATGAAGACCCAGGAATACCAAATTATGGTAGAGCTGGGACAGGACCAAGAATAGAAAAACGGAATGACTCTTGCAATAGAACCAATGGTAATTGCAGGAAAACCAGATATATGTGAATTAGATGATGGTTGGACAATCGTAACAGAAGATGGATCATTGTCTGCACATTATGAAAATACTATTTTAGTCACAGAAAATGAACCAAAAGTATTGACAATACTTTAAAAATGAGGTATAATACATTAGTTAATTGTAAGAAAATTCTTGAATTAATTAAAAATAAGAGGAGGAAAGTAGATTGGCAAAAGAAGATGTTATAGAAGTAGAAGGAACTGTAATAGAAACATTACCTAATACAACTTTCAAAGTTGAACTTGAAAATGGGCATCAAGTATTAGCTCACATTTCAGGAAAACTTAGAATGAACTATATAAAAATATTACCAGGTGATAAAGTAAAACTTGAACTTTCACCTTATGATTTAAATCGTGGAAGAATCACTTGGAGAGCAAAATAATTCAATCTACAAGAAGTAAAACATAACCAACATATAAAGGGAGGTTTAAACAATGAAAGTAAGACCATCAGTTAAGAAAATGTGCGAAAAGTGCAAAGTAATTAAAAGAAAAGGTGTTATCAGAGTAATTTGTGAAAATCCAAAACACAAACAAAGACAAGGTTAATTAAATAATTTAGATATTAGCACAAATTCGATGCGGCTGTATATCACAAGTAAAGTGATATATATCAAATTTGTGTTTATATATATTTTTGTAAAGAATTAAAATGGAGGTGCTTAAAAACATGGCTCGTATAGCAGGAGTTGATTTACCTAGAGAAAAAAGAGTAGAAATAGGACTTACATATATTTATGGAATAGGTGTAGCAAGTTCTAATAAAATTCTTAAAGAAGCTGGAGTAAACCCAGACACTAGAGTAAAAGATTTGACAGACGATGAAGTAAACAGCATAAGAAAAATAATTGATGGAAGTTATAAAGTTGAAGGTGATTTAAGAAGAGAAGTTGCTCTTAATATCAAGAGACTAACAGAAATCGGTTGTTATAGAGGATTAAGACATAGAAAGAGCTTACCAGTTAGAGGACAAAGAACAAAAACTAATGCACGTACAAGAAAAGGTCCTAGAAAATTAGTAAGTAAAAGTAAGAAGAAATAAGGGAGGTATAATACCAAATGGCTAATAAAAATGTAACAAGAAAAACACCTAGAAGAAATAGAAAGAACATTGATAAAGGTTCTGCTCATATTCATTCTAGTTTTAACAATACAATAGTTTCAGTTACAGATATGCAAGGAAATGTTATTTCTTGGGCAAGTGCAGGAGAACTTGGATTCAAAGGTTCAAGAAAAAGTACACCATTTGCTGCAGGTCAAGCTGCAGAAACAGCTGCAAAAGCTGCAATGGAACATGGATTAAAAACTGTAGAAGTATTTGTAAAAGGACCAGGTTCTGGTCGTGAAGCTGCAATAAGAGCTTTACAAACAGCAGGGTTAGAGATTAGTGCAATAAAAGACGTAACACCAATACCACATAATGGTTGCAGACCACCAAAAAGAAGAAGAGTATAGAATATAGAGAAAGAAAGAGGTGTAAAAAATACATGTCAAGATATAAAGACGAACAATGTCGTATATGCCGTAGAGAGGGACAAAAATTATTCTTAAAAGGTGCAAGATGTTATACAGACAAATGCGCAATTTCAAGAAGAAATTATGCTCCAGGAGAGCATGGACAAAAGAAAGCAAAACTTTCAGAATATGGTATCCAATTAAGAGAAAAACAAAAAACTAAAGCTTTTTATGGAGTAAGAGAAGACCAATTCAGAAAATATTTTGAAATGGCTGCAAATAAAAAGGGAGTAACAGGTGAAAACTTACTTCAAATACTAGAAAGCAGATTAGATAATGTTGTATACAGATTAGGATATGGTTCTTCAAGACCACAAGCAAGACAACTTGTAAACCATGGATTATTTGAAGTTAATGGTAAAAAAGTTAGCGTACCATCTTACCTAGTTAAAGCAGGAGATGTAATCAAAGTTAGAGAAACTAAAAAAGATAAGGCAATTGTTAAAGAAAATGTAGAAGTAAATGCATCAAGACCTGTTCCAGCATGGTTAGAAAAAAATGCCAATGAATTAAGTGGCAAAGTAATAAGGTTAGCATCTAGAGAAGATGTAGATATTCCAGTAGAAGAGCATTTAATAGTAGAGCTATACTCTAAATAGTAGTTTAAAAATTTAGGAGGTAAAAATGATAGAATTCGAAAAGCCAAATATTGAATGTACAAATATGGATGAACAAAATAACTATGCTAAATTTGTATGTGAACCATTAGAACGTGGATATGGTGTAACAATAGGAAATTCATTAAGAAGAATTTTACTTTCATCACTTCCAGGATGTGCAATAACAAGTATAAAAATTGATGGTGTGGTTCATGAATTTTCAACAGTGCCAAATGTAGTAGAGGATGTTTCTGAAATAATCGTAAATTTAAAAGGCGTTAGATTCAAATCACATGATAATGAAGAGAAAATTATCAAGATTGACTTCAAAGGTGAAGGAGAAGTTACAGCAGGAGACATTATAACTGACGGAACAATAGAAGTATTAAATCCAGACTTACATATAGCAACAGTTTCTGAGGGGGGACATCTTGTAATGGAAATGACAGTTGAAAAAGGTAGAGGATATAATACAGCTGCTAAAAATAAAAAAGAAAATCAGGACATATCTGTACTACCAATAGATTCAATATTTACTCCAGTAAAAAAAGTAAACTACCAAGTAGAAAATACAAGAGTTGGTCAAATGGTTGATTTTGATAAATTAATAATAGAAGTATGGACTGACGGAAGCTTAAAAGCTTATGAAGCAATAAGCTTAGCTGCTAAAGTTATAACAGAACACTTAGCTTTATTTATTGACTTATCAGAAGCTGCTAAAAATACTCAAATAATGGTAGAAAAAGAGGAATCTAAGACTGCTAGAGTTCTAGAAATGTCAATAGAAGATCTAGAATTAACAGTAAGAAGCTTTAATTGTTTAAAGAGAGCAGGAATTTCTACTGTACAAGATTTAGCAAATAAAACAGAAGCTGACATGATGAAAGTAAGAAATTTAGGTAAAAAGTCATTAGATGAAGTTACAAATAAATTACATTCATTAGGACTTGACTTCGCTAAAGAAGAATAGTTCGAAAGATAATAAGCATCTTGCGTCGTTGTTTCAAATACAAAAAATGCTCAATGTGCACGAGCACACCTCCGCTCTTTTGATTTGAAACGCCTAGCAATATACTAATTCTCTTTCAAACTAAAAATGGAAAATAAATTTTGCATTTATGATATTGCTCGTTTCTTTTCCAAATTAAGAATGCAAATAAAGTAAGGAGGATAATAAAGTGGCTAGAAATAGAAAATTAGGTAAAACAACATCTCAAAGATTAGCTATGCTTAGAACACAAACAACAGATTTACTATTAAATGGAAAAATAAAAACAACAGAAGCTAGAGCTAAAGAAGTAAAAGCCATTGCAGATAGTATAATATCACTTGCAATAAAAGAAAAAGACAACTTTGAAGAAGTTGAAGTAAAAGTAGTTCGTGCTAAGTTAGATAGCAAAGGAAATAAAGTTACTGAAGTTGCAAAAAGCAAGAACGGTAAAGAATATGTAAAAGTTGTTAAAGAAGAAGTAACAGAAAAAAGACAAAAAGATAATCCATCAAGATTAAATGCAAGAAGAAAAATAATGACAAAATTAAATAAAGTAAAAGATAACAACGGTAAAAATATAGATTTACCTGCAAAACTATTTAATGAAATAGCTCCAAAATATGAATCAAGAGTTGGTGGTTATACAAGAATCATTAAACTTGGTAAAAGAAGAGGAGATTCAGCAGAAATAGTAATACTTGAGTTATTATAAAATTTAATATTATAAAAGCCCAATTCTGTAGAATGTGGGTTTTTATTTTTTTGCTTTTTGGTCGTTTGGGACGGTTCTAAATGACCGAAAAATATTTTAGTAAAATTTATATGTTTTTTACTTTTCGGTCATTTAGAACCGTCCCAAACGACCAAATTTTCTAAAATCATATTGAATTTTGCTATAATTTATGATATAAAAATATAATATAAGTACTGAATTAGGAGGAAAACGATGGATAAAAAAATAAATAAAGATAATAAAGAAAAAAAGCCAAGAGATAAAAAGAAATTCATAAGAGGTATAATTGTAATAATAATGGTTGTTGCATTACTATTATCAGTTGCAGCTTCTTTGATATATAATGTTATATATTATTCAAACTTATAATAGTTGAATAATAATTTTTACATAGGGAAGGAAAAAATATGACTGCTAATTTTGTGAATGGAATATCAAATAATCTAGGAAATATAATTTTAAATTATGCACAAGACTTATATACAAATCCATTAAAATTATTAACATTAATTATAGATATTGGACTTGTTGTACTATTATTTACAAAATTATATAAAATAGTAAAAGACTCAAGAGCAGGCCAATTATTAAGAGGAATAGTACTAATAATAGTTGCAATGGCATTGAGCTCTATATTACAACTAAATATTCTAAACTATATATTAACATCATTTATGACATATGGAGTAGTATTGGTTGTGCTATTTCAACCAGAGCTTAGAAGGTCATTAGAAGAACTTGGGAGCAATAAGTTAACTAGATTTTTTGGATTAGACAAAGATATAGAAACAAAAACAAAAGAGGAAATATACAAAGTTGCAATAGCAGCATTTGAATTATCAAAATCAAAAACAGGAGCGCTTATAGTTTTAGAAAGAGATATTGAAATTAAAGATATAATTGCAACAGGAATTGCAATAGATTCAGAAATTTCGCCTCAATTATTAGTCAATATATTCATTCCAAACACACCACTACATGACGGTGCAGTAGTAATAAGCGGTGGAAGAATAAAAGCAGCAGCTTGCATGCTTCCACTTGCTGGAGATAAAGATATAGCGAGAGAACTTGGAACAAGACATAGAGCAGCAATAGGAATATCAAAGGAATCAGATGCAATAGCGGTAGTTGTATCAGAAGAAACTGGTAAGGTTTCTATTGCAAAAGACGGAGTATTAATTGCGGATGTAAAGGAAGAAACACTAAAAAAGATATTAATAAAAAATCTAATAATAAAGAGAAATGTAGATACAAAAGAAAAGTTAGAATCTTTTAAAGAGAAAGTAAAAGAAGAAAATAAAAAAGATAGATAATATATAATTACCCTAAGTTTAAAAAAATATAACTTAGGGTAAAATCATGTATATAATACAGTTTTTTCACAATTAGTTCACAAAGATATTGTAATATATAATAAATTAGATTAAACAGATTTGTATTATAAGAAAGGGTGATATAAAGATGGAGGAAAATGAAAATAATAGTAATAATACATTTAAGAGCGTAAGTAATCCCACCATTAAGAAGAAAAGTCGGATTTACAAAAGGTGTATTTGTTCCATTTATATCAGGAGTAGTAGGAGCAAGCTTAGTTGTTGGAGCCTGTTTCCGGAATTCCAGAAATTAGAACAAAATTAACAGAAACTAAAAGTGTATCAACGCAAAGTACACAAACAAGTTCTAGCCAAGTTAATGCAACAGCAATATCTTTAACAGAATACTCAGACACAGCAATAGGAGTTGCAGCTAAAGTATTACCTTCAATTGTAGGTATACAAATTGAATATAATGTAAATTCAATTTTTGGAAATTCAACAGCAAGCGCATCAGGATCTGGAATAATAATATCAGAAGATGGGTATATACTAACAAACAATCATGTTGTAAATACAAGTTCGACAACAAGTTCAAATAGTTATTATCAGGTTTCAAGTGCTACATCAATAAAAGTAAAACTATATAATGATGATAACCTATATGATGCTGAAATTGTTGGAACAGATGATGAAACGGATTTAGCAGTAATAAAAATAGATAAAACAGGTCTTACTGCTGCAGAATTTGGCGATTCTGATAGTGTACAAGTAGGTGAATTTGCAATGGCAATAGGAAATCCATTAGGTTTATCTACAAGTGTAACATGTGGAATAATAAGTGCAGTAAATAGAGAAATAACAACGTCAGATAATGCAACATATAATGTTATTCAAACAGATGCTGCAATAAATTCAGGAAATAGTGGTGGTGCATTAGTTAATAGTCAAGGGCAAGTAATAGGAATAAATACTTTAAAACTTTCAGGAGATGGCGTTGAAGGAATAGGATTTGCTATACCAATAAATGACACAGTAGATGTAACAAGTCAATTAATTGAACACAACAAAGTTTTAAGACCATATGTTGGTATCACAGGAAGAACAATTGATGAAACGTTGGCTAAACAATACAACTTGGTAGAAGGAGTATATGTTCAATCAGTGGAAGACTTTTCAGTAGCACAAATAGCTGGAATAAAAGCAGGAGATGTCATTACAGAATTTGACGGAAAGTCTGTAAAAACTGTTGACGAAATTACAGAGATAAAGAATGAACATAATATAGGAGATACAGTAACTTTAAAAATTTACAGAAATGGAGAATATAAGGACCTAGAATTAACATTCCGCGAAGAACCATAATGTAAAAAATATGAAAAATGCTTAAGCAAATTGCTTAGGCATTTTTCATATGTATATTATCTTTATATCATATAATAGTTCTGATTATTACAAGGCTGCTATTTTGCTTTTCTTTGGATAAGGTTTTTTTTCATCAGTTAAATAAGAAATATAGTCTATTGATGTCTTATAAAATTTTGCAAATAAAGCTATTGTATCTAAAGGAGGGATTCTTTCTCCTCTTTCATATCTAATATAGGAATTTTTAGCAATGAATGCAATTTTTGCACATTCTTCTTGAGTCAAATCATTGTCTTCTCTTAATTCTCTAAGTCTTGTTTGCATATTATCACCTCAAATTCATTATACAAAAATACTCCATATGGGGTTGACAAAATACTCTGTATGGGGTATTATTAATTTACGACGATAAAATATTGTCGACTTATAGAATAAAAATATATAGGATATTTTCTCTTTACGGTTGGAAACCTAAGTGGTTTGGTTTTATTTGGTTTTGACTTTTAGCCATTTGGTTTCTAACCGTAAGGGGAGAATAAAGCGACCATGCAGGCGCTAATTTCATCAATTTATATTTATTCTTCACTAGAGTGATAAAAACTATACAAAGTTAATAACGAAATCTGCCAATGGGGACGGTTCTAAATGGCAGGTTTTCGAAAAATAAATTTATTAAATTTTAGTTTTAATCAAAACCTGCCATTTAGAACCGTCCCCATTGGCAGATTTCGAAAAAACAAAAACCAAACGAAGGAGGAAAGGAAAAACCAAAATGAAAGTTAAACCAAACAAAAATGCCTTGATTTTAGGGCTTATTAATTATACCCCAAAACAAGGTACAAATATCAAAATCAAAGAAGAGCAAGGAATTACATTAATTGCATTGCTAGTTACAGTAATATTACTTGTCATACTCGTAGGAGTCGCAGTAAGTCAAATCACAGGAGATGAAGGGATAATAGTCGGAACAGAAGAAGCAGTAGATGACTATAAATACCAGCAATATAAAGAGCAAATAGAGCAATTAGTACATAGTATTAT
>CALWZW010000010.1 GCA_944386135.1 uncultured Clostridia bacterium | reverse complement strand
ATCTTACAATATATATTAAAGTACAATTAAAAACTATTTACTTTTATTTGAATAGAATTTACTTTTTTAATTTACATCCATAAATAATGAATAGAAATTTTTAGAAAGATATTGACAAAATAATGTAAAAAGAGTAAAATAATAAATGCACTGACCTAAGGTGCGTTTATCACGTATGGTGGATGTAGCGTAGTTGGTTAACGCGCCAGTTTGTGGCACTGGAGACCGTGGGTTCGAGTCCCATCTTCCACCCCAGTTATATACATTGGGCTGTAGCCAAGCGGTAAGGCAGTAGACTTTGACTCTACCATGCGCTAGTTCGAATCTAGCCAGCCCAGCCAAATATTAAAACTATAGCTAGTCTATAGTTTTTTCAAAAATTACTCGAATATTTTTATATATTAATACATATTTGTATTTACGTAGGGGTATAGTGTCAACGGTTAGCACGATGGTCTCCAAAACCACAAGTCTGGGTTCGAATCCTAGTACCCCTGCCATTTTTTTATTTTGGGGGGATAATTATGGAAACTTTAAAAGGACTAACACAAAAAGTACTAAGTAAAGAAGTTATATTTTATGCAATCTTTGGTGTGCTTACAACCGCTGTTAATCTTGTTTCCTTTTATATATTAACTCATTTAGGTCTTGATGAAAATTTATCAAACATCATTGCAATTATACTTGCTGTGCTATTTGCTTACTTTACAAATAGAAAATTAGTCTTTAATTCAACAGCAGTTACTTTCAAAGAAAACTTAAAAGAATTTTATAAATTTATACTTGGACGTGCTTTTACTATGTTTCTTGAAATACTTGGATTTTATTTATTATTTAATATTATGGGCATTCAAGAATTTATAAGCAAATTAGTTATAACTGTAATTGTTGTAATTTTAAACTTTTTCATTAGCAAATTTTTTGCATTTAAAAAATAGACATTTAGCTTTAAAGTTGATTTTTCTTATACAAAAAAAAATGGAGACAATATGTGAAATTACATATCGTCTTCATTTTCATTATTGTTTTCTTCTTCCTCATCATCTTCTGAGCATTCTCCATTACATTCGTGTCCACAAGAGCACTCATCGTCTTCATGCCAGTCTAATTCTATAATATTGTCACATTCTGGGCATCTTACTTCACGTTTAAATCCATTTGTAAAATCTTCAACAAACTCTGTATTACAATATGGACATAATATTTCAAAATCACATTCTGGAGAAACATATAATTCTTTTTCTATACTTTTTATGACTTTTTCCATTGTTGCTACTCTTTTGCTTAGTTCTTTTTCTCTGTCTAGCATTACATTTAGTCTACCTAAATTTAATTCTGCTATCTTATCTATTTCATCCAAAAATAGTAGTGAAATATTGTACACTTGAGATTTAACATAGTCTAAATCTTCTTTATTTTGTATGTTATTCTCAAGGTCTGCTAAAATTTCATTAAGTCTTTTCTTTAAATTTGACATTCTTCAAAACTCCTTAAACTCTTTCCATATACTCGCCAGTTCTTGTGTCGATTCTTAAAACGTCACCTATTTCAACAAATAATGGAACACTTATCTCTAAACCATTTTCTAGTTTAGCTGGTTTTCCTGATGTAGTTGTTGTGTTTCCACTGAAACCTGGTTCTGTATATGTAACTTCAAGCTCTACAAACATTGGTGGCTCTACTGCGAATACTTTGCCTTTGAATGATAATACTTTTACATTCATGTTTTCTTTTATGTATTTTAAGCTATCTCCTATTTGCTCTTTGTTAAGTGGCATTTGTTCATAAGTTTCATTATCCATGAAATAGTATAAATCTCCATCAGCATATAAATATTGCATTTCTCTTTTTTCTATTTCAGCTCCTTGTAATTTTTCTGAAGGATTGAAAGTTCTTTCTAAAACTGCTCCTGTTATTACATTTTTTATTTTTGTTCTAACAAAAGCTGCTCCTTTTCCTGGTTTTACGTGTTGAAATTCAACTACTCTAAAAACTTGATTATCTAATTCAAATGTTGTTCCATTTCTTAAATCTCCTGCCATGTATACTTCTGCCATTATTTTTCCCCCATTCTTATTCTAATGCTTTCATGCATTTATTATAATTAATTCTCATATATTTTATACCATTTTTCTCATAAAATCAATACCTACAGCCTATTTTAAAAAAATTTCATATTAATTATTATACATTTTTTTCAAAAAAGTATGTATTTATTGATTTTTTTATGTTAAAATATATATATATTTTTTTCGCCAATATAGCTCAGTTGGTAGAGCAACGGATTCGTAACCCGTAGGTCAGCAGTTCGATTCTGCTTATTGGCTCCAGAAATTGCTCTCACGAAATTCAAAAATTATTTAAAAATTAATATCTTTAGAGCTTCATGGGAGTAAAATATTTAAACTTATTGCTATAAATTATAATACATAATTTTAATAAATATTCATATAATATTAATGTCAAATTCTATTTGACAAGTTAAATATTATATGTTAAAACATATTTAACTTAACCCTCTACTACTTTTGTAGTAAGACGGGAGCCTAAATGATTTTGGAGAGTTCTAGAAACTCTCCTTTTATTTTGTAAAAAATTTGATAATTTGTTTATCAATTATATCAAGTGATTCACTAGATATTTTTACCTCCCTTCTTACAGTATCTTTGAAAATCCTTTGTTTGCTAATTGTCGTTATTTGATTAATTAAAGCAATACTGTCTTTTTTCATTTTACTAATTTCTCTTTCCATTTTTTCAATATATTTTTGCTCTTTTTCTATGATATTTTGAATGTTAATAGGAATATCTTCTATCTTTTCTAATTCATTTAATATTTGTTGTAATTTTTGTTTTTCTTTTTCGATTTTTTCCTGAAATACATTATAAAGTTCTTTTCCAAGATTTACAGAAGAAGAATCATACTTTTTATTATCTTTCCTAGATGTTAATGGAATAATATTTAAAGCTCCATTTCTAGTATTATCATAAGTATAAATTTTAATATAAAAAATTGTAAAGGTCTTGGCAATCAAGAACAAATGTTTTATAATGTATAAAACACGAAAGGGATGTGAGTCTATGGAAGAAAATAAGTTAGCAATTCAAAATGAATTATCTCATGTGGATATTAGAAATCTAATATATACTATAAGAGGAAAACAAGTTATGTTAGACAGTGATGTAGCTATGTTATATCATTATGAAACTAAAAATGTAAATAAAGCTGTAAAAAGAAATATTGATAGATTTCCAGAAGATTTTTGTTTTCAACTTACTAAGGATGAAATGGATAAGATGTGGTTCCAAAATGGAACCACATCAAATGGAAAAAATAATAAATATAGAAGTGAGAAATATTTGCCTTATGCATTCACAGAGCAAGGAATAGCAATGCTATCAGGCATATTGAAAAACGATATTGCAATAGAAGTAAGCATAAATATTATGCGAGCATTTATAGAAATGAGAAAATTCTAATTATCGACAATTATGTTGATGATAGCATTTTAAAGATGCTAACTAGAAGATAAAGAGATTATAGGAAAAATAATTAAAATGAACCACTCTTAATTTCTTCTATTCTGCAGGTGCTAATATCTAAGATATCACACTGCTGAGTTCTAACTTTATAATAATATGCATATTTGTCAAATGTTATACTCATTATTTTATCTTTACTCCTAATAAGTATAGTAAATCAAATGCCTGAAATTGACTAATTATTGCTCCCTTTACATCTTCAAGTGAAACGGCAATTCCTTCAATTATACTATCAGAAAAATCTATTCCTTTTAAACTAGTCTTAAAAAATTGCGCTTGAGTTAAATCCGCTTCCTTTAACAAAATATTTTTCATTTTATTTTCTTGAAAGTTACTATTTCTTAGTGTTGTACTCTTAAATAATATATTTTTCATACTTGCCATTGATAAATTAATATAATTCATATTTGTATCTATAAAACCCACATCACACAAGCTACTTTCTGCAAAGTTACAACCTGTTAATTTACAATTATTAAATTCACATCTTATAAAACCACTATTTGCAAAAGAACTATTGGAAAAATTGCAATTATTAAACTCTATATCCGAAAAAGTGTTGTTTTCTAAATTACTACTGATAAAATCTGTATTACTTATTATTGAGTTTCTAATTGTTATATTATTTATTTTTTTCTCTTCTTTTTTATAATTCTCAATAATTCTATTTTCAATTTCATCATCTTCTTTTATTTCTTCTAATATTTCATCTGATTTTACTAAATTTTCAATTAGTATTCTTTGTGGCTTCAATATATTCATTAGTTATATTTCTCCTATTTTTATAAAATTAGCTCTAAATATCTCTATTTTTTATGATAATAGCACAATAAGTCTCCTCCTCTTCTTTTATTCTAATGAATTTATACTCTTAACTTAAATGTTTTAGGTGCATATTTATATGCTATGATTAAAGAAATTAAGCTATATGCTATACAAAAAGCAATAACTGTTATTCCAAAAGATAATGTAGGTAATTGTATCTGTATCATATAGTAACATACAAAATATGTTATTGCTTGAACTACCTTATATGTACTGCTTCTCATTTCTGTATTTACATTATATGGTTGTAATAAATAATACATTACTAAGTAATGAACTGAGAAGAATATACTCATTGCAATTATTGATACAAATAGAACCATATAATTTAATGGATTTTCAGTTCCACCTGATAAATATAAAAGTATTGCTAATCCTAACCCTATTAATGTTGATGGTAACAAATTTATTATAATTAATGTTTTCAATCTTTCTTTAAATAAGCCAAGTATTACTTTTGGTGTCCTATATATTCTATATGTAAGCATACTATGGTCACAATTCATAAACATTGCCTGTGTTACTGATGAGCTTCTGTTTATTGCATACATTATAAATACAAAATATGGTAAATATTGCATTAATATATCATTTGTCTTTTCCTTGAAATCTACATTAACATTAATTCCTATAACTACAGCAATAAATATTGCTAATATTATAATTGATTGTTTCTTTACTGCTTTTGTTAATATTTTTCTATGTCTCTTTACAAATAATTCATGAAAATAAGCAAATCCAGATTTATTACTTGTATAATTCTTATCTAGCTCTATTTGTTTTAAGCTTGTATTTTTCATCGCTTGTGTTCCTGAATTATTTTCAACTGCGTAAACGTTAGTTATTGTTAATACTTGTTTATACATTTTTCTATAATCTTTAAAATTATGTATCTTTAATAAACTATATATTCCCAATATTAATGTAAATACAAAAATGCATAAGAAAATTGTTTGATTAATTGTTATATTAATTGCTGGTAATCCATATGCTGCCAGCAAGCATATTGCTACAAAACTCCAAACAAATTTTGTTGGTAAATTTTCATTTTTTGCTTTTTGATTTTTATTAAAGTCGTATAAACTATAATTCATCACTATTAATTTTATTGCTACTACAAAGAAAGGTAATGCTAATTGAATCCATAAAGGTGTTTTTGTTATCATTCCAAAAAGTATCGTAAAAGGTAAAAATCCTATAACTAATTTTAATAATTGATAATAGTAATTTGATAACCCATATTTTCTAGCATCCATATTCATAATTACGATTGCATAATATTTGTCTTTCGTTGGGTTGAGCATATATGTATTTAAAACTCCTCCGCAAAGTGTTAAAAATAAAAATATATGTAAAAATGTATCTGTTTGGTTTGTTTCATAAAAAGATAATACTGCAAATATCATTGACGCAATATATATTAATTTTCCTACAAAAATGCTAAGTATTTCTATCAAAATGCTTATAATGTTAGCAAATATTTTTAGTCCTTTATTTTTGTATAAACTATTAGGTAATATTCTTTTTATTATTGGAAATTGCTTTATAGAGTAAATAATGCTATTTACTCTATATGTATTCTTTAGTCTAAAAGAAGTTATAAAACTTTCTATCATTTTGTTTTCTTCCTTTCTTATCTTTTAGTTCTGATTGGATACGTACTCTTACTGCTCCTTTAATGCTTCAATTATTTTATCTTTAAAATGTTCATTGTCTAGATTATTTTTGTCAACTTCTTCTAGTATTCCTCTATTTAAGATAACAATTTCATCACATAAGTCTAATGCAAGTTCCATAATATGTGTTGAAAATATAATTATATGTTTTTTCTTTATCTCTCGTAACATTTGTTTCATTTCTTCTGCAACAACTACGTCAAAAGAAGTTAAAGGTTCATCTAATAATAAAATATTTGGATTTGATATAATATTTACAAGCATTTGCATCTTATTTTTCATACCATGCGAATAATCTTTTAATAGTCTATCTCTATCCTCTTGCTCGATTTTCATAAAATCAAAATATTCATCAATTGTTTTTAAATCTTTAATTCTTTTTTTATTAATATCAATAAAGAATTTTAAAAACTCTCTTGCTGTTAGAAATTCTGGAACATTTGGTGTAGATAGAACATATCCTATATCTTCTGCTTCCATCTTTCTTTTTTTCTCATTGTCTTCAATATAAAATTCTCCTGCATCTATTTCTAAGTCTTCATTTAAGCAATTAAAAAAAGTAGTTTTTCCTGCTCCGTTTCTCCCTAATAATCCATAAATTTTTCCTTTTTCAAATTCAAAATTTATATCTTTTAGTACTTCTTTTTTTTCAAAATTTTTCTTTAAATTTTTCACTACTAATTTCATATATTTCTCCTTTTACTAATTCTTATTTTTGGAATAACATTATACCATCAAAAAGAGTATTAATCTACTATATTAAGAATTTTTTAAGTTAAATCATAAAAAATACACCATAGACTACTTTAAGCAGAAATTTATGGTATATTTTTACTATTTTTGCAATAGGTTAATTATAATAATTTTCAACATCTGGTACAAGTTCAAAATATACATTTCCTATTTGCTTGTTTAATTTCTCTGAACATTCTAGTGTTTTTTGTTTTAATTGTTTAACATCTAAAATATCATTCATTGTTTTAAAATAAATTGATATCCAAATCTTTCTTCCTGTTTTTATAATATCATAATGCAAAATTTCAGCATCCATATTTTCTAAACTTTTTTCAACTATACTCTTTATTTTACTCACTAGCTCATCACTTGGAGCAAATAGTAAAACACTTGTTATATTTTCTTTTAAAACTTTTAATAAATCAGGTAACATTATAATTCCACTAATTATAACTACAATTTGGTCAAAGTAAAGGACAAGATTATTAAATTTAGTCCCTTTCAAAAATTGTACCATAAAGAATGCAAAAGCTAATCCTATACTATAAAACACATCAGCTTTCCAAGACAACACTTCTGCTTTTATCGTTGGAGAATTTATTTTTTTATTAAAATGTCTTATCATTATCCATGTAACTAAATTTCCTATAAATAAAACAAATTGAAAAACAGATATAGTTGTAACATCTACTTCTCTTCCGCCATTCACAATTAAGACTACTGCATTTATAATTATACTTACATTAAGAGCTAAAATCATGAATGTTTTTAGTAGTATAAAAAACGATTCTAATTGAGAAAATCCAAATGGTTTTTTTTCTGATATTGGTTTGTGATATAAGTTAATCAAAAAAAGTGTTAAAGCAACGATTATTATGTCTATTGAATCATATAGAGCATCCATTAGCATAGCTTGAGAATTAGTTTCTATTGACATTGCAATTTCTATAAAAAGTAAAACTAGTCCTGCAAATAATGAAAATAAAATTATTTTTCTTTCTTTCTTTTCCATAAACTCCTCTTTACTAAATTAATTTTTCCGTGTATTAAAAATTGCCAAAGAGAAAATTTCTCATTGACAATTTTATTAAAATATGGCAATAATTTTTGGCACAAAAATTATTAATCCAACTATTACCGCTGTTATTGCCAATACTAGAACTGCTCCTGCTGATATATCTTTTGCAAGTTTTGCCTTATCATTTATTTCTGGCATAATCATATCAACTACAGTTTCTATTGCTGTATTAAATAATTCACCACTAATTACAAGTGCAAATAGTAAAGCACATACTATCCATTCTGTCACACTAATTTTAAATATTATTCCCCATATTATAACTAAAATCATTATGAAAACATGAATTTTCATATTTCTTTCTGTTTTAAATGAAGATATTATTCCTTGAATTGCATACTTAAAACTGTTTATTAATTTTTTTACTTCTACATTATTCATAACTTTTATTACCTTCCACAACTCTCTATATAGAGTTCTAATAAAATTGCAGTTTTAGCTAGGCGTTCAAGAAAGAAATACCGGAAGCGTACTTGTTGTACGCTAATGCTGAGGCTGTTAAAGCTTTGCTTGTTACAGCGTCAGTAGGCTTTAGCCGTATTTTCTTTCATAGAACAACAACGCTAAAACTCAATTTTATTAGAACTAGTTATACCACTCAAATTCCCAGTCTAATATCTTGACAGTATCTCCTTCTTTTATGCCTAAGTTTCTTAATTTTTCGTCTACGCCAAGCATATAAAGGCTTTTCTGTAAATAATGCATTGATTCTCTATCTTGGATGTTGACTTTTCTCATAATTTTTTCAATTGCTGGTCCTGTAACTGTATATTCATGTCCTTTTACTTCTACATCAAATTTCTTATCATCATCTTTTAATGTATATACAACTTTTTCTTCAACATCTATCAACTCTTCTTTTGGCAATTTCTTTAATTCCTCTGCAACAAATTTCATGAGTTCATCTATTCCTTGTCTTGAAGCTGCAGATATCTTAAATATCTTCATATTTTCTTTTTGAGCCACTTTTTCTAGGCTTCTATATAATTCTTCATCTTGCATTATATCTATTTTATTTGCAACAATAATTTGTTCTCTCTTGCTGAGCTTTTCATTATATTTTTTTAATTCCTCTTGAATTACATAAAAATCTTCTACTGGATTTCTTCCTTCTTGTCCTGACACATCAATGAAATGTAAAAGTAATCTTGTTCTTTCTACGTGTCTCAAGAATTGTATTCCAAGTCCTATTCCTTCACTTGCTCCTTCTATAAGTCCTGGAATATCTGCTATTACAAAGCTATCTCCATATTCTGTTTTTGCAACTCCAAGATTTGGTATTATTGTTGTAAAATGATAGTCTGCAATTTTAGGTGTTGCAGAAGTTACAATTGAAAGGAAAGTCGATTTACCAACATTTGGGAATCCAATAAGTCCTACATCTGCTAAAAGTTTTAGCTCTAATATAACTTCTAGTTCGATGCCTTTTTCTCCATCTTGAGCAAACCTTGGAGCTTGTCTTGTTGAGGTTGCAAAATGTGAATTTCCTTTTCCTCCTCTTCCTCCTGGAAGTATTAATTCTTTTTGTCCTTCTTCAGATAAATCTGCAAGCACCTTTCCTGTTTTTGCTTCTTTTACAACAGTTCCTCTTGGTACTTTTACATATAAGTCTTGTCCTGATTTTCCATAGCAACGGTTGCCACTTCCATTTTGTCCATTTTCTGCTTTAAATTTCTTTTTATATCTAAAATCCACAAGAGTATTTGCATCTGGATCCACGACAAAGTAAATGCTGCCTCCATTACCTCCGTCTCCACCGTCTGGTCCACCTGCTGCTACATATTTTTCTCTTCTAAAGGTAATTGCACCATTTCCTCCATCTCCAGATTTAATTATTACTTTTGCATAGTCTGTAAACATCTTTCCTCCAATTTTCGTTTTTATTATAATTGTAATTATTTTACAATCTTATACTAAGCCTATTTTTGAATACACATCTTTCAAAGTTTTTTCTGCTTTTTCTTTTGCTTTATTTGCACCTTCTACATATATTTGTTTTAAATATTCAGGATTCGAAACTAATTCTTTGTACTTAGTTTGTAATGGTCTTAATTCTTCTATTACGCACTCTGCTACTGCTTTTTTGAAATCTCCGTAACCTTTTCCTTCAAATTCCTTTTCTACTTCAGCATTTGTCTTTCCACTTATAGCACCATATATTGAAATTAAATTGCTAATTCCTGGTTTATTTTCAGTATCATATCTTACAATATTTTCAGAATCAGTAACTGCTTTTTTGAATTTGCTCATTATAACATCTGGCTCATCATTTAAGAAAATACTATCATTTGGAATGCTTGAGCTTTTACTCATTTTGCTTGTTGGGTCTTGAAGTCCCATAATACGAGCTGCAATCTTTGGTATATATCCTTCTGGCATTTTAAATGTTTCCCCATATAAATTATTAAATCTTTCAGCTATATCTCTTGTTATCTCTAAATGCTGTCTTTGGTCTTCTCCGACTGGAACTAAATCTGCTTGATACAATAAGATATCTGCTGCCATTAATACTGGATAAGTAAATAGTCCACTATTTATATTGTCTGCATGTTTTGCTGATTTATCCTTAAATTGAGTCATTCTTGAAAGTTCTCCTACATAAGTATAGCAATTAAGAACCCAATTAAGTTCTGCATGTTCTGGTACCTGTGATTGGATAAAAATATTACTTTTTTTAGGATCAATTCCTGCTGCTAAGTAAAGAGCTAAAAGATTTAAAGTATTATTTCTCAAAGTTTCAGGATTATTTCTAATTGTTAAAGTATGAAGATTAGCAATCATATAATTGCATTCATAGTCTTCTTGCATTTTTTTCCAGTTACTTATAGCTCCTAAGTAATTTCCAAGTGTCAAGTTTCCTGTTGACTGTACTCCGCTTAATATAACTTTCTTATTCATTTTTTATCCTCTCTTTCTTAATATACTATAACATATAAGAAAATGAAAATATTCCAAAAATTGCTCGGCTACATCATTTTTCGTATAAATTGTAAATTTTCAAAATGAGCCTCTTTCACGCAAAGCGTGAACATCCCTCATTTTGAAATTCAACAATTTCTACCTCAAATGATTTGCATTCACAATTTTTATCAATTTTAATTTTCTTATATGTTTCACTACAAATTTAACAAAAATTAGTATAGTGCTAGGCATTTTAGCATAGAAATACCAGAGGCGTGCTTCTGCACGTTGAGGATTTTCTATGCTAAAATAACGACGCAATATGCTGATTTTTGTTAAATTTTATTTCATGTTTTCGTTTTCAATTTCAGAAATAAGTTTAACTCTTGCTTCATGTCTTCCACCTTCAAATTGTGTAGCTAAAAACTGTCTTACTATGCAAATAGCATCATTTGTAGATATATAATCAGCCCCTAACGCTAACATATTTGCATTATTATGCATTCTTGCGAACTTTGCTGTTTGTTCTTCATAACATACTGCACATCTAACATTTTTAAATTTATTTGCAACAATTGACATTCCAATTCCTGATCTACATATAAGTATTCCTATATCTGCTTTTTTATCTGATACATCTTTAGCAACAGCTTTTGCAATATCTGGATAGTCTACGCTTTCCTCTGAAAAAGTTCCTTTATCTTCATATTCTATTCCTTTTTCATCAAAGTATTTCTTTAATTCCTCTTTTAATTTGAAACCTCCATGATCTGAACCTATAACTATCATAACTTTACCCTCCATTTAAAAATTTATTAATCTTTAGTCTATAACATAGTCTTCAATTTCTTTTTTTACTTTATTCTTAAAGTCTTCTATACTTATTTGTCCTATATCTCCCATTTTTCTTGAACGAACTCCTACAGTATTACTTTCTACTTCCTTTTCACCTAAAACAAGCATATATGGGATTTTTTGCATTTGAGCTTCTCTAATTTTATATCCTATTTTCTCATTTCTGTCATCTAATTCTGTTCTTATTCCTAATTTTTCTAATTCACATTTTACTTTATTTGCATATTCTATTTGATTATCTGTTATAGGAAGTATCTTTACTTGCACTGGTGCAAGCCACATTGGAAAAGCACCTTTTGTTTCTTCAATTAGAAATGCTAAAAATCTATCAAATGTTCCAAGTATTGCTCTATGTATAACTACTGGTCTATGGGCAGCTCCATCTTCTCCAATATATTCTAGTTCAAATCTTTGTGGTAGTAAAAAGTCTAATTGACATGTAGAAATAGTTACATCATGTCCTACCGCTGTCTTTATTTGAACATCTAATTTTGGTCCGTAAAAAGCCGCTTCTCCTTTTGCTTCATAGAAGTCTAATTTCATTTCTTCTAGTATACTTCTTAACTCGCTTTCTGCCATTTCCCACATATCATCATCGTCAAAATATTTTTCTTTGTTTTCTTTATCTCTTAATGACAATCTAAATGTGTAATCTGTAAATCCAAAATCTTTATATACAGAAAGTATTAATTCTACAACTTTTCCAAATTCTTCTTTTATTTGATCTGGTCGTACAAAAAGATGTGCATCATTTTGACACATTTCACGTACTCTCTCTAATCCGCATACACTACCACTGTCTTCATATCTAAAATCATGTGCAAGTTCCCCTATTCTTATTGGTAGTTCTCTATATGAATGCATTTTATTTTTATATATTAACATGTGATGAGGACAATTCATTGGTCTTAATACAAGTTCTTCATTATCCATTTTCATTACTGGAAACATGTCTTCTTTGTAATGGTCCCAATGACCACTTGTTTTATATAAATCTACATTTGCCATTGAAGGAGTATAAACATGTTTATATCCCATTTTTACCTCTTTGTCTTGTATGTATCTTTCGAGTAATCTTCTTACTGTTGCTCCATTTGGTAAATACATAGGAAGTCCTGAACCTACTAATGGATGTGTCATAAATAGTTCTAGTTCTTTACCTATTTTTCTATGGTCTCTTTGCTTAGCTTCTTCTAGTTCTTGTAGATATCCATCTAGTTCACTTTGTTTTGGGAATGATATTGCATAAATCCTTTGTAGCATTTTATTTTTTTCACTTCCACGCCAGTACGCTCCCGAAGATGACAAAAGTTTAATCTTGTTTACTTTTCCTGTACTTGTTAAATGAGGTCCTGCACAAAGGTCTGTAAATTCTCCTTGCTTATAAAAAGAAATCTCTTCTCCTTCTGGAAGTTCTTCTATCAATTCTACCTTATATGGCTCGTCCTTCATAAGTTTTATTGCTTTATCTCTAGGCAAAGAAAATTTTGTTATTTCTAAATTTTCTTTTATTATTTTCTTCATTTCATCTTCTATTTTTTGTTTATCTTCTTCTGAGAATGGGGTATCGGTATCAAAGTCATAATAGAACCCATTATCTATTGCTGGTCCTATTGCAAGTTTTACTTCTGGGAATAATCTTTTTACTGCTTGTGCCATTATGTGTGATGTAGTATGCCAATATGCCTTCTTTCCTTCTAGACTATTTTCAAAAGTTAGTATTTCTACATTGCAGTCTTTTTCTATTTTAAATCTTAAATCTTTTACTTTTCCATCTACTAAGACTGCTGTCATATTTCTTGCTAATCCTTCACTTATACTTTTTGCAAGTTCTAAAGCTGAAATTCCGCTTTGTACTTCTTTCTTACTTCCGTCTTTTAATGTTACATTAATCATACTGATGTACCCCTTTCTTTGTTTCTAATATATTTTTTAATTATACTACAAATCTTAAGTAAAATCAATACTAATATTATGCCTGTAAGTACTCCCGCTGAGTCGATAAGTACGTCTGTTATCTTTGCACTTCTTCCGTGGAATAAAATATTGATGTATCTCATCAGTTATAGCATAAATACTTCCAATTCCTTGTGATATTAGTATGTTTCTTTTTATACTAAAATCATATGTGGATATTACAGAGCATATTAAGAAACCACCTATTGCATATAAAGTATAATGTGCGAGTTTTCTAATTATTGGGTCTAATTCTTGTATTTTTAATGTTAGTTCCTTTTCTGGCAGATTATCTCCATAAATTATATTTGCTATTATTTCCGTTACAAAAGAGCTTGTATTTTTTGACTCGTCTGATGGTTCATTTGAAAATAAAAATACAACTACCATCCAAGTTATACTTAATATTATAAATATTGTTCTTAATTTTTTCATTGTTTTGTATTTATTGTTTTCTCCTTTATATTACTTGTCATTAAAATTATTGTATCATAGTAATTTTCATTTGGGAAGTTATTTTAAACTTTATTTCATTGTCTCTTCTTGCTAACTTGCAATCTATCAATTAAAATCTCTATTTTCCATATACAATAAATAACGAGCTTTAGTTATTATTCTAAAGCTCGTTTATTCACTCTACATTGCTTCTTTAAATAATTCTATGAAGTCTTCTTTTGTAACTTCTCTTGGGTTTCCTGGTTTACATGGATCTTCCATTGCCTTGTCAGCAAGCATTGGAAGGTCTTCTATTTTACATCCTGTATCTTTTACTGTTTGTGTTATTCCTACTTTTTCAGATAAATCTTTAATCTTTTCAATAAATGTTTTTATTATTTCTTCCTTAGTAAATACTTTTGCATCTACTCCTATTGCTATTAATATATCTCTAAATCTTTCATAGCAAACTTCTCCATTAAATTTCATAACTGTTGGTAAAAGTATTGCGTTTGCAAGTCCGTGAGGTGTATCATATACAGCTCCTAGTTGGTGGGCCATTGAGTGTACTATTCCAAGTCCTACATTTGAAAATCCCATTCCTGCTATATATTGTGCAAGCCCCATATTTTCTACAGCTTTTGGTTCTTTTTCATTTACTGCTGCTGGTAAATTTTCAAATATTAATTGAATTGCTCTTAAATGGAACATATCTGACATTGTATTATGTGCTTTTGTGATATATCCTTCTACTGCATGTGTTAATGCGTCCATTCCTGTTGCTGCTGCAAGTGATTTTGGCATTGATTCCATTAATTCTGAATCTACTATTGCAATTATTGGAATATCATTAGGGTCTACACATACCATTTTTATTTTTCTTTCTTCATCAGTTATTACATAGTTGATTGTAACTTCTGCTGCTGTTCCTGCAGTTGTTGGCATTGCAATTAGTGGCATACCTCTATTTACTGTATTAGATGCTCCGTTTAGTGAAACTATGTCTTTTCTGTCTGGGTTTGTCATAACTATAGATATACCTTTTGCTGTATCCATGCTAGAGCCACCACCTACAGCTACTATTAAATCTGCTCTTGATTTTTTACAAGCACTAACACCATCTAAAACATTCTTTATTGTTGGGTTTGGCTTTATTTCTGAATACATGTCATATTTTATTTTTGCATTCTCTAGTACTTCTGTTACTTTATCAATAACTCCTGCTTGTACTAGTGATTTATCTGTAACTAAAAATACTTTTTTGAAATTTCTTTTTTTGATTTCTCCTACTAATTCTTCTCTTGCTCCTCTACCAAAATATGATGTCTCATTTAAAACAAATTTTGTTGACATTATTTTTTCCTCCTTCGTAATTTTTTGTATTTACATTATATCAATATCCTTTGTCAATTTCAATATTTTTATTTAAACTTTATCTAAAATGCCGAAGCAAAAGCTTCGGCATTTATATTATATATTTTGTTTTAGCATCCATAATTTTGTTGTATAATTTTCTATTGCATCATCCATTAATGTAGATGTTTTGTGTTCTTCATTTTGTTCTGCTAATTTTTTAATGTTTTTTGCATCTTGTAGAAGTGTAGAATAGTCTTTTATAAGTGTGTTTATAACTTCTGTAGCTTCTATTTTTTTGTTTTCTGCTTCTGTAATTTTAGTTGTATTTAAATAATCTTTTAATGTTCCTAAAGGCTCTCCATCTAGTGCTAAAATGTGCTCTGCAACTTCGTCTACTTGTTCGTTTATCTCATCATAATATTCTTCCAATTTACTATGAAGGACAAAAAATAAATTTCCTTTTATGTTCCAATGATAATTTTGTAATTTCCTGTAGAAAACATTTAAGTCACTTAAAAAAACATTTAAACTATCTAATAACTCTTTCATAAAACCTCCATTTGAGCAATTTTTCTGCTCTAATAAAATCTTGTTTTTATTATTGCCAAATTTTAAGTGTTTTATGCTTTTTGTTTTTAACCTCCTAAAGGAAGATGTATTTCAGTAGATTTTACTCTATCATTTTCATCAAACCATATAAAAAGGTCATATGATTCTCTTTCCCCTAAGAATAAGTAATTAGTTAATGTCCCCGCATCATATATATATAGATTATCTCTAGAGTTTTTTTGCGGTTCACCTAATAATTCAATAACTTCTTCCTCTGATAATCCTATCAGTTCTTCACTGTCACTTAGTTCTTTCATTTTCGTATAAACTTTATCAGGTTTTTCACTTAAATATAGCATAACCGGATATCCTAGATTTCTACATAATATTATGCATACTATGATAATAATTACATATGTAAAAGTTCTATTTCTTTCGTTTATTTTTTTCTTTACTAAAAATATTATTATAACAGAAATTACTATTCCTATTATATAAGGCAAAAATAATGTTCCAAAAATCCAAATAAATAGTAAAATGTTTAATATAATTTCATTTCCGATTCTAAAAAGAAATAGTACACTTATTATTATAATCCCAATTATCAACCACTTTTTATTTTCCATAAATAAATTCCTACAAATATCTATTTTCTATTATGATTATAATATCATAAATACGAGTAATTATCAATATTTGCTCACACTTTCCAATTAAAAGTATGTGAGTATGGGTATTTTTTCATCTTCTGTTGATAAAATATAATCTTAATTCTCTTTTACTTGTATCATTGAATATAACTAAAAATTATTATATAATTATTTTTGTAATCTAAGTTTAAGGTTATTTCTGTAAAGATATTCTTATAAGGAGGTTCTTGATGAAAGTATTATATGTATCAGATTTAGATGGAACATTGCTTAACATGGAGCAAGAACTTGACGTAAATACTTGCAAACAAATTAATGAACTTATAGAAAAAGGTGTTAATTTTACAGTTTCAACTGGGAGAGGCGATTCAGTAAGGTGTATTTTAAAGGATGTTCACTTTAAATATCCTTTGATGTTATTAAATGGTGCATTAAATTATAACTGGTCTGAGAAAAAATACGTTGATAAGCTCCCTATTGTTAAATCTACCGCAGAAAAAATTATTAAATCATTGGAAAATTTTAATTATAAAAGGTTTCAAATACAAACAATTATTAATGAACATTTAGAACGTTTTGATGTTTCTGATTGGGATACTAAGTCTGAATGTATTTCTTTAAATTTACTATATCCCACTGAAAAAAGTACTGAACTAGCACATATTTTAAATAGTATTGATAATATAAGTTTTTTTATTCATAAAAGAGTTTACTCATCTGGCGACAGTTTCTGTGACATTGTTTTAAAGGACATTTCTAAGGCTAGTAGACTTAAGACTTTTAAAGAGCAATATGGTTTTGACAAAATTATTGCTTTCGGTGATAGTGAAAATGATTTGCCTATGGTAAATGTTGCAGATGAATTTTATGCTGTTGGAAATGCTACTGAAATTGTGAAACAAAATGCTACTGGAGTTATTGGAAATTGCTATGATAATGGAGTTGTTAATTTTATATTAGAAAAAGAAGCAATGTAACTTTTTGACAATTTTAATTTTATAAATACACTTTGGGGTACAAATAAATATTATCATATAATGTTATAATTTGCACCAATATCATAGTGGACAGATAATCTATATATTATCTGTCCTTCGATATTATGAAATTTATCAAAATTTTTAACTCCTGCATTTTTAGCTGTTTGATTAAGTGAGTAATTTCCTTTTCTTGTTAAATCTCTTTGATAAAATCTTTTTTAATCTTCTGTTAATGAACTATATTCTTTTTCGCTAATTTCTTGCTTTCTAGTTTGTATCGCAAAATATGTTTTATATCTTCAAATGATTTATTGTGCTTATCCATCTCTTTCAATAATATCATCTCCATCCATAATATTTTACTTATTTCAAACATATTGTAAAACATTTGTTTGCAAAAATCAATTAAATTTTTCAGTTTTTTTAAATTTTTATATACATAGTATTTTTGCAGGACTTTGACTCTGTCATAAGTCCTCCCCCCTATGAGTTATGACACGTACCGGCATAACTCATAGCATCATAAGAAAGGCATGCGTTAACGAAATCAAATATTTCGACGCACACATGTGAAGACTGCTTCGCAGTACTTCACAAACATAGGAACCCTAACCTTGTTGTATACGGAAAAATCCACATAAGGTCAAGATAAAAGTCGATTTTTCCTATACAACAAAAAAAGAAGCCGTTAAAAATCCGCTTCTTTTTTTGTAAATATTAAATTTTGTAATTACTATTATTTTTGATAAGATTATTTTAATGCATCCCTATAACCTGAATTAAAAGCTGCATCGCCAGCAACATCATTGTAAGCAAAATACATTCCATATAGTCCAACTGCTAGTATTATTGTGCAAACTAGCCAACCCAAAATTGGATTGTTAGGAAATCTCTTATCTTTATTTTTAAAAATTATGATAGAACCTATAATTAATATAATTAAAAGTATAATTTCCATAAAATTTTACCACCTTTCTATTTATTGTAAAATTTCTCGATAATATTCTAATAATGTGTTATTAAATTCCATCACGGCATGATTTTCTGCATAGTAAAGATTTACCATACTATCTATGTTTTTAGGTGTTATTTTATCTAATGGAATTTCTTCTGCCTCTTGAAACAATAAATCACTTGATACATTTGGATAAATTTTATATATTGTTGCATTTCTTTTTAAAACATCTACATTATATGTTACTACTGAGTCGTTAATATCTTTTATAAGGTCTTTTTTTCGATTAAATTCTGCATTTTGAATCATTTTTGACATTATAAAAGATACTGCTATAACTGCTAAAATGATAATAAATATTGCTTTTATTAAACTGATTCCTTTTTGATCTTTCATTTGAATTCCCCCCTCATTTTATCTTTTGTAATATTAAAACACTATTATTTGATTTTTGTACACATAGTATATTATCTACAATTATTCATATAGACATTATATAACTTATCAGCCCAACTTTGATATGTTGAATATTGTCCATCTGTTCCACTTGCCGAATACATATATTGAGCCATTTTTGTAACACCTTCATTTAAAATTGTTGCCATTTCTTTTATTGAAGATGTTGCTCCTGCATTTATCAATTTTTGCGAATACTCATTATATATCTGCTGATAATTTTTAGTGGTAGTAGTTGGTTGTTTTGTTGTAGTGTTTAATGTATATTGATATTGCTTATCTGCTTTTTCCTGTTCTTGTAAAATTTCGTTGTATTTTTCTTTTTCTTCTTCAACTGTTCCAATTCCATCTGGTACTTCTGACATTTTTACTATAAAAATTATAGCTAAAATGATTGTTACAACAACTAGTATAAGTTTTATTAAACTGATTCCTTTTTGATTTTTCATTTAAAATTCCCCCTATCTTTTGTAATATCAATATGATTTAGTAAAATTTACTCATTAATATATAATAATTAGCAATCACCCATATAACATCAATAATTCCTATTATAAGAGAACATCTTCCAAACCCTAATGCCTTATTTTCGTATTGCCATATAGATTTATTCCAAGATTCATTGTTTGCATTTGTTCCAATTGCTATTGCTCCAAATATTATCGATAAAATTCCTAAAATTGGTAGAAAAAAGAGAGTAATAATTCCAATTGTAAAACCAGCAATTGCTAATCCTTTATTATTTTCTTGTGAATAATTTCTTCTTGCATAACCTTGTATATATCTATTTTTAGCTGTTATAGCTCCACAATGAGGACAACTCTTTGCTTGGTCTGAATATTCTTTGCCACATTCACTACATATTATTAACATATAATAATCACCCCCTATCTTTTGTAAGTTATTTGCCTTTTCTATTTTTCAAAAAATAGTAAATTATACAAGCGATTATTCTAAAAAGCATAATTTCAATTGTAATTAATTGCTCTTGTGCTGTCATTACCGCCCATGTTTTACCATTACCACTATATAAAAATAAACATTGTAAAAACTCCTTTCTTTACATAAATAATACTATAAAAGTTGGCAACTGTCAACAATATAAAATATCTTTTTTGTTAAAATTTCTTATATAGGAAATACTATAAAAAAGGAGTTTTAACGTGGATTTATCACAAGCTGTTAGAATAAGAATTACAAATTTAATAGAAGAAAGAAATATAAATGTTTCAAAACTTAGCACACTTGCAGGAATATCACGTTCAACATTATCTAAGTTTTTAGCAGGAAAAAGAAAAATAATAAGACTTGATATAATAGAATATATTTGTGAAGGCTTAAATATGAAACTAAAAGATTTTTTTAATGACCCAGTATTTGATAATATAGAAATAGAAGATTAAAAGATAGCAAATAGTTGCTATCTCTTATTTTTTATAAAATCTATGCTTAAAAGTTTTTTAATTGCAACAATGTTCGCTTCTGTTCAATTTTTATAATAATATAATTTTTTTGTTACTTTAGTTACAATATTCCTGCTATTCTTAAGTATTCACCTTCTAATTTTCCTTCCCAGTCTTGCATAAATTACTAGGACATAAAGACATACAAACTACTATAAATGCATATACAACTATATTTGATAAATTCAAGAAAGAACAAGTTGATAAATATGTAGAATATATGCAACATATCAATTAAAAATCTCTACTGCATTAGTTTTGCATACTTTTAAATCAGAAAACAACCTAAAATGCTTAATTTTCTAAGCAATTTAGGTTGTTCATTTCTGGTGGGCAGGGATGGATTCGAACCATCGTACTCAAATGAGAACAGATTTACAGTCTGCCGCCTTTAGCCACTCGGCCACCTACCCATATTTATTTGCAACAAGGATTATTATAATATTTATTTTCATTTCTGTCAATACTATTTTTATTTTTTTCTAATAAATTTCTAACTTCAATTAATAATGTCATCATTTTTATTATATAATTTATTTTAATATTAAGGCTAACCGCCTGCTTCCTAAGTTTAGGATGCAGGCGGTGCCTCATGAAAATCGAAAAATTTGTTTATTTTGATAAGGACTTGTTTTTATTTTTCAATTAGCCTTAATCTGGAATGTCTTCCCCGAATTCTTTTAGCGCTTTTCCCAGAACAAATCTTAAAAAACTATCTTTTAGTATCGCAAACACCCACTTTTTCAACATGAGATACAACAAATATACCACTTCATTGGTGTAATGCAATGAAGTATATTTTTTATAACATTCCTCATTTTCTCCATATGCATCTTCTATCAGAAACGCATTCTGAAGACTTTTAGTTGCACAGACTGTCGCCCCTATTTGAGCTCTCATGCTAAATTCTCCATGCTCTAACAGTGCTATCGAAGCTAGATTCCTACTCCCTACATACCAATATAAAGCTTCTCTATATGTTAAAGAGTAATAGTCACTTCTCTCAAGCTTTTTCTTTATACGATTGCATGCTTGCTCAAATATTGCTTTTGCTTGCTCAAGCACTATGGATTTGTTAGTCAAATATATTTTCTGATATTCTATATCTCTTTCAATAAGTTGCTTGTCAATGTTACTATAAACTAGATAATATCTAGCAATATAAAAGTATGCCAGATAATATAGTGGGTCAATTTGGTTCATTTGTATGGCTTTCTCTGCAAGAAATTTATCTCCTTTTAACCTTCTCCATGTGCTTATTGCATACTCGTCTTCAAATATACCAAACCTATAGTATGGACTGCCACTACCAACTATTGATAGAAAACTATCATATTCGATAGCTGCCCTTCTAACACTATAGTTATCTCCATTACTGGCATAAATATTAGCTCTCAGAAGAAATTCCGTAATAAACCACGGATACCGAGTGCGAAGTATGTATAGAACTTCAATTAGTTCATCATTCTCAAATCTCCTTCCGTCCATTTCATATTTTGGTATTATCCGGATATAATTCATGAGTTGCCTCGCATTTATCAGAGCATATACAAGGTACGGGCTCTCTTCCTCCTTATTTTTTTCAGAAAACATTTTTCCTTTGCATAGAGTACTAAGTAGTTTTTCTATTCTTGTGAATTCTGACAATAATAGTTCAAGCATAGGCGAATGATAATATTCCATACTTGTAAACTCAACGTCTTTTCTTTGTTCGTATGTAATCTCCCAGTCTAAAAAGGGTAAATATAAATCTTTTTCCTCTAAAGCAAGGAATAAGTCATCATCTCCATCTTTTGGAATATAGCATTCCAATATATCTTTAATTGCTTTCTTGTTGACTTCGTCTCCTTCCCATATTGCTTCTATCAGGATCTCTAAAGCTTTTCTTCTAATATCTCTTTTCGAGTTCTCCTCTTTTTGATTCCAGTATTGAGAAGGAAGTGGCTTTTCCTTACTTAGACAAACAAATCCGTCATTTAGATCAAAATACAAATAAAATTGACGTTCCATCCACAAAGCATATAATCGTTTTTCTCTGTAGAAGTTCAAAGCAATAAGAACCTCATCAGATGCTAGAGAGCAAAGTTTTTTAATTCCTAAGTCGATGTACTGTTCAAATACAAGACATCCTATGAACTGAAAGAACTTTCTCAAATATTCCTTCTCTGCAACGTGGGCACTATCATATATAATCCGGACTTTGATTACGTTTTTCATTTAAGATTCTCCCTTCCGATTTTTATAAACAAATACTTATCAAATTTAAAGTTCACATTTTCTCCTTTCATCAGATTTTAGCTTATGGAAACAGCATTCTCCATAATTAGAGTGTACTTTGTGCTTTTAGCTTATCTTTTATTATATGTTAGTTTTATTTTTATGTCAAGTTGCAAAATATATTAGTAAATTATATTTTTACTTTTATATTTAAGTGGTATATAAAATTCTATTTTTTCTTCTTTACTATATTTCTAATTTGTGATATAAATATTAAATAAGGACTAGAAAAGGAATGATTTAATATATGGATTTAAATGAAAAAAAATTAATATCAATACTTATACCAGCATATAACGAACATGAGTCACTTCCTCTTTTGTATGATAGACTTATAAAACTTATGAATAGTCAAGCAAAATATGATTTTGAAGTCTTATTTGTGAATGATGGAAGTAAGGATAACACATTGGATTTAATTAAATTCTTAAGAAAAAAAGACCCTAGAATTAACTATGTAAATTTGTCAAGAAACTATGGCAAAGAAGTTGCTATGGCAGCTGGGTTTGATTATGTTAAAGGTGATGCTTTAGTTTTAATGGATGCTGACTTACAAGATCCCCCTGAACTTATTCCTGAAATGATTAAATATTGGGAAGAAGGCTATGACGACGTTTATGCTAGAAGAAAATCTAGAAAAGGTGAAAGTCCTTTAAAGAAATTAACATCTTGGGGATTTTATCGTGTTTTACAAAGCATGACTAATATAGAAATCCAAAAAGATACAGGAGACTTTAGATTACTTGATAGACGTTGTGTTGAAGCTATAAAACAACTTAGAGAATCTCAAAGATACACAAAAGGCCTTTACAGCTGGATTGGATATAATAAAAAAGAAATATTATATGATAGAGACCCTAGAATTGCTGGAAAAACAAAATGGAATTATAGAAGACTTATCAATTTATCTATTGATGGAATAACTTCATTTACTACTTCTCCTTTGCGTTGGGCTGCTATTTTGGGAATAATAATATCATGTGCTGGATTTATTTATATGCTTGCTATAATACTAAAAACTTTGATTTATGGAGTTGATGTCTCTGGTTATGCATCTATGATGGTTGTGATTTTATTTTTAGGTGGAATTCAACTTATTTTCTTAGGTCTAATTGGAGAATATTTAGGAAGAGCGTTTTATGAAGCTAAAAGGCGTCCTCTATATTTTATAGATTCTTATAATGAACAAAAGGAAACTAATTTGAAAGGATAAGCTTATGTCAGCTTTTGTATTAAAAGTAATTGCATTGATTTCAATGGCATGTGACCATAGTTCTTATGTTTTATTTGGACATTTTTCTTTTTTGAATTATATAGGAAGAATGGCATTTCCAATATTTGCATTTCAAATAAGTGAAGGTTACATACATACTAAAAACCTCAAAAATTATCTTTTGAGGTTATTTACTTTTGCCCTCATTTCTCAAGCTCCTTTCATGCTTTTTACTTCTATGTATTCATCACAATTTAGCTTAAATATATTTTTCACATTATTTTTAGGCTTATTTGCAATTACTGTTTTTGATATGCTTTATAAGCTGGATTATAAAAATAAGGGTATACATTACCTATATATTTTAATTGGTTTTATCTTTGTAGTTTTTACTGCAATTGTGTCAAATGCTTTGCATTGTGATTATGGTTATTATGGTATTGCAATTATTTTTATATTTTATTTATTAAAGAAACATAAGATTTTAATGAATTTAGCTTTTATCATTTGTACGGTTTTATATTATTTAAGAAACCTTTTGTATAGTTCAAATTTTGAGATTTATTTATGGATAATTGTATTTACTTGTCTTCCACTTGTATTTATAAATCTATATAATAATAAAAAAGGAAAAGATACAAAATACTTTTTATATCTTTTCTATCCTATACATTTATTAATTCTTTGGGGTATAAATTTATTATTTGTTTTATAATGAATTATTGATACCTCTTGCAACTATTTCTGTCATATTGTCTATTAGCTCGTCAATTTCTTTTGGAGTTACTATCATGTTATAGTCTCCTGGGTTTAACGCTTCTTTTATTTCTTCATAATTATCTTTTTCTTTTAATTCATTTAAATAATCATTCGACCTTGCTTCACTTTGTAGCTTTCCTATAAACAGGTCCAAAGCTTCATTTACTAATACTGCACTTTCAACTACCGTAGGTATTCCTAGTGCAATTACTGGTACACCTAGAGTATTTATGCTTAATTCTTTTCTTGTATTTCCGTACACCTGCTCCCGGTACAATTCCAGTATCTGAAAGTTGTACTGTACTACTTATTCTTTCTATACTTCTTGATGCTAATGCATCTATTACTATAAGTAATTTTGGTTTTACTTTGTCTACTATTCCTTCTAGTATTTCGAGTGTTTCTATTCCTGTTGTCCCAAGTACTCCTGGAGAGATAGCACTTATTGGTCTTGTTCCTTCTTCTACATATTGAGGTAAATATTTTATTACATGTCTTGTGATTTCAATATTTGCTATTACTTTAGGTCCCAATGAGTCTGGTGTTATATATTCGTTTCCGAGTCCTACAACTAATACATCTGCCATTGAGTCTACATGAATGTTTATTAATTCTTTTAGCTGTTCTGCTAAAACATTTGCCGCTTCTTCTAGCTCTTCTTCTGTCGCAATTTTTAGTTTTTTTACATCTATTGTAATATATGTTCCCTTTGGTTTTCCAATTAACTTTTCTCCGTTTTCATTTATTATTTTTACTTTAGATATTTTTATTTTTTCATTTACTTCTTTTTCTTCCACTTCTATACCGTCTATTTCTTCTCCGCTCTTTTTGCATTTTTCCTAAAATTTCTCGTCTTTCTAATGCTAAGTCTGTCCTAAAATTATACATAAAAAAGCCCTCCTTTTTTAATTATTATTAAAAAAAAGAGGTAAATTATTCATATATGTTTTTTTATTATTATTTTTGCAATTTTGAAACTGAAATTTGAAAAAGAAACGAGTAATACTAGGCATTTCAAATTAAAAAAGCGGAAACGTACGTGTGTATGTTGAGCATTTTTTAATTTGAAATAACGACGTAGTACGAAGTTTATTTTTCAAATTTAACTGCAATAGTTGCAAAGTATTGCCTCTACTCCCACGTTCACATCAATTAATCCATTTTTATAATTTGTATCTAGTTTTATCATTTCATCTAAAATATTTCTTATTTCTTTTTCTGTAAAATATTTTGCTTGCACTTTATATTTATTTAATAGAAATGTCTGATTTGGTTTTAAATTCATTGCAGATGCTAAATCTTTTTTATATTTTTCTGATAGTTTTACAATATACAATTTTTTAAAATGATTATATAATGTTATTAGTATCTTTTGCATTGGTTCTTTTAAATATAATAGCTCATTAAGTATTTCTAGTGATTTCTGTATGTTTTTCTTTCCTAGGTTATCTGTTAAATCAAATATATTACTATCTAATGTCTTTATTGCTAAATCTTCAATGTCTTTTCTTCTTATTGTTCCTTCTTCTCCGTGCATATTCTATAAGTTTTCTAATTTCATTTATTAATTCTTGCATACTTGTTCCAGATGTTTCTATTAGAAATTTAATTGCTCCTGGTTCTGCTTTTACTTTATATGCATTACAAATTGCCATAAGTCTTTTTTCAAGTACTGCTGGCTTTTGAAGTTCAAATTCACATATTATTCCACCCAATGTGTCAATTGTTTTTGTTATATTTAATTTTTCAACACTATCTTCTATAAATACTAGAATAATTCTATCTTTTATATCTTGAATATTATCTTTTAGATATTTTTCTAAATTTTCTCTTACTTCTTTTGTCCCTGAACTTTTCTTTTTAGTCTCTTTTTTAAAAAGGTTAGAATTTTTTACAACTATTAGTTTTTTATCATATCCAAAGCAAGGCATTTGTAATTCTTGCATAAGATTTCCTATTGTTTCTTCATCTAGTTCTATATAGTTTATACCGTACTACTTTTTCTCCAAATATCTTTTTTATCTTTTTTACTGCTGTTTCTAAAAGATATGTTTCTTCTCCATATAATACATATACACTATTTAATTTTTCTTCTTTTAATTCTTTTTCTAATTCTTCCTGAACCATATTTTCCTCTTTAATTCTATAACCTCTCAGCGAACTTAGCAGAATGCGCATGGCATATTGCTATCGCCATACTATCTGTTATATCATCTAATTTGGGAAGTTTTTCTACATTTAATAATGTTTTTACCATCTTTTGTACTTGCATTTTATCTGCTCTTCCATATCCCACAACTGCCTGTTTTACCTGAAGAGGTGTATATTCATAAGTTGGTATTCCTCTTTGACATCCAACTACTAATATTACACCTCTTGCTTGTGCAACATTTATCGCTGTTTTTACATTGTTATTAAAAAATAGTTCTTCTACAGATATTGCATCAGGTAGATATTCATCAATTATTTTATTTAAGTCTGTAAATATTTCTGATAATCTAAGTGGAAATGACATTTTAGCTTCTGTTTTAATAGCTCCACTTGCTATTAATTTGAATTTATTTCCAATATAGTCTATTATACTGTATCCTGTTATCCCATATCCTGGGTCTATTCCAAGTATTCGCATTTTGTCTACCTTCTTATATATTTCATATTGCTTACTTTCTTAATATAATCCTAAACACTTCAGCTACACTCCATGCTTGAGCTGGTGCTCCTTTTGATGAAAATGGTTCTTTGGTATCATATATTTCTCCTATGCTTCCAATAATTCCATCACTATCCAATGCTTTTGTAAAGCTTTCTTCTATCATTTTGCAAAAATCGTCTATTTTTTTTGTAAGTGCTGTTTTTCTATTTTTATTCATTTCTACTTTAATCATATTTTTTAATGCATTATAGTAAAGTCCAAGTAACCATGGCCAAGCAGGTCCTTGATGATAACTTGCATCTCTTTGGAATGGTCCTCCTTCATAGACTTCTACATAATCTTTTTCTCCTTTTGCAAGGGTTCTTAATCCATGAGTTGTAAGTAATTTTTTATCTACTACATTTATTATATTTCTTGCAATTTCACTATCTGGCTCAATTACAGGATAGCTTAATGATAAGCTAAATAATTGATTTGGTCTTATTTTACTATCTCCGAAGTACATCGTATAGACATTTTCTTTTTTTGTTATAAAATTTATTATTAAATGATATTTGCGTAAATTCTGCCATATCTTTATATGTATTTACTTCTTCTTTGTCATTGCATAAGCTTGCAAGTTCTTGCATTATCTTTAGAGCATTATACCAAAGTGCGTTTATTTCCACAGCTTTTCCGTTTCTTGGAGTAAAAGCATGGTTTCCATATTTTGCGTCCATCCACGTATTTTGTGTACTTGGTGTTCCTGCAACTATTAAATTGTCATCATCTAAATATATGTTGTTATCGTCTATATCTATTCCTTCTGCATAAGCTTTTATAATAGCTTTTAGTCTCAAATATATTCCTTTTACAAAGGCTAAATCATTTGTATATTTATAATATTTATATACAGCTTCAAATAATAAAAGTGATGCATCGCTACTATTATACAAAGGTCTTAAGTCAAATCCTGAATATCCGATTTGGAACAAGTCCATATTTTATATCCCTTATTAAAGTCAGAATTACTTCTTTTGCTATCTCATATCTTTTTGGTATTAGAAGCAAACCTTCAAATGAGATAAGAGAGTCTCTTGCCCAATCTAAAAACCATGGATATCCTGCAATTATTGTATGTAATCTAAAATTTGGTCTAAATACTATAAAATTATCCGCTGCTATAATGTATTCTTGTATAAATTCCTTATATTTTGCGTCATATTTTTCTTCTAGTTTTAAGTCATACAAGCCTGAACTTATTATTAGTTTTCTTATTCTTATTATTTCATCATTTATTACTTTTTTTACATCTAGTTCTTCGATATTGTCTTCCAAAGAACATACAAATGAAATTTCTTTTTCTTCATTTTCTCCAATTTCTATCTCATATCTTCCAGGCACAACTAAATTTTCTTCTGGATAAAATCCTCTTTTTTCTTCTTCTAGATAATACATATTATTAAACATATCTGAATTATGTTCAATATAATTACCTTCACTTGCATTCAAATAAATAGGATTTTCTGATTGATTGTCTAATATTAAAACCACTTTTTGCTTATTTACTTTTTGTTTCACACTAAAAATATGGTTTGTATTCATTTGATGGAAGTCTCTATTGTTCATAACAGGAGCAAGAGTTAATTTTGCTTTTTTATCTTTATTTTTTATTCTATACAATATACATACTGTATTTTTTCCATACTCCATACATATTAATTTTTTTACTTCAATGCCTTCTACATTATATGTAAAAATCGGTATATAGTCTTTTTCAAAGCTTTCTTGATATGTATATCCATTAGATATATAGTGGTTTGCTATGTTAGTATATAAATTGTATTTTTTTCCTTCTATCTCTAAACTTTCATCTAGTTTTGAAAGTATTACTCTTCTTCTTCCAGGAGCTACAAATGGTGCAATTAAAAGTCCATGGTATTTTCTTGTATTACATCCTATTATTGTTGATGATGCATATCCTCCTAATCCATTTGTTATAAGCCATTCTTTTTTAAGCCCATTTTCAATATTTAACTCTTCTTTTCCTATTTTTTTCATAAGTTCCTCCAAAATTTTAATCTTCTTCGTCTTCTTCTAGTTTTCTTATATTTTCTTGCCTATGTTCTTCACTTGTTTTTATAGATTTAATTCTTTCATTATATTTCGAACTAAATTTACTCTTTTTTCTATCATCCATTCTTCTTGCTTTTTTGTTTACTTTATTTTGTGCTCTTTTTGCTTTATTCTTTATTTTTGTTTCTTTTTTTCTCTTCTCATTATTTGTTTTTAGCTTTGTATTCATTCTAACATATTTAGGATTATTTTGCATATCCTTAAATTTTAAGTCTTCGCATATTAGTTCTATTATTGAATCTGCAACATTAACAGGATTATGTCTTATTACATCATTCTCGATACAAGAAAAATCTTTTGGTATTAATTTTATTCCAAGTTCTTTACATTTTTGTATATCTTGTTCTACAAGATCTGCTCCATCTTTATTGTACCTTCTTACAAATTCTGGTACTACTTCTCCTGTATCATATATACAGTAATCTATAATTTTATTATTTGCATGTTCAAATATTGCTTTTATATGGTCAGATAATGAGAAATCATCTGTTTCTCCTGGCTTTGTCATTATATTTCCTATATATATTTTTATAGCTTTACTTTCTTTTATTGTTTTAGAAATATTTTTTATTAGTAAGTTTGGTATTACATCTGTAAATAAATTTCCCGGTCCAATTATTATTGCATCTGCTTCTGTAATTGCTTCTAATACACCTGGTGCTGGTCTTGCATTTGAAGGTGCAATAAATACTCTATTTATTTTTGATATTTTATCTATTGATGTTTCTGCAATCTTATTTTTTTCTTCTATTAAAGTACCGGTCTTCTAACTCTGCACATACATTCATTTTGTCTAATGTTACTGGAAGTATTCTTCCTGTTATATTAAGCACTTTTGAAATATCTTCAATGAATTTAGCGCCTTCATTGTTTATGTCTTGCATGGCAGATATAAATAAATCTGTAAAGTCCATTCCTCTTTGTAATTTTAAGTCTAATAATTTTCTCATTTCATCTTCGTCATATGCTAGAGCAATTATACTTTCTTTTACATCTTTGATTGGTAACAGATTCTCGTTTCTTTTTTGAGCGTCTTCATACTCTGACATTTCTACAATTGCTGTTAAATTATTTGTATATTCCTTCATTCCTTTTAGTACTGTATTTAATCCAGAGCCACCACCTATGACTACTATCTTAGGTCCTTCATTATAAACTTTCTTATTGAATATAAGAGATTTTACATTTACATCTTTGTTATCATCAGAAATTCTATCGTCTGTATTTTCAATTAGTAATTCCAGTACTCTCTTTTGGCTATATATTATTCCCACGACTACCATCATAAATCCTATAACTGATAATACAATTATAAGTATTAAATTTAGTACAGATATTTCTCTCATGTCTATTATTGTGGCTATTCCATAACATAATAGTATTATCCCAACTATTATAACGAAAAACCATCTTTTCATTCTTGTTCCGGATTTAAACCATTTAAATATTCCTTTCATTTTTAGCCTCCCCAATAATTGATGTTATTATTTGTATATTATATCATTTAACTTAAATTTAGTAAATAAATTATAAAAAAATTAGATGATTTCTCACCTAATTTTTTATTAAAACAATTTTTCTTTTATTCTTTTACTTTTTCTATAATATTTCTTGCTGTTAATTCGAAATATGATAATAATTCTTCTGCTTTTCCAGACCTTCCAAAAGTGTCTTTTACTCCCATTCTAATTACTTTTGCTGGATACTCTGTGCTTAATACTTCACATACTGCAGTTCCTAGTCCTCCGATTATATTGTGGTCTTCTATTGTTATTATTTTCTTTGTTTCTTTAGCACATTTTATTATTAATTCTTTATCTATTGGTTTTATTGTATGCATATCAATGACTCTTATATTAATTCCCTCTTTTTCTAGCTCTTCTTTAGCTTTAAGTGCTTCTTGAACAACAACTCCGGTCGCTATTACTGTTGCATCTGTACCTTCGCCAATTTGTATTCCTTTTCCAAACTTAAATTCTTGTGCTTCGCCATAAATTACAGGAGTTGCAAGTCTACATAATCTTAAATATACTGGTCCGTCATATTTTGCAATTTCTCTTACTGCCCATCTTGTTTCTGTATCATCTGATGTAGACATAACAGTCATATTTGGTATTGTTCTCATTAAGCTTATATCTTCTAGCATCTGATGTGTTGCTCCATCTTCTCCGACAGTAAGTCCTGCATGTGTTGCACATATTTTTACATTTAATCTTGGGTAACAAATACTATTTCTAATTTGATCATAAGCTCTTCCTGCCGCAAACATTGCAAATGTACTTGCAAAAACTATTTGTCCTGCACTTGCAAGTCCAGCTGCTTCACTCATCATATCTTGTTCTGATATTCCTATATCAAAAAATCTCTCTGGATATTTTTTTGCAAATATATTTGTCTTTGTGGCTTCTGCTAAGTCTGCATCCAATACTACTATTCTTTTATCTTCTCCTATTTCTGCTAAAGTTTCACCATAACTTGCTCTTGTTGCAATTTTTTTATCTAAATTCATATTATTTAATTCCTTTCATTGATTTTTTAAAGCTTTTTCTTAAGTTCCTTTATTGCTTGCTTATATTCTTCTTCATTTGGTGCTTTTCCATGCCAACCAACTTGGTTTTCCATAAATGACACACCTTTTCCTTTTATTGTTTTTGCGATAATTGCTGTTGGTTTACCTTTAACAGTTTTTGCTGTATTAAATGCTTTTATTATTTCTTCCATATTGTGTCCGTCAATATTTATTACATTAAATCCAAAGCTTTTAAATTTACTATCTATTGGATATGGACTTTTTACTTCTTCAACAGTTCCGTCTATTTGTAAATTGTTGTTATCTACTATTACACATAAGTTGTCTAATTTGTAATGGCTAGCTGTCATTGCTGCTTCCCATACTTGTCCTTCCTCTAGTTCTCCATCTCCTAGTAAGCAATATACTCTTATACCTCTACTATTTATCTTTGAACTAAGAGCAACTCCATTTGCCATAGAAAGTCCTTGTCCTAAAGAACCAGTGCTCATATCTACTCCTGGAACTTTATTCATGTCTGGATGTCCTTGTAAATTGCTATCTATATGTCTAAAACTAGGTAATTCTTCTACATTAAAATATCCTCTATTTGCAAGCACACTATATAGTGCTGGTGCCGCATGTCCTTTTGATAATATAAATCTATCTCTTGATTCGTCTCTTGATTTCATAGGGTCTATTTGCATTTGATTAAAATATAGTACTGTTAATATGTCTGCACATGAAAGTGAGCCTCCTGGATGTCCAGATTTTGCTCCATATACAGCTTCTATAATTCCAAGTCTTACCTCTGTTGCTTTTTTATTTAATTCTTCTATATCTGTAATTTTCAAAACTTTACCCTCCTATTTTAGACTGTTCCAAATATTCTATCTCCAGCATCTCCTAATCCTGGAACAATATATCCAACATCATTTAGGTGATCATCTATTGCTGCACAATAAATTTTTACATCTGGATGTGTCTCTTGCATTTTTATTAGACCTTCTGGAGCTGCAATTATACTCAAGAATTTTATATCTTTCACTCCATCTTCTTTTAGAAGTGTTACTGCATCTATTCCAGAGCCTCCTGTTGCAAGCATTGGGTCTATTACTATTACTTGTTTATTTTCTATTCCCTTAGGCATTTTATAATAATATCTAACAGGTTTTAACGTTTCTTCATTTCTATATAGCCCTATATGACCTATTTTAGCATTTGGTATCATTGTTACAATTCCGTCTATCATTCCTGTTCCTGCTCTTAATATTGGTACAAATACATAGTCATTTTCATCTATCATTTTAGCTCTTGTTTTAGTTAAAGGTGTTTCAATTTCTACTTCATGTAATTTTGCATCCTTCATAGCTTCATAGCATAAAAATAATGTTATTTCTGAGATTAATTCTCTAAATTCTTTTGTACCAGTTTTCTTATCTCTTAAAATTGCTAGTTTGTGTTCGATTAATGGATGTTCTACTTTTATTGGTTTCATTTCTTATCTCCTTTCCAATATTTTATTAAGTTGAAAAATAATTGCGTTTTGGCGTTGTCAGACTACAAAAGAAAATCCTCAGCGTACAGCAAGTACGCTTCCGGTATTTCTTTCTTGTCTTCCTCGCCAAAAGCACAATTCTTTTTCAACTTGTTCATAATCTGATTATCCATAAAGCAATAACCACTATACCAACTATTACTCTATATATTGCAAATCCCTTAAAGCTACCTTTCTTTAAGTATTCCATTAAAAATTTAATTACAAATACTCCAACTATGAAGCTTGTAAAAACTCCTATAAAAAATGGTAAGCTTATTACGAAATCTTTACATTTATATAATGTTGCAGCAGCAACAATTGGTGTTGAAAGTAAGAATGAATATTTAGCAACTGACTCTCTCTTTACTCCTAATGCTCTTCCCATTGTCATAGTAACGCCTGAACGTGACACTCCTGGAATAAATGCTAGAGCTTGCGATAATCCTATTAAGAATGTTTGTTTTAATGTCATATTCTCAAATTCAGTTTCTGATTTTACTTTTTTATCAACTATGTATAAAACTATTCCCATTACAATTAATGCTATTCCTATTATTATAGGTGTTGTTAACGCATCTCCAACAAATTTATCTAATACAAATCCTATTGCTCCTCCTGGAATTGTTGCAAGTACTATATACCAAAACATTTTTCCTTCAAATGTTTTTTCTTTCTTTACTACTCTATTAAATCCTCCAACAATTAATTTTATCCAATCTTTAAAGAAAAATAAAACAATTGCAAGTAATGTTCCTGCATGAAGCGCTACATCGAAAGCTTCAAAAGCTTGGTTAAATTCTGCTGAATTAGTCCACTCAAATATCCATGGTATTAAATAAAGGTGGGCTGAGCTTGAAATTGGTAGTAATTCTGTAAGTCCCTGTACAACTCCTAGTATAACTGCTTGTAATATTGACATTTTATTTACCTCCTATTAATTTTTGAAATATGTAAGCTTATTCTCTTTCTTTTTCGTTTTTAATATTTTCGTAATTTTTTGTTTTTATGCTTGGTTTTATTTTATATATATTTAATTTTCCAACTACATTATATGTATTATCTAAATGTTCTTTTGCTTTTAGCTCTTTTTTTGTATATGTTGTTTTTCTAGGCTTAATATCTTCTTCATCTATTATTGGTATTTGAAATTTGCTCTTAACTGGTATAAATATCGGCTCTTGATTTGCAATTTTAATATAGTTATTATCTAATTCTATTGCTAAGTTTACAAATTTTACTGCATTGTCATGGTCTCCTCTTAACATGTATATTTTACCGAGTTTATAATATGCATCTGGTTCATGTTCTTTACTTTCTAAGCACTTCGTAAAGTATTTTTCTGCTTCATCTAAATCCATTTCTATAAGGTTTATTTGTCCTAAACTGTAATATGCATGATATAGTAAACTATTTATTGTAGCTGCTTTTTCATAGCAAATTTTTGCATTTGGGAAATCATTAAGCATTGTATAGACAATTCCCATGCTGTAGTATAAATCATAATTATTTGGTGAATATTTTAGTCCATTTGTATATACATTTAGTGCTTCTTTATATCTCTCTTGAGATGATAGTATGTCTCCAAGAAGCATTGTTGCATTAATGTATTCCGGCTTTTTACTAAGTAAGTTGTTTAACATTATGATTGCATCTTCTTTTTTATCAAGTTCATTTAATAAATATGATATTTTATAATATGAATCATAATCTTTTTTATTTAAGTCTACTGCAATGACATACTCATCAATTGCTTTTCTCATGCCTCCTTCTTTTTCATATACTTCTGCAAGCATTCTATGTGCTGAATAGCTTTCTGGGTATTTATCTACTAGTGAAAGAAGTATTGATTTGCTTTTCTTTGTATTTCCTGTCATCCTATAAAATTTTGCAAGCGATATATATATATATTCTGAAAAATTTTTACCTTTTCTTTCTAAATAAATAATTATTGCTGGAATCACTATAGAAATTAAGTATATTATTATTTTTACAAATATATTATATTGTAGCGTAAATATAATTTCTATGAAACTTATAGCAATTCCTATTGCTTGTAATATGAGTATTGCAACATAAGCCGCATCTATCTTTTTTATCATTTTAAAGAACATTACTAAAAATAAATAAAACGCTAAAATACTAAATATGATTTTCTCCACCAGCATTATTTCATCCTCCTTTTTCTTTTAGCTTTTTCTTTCACTATTTTATATTATTTTCTTATAAAAGTCTATAATTATTTCGAATTATTTTATTAATTTTATATGTACTAAATTCAAAAATATCAGGCAACAAAAAAACTCAAGTACAGTCACTTGAGCTTATCTTGGTGCTCCTTCAAGGGCTCGAACCTTGGACCTACCGGTTATGAGCCGGTTGCTCTAACCAACTGAGCTAAAGGAGCATTTATGAAAGAAAAAGCATCCTTGTTAGGATGTGTTTTGTTGGAGCAGGTAGCGGGAATCGAACCCGCGTCATCAGCTTGGAAGGCTGAGGTTCTACCATTGAACTACACCTGCGTTACCTTCAACAATTATGTATTATACTTGTTCTTTTATAATTTGTCAATACTTTTTTTGTATTTTTTTAATTTTATTTTCTAATATATGTAATATATTCGTAAATATATGGATTTTTATCGTCTTTTACGCCACTTTTTGTTTCTATAATATTCCATTCCTTTTCATCAATATCTGGAAAGAACGTGTCTCCTTCAAATTCTTCTTCTATTTTTGTTATGTACATTTTATTTGCATAAGGCATGAGCATTTTATATATTGATGCTCCGCCTATTACAAAATTTTCTTCTTCATCTTTTATCTCTTTTTCTAATTCATCTATGCTTGTTATGACTTTCACTTGGCTGTCATCATATTTCCATGATTTATTTTTTGTTAATACTATATGTTTTCTGTTAGGTAAAACTCTTCCTAATGATTCAAAAGTTTTTCTTCCCATTATTATAGTTTTTCCTGTTGTTAGTTCTTTAAATCTTTTTAAATCTGCTGGAAGATGCCATATAAGTTTATTATCTTTTCCTATTACATTATTTTTTGCAACAGCAACTATTATGCTTAACATTTTATTTCTCCATTCTTTATACAGCAACAGGCATTTCTATTTTTCCTAAATGCTTATAATCTATTAATTTTATATCGTCAATTGTAAAATCATAAAAATCTTTTATTTCTGGATTAATCCAAAGTTTTGGTGCAGGTAGTGCTTCATTTCTTCTTTTTAATTGTTCTTTTATTCCATCAATCTGATTTTCATAAATATGTGCATTATTTATACATACTGTTAAAAGTCCTGGCTTAAAGTTAGTAACTTGTGCTAATAAATGAACTAATACTGCATATTGAGAAACGTTAAATGGGTTTCCAAGTGGTAAATCATTTGAACGTATTGTAAGCATACAATTAAGTTTACCATCTGTAACATCCCAGCAACTATTATATACGCATGGATATAATGCTCCTGTTTCAAGATAAGGTATTTGCCAGAGATTGATAAGCATTCTTCTGTTTTGTGGATCTGTTTTTAAGTTATGGATTAAATTATCAATTTGATTAAATTTTTTTACTATCCATCCATATGATGTTCCTATTGTTCCATCTTCCATTTCCCATTCATCCCAAATATGAACATTTTCAGCTTGTAATTCTTTAACACTATTTGATTGTTTTTGGAATATCCATAAAAGCTCTTTAACCGCTGTCTTAAATGCTACAAATTTTGTAGTAAGTATTGGAAATTCCTCACTTAAATCAAAGTTCATTATTTGATGTGGTAATTTATATGTTGCAATTCCTGTCCTGTTATTATCATAATATCCCTCTTTTAAAATTTTTTCGCATAAATCTAGATATACTTCATCAAATTTACTCATATAATTCTCCCTTTCTTATACCCCTTAAAATAAAAGCACCAATAAATTGATTGGTGCTTAATTAAATTTTATTCTCCTCTACCTTCTGGTAATGCATTACCATTAACAGAAGTTCTGGCTTTGAATAAATAAGTAAATGCTCTAGCAATTTTACTTTGTTTAATTCTTTGCCATAGACTAGGTTTAACTTCAACTCTAGTTTCTTCAATGTATTGTTCTTGTTCAACTTTGCTTTGTTGTTCTTCTTCAACTATTTCTACTGGTGTAGGAATTCCTTTTAATGCATCAGCAATTTCTATTCCTATATAGCTTAATGCCTTTGACTTGTCTTCAATTCTTTCCATATCAATTTCTATATGTAAGTTTGACTCTAAATTGTTTATTCTAGCTTGTACTAGCTTCATGGCATCTTTATAATTATCTGATGTATCTGTTTTTGCTCTTCCTATAATTCCTAAAGCATCTATAATGTCTTCTTGGAATAGTTTTGCACCATTTTTTACATATACTTTCCAATCTTTTTCTTTATTTATTGTTATATCTAATAGTTCTCTTAATTCTGCTGATAAACTTATATTCTTTTCCCTTTGTCTAATTAGTTCTTCAATTTGTTTTGTATTTTCTTCAAATTGATTTGTAGCATACTCTACTAATCCATAAGATGCCTTATATACTGATGCTGGAAAATTCTTTTTCTTTGGGTATTCTATTAAATACATTTTTATTGACTCTATTAAGTCTTTAAAATATGCATCATCATCTAATTGAACTATTTGTTTTTTACTGTTTGGATTAATTAATTTCTGAACTTTATCTATATTAGATAATATTTTTTCTTCAGTTATTACCATTCTTATGTTTACTATGCCAGTTTTCTTTCTTCTTAGCATTGTAAACCTCCCTCCTTCGTACTAATGTTATATCCGTTATTTGAATTATATAACATTTATAAAAATACTACAATAGAAATTTAAAAATATCATTTTAAATTTCAGTTACAATTTTATTACATTTTTGTTACAAATGTCAACAGTTTTTTATTTATTTCTACAAAATCTTTGCAAGTTCTTCATGTCTTTTAATTTTTGCAGTTGTAGTCTTGATTAGTGGTTCTTTTGTTATCATTACTTCTCTAATATATTTGTAAGCAGGCATTTTTTTATTGACTTCTTTTACTTTTTTATTTAATATATCAAATATTTCTGCCTCGTTTGTTGTTTTATACATTTCTTTCATTACTTCTTCGTCATATACAATTTTTATACAAACTTTAGTGTCTCCATCTTGTTCTGGTTTTCCATATACCATGCTCTCAGAAACACCTTCAATCCTATTTACTAAATTTTCCAATTCCTCTGGGAATATATTTTTTCCATTTTTTAATACTATTACACTTTTCTTTCTTCCAGATATAAATAGGAATCCTTCATTATCGATATATCCTAAATCGCCTGTTCTAAACCACCCATCATCAAACGCCTCTTTATTTGCTTCCTCATTTTCATAATATCCAATCATTACGCTAGGTCCTTTAACTTGTATTTCTCCTACTCCTTCTTCGTTTGGATATGCTATTCTTGCCTCTAAGCTTGGGAATATTGGTCCAACTGAGCCTAGTTTATATCTTTTATCTGTACATGCTGATATTATTGGAGCTGTTTCTGTTAGTCCATATCCCTGTAGTATTCTTAGACCTAGGTCGTTATATCCTTTTTCTACTTCTGGATCCAATCCTGCTGCTCCACTAACGAATAATCTTATCTTTCCGCCTAATGCTTCATGTACATCTTTAAATAATCTTTTTCTAACATCTATATGTAATTTTAATAAGACATTGCTTATTCTTACACCTTTTTTCAAAGTTTCAAGTTTTCCTTGTTTTTCTACAGTTTTTAATAATCTTCTATACATATTTTCAAATAATATTGGAACAGAAATCATTGCTGTTACTTGATATTCTTTTAGGTTATCAGCAATATGTTTTATTCCTTCACAGAATACTACTTCTGCTCCTTTATACATTGGGTATAAAAAGCCAGCAGTACATTCAAAAGCATGATGCATTGGTAAGAATGATAGCATTGTATCGTTTTCATTTATTTGGAGTACTGATGCTATATCCATAAGATTTGTACATATAATTTTATGAGATAATTCTACAGCTTTTGATGTAGATGTTGTTCCTGATGTAAATAAAAGCATTCCCATTTTTTCAGCATCTATTTTTGCATCTAAGAAATTTCTATCTCCTTCTTTTATTAACTCTTTTCCTCTTTCAATTAACTCTTTTAGTGAATATACTCCATCTTCATGCTTTTCTAAGTCCATTGAAATTAGATGTTTTAAATTACCTACACATTCTGATTTGAATTTTTTCATTGATTCATCATATTTTTTTGAATAACAAATTGCTTCAACTTCAGAACGTTCTATTAAACTCTTTATTTCATTTTCTGGTAGTGCTTTATCTAGTGGTACTACAATTCCTGTTCCACAAGCTATAGCAAGATATGAAAGTCCCCACTCATATCTATTTTCTCCTATTACTGCTATTCTCTTTCCTTTAAGTCCAAGTTTTATAAATGCTGTACCTAATGCATCTACCATTTCTCTGTATTCTTTATGTGTAATTATTTTAAATTTTCCAGGTTCTTCTGTTTTAAATCTATATGCAGATTTATCTCCATATAATTCTCCTGATTTTTTTAGCATATCTTTTAGATCTGTTATTTCAAGTATTTTATGTATACGTTCTTGCATATTTCATCCATCCTTTTTCTTTATTTAATATGTACATTATATTAAAAAAGTCAAAAATATGCAAGTTTTTTTAAAACTTTTGCATATTTTTGACCACTTGTTCTATTTCTACATTACAAATAATAATATACATAAAAAATGCAATAAACTTGCTAAAAATATACATAGATGAAACACAGAATGCATGTATTTATGCTTTTTTCCAATTCCGTAAAGTATTGCTCCTATTGTATATACAATTCCGCCAGCAACTAGTAATACAAATCCACCTATTCCAAGCAATTCAGGTAACAAAGTTATTTTAGCTATTATGCACCACCCCATAGCTAAATAACATATCATGGAAAACTTTTTAAATTGTTTTAAATCTATTGAATTAAGCACAATGCCAAGTATTGTCATTCCCCATATTATTCCAAAAAGTACCCAACCTGTTACTGAATCATATTCTCTTAAAGTACATAGGGTAAATGGTGTATATGAACCTGCTATAAGTAAGAAAATCGAGCAGTGATCTAAAACTTGAAACACTTTTTTCCCTGTTGTATTTGGTTTTAAACCATGATATATACTAGACATTGTATATAATATTATCATTGTTGTTCCAAAAATTGCACCACTTATAATTCCATAAACATTATTGTGTATTGCTGCCATAATTACACACAAAACAGTGGCAACTATTCCGAAGAACCCCTCCGCACAATATGTGAAGTCATATTAAATATTTCTTCACCTTTAGTGTATGTAGGCAAAATTCTGTCTTTTAGCTTAATTCTACTCATATAAAACTCCTTTTTATCAATTTTGTTGAGTGTTGGTAATCTAGTTTTTAATACTAGATTACCATATATTTAAAACTGTGTCAATACATTGTTTCTCACATAACTTTTATCTCATATATTTAGAAATTCTATATTATGAATGCTATTTTTTATATACTATATTTATTTTTAGCTATTAACTTAATTATACCCATTAAAATGAATTATTTATTCTTCAATTTTTCTTACTTTATATCCTAAATCTTCTATAATTTCTTTTAAGTCGTCATCTCTCATATCTCTGTTAAATAAAACTTCTGCCTTCTTTTCTCTTAAATCTACTTTTGCATCTTTAACTTCTCTTTGTTTTTTTAGAGTTTCCTCTACTTTCTTTTGACAATGAGAACAACTCATTCCATCAATATAAATTACCTTCTTTAATTTGCTTCCAAACATTTTTAATCATTCCTTTCTAATTTTATTTTTCTTAGTCTTAATGTATTTAATATAACTGTAAAACTGCTAAATATCATTGCAAAGCCTGCTATCATTGGATTTATACTTATTCCTATTGGTTTTAATACTCCCATTGCAATTGGTATCATTAAAACATTATAGAAAAATGCCCAAAACAAATTTTGTTTTATATTTAATATAGTTTTTTTGCTTATGTTAATTAAATCTAATATCTTATTTAAATCATTTTTCATTAAAACAACATCTGCCGAGTCCATTGCTATATCTGTTCCTGAATGAATACTTACTCCAATATCGGCATTTGCAAGAGCTGGGCTGTCATTTATTCCATCTCCACACATCATAACTCTTTTACCCGCTTCTTTCAAGTCTTTTATCTGTTCTACTTTATCAGAAGGCAAAACATTTGAAATAACATTTTCTATTCCAACTTCTTTTGCTATTGTTTGTGCAACCTCGTTATTATCCCCTGTAAGCATTATCACTTCTTTATTATGTTTTTTCAATTTTGATATAATTTCTTTTGCATTTTCTCTTAAAATATCATTAACTCCAATAATTGCAATTATGTTGCTATTTTCAATCACATAAATTATACTATTTCCTTTTTTTGCTAAGTCTTCTTCCTTTTCCTTATGGTTATTTTCTATTCCAAAATGAGCAACTATCTTTGCATTTCCAAGTATTATTTTGCTTTCTCCGATGTTTCCTGTAATTCCATATCCACTTATATTTTCGAATTTTTCTACCTCTTCTAGTTTAATCTTCTTATCTTTTGCATAGTCTACAAAAGCTTTTGCAATTGGATGTGTAGATTTTGCTTCTATACTTGATACTATTCTTAAAATTTCGTCATTAGGTCTTCCTGTGAAATTTAAAATTTCTGAAATCTTTAAATTTCCATACGTTAAAGTTCCCGTTTTATCAAATATTATTGTATCAATTTTTTCTGCATTTTCTAAAATTTCACTTTTTTTAACTAAAATTCCATTATTTGCACATATGCCTTCGCTAACAACGATTGCAAGTGGGGTGGCAAGTCCTAAACTACAAGGACATGCAATAACTAATATTGTAACAAATGTAATTAAAGCTTCGCTAACTTCAAAACCTAATATTAGATATGCAATAAATGTGAGCATTGCAATTATAATAAGTATTGGAACAAAATAGCCACTTATCTTGTCTGCAATTTTAGCAATTGGTGCTTTAGTATTTGTTGCTTCTATAACTAGTCTTACAATTTGTGATATTGTTGAATCTTTTCCTATTTTTTCTGCTGTATATTCTAAATACCCATCATAATTTAAACTACCTGCTATAACTTTATCTCCAATCCCTTTTGTCACAGGTTTACTTTCGCCTGTTATAAATGATTCATCTATATGTGATTTTCCAAAATTAACAACTCCATCTACAGCAATTTTGTCTCCAGCATAACATACTACTGTATCTCCTTTTTGTATTTCATCAATTGTAACCTTCTTTTCTTTTCCATCTACTTTAATTATTGCTCCCTTTGGAGTTATTTGAACTAGCTTTTTTATTGCATCCTTTGTCTTATCTTTACTTATACTTTCAACATATCTTCCAAGTTTTATAAAGAATATTACTATAGCAGCTGACTCAAAGTATAAATTCTCCACATATTCGATATTTCCTTCTAAAATCATAATCATTCCAAAAGTACTGTAGAGGAAACTACTAAAGACGCCAATTGCGACTAATGTATCCATATTGGGTGTTCTATGTATTAGTTGCATAATTCCAGCCTTTAAAATCTCAAAACCATATATTAGATATAATATACTAATGAAAAACAATGTAAGTGCATAATTTATTGGATTAATATGTGGGTCTAAAATCTCAATTGTTGGTATTCCTAGCATATGTCCCATAGAAATATATAGAAGAATTATAGAAAGACATGTAAATATTATAAAATTAATTTTCTTTAATTTATTGCTTTTCTTCTCTTCATTTTCATTATATAATCCTAAAGACTCATATCCAGCTTGTTTTATAAATTTCTCTATGTCCTTTATTTTTAATTTTTCTTCATCATATTCTATAAGTGCATTTGCCATAACTAGATTAACACTTGCATTTATTATTCCGTTCTTGTTTGTTTAAGTATTTCTCTAGTCCATTTGAGCAAGCACTACAGCTCATACCACCTATTTTTAAAAGAATTTTTTTCATTATTATTGAAACCTCCTAAATAAAGTAACTACTTCTTCAATTATTTCGGAATTTCCTTTTTCGATATCATTTAATACACAATTATACATGTGATTT
>CALWZW010000009.1 GCA_944386135.1 uncultured Clostridia bacterium | reverse complement strand
TAAAATATCATCATTAACTTCTCTAAAATTATTCATAATCTAAATCCTCCAAAATTAAAATTTTTATTAATAAAATAATCCTTTACAAGAACTGAAACTGTAAGAACAAATGTACTGCACTAGTTGGGTAAAAATTGGGTAAAACCTTCTCAAAAAATGCCCTAAAAATGCACAAATGTTCTATAAACTAAAACTCTCGTAAATAGCTAAATACCAACAAAAACTCTAATTTTCACAAACTTACAAAAAGTGGTAAAGTCTCGCTCATAACCCGAAGGACATCTATAACAAATTCAAATATATTAATAAAAACATGTTTGAATAAATAAATCTATGATATAATTAATAAATCATTCCAAAACCAATCAATATAACTCAAAAGGAGCAATTTATGAACCCTTATCAATATTTAGTATTAATTAAAGGAGAAGACAAAACAGAAGAAATACGCAGCTATGATAAAGGCGAAAAATGTATATACATCAATTATAAAAATTCGGAAAAAAGATATCCATGTTCATGGAAAGACTTTGATTTTTATAGAGAGCCAATCGAAGTAGACATACAAAAGTATAAAATTATTATGAACCAATCAAGTATACAAAACATAACGAAAGCGATAAAGTTTGATAGATATTATAAAATATTTTTCGATAATAATACATCAATACTTTTTCCTGGAAATGATATAAAAATAATAGAAAATAACGACCCAAAAATATTGTTATCTAGCAAATTCGATTACTTTAAAGATATATCAAAAATAGTAAGTGTAAAAACCGAAGAAGGAATAGGATTACTTACTAAAGAATATGAAAAAATAAACTTTATTGAAAAAGATACAGCATTATATAAATATTTAAACCCTATAAAAGGAGTAAAAAATGCAACGAATAGAAATTTAAATGAGTTAATATTTCCATTTGGAGCAAATAAATCACAATTTGAAGCTGTTAGGAATGCAATTAATAACCAAATTAGCATAATCGAAGGACCACCGGGAACTGGAAAAACTCAGACAATACTAAATATTATTGCGAACATTATAAGAAATGGACAAACAGTTGCAGTAGTTTCAAATAATAATGCTGCAACGGACAACGTTTATGAAAAACTAGAAAAATATAATCTAGACTATTTATGTGCTAGATTGGGTAAAAAAGAAAACAAAGATGACTTTATAAATAATCAGACAGGAAAATATCCAGAATTTACCAAAAAATTAGAAGATAAAGAAACTATAGAAAATGAATTAATAAGCTTAAATCAAGACATAAACGAAATCTTTAATATTCAAAATGACATTGCTAAATTAAAAGAAGAACTAGGTGAAATTAAAACTGAGCATAAGTATTTTAATACATATGAAGGACCTAACTTAACATATATGCCAAAAATCAGAAGACTAGATAAAGCAACATCAGACATCATAATGAAACTAAAAGTAGAATATGAAGAATTGGCAACAAGAAGCTTATGGTTTAGACTAAAATCACAATTTATATATGGAATCGGAGATAAAGAATTTTACAAAAAATCGAAAGACGAGATATTAAAATGTTTTAATAAAATCTTTTTTATAGTTAAAGAAATAGAATTAGATAATGAAATAAAGTCAAAAGAAAAAAGACTAAAAATTTTAGGAGACAATAAGTTAGAATTATTAACAACATACTCGATAAAGTTATTAAATGAATATCTAAGAAATAAATATAAAGAACAAAAAGAAAGAAAAATATTTAGTTTAAAAGAATTGTATAATAATTCAGCAGAATTTAACAAAGAATATCCAATAGTATTTAGTACCACATATTCAATAAAAAATTCACTTAACGAAAATCACAAATATGACTACATAATAATGGATGAATCATCACAAGTGGATTTAATTACTGGAGTTTTAGCATTATCTACTGCAAAAAATGCGGTAATTGTGGGAGATTTGAAACAGTTACCAAATGTTATTACAACAGAAAATAGAAATATAATAGAAGAAATTTCGAAAAAATATAAGATAGAGAAAAATTATGATTATCTGCAACATAGCTTTTTGGAATCAGTAAAAGAAACTATAATTAGTGTACCAACTACACTACTAAGAGAACACTATAGATGTCATCCTAAAATTATACAATTTTGTAACAAGAAATTTTATGATGATCAACTAATAATAATGACCGAAGATAAAGGAGAAGAAGATGTACTAAAAGCATATATAACAAGTGAAGGGAATCATGCTAGAGGACATTTGAATCAAAGACAAATAGATGTTATTAAAAAAGAAGTTATGCCTGAATTATATGAAAAGGTTGAAACAAATAATATAGGTATAATTTCTCCATATAGAAAACAGAAAGATCAAATACAAAAAACATTAGAGACAGATTTAAAAATAGATACAGTTCATAAATTCCAAGGAAGAGAAGAAGAAGCGATAATAATAACTACTGTTGATAATGAAATAAGCGAATTTGTAGATGATTCCAAAATGCTAAATGTCGCAGTAACCAGAGCAAAAAAGTACTTAAGACTAGTTGTATCAAATAACGAGAATAATAAAAATACTAATATAGGAGATTTAATAAGATATATACAATATAATAATTTTGAAATAAAACAAAGTAAAACCAAATCAATATATGATTTATTATATAAACAAAACAGACAAAAACGTTTGGAATATTTAAAAAATAAAAAAAGAGTTTCTGACTATGATTCTGAGAACCTTACATATAATATGATAGATGAAATATTAAAGAAAAACAATTATAGTAATTTAGATATAGAAGTTCATGTACCTTTGATGAATATTTTATCTGATACAACGTTATTAAATCAAGAAGAAATACAATTTGCTACTAATACATGGACTCATATTGATTTTATCATATTCAACAAAATGGATAAAAAATTAGTTATTGCAATTGAAGTAGATGGATATTATTTCCATAGAGAAGGCACAAGACAGCAAGAAAAAGACAATATTAAAAATAAAATATTGGAAAAATATGACATCCCTTTGATTAGATTGAATACCACGGGAAGCGGAGAAAAAGAAATTTTAGAAAATAAAATCAAAGAAATATTTGAACAATAGAAGGTGATACTATGATTTATATTACAGGAGATTGCCATTCTGACTTTACAAAATTTTCAACTGATAAATTTCCAATTCAAAAGGAAATGACAAAAAATGATTATGTAATTATTTGTGGTGACTTTGGAGGAGTATGGAACTACCAAGTAGAAAGTGCATATGAAAAGCATTGGTTAGATTGGCTAGATGAAAAGAATTTTACAACATTATTTGTAGATGGAAATCATGAAAACTTTACGAGGTTATATAATTATCCGGTAGAGGAATGGCGTGGTGGAAAAGTACATAAAATAAGAGATTCTGTACTACACTTAATGCGTGGCGAAATATATGATATAGACAATAAAAAGTTTTTTACCTTTGGAGGGGCAAAATCACATGATATACAAGATGGAATATTAAACTTAGATGAAGAAGAAAAAATATATAAATTCCGTAAAATTGGAGCTTATTTTAGGATAAGAGACTATTCATGGTGGGATTTAGAACTACCAACTAAAGAAGAAATGCAAAATGGGCTAAATAATCTAGAAAAGGCTAATTATAAAGTAGAATATATTATAACTCATTGCTGCCCTACAAGCATACAAGCTGTACTAAGTAGCAGCACATATAAAAAAGATTACTTTACAGATTATTTACAAAAAATATCAGACAAATGTGAATTCAAGAAATGGTATTTTGGACATTATCATGATAATAGACAAATAGATTCAAAATATATATTACTTTATGAAGATATTGTGCCATTGGAGTTTGAAAGTATATTTTAAATTAAAAACATCAATTTAGAGAAAAATATCGCTTATGAGCGATATTTTTGTATTCTAAAAACTTCATAACAATTATTATAACTCTATTTACTTTTGAAAAAAGTTTATAAAAATGCAAAGTTTTTTCATAATTTTGAAAAAACTTGACTATAATATTAAAAGATAGTATAATTATTATAGTTAGGAGGAGATTCTATGGAAAGAATAAATAGAGATAATTATTTATCTATATTAAAAAACTTCAAAGATCAACAAATAATAAAAGTTATAACAGGAATTAGAAGATGTGGGAAATCAACATTATTAGAGATATATCAAGACTATTTGAAAGATAATGGAGTAGAAGATAATCAAATAATATCTATAAATTTTGAAAATGCAGATTATGAAGAATTACAGGACAGAAAAAAGTTATATGAACATATAAAGTCAAAGTTAGTTAAAGGAAAAAAGACATATGTATTTTTAGATGAAATTCAAAATGTAAATGAATTTGAAAAAACAGTAGATAGCTTATTTATAAATAAAGATGTAGATTTATATATAACAGGTTCAAATGCTTGGCTTTTATCATCAGAATTAGCTACATTACTTACAGGAAGATATATTGAAATAAAAATGTTACCATTATCATTTAAAGAGTATGTTTCAGCTTTTGAAGATAAAACAGATATATCAAGAAAATTTAGAGATTATCTAAGGTATAGTTCTTTTCCTCAAGCAGTGGAACTATATAAAATAAATCCAGAAAATATTAATATGTTTTTAGATGGTATATATAATACGATTTTATTTAAAGATGTAATGCAAAGAAAAGGAATAACAGATAAAAATGTTTTAGAAAGAGTTACAAAATATCTATATGATAATATAGGAAATAGAACTAGTATGAAAAGTATAAGCGATAATATAGAAGGAGTAGAAAAAAAATCATCATACAATACAATTTCAAATTATGTAGATGGACTTATAGATAGTTATTTAATATTTAAAGCGAGTAGGTATGACATAAAAGGAAAAGAATATTTAAAAACTCAAGAAAAATATTATGCAGTAGATATAGGACTAAGATATTATATGTTAGGTCAAGGTTCTGGTAGAGATATGGGACATATATTAGAAAATGTTGTGTATCTTGAATTATTAAGACGAGGATATGATGTATATATAGGAAAATATGACGAATTAGAAGTCGACTTCGTTGCTAAGAAACCTGAAAATACAGTTTATTATCAAGTTACATTGACGACAAGAGCAGAAGGTGAAGAAGAAAATAAAATTTTATATAGAGAGCTAACACCTTTAAAGAAAATAAATGATAATTATCCTAAATACATTTTGACATTGGATAATGATTTAGATGCTGATTTTGATGGAATAAAGAAAATAAATGTGTTGGATTGGTTACTCGAGAAAAAACAAAATTGATGTTAGTATAAATTTAAGCTATGGTAATAAGAGTAAAATGATGCAAAAAGTCAACGAATTGTAAAACACATAATAGAATATATTGAAAAAATATTCTATGGAGGTGTTTAAAATTATATGAAAATAAGGATGAGGTTAGATATGAACAATAAAAAAGTATTAACTAATAGTGCAATATTGACAGCAATATGGGATGAAACTAAAAAAGATAATTTAGAATTAATAAAACCATTTGTAGAGTTTTTGATAGGTGAGAATTATAAAGCAGGAGATAAAATAGATAATAATTATATAATAAAACAAATGGAGGATAAATTTTCATTTGTGCAATTTCCAGAAGCAATTCTAAAAAAAGTTTATGGAAGATTAAAGAATATAATAACAAGAAAAGATGGCATATACTATTTAAAAAAAGATATATCTATAAATTGCCAAAAATTCAAAGAAAGGCAGCTGAAATTGGAGGAAGAATCTGAAAAGGTAATAGAATCTTTAAAAGAATATCTACAAAGAATTAATAAGAAGTATAAAGATATTAATGAACAAGAAACTATATCTTTATTTACTATTTTTTTAGAGAAAACAGGTTTTATTTCTATTGAAAATGTGAAGGAATATGAAACTAAAGAAAACTATAAAAGAGATCAAAATAATTTTTATATAGCTAAATTTATAATAGAACAATTCGAACAAGAAACTGTAATATCAAAATATATAGAAAAAATAATTAGTGGATTTATGCTAGCTAATGCAATATATATGCAAGTAGAAACAGACAATAAAGAAACATTAAAGAAAGTAAATATATATTTAGACTCCCCACTATTATTGAATATACTTAATTTTAAAACTGATTCACAGAACGAATCTGGAAATTTATTAATGGAACTATTAAATGAAAAAAAGGCTAATGTGTATTGCTTTAAACATAATTATGATGAAGTATGTTCGATATTGGAAAATTATAAAAACAATATAAAAAAAATAAGGGAAAAAACACTTGAAAGACTTGATTTAGAAGAATATACAACGAGTGATGTAGATAGAATTATACAACAACTAGAAATAATGCTTAATAACAAAGGAATAAAAGTAGTAGATACCCCTCAATATGAAAAAAACGAAAATGGTGAATATGAAGGAGTAGTAGATGAAAAAAAACTTACAGACTTTTTAATGGAGAATTATGCAGAAAATAAGGAAACAATGGAAGGTATTGTTGAAAGAGATGTAAAATCAATAGCAGCAATAGGAAGAATAAGGAAAGATAATAAATATAAAAAAATAGAGGACTGTAAGGCTATATTTGTAACTACAAATTATAATTTAGTAGAATTTGCTGAAAAGTGCCTAGAACACAAAAAATATGAAGAAATAGGATATATAATAACAGATGTAGAAGTAATAACAATTTTATGGTTGAAATCATTTAAATCAAATCCAGATTTACCAAAATTAAAACTTATAGAAAATGCAAGAACAGCACTAGAATTAACTTCTACAATGATGGAAAGAGTAAAAGATGTTATAGAAAAAATGGAAAAAGAAGGTACAATAAATCAAGCAGATATAGTGTCTAGTAACATCCAAGAATTGAATTATTATAAACGAGAAATAATGGAGAAAATAGATGGAGATGAGGAAAATATTAACGAAGAAACAATACTTGGAATAATAGATAAGGAAAATATAAAGTTAAGGCATGAATTATTGATAGAAAAAGAGAAAAATAAGATAATTAAAAAAGAAAATGAAAAAGTTAAAGAAGAAAATGAAGAATTTGTAAAAAATATTAAAGAAAGGTGTAAAGATAAAGCTCATTTAATAGGCTCTTGCTTAAAAAAAGTGTATACTATATTAAGTTGTATTATATTATTAGTAATACTTGCTGGATGTATATATGTTATATTAGTAAATGATTTATCAGTTTCAGAAATAACTTTGGTGATAGTAGTTGGCTTATCAATTGAAATTATGGGAATTATAGAGAGTTTTATTCCAAAATACTCTAAATTAAAAAAATGGATTTTTAAAGTAATAGAAGAGAAGGAAGAAAATTTGTATTGGCTATTATTGGAAAGAGAGAAAAAAGAATTTCCTAAATTTTTCAAATAAACAAGAGCATTGAACTCTTGTTTATTATTTTTTATTAATTGTGAAAGCGATTGTTATTTCTACTCCATCACAAAATCCATACCTATAATGTTTCTAATTCCAATAGCAAAGATAATACATATAATTTTATCTAATTATTTTTTAACAAATTCTTGATTCTGCTTACCACACAAACTACAACATATTTTTTACAAATATTGCCATTTATAGAATTTTATGGTATAAATAAGTCGAAAAATATAAATGGGGGTAAATTATGAATAAAAACAAGAAGAAAGTATTATTAATATTACTTACAGTATTAAGTGTAATTTCAATAGCAGGTAACTCATATTCGCATGCAGGAAAAACAGATTCAAACGGAGGGCATAAAGATAACCAAAACAAAAGTGGCTTAGGAAGTTATCACTATCATTGTGGAGGATATCCAGCACATTTGCATACTAATGGAGTTTGCCCATATACAAGTGATTCTACATCAAGCAACAATAGTAGTCAGAAAAATACTAGAAAGCCTGATAGTAGCAGTAATTCAAAAGATAATGATAATTCCAATAGCAGTAGCTCAAAAAACAGTAATACCTCAAAAAATAGCAATACATCAAAAGAAACCACTACAAAAACATCCTCATCATCAAGCACTACAACAAGCTCAGAAACTAGCAGTGAGCAAAAAACACCATCAGACACAAAAACTACCTCTACAAAGCCAGCTACAGTAGAAGCGACAGATGTACAAATAAATCCATGCAAAACTAATATAGAAGTAGGAGAAAATCAAAAACTAACTGCAACTATAACACCAAATAACGTAACAAATAGTGAAATCGAGTGGGAATCAAGCGATGAGAGTATAGTTACAATTAGATGGGATGGAATGCTTAAAGCTACCAAACCAGGAAAAGTATATATAACTGCCACGACCTCAAATGGAAAAACAGATACAATAGAATTAAATGTGGAGGAAAAAGTAGAAAACACAATAGAAGAGACAACTGTTAATAACGACATAGATAATACTATAGAAAATAATACAAAAACCTCTAATCCAGTAGTAGGAATACTAGTATTAGCAATAATAGGCGGTGGAGGATATGCACTATACAAAAGACATAAAAGGACAAAATAATTTCCACACCAAAATTCTCCAAACAATTGACAAAATTTTCATATAATAATATAATAAAAACACTTAAGAAAATTTACGGAGGTAATCTATGGAAAAGGGAATGAAATATGACGTAAACATAGACCTAGCAAATGAAACAAAAAAAGCAATGGCAGATGCACTAGAGACAAATAATAAAAGAGTACTAAACAAAATAGGCGCATTTTCGTCATTATATGATATAAAATTCGAAGAATATCAAAACCCAGTACTAGTATTAAAAACAGAAGAACCAGGTTCAAAGCAACTAATAGCAGCACAATATGATAAACTAGAAAATGTATCTTATGATATGATAAACCACCTAATAAATGACTGCATAGTAATGGGGGCAAAACCATTAACAGTACAAGATGCAATCATTTGTGGAAAGATGGAAAAAACAGCAATAAATAAAATAGTACATGCTATATCAGACGCATGTAAAGCACAAGGATGCGTACTAACTGGAGGAGAAACATCAGAACAACCAGGAGTATTAGCAGAAGGAACATACATACTAACTTCTAGCATTGTTGGAATAGTTGATAAAAACAAAATAATAGACGGCTCAGCAATAGAAGAAGGAGATGTAGTAATATCACTAGAATCTAGCGGAATTCATACAAATGGATATACACTAGTAAGAAAAATAATGAAAGAATATCCAGAAGTTCTAAAAGAAAAAGTAAATGGAAAAACATTTATCGAAGCAATATTAGAACCACATAGATGCTATTATACAGCAATAAAAGATTTATTTGGAAAAGATATGATAACAGGACTTGCACATATAACTGGCGGAGGAATTTGTGAGAACTTAAATAGAATATTACCAGAAAATCTAGATGCAAAAATCTATGCTGACAAATACCAAATATTGGATATTTTCAAATTAATTAAGAAAACTGGAAACGTAGACGAAAAAGAAATGCTCCGTACATTTAATTTAGGTGTTGGATTAACTGTTGTTGCAAAAAAAGAATATGCAAAAGATATAATCGAGCATGTAAAATCACAAGGAATAAATGCTTATGAAATAGGAGAAATTGTTAAAGGAAATAAAGAAGTTATAGTCGAAGGCAACTTCAACTGGAACTAATTCAAATAATAATCAGCATAATGTATTTTATACTAAAAAAATGGCAAAAATATTAATACAATATATATGTCAAAACCAAACAAAATCAAAAGCTAAATAAGAACTACAAAATGGAAAGAGAAAGAGTGCTAAGACAAATTATAGTAAATGTCTTGCACTTTTTGTCGCTTTATGATATATTATATTCATTACTTAGGGAAAGTTAGATTTTGAAAGAAACATAAAGCTACAATTAATCCCTATTATGACTTAAAAACATAGGATATAATGATTTAGGTGATTAAATGATTAATGGAGAAAATGCAAACATAAATATGAGTATAAAGGTACGAGAAAATAATAATATAAACACATATCGAATATTAAAAAGAGCTATAGATATTTTTGCTTCTATTTTTGGCATAATAATATTATGCCCTCTTGTAGTTGTTGTGTTCATCGCAAATAAACTTTCTAAAGATGATGGACCAATATTTTTCATGCAAAAAAGAATTGGGGAAGATGGCAAGCCATTTAGGTTGTATAAATTTAGGACAATGGTAGTAAATGCAGATAAAATCCTAATGAAAAAACTTAAAGAGGATAAAGAATTCAGAGAAAAATATTTAAGTTATAGAAAAGTAGAAAATGACGAAAGAATTACAAAAATTGGAAAATTCTTAAGAAAAACAAGCCTAGATGAATTTCCACAATTTATAAACGTCTTAAAAGGAGATATGAGTTTAGTAGGTCCAAGACCATATTTATTTAGGGAAAAAAAGGATATGGGCGAATACTACAAATATATAATACAATGCAAGCCAGGTATAACAGGTCTTTGGCAAGTATCAGGAAGAAATAGAAATACATTTAATGAAAGACTCATATTAGACTTAGAATATTACAATAATAGAAATTTACTTTATGATATAAAATTATTGTTCAAAACGGTACTTTCCGTATTCAAAAAGGAAGGTGCTATGTGATTGTGTAAGTAATTATATTTAAATAACTAAAAAATAATTAGGAGGAAGAATAAAATGAAAAAATACAAAATAGCAGTAGCAGGAACAGGTTATGTTGGACTAGTAGCAGGAGTTTGCTTTGCAGAGAAAGGACATCAAGTTATATGCGTAGATGTTGATGAAGAAAAAGTTAAAGTTATGAAAAGCGGAAAATCACCTATCTATGAAGAAGGTCTTGAAGAATTAATGATAAAAAATTATAAAGAAGGAAGACTAGACTATACAACAGATTATAAAGTAGCATATAAAGATGCTGATGCAATCTTTATAGGTGTTGGAACACCAGAACAAGAAGATGGTTCAGCTAATTTAAGCTATGTTGCAACAGTATCACGTCAAATAGCAGAAAGCATAGAAAAAGACTGCCTAATAGTTGTTAAATCAACAGTTCCAATTGGAACAAATGATAAAGTAGAGCAATTTATCAAAGACAGTCTAGTAAAAAAAGTAAAAGTCGAGGTAGCAAGTAATCCAGAATTTTTAGCTCAAGGACATGCAGTAAGAGATACATTACAAGCAAAGAGAATAGTAATTGGAACAGAAAGCAAAGAAGCAGAAAAGAAATTATTAGAGATATATGAACCATTTGGACTACCAATTGTTTCAGTTACAAGAAGAAGTGCAGAAATGATAAAATATGCATCAAATGACTTTTTAGCATTAAAAATATCTTACATAAATGACATAGCTAATTTATGCGAACTTGTTGGAGCAAATATAGAAGATGTTGCCAAAGGAATGAGCTATGACCCAAGAATTGGCTCAAGCTTTTTACATGCAGGAATTGGCTATGGAGGAAGTTGCTTCCCAAAAGATACTAAAGCATTAAAATACTTAGCTAAACAACATGGATATAAATTAAGAACAGTAGAAGCAGCTGTAGATGTAAATAAAGAACAAAAAACTAAGCTATATAGAAAAGCTAGTGAAAGATTAATAACTTTTAACGGATTAAAAGTTGCAGTATTAGGACTTACATTTAAAGCAGGAACAGATGACCTAAGAGAAGCTCCTTCTATCGATAATATAGAATTATTACTAAAACAAGGAGCAAATATATATGCATATGATCCAGTTGGCGAAAAAAATTATGAAAAAAGATTTCCAAATATGATTAATTACACAAAGACACCAGAAGAAGCACTAGAAAATGCTAATGTATGTTTCATATTTACTGAATGGGATGAAATAAAAAATGTAAAACCAGAAAGTTACAAAAAATTAATGAAAACACCATTAGTATATGATGGAAGAAATATATATGAACTTGAAGAAATGAAGAAAAACGGAATTGAATATTATTCAATTGGAAGATAGTAGGAGGAAATGAAGATGAGATTTCTAGTAACAGGTGGAGCTGGATTTATAGGTTCACATTTAAGTGAGAGATTATTAAGAGAAGGAAATGAAGTAGTAATTATTGACAATTTCAATTCTTATTATAATCCTGAAATTAAAAGAAATAATATAAAAGAAGTAGAAAAAACAGCAAATGCGAATAATAATAAATGTACAGTAGTTGAAGGAGATATAAGAAATGCAGAAGACCTAGAAAAAGCATTTCACAACGGCATAGATGTAGTTGTTCATCTTGCTGCAATGGCAGGAGTAAGACCTTCAATCGAAAATGAAAGATTATATTGGGATGTTAACATTATGGGAACTCAAAATATTTTCGAAAAATGTAGAGAGCATAATGTAAAAAAAGTAGTATTTGCATCTAGTTCATCTGTATATGGAAATAATCCTACAGTACCATTTAAAGTAACAGATAAAGTAGATAATCCAATTTCTCCATATGCTGCTACAAAAAAAGCAGGAGAATTAATGTGCCATACTCAATATCATTTATATGATGTAAATGTAGCTTGCTTAAGATTCTTTACTGTTTTTGGACCAAGACAAAGACCAGATTTAGCAATTAATAAATTTACAAGAATGATATTAAATGATGAAGCAATTCCTGTATATGGAGATGGAACAACATCAAGAGATTATACATATATAGATGATATTGTACAAGGTATTATGGGGGCAATAAATTGGGTAAATACTTCAGAGAAAAAATTTGGAGTATTTAATCTCGGAGGAGATGAACCTGTAACATTAACTAGAATGATAGAAACTATTGAAAAAGTATTAGGAAAAAATGCAAAAATAGATAGATTACCTATGCAACCAGGTGATGTAAATAGAACTTGTGCAGATATTTCTTTATCAACAAAAGAATTATCATACAAACCAGAAACAACTTTTGAAGAAGGAATACAAAAATTTGTAGAATGGTATAAATTACAAAATTAAGAAGGGATAAAAAGTGAAAGCTAAAAAGAGAAAGCCAAGATTATGTCTAGTATCATCATCAGGAGGGCATTGGGAACAACTTCAAAAATTACAACCGCTTATAGATAAATATAGTGGATTTTACGTTACAGAAAAAACACAATTTGAATCACATGCGAACTATTTAATGAAACAAACAGATATGAAAGATAAACTAATGCCTTTTAAAATGATGTATAACTTTATAAAAGCAATATTTATATGGATAAAAGAAAGACCAGATTTCGTTATTACAACGGGAACTCTGGTTGCTTATCCTTTTTATCTGTTAGCTGTACTATTTAAGAAAAAGTTTATCTTTATAGAAACATTTGGAAGAGCTAATATGCCAACAGCTGCAGGACTAAAAATGGAAAAACATACAGACTTATTTATAGTACAATGGGAAAGTCAAAAGAAATTTTATAAAAAAGCCATTTATGGGGGGTGTTTATATTGATTTTTGTTTGTGTAGGATCAAGAAAATACCCTTTTGATCGTCTATTCGTAAAACTAGATAAAATGTGCGAAACAGGACAAATAAAGGAAGAAATATTCGCACAAATAGGTACATCTACATATAAACCAAAAAGGTTTAAGTATAAAGAATTTTTATCTCCAGAGGAATTTCAAGAAAAAATTAATGAAGCAGATATTGTAATAACTCATGGAGCTTCTGGCTCTATAATGAAAGCATTAAATGCTGGAAAAAAAGTAATTGCAGTTACAAGGCTTAAAAAATATGGTGAACATATAAATGACCATCAAATACAAAACAATGAAGCTTTTGCAAGTAATAAATATGTACTTGCAGTCTATGAGATGGAAGAATTAGATAAAGCCATTGAAAAAATATATAATGGAACAGCAGATTTAAAACCATGGGAAAATAAAGACCCTATGGCAATCATTAATTTAATTGATAAATTTATACAAGATAATTGGGAGAAATAAAATGACAAAAAAAGATATGCTAAAAAAGATAAAATATTCTTTAAGATTTATTCCAGATAAAATGTTTTTGCAAATTTATTATTTTGCACGTTTTAAGAAGTTTATCAACTTCAAAAATCCAAAAACATACAATGAAAAGATAAACTGGCTAAAATTAAATGATAGAAAAAAAATATATACAAGTTTAGTAGATAAGTATGATGTGAAGGAGAAAGTGGCAAAAGTTATTGGTAATGAATATATAATTCCAACTTTAGGAGTTTGGAATTCATTTGATGAAATAGATTTTGACAAATTACCAGACAAATTTGTATTAAAATGTACACATGATTCAGAAGGAGTTTATATTGTTAAAGATAAGAATAAACTAAATGTTAAAGAAGCTAGACAGAAAATTAATGAAGCGATGAAATATAACTTTTATTATATTGGAAGGGAATGGCCATATAAAAATATAAAACCTAGGATTATTGCTGAAAAGTATATGGAAGATCATGTAGATGGAGAACTAAGAGATTATAAATTCTTTTGCTTTGATGGCAAAGCAAAATTAATGTTTATAGCAACGGATAGAAACATAGGAGAAACAAAATTTGATTATTATGATTTAGATTTTAACCACTTAGATATAGTTCAGCATTATACTAATTCAGACAAGGAAATAAGAAAACCAAAAAATTTCGATAAAATGATACAACTTTCAGAAAAAATAACACAATATTTTAAGTTAAAACATGCAAGAATTGATTTTTATGAGGTAGATGGAGAATTATATTTTGGAGAAATAACATTTTATCATTTTAGTGGATTACAACCATTTAAGCCAAAAGAATGGGATGAAAAAATAGGAAATTTGTTAGTTTTAGATAAAAAACAATAAGAAAATAAAGAGGAATTACTATGATAAAAGTTTTAACTATAGCAACAGCATGCTTTGAAAATGATGGAATAACAAACAGCATATTAAATTATTATAGAAATATCGATAAAAGTAAAATTTCTATGGACTTTGTTATGCCAAATAAACTCTGTGATAGATTAAAAGAGGAATTTACAGAAAATAATACAAAATATTATGAATTGCCAGAAAGAAATAGAAAACCAATTCAATATATTTTAAAGCTGAAACACATTATACAAGAAGGAAAATATGATATAGTACATGCACATGGAAGCAGTAGTATTTTATTTTTAGAAATGTATGCTGCATATCTTGCTAAGTGTAAAATAAGAATAGCACATAGTAGAAATACTAAATCGAATCATATGGTAATACATAACATATTGAAGCCATTCTTTAGATGTTTATATACAGATGCATTTGCTTGTGGAAAAGAAGCAGGAGAATGGTTATTTGGGAGAGATAAAAGAATAACAATTATTCCTAATGGAAAAGATGCTAATGAGTTTAAATTTAATAAGCTAGTAAGAGATAAGTATAGAAATGATTATAACCTTAAAGATAGGATAGTAATTGGACATGTAGGTAGATTTAATTATCAAAAAAACCATGATTTTTTAATTGATATATTTAATGAACTAAGTAAAAAAGATGATAAGTATTATATGGTATTGGCAGGTGAAGGAAATTTACAGGATAGTATAGTTGATAAAGTAAAAAAATTAGGTTTAGGAGATAAAGCATTATTTTTAGGAAAGGTAACAAATATAAATGAATGGCTTAATGCAATGGATATAATGGTATTTCCTTCAAGATTCGAAGGATTCCCAAATGTATTAATTGAGTGGCAGATTTCAGGGTTACCATGCATAATATCAGATAAAATAACAAAAGATGTTAAAGTAACAGATTTAGTACAATTTAAATCTATAGAAGATAGTGCAGAAGAATGGAGTAATGAAATAGCAAAAATAAAAATTAAGGATAGAGAAAATCCAAAATATGTAGAAGAAGTAAAAAAAGCAGGATATGACATAAAGGAAAATGCAAAGATGTTAGAAAAAATATATTATTCATTATTAGAAAAAGAGAATGGGTGAGAGCATGACTTATGAAGGGTTAAGAATAAAGTTAAGAAGAAATTATATAAAATTAACGGCAAAAAATAGAAGAAAAAAGATTAATAATACTGATTTTACTATAATTTCTAATAATTGTTGGGGTGGATTTGTATACCAAAGTTATGGAATACCATATAATACTCCAACAATCGGAATGTTTTTTATGGCAGAAGATTATATAAAATTTATTTCAAATATGAAAGAATATTTAAAAAACAAATTAGAATTCATAGACCCAGAAAAATCACATTCGTATGAGTTAATAAAAAATAAAAACAATTTTGGAACATATCCAATAGGATGTTTAGGAGATATAGAAATACATTTTTTACATTATAAAACACCAGAAGAAGCAAGAGAAAAGTGGGAGAGAAGAACAAAAAGAATAAATTATAATAAAATATTATATAAATTTAATGACCAGAATGCTTGTACAGAAGAGTTACTGAAGAAATTTTCAGAAATGCCATTAAAAAATAAAATATGTTTCACTTGCAAAGAATATAACTTAAAAGATACAATTTGTATAAAACAACCAAAGAGATATGAACAAATACAAGCATCATACGAACCATTTGGAAAAAGTAAATATATAAATATAAATGACTTGATAAATAAATTATAGTAGGAGATAAAATGATAAGTGTAATTGTTCCAGTATATAACGTGGAAAAATATTTAAGAAAATGCATAGAAAGTATAATAAATCAAACATATAAAGAACTAGAGATAATTCTTGTAGATGACAAATCTACAGATACAAGTGGCGATATATGTGATGACTTAGCAAAAGAAGATATTAGAATAAAAGTAATACATAAAAACAAGAATGAAGGACTAGGGTATGCAAGAAATACAGCTCTAGACATAGTAAAAGGAGAATATGTAACATTTGTAGATTCAGATGATTATTTAGATGAAGATGCAATAGAAGTAATGCATAATGCGATTCAAGAAAAGCAAGTAGATGCTTGTATAGGTGGATTTAAAAGAGTCAGTGATGATGAAATAATTACTAAGAAAGTTACATATAGAGAAGAAGAATTTAGAGGAAGAGAAGAAGTAGATAATCTTTTATTTAGATTAATTGGAAGTGCACCAGATAAAAAAGACGCAATAAAAATGTCTGTATGGAATTGTATGTACAATATGAGAATTATCAAAGACTATAATGTAAAATTTGAATCAGAGAGAGAATATTTATCAGAAGATATTTTTTTTGACATAAAGTACTATCATCAAGCAAATAGTGTTGCTATATTAAGCAATTCGTGTTACAATTATAGACATAATGAAAAATCATTAACAAAAAAATATAGAAAAAATAGATTTGAATTATCTAAAAAAATGTATGAAAAAGAGAAAGAAGAATTAGAAAAAATAAATCTATATGAGGAAGCGAAATATCGTCTAAGTAGACAATTCTTTATATACACTTTAGCATGCATTAAACAAGAAAATACTAAAATATCAAATAAAGCTCTAAAAGAAGCTTTAAAATCAATAAAAGAAATTTGTAATGATAAGTTATTAAGAAAGGTTATTGATGAATATCCAATTGAACAATTAGAAAGAAAACAGAAAATATTTTTAAGATTAATACAGCATAAAAAAACACTTCTATTATATATAGCAAGTAAAAAGAGAAGAGGATAATATGAGAGTTAAAGATGCAATAATAAGAAAAATACCATTCTTAGCAAATTTAAATGGATTAAAACATCCAATAAAAACAATAAGTATATCTAAAAAGGTAAAAAAAGATTTTGAGGATTACAAAGAAGATAAAAATCAAATTAGTATGAAAGATGATGTAAAAGAAATATTTAAACGAAGCTTTATAAAATTTATCTGGGCACAGTCTAAAGATTCTGAAATAGCATTTTCATTTTTAACTTCAATAATAAAACCAGTAAGAGAAAATATAAAAATTGAAGAAATCGGAAATAAAACACCAATCCTAATTTGTATAGTTAAAGATGATATTCAAAGAATAGAAATGTCATTAAATTATTATAGAAAAATGGGTGTTAAAAACTTTGTATATGTAGATAATATGTCTACAGATGGCACATTTGAATATTTATTAAAACAACCTGATATAGATTTATACAAATGTGAAACTCCATATACTACGAAAAATAGAGAAGCATGGATAAATAGAATAATTGCTCATTATGGTTTTAATCATTGGTATTTATGTGTGGATTCTGATGAATTATTTGTATATGATAAAATGGAAGAAATGACAATTGACGAATATATATCTAAATTAGGAAAGAAAAATAGGAGAGTAAGAGCTTTACTTTTAGATATGTATAGCAAAGAAGCTATTTTTCAGGAAACAGATAATATTCAGGGATACTATTGCTATTTTGATGGTGATACATATGAGCATAAAAGTACATATAAGTTAGAAGCAGTGACAGGTGGACCTAGACAAAGAGTATTTTTCGAAAATAGTAATAAAAAATTTATGCTTACAAAATATCCATTATTTTATTTTATAAAAGGCGATATACAATGTGGCTCTCACTTTCAATATCCATTTTCTCCTAATTGTGGAATACCATGTACAACTGCTTTATTGCATTATAAATTTTTAAAAAGTGATTTACAAAAATACATGGATAGAGTAAAATTAGGAAATTATGCTAATGGCAGTGAGGAATACAAAAAATATATAGAAGTATATAATAAAGGAAAAAATATTAGTTTATATAATGAAAAATCTATAAAATATATAGATTCACAGTCTTTAAAAAAGATAAAAAACATTTTTTAGAATGAGGTGTAATACATTTGGAAGAAAGTATAGTAAATACAAAATTAGAAAAGCTTTATAAAGCTATTGCAATTTTATTTATATCATCTATACCTATGATGCCAATATATACAATAAGTGTGCATTACATACTAGGCTTCCTTTGTATGTTATGCTACTTTATTAATATCATACAAAGAAAAAAAATAAATAAACTAACAGGATTTGAAATATCATATACCATTTTAATTATATATGCATTATTTAGGGTAGATTCTACATTAGCAAGTGAATATGAAGATTATGCATCATATGGATATTATATGGTTAAGAATATGTTATTTAATTTTATTTCTATAGTATGTGCAATTAGGTTATTAAATTTAATGACTAAAAGTGTAAAAGAAACTGTAAATATTATAGGGAAAACATTTGTAATAGGTACAATATTAGTATCTATTTATACAATGGTATATGAATATGCAATATTACATAGTTCTTCAAGGTTAGGTACATATGTATTTGAAGGAAGATATGGTTCCAGAATGGCATTAACATATAATATTACAATAAGCCTCTTATTTATAACATATCAAATGTTAAATATAGCAGAAAATAGTAAAAATAAACCAATAAAAGAAGGAATCATATTAATTTCCTTACTAATAGTTGCTATATTAACAGGGACGAGAAAACTATTTTTGGTTCCAATATTATTTGTAATATTTTATTTGGCATTAGGTAAGAAAATCACACTAAAGTCAGCTACTAAATATCTTGTAATTTTTTTAGTGATTGCTATGATTGGGATTTATGCAGTAATGAACATTGATTTCTTATATAATCTATTAGGAAGTAGAATAGACAGTTTAATAATGGAAATTACAGGAGAAGCAAAAGATGCATCTATTTCACAAAGGAGTAGAATGGTTGATAAAGGAATTGGATATATTAGTAAAAACCCTATTTTTGGACTCGGAACAGATGGGTTCAAATTTGAATTTAGAGATGATACTGGAGTATTTAGATATTCCCATAATAATTTTATAGAGTTACTTGCAGATTTTGGAATTATTGGATTTGTATTATTTTATGCTTGGATGCCTATATCGATAATTAAATTGTTTAAAAATTACAAGAATAAAAAAGAAAATTTAAATTTATTCTTTATAGGAACATTATTAACATTAATAGTTCTAGACTATTGGACAGTAAGCTATTATAGAATTCATTTCCTATTGTTATTTGCATTAGCATCATATCAAAGTATTGATGATTTTACAGCAACAGGCAAGAAATTAAAGGAAATAATAACAGATATTAAGCAGAAAATACAAGAATTAAATGAAAAATACATAAAAAAACATAAAAGTAAAGAAATCAAGCAGTGAGAAAACATTACATAAAATAAAGGAGGAAATATGGAAAACAATAGAAGTGAAAGATTAGTAAAAAATACTGCTATATTAACCTTTGGAAAAATATGCACAAGAGGTATTATGTTTATAATGACTCCTTTATTTACTAGATGGTTATCTCAAGCAGATTATGGTACTTTTGACTTAATAGTAACATACATATCTTTTCTAATGCCAATAATTACACTTGAATGTGCAGAAGCTATGTTTAGATATTTATTAGACGCTAATAAAGAGAATGAAAAGAAAAACATTATCACAGATGCTATTATAATAAATTTGATTGGATTTATCTTATGTATTATTTTTACGGCAATATTATCTGTTTTTTTTGAACAGATTAGAAATCTTGCAGTTTATTTCATAATATTACTAATTGCAGAAACAATTAATAACCTTATGGGCTGGATTTTAAGAGGACTAAAAAAGTTAAAAGTATATGCTGTTGCTAATATTATATATGTTATAGCAATGGTAATTTCAGTAACCATTTTGGTTAAATTCATGAATTTAGGACTTATTGGTATAATATTAGGTTATAGTATAGGATATCTAATAAGTGCAATATTTATGATGGTAAGAGCAAAGTTTTTCGAATATGTTTCATTTAAATGCTTTGATAAATTAATGGCTAAAAAAATGATAAAATACTCTTTACCTATGATTCCTAATGCACTATCATGGTGGTGCATAAGTGCATCAGATAGAACAATAGTAGGAAGTGTATTAGGTACCTCAATGAATGCTATATTAGCAGTTGCAAATAAAATTCCAAATCTTTGTCAAACAATATTCAGTGTGTTTCATATGTCATGGCAAGAGAATGCAACTGAAACTATAAATGACAAAGATAGAGATAAATATTACAGTTCAATCATGAACAATATGTTTGTAATATTAACATCAATATGCATACTTATTTTAAGTGGAAATTTTATTATATTCAATGTATTATTTACAGAAGAATACTTTGCAGGATATTATCAGGTACCTATATTAATGATAGCTATAGTTCTTTCTATGTTAGCACAATTTATTGGAGGAATATATGTTGCTAAAATGGACTCAAAGACAAATGGGTCAACAACAATAATTGCTGCTATTATAAATATAGTTGTTCATTTAGCTTTAATAAATTTTATCGGACTATATGCAGCAACGATATCAACTTTAGTAGCATATTTGGCTCTTTTCATTATTAGATATGTAAAAGTAAAGAAAGAAATAGACTTAAAATTTAGTAAAAGTGTATATATTGCAGCAGGAATGTTAATATATATGACAATAATAAATTACATTAATAATATGGTATTAAATATCCTCAATGTTGGAGTAGCAATTGTATATTTCTTTATAGTAAACAAAGATAATATGAAAAAAATAATGAATAAGACATTGAAGTTTAAAGTATAAAAGAGGAACATATTAAATAATTAAATGAAGTAATAATAAAAAATGATTTCAGCTAATAATTAATAATCATAAGGAGAAAAAATGAAACAACAAAGCATCGAAAATTTACAGACTATACATATACGGTAAATTTAAGAGAAAAAGGCTTTATGATTTAACAAAATGTGTAATTTTTCTTATCATCTTATTTATTTGTTTTGAAATGATATATAATGTAACAAAAAGAAAAGAAGCATATGCTAAATCACTTGATTTTTTTAATCAAGAACAAAACTTTGACGTATTATTTTTTGGAAGCAGCCATGTAATGAATGGGATTTTACCTATGCAATTATGGGATAATTATGGAATTATTTCATATAATATGGCACAATCAAGTTCAACTATTGCTATTTCTTATTATAATTTGAAACTTGCATGCAAAGAGACAAAACCAAAATTAATTGTGATAGATACATATAGAATAGAATTAGATGATAAACTTTATAGAAAAAATATATCTAATTCAATGCACAATACATTTGATGCATATCCACTATCATATGAAAAATATAAAGCAATAGCAGAATTATTTGATGGAAAAGACATAATAGAAAATGAATTTGAGTATTTATTCAATTTTTCATTATATCATGCAAGATGGAAAGAACTAGAAAAAGACGATTTTTCTATTAAAAATACTTATGGAAAAGGAGCATCTTATTTGGTTCAAATAGCCAAGCCAAATAAAATTATCAATTTTGATAATGTAGGAATTTATGACAAAGAAGAAACAGTTAATATGGAATATCTAAGAAAAATTATAGAATATTGTAAATCAAATGACATTGAAATATTAGTTACTTATTTACCTTTTCCAGCTAATGAAAAAGAAATAGCTTCATCAAAATATGTACAGACGATATGCGATGAATATAATGTTAATTATATTAATTTTCTGAATATAAAATTGATTAATTATAGCATAGATTGCAAAGATGCAAATTCTCATTTGAATGTATCTGGTGCAAGGAAAGTAACGGAATATTTGGGAAAATACATAATGGAGAATTATAATATATCAAACCAAAGAGAGAACAAGGCATATAGCTTTTGGTATGAAGATTATAATGAATATATAGATTTAAAAATAGATAACTTGGAAAAAAATAAGAAAAATTTAAATAATTATTTGATGCTACTATATGGAGAAGATGACATTAGATATGAAATCAAAATATCAAGTACAAGAGAAATAAATGAAGGAACAACGCTATATGAACTATTAAAAAATCTTGACAATAATTATTCAATAGACGATAGTGCATTCGAGAAAAACAAAGACAAAACAATAAACATAACAACATGGGATAATAGAACAGGAGAAGAAATAGATAAAGTATGGTTTTAATTAGGGGGAAAAAAGGTAGAAAATGAAGCAAAAAAATGATGTAACACTACAGCCTGTACACACACGGATATATCACTAAAAAGAGAATTCTCGGTTTCACAAAGGTAATTGTATTTTTGATTATATTGATTATATGTTTTGAAGTTGTATATAATTTAACAAAACGAAAATATGCGTATGAAAAAACGGCAGATTTTTTTAGTCAAGAGGAAAACTTTGATGTATTGTTTTTCGGAAGCAGTCACATGATGAACGGAGTATTTCCAATGCAATTGTGGAATGACTACGGAATAGTTGCATATAATATGGGAAATCCAAGTGAGTCAATTTCTACTACATACTATAATATGTTATTATCACAAGAACATACAAATTCAGAGCTTATAGTGATAGATGGATGGTCAACCATATTTAATGAAAAAATAATAATGGATGAGGAACATATACATAATTCACTTGATGCATATCCAATATCATATACAAAATATCTAGCAGTAAAAAATATATTTGATGAAAAAAATATATTAGAAAGAGAAGTAGAATTTTTATTTAATTTTTCATTATATCATTCAAGATGGGATGAATTGATAGAAGACGACTTTATAAGTGGTAAAAAATATGAAAAAGGAGCAGAGTCTAGAATATCGGTTGCAACTCCTAATAGAACAAGTGATTTTAATGATATAAATATATATAATGAAGAAGAAACTATAAATATGCTATATTTAAAAAAAATAATAGAGTATTGCAAAGAAAACGACATAGAAGTATTGGTTACATATTTACCATACCCAGCTGGTGATATATCTATAAAAGTTTCAAAGTATCTACAAATAATATGTGATGAATATGATGTAAATTACATTAACTTTTTATCAATGGATGTAGTAGATTACAATACAGATTGCTATGATGAAGATTCACACCTAAATCCTTCAGGAGCAAGAAAAGTTACAGATTATTTAGGCAAATACATAATGGAAAACTATGACATACCAGACCAAAGAGAAAATGAGGCATATAGTTTTTTGTATAAGGACTATGACGAATATATAGATTTAAAAATAGAAAATTTAGAAAAGAATAAGAAAAACTCAAACAATTACTTAATGCTATTATATGATGAAGAAGATATTAAGTATGAAATCAAAATATCAAGTTCAAGAGAGATAAACGAAGGAACAATACTATATGAACTATTAAAAAATCTTGACAATAATTATTCAATAGACGATAGTGCATTTGAAGAAAACAAAAATAAAACAATAAAAATAACAACTTATGATAATCGAACAGGAGAAGAAATAGACACAGTATGGTTTTAATAAGGGGAGAAATTATAAAATGAAACAAAAAAACGACGTAATGCCACAGACTGTACACACACGGATATATCGCTAAAAAGAGGATTCGAGGCTTCATAAAGTTAATTATATTTTTTATGATATTAATCATATGCTTTGAAGTGGTATATAATTTAACGAAACGAAAAAATTCAAATGCTAAGATTGCGGATTTTTTCTATCAAGAAGAATTTGATGTACTATTTTTCGGAAGTAGTCATATGCTAAATGGAATATTTCCAATGCAATTATGGAATGATTATGGAATTGTTTCATATAATATGGCAAATTATGGAGAGAGACTAGTATTGTCTTATTATAATCTATTATTGGCGTTAGAACAAACTAATGCTCCTAAACTAGTTGTAATAGATACATATATGGTTCATCATACGGACAAGCTAAATAAAGTAAAGAGAGTCGAATCACATTATACATTAGATTCATATCCAATATCATATACAAAATATTTAACAATAAAAGATTTATTTGATGGAGAAGATATATTAGATAAAAGTGTTGAATATTTATTCGATTTTTCACTATATCATTCAAGATGGAATGAGCTAACTAAAGATGACTTTATAGTTAATAATCAATATGAAAAAGGAGCAGAGTCTAGAATTAAAGTTACTGAACCTGAAAAAATCAACAATTTTAGTGAGATAGAGAAATATAGAGATGAAGAAACTATAAATATGAAATATTTAAGAAAAATGATAGAATATTGCCAAGAAAATAATATAGAAGTATTGGTTACATATATTCCATATCCAGCTGATACTAAACAAATATCAACATCAAAATATGTACAAGATATCTGTGATGAATATAACGTAAATTATATTAATTTTTTAAGTATGAATACAGTAAATTATAGCACAGATTGTTATGACTCAGAACACCTAAACCCATCAGGAGCAAGGAAAGTTACAGATTACTTAGGCAAATACATAATGGAAAACTACGACATACCAGACCAAAGAGAAAATGCGACATATAACTTCTGGTATGAAGATTATGATGAATATATAGATTTTAAAATTAGTAATTTAAAGAACAATAGCGAGGAATTAAATAATTACCTAATGTTACTATATGGAGAAGAAGACATTAAGTATGAAATCAAAATATCAAGTACAAGAAAAATAAACGAAGGAACAACGTTATATGAACTATTAAAAAATCTTGACAATAATTATTCAATAGACGATAGTGCATTTGAAGAAAACAAAAATAAAACAATAAAAATAACAACCTGGGATAACAGAACAGGTGAAGAAATAGATACAGTATGGTTTTAATAGAAAGGGGAGCAAAAAATGTTATTTAATTCATACAACTTTTTGATATTTTTTCCAATAGTAACTTTAATATATTTCCTAATACCACATAAAATTAGATATATTTGGCTATTAATTGCAAGTTACTATTTCTATATGTGTTGGAATGCCAAATATGCTCTAATATTACTTGCTTCAACAGTTATTACTTATGCAAGTGGAATTTTAATAGACAGAGCAAATAAAAAAATTGATGATGAAAAAAGAAGGACAAGACGCAAGAAAATATATGTTGCAGCAAGTGTTATATTAAACTTAGGAATATTATTTGTATTCAAATATTTTGACTTTGCAATTGATAACATAAACAGGGTTTTAAGTGCACTAAATATGCAAATTCTAAATCCATCATTTGATATAGTATTACCTGTTGGAATATCATTTTACATATTCCAAGCAATAGGATACACGATAGATGTGTATAGGGGAGATGTAAAGACAGAAAAGAATTTCCTTAAATATGCATTATTTGTATCATTCTTCCCACAACTTCTTGCAGGACCAATTGGTAGAGCAAAGAGTATATTAACACAAATAAATGAAAGACATGATTTTGACAGCCAAAGAGTAAAAGATGGATTACTACTTATGATTTGGGGTGGATTCCAAAAGATAGTTATAGCTGATAGAGTAGTAGTTGTGGTTGATACAATATTCAATAATTTCCCAGAATATGGGGGAATGTACATAGTCGTTGCAGCAGTTCTATTTGCTTTCCAAATATATTGTGACTTTTCAGGCTATTCAACAATAGCAGTTGGTGCAGCAAAGGTTATGGGATTTAACTTAACAGAAAACTTTAATTGCCCATATTTCTCAACATCAGTTGCTGAATTCTGGAGAAGATGGCATATATCACTTTCATCATGGTTTAGAGACTATCTATATATACCTCTAGGAGGAAACAGAAAAGGAAAGTTAAGAAAATACATAAACATAATGATAGTATTCTTAGTAAGTGGATTATGGCATGGAGCTCAATGGTCTTATGTTATTTGGGGAGGACTAAATGGAATTTTCCAAATCATAGGAGACAGATTAAAAGGTGTAAGAGATTGGCTAGTTAAGAAATTACACTTAAATAGAGAAACAGCAAGTCACAAGATATATAAAATTATTACAACATTTATATTAATAGACTTTACGTGGATATTCTTTAGAGCTAGCAGAGCAAAAGAAGCATTAAGCATGATAAAGAGTATATTTACAACATATAACCCATGGATATTATTTGATGAAAGCTTATTTGAATTAGGACTTGGAAGAAAAGAATTTCAATTCATGATTTTATCAATAATCATCTTACTTGTAGCTGATTTTATAAAATGGAAAGGATACAACGTAAGAGAATGGGTATATAAACAAGAGAGATGGTTTAGATGGGCATTTTATATAGTTGCTATATTAGTGGTTCTAGTATTCGGAGTATGGGGACCAGCATTTGATGAAAGCTCATTTATATATTTTCAATTTTAGAAAAAATACCAGAAGAAGCTTAAACTTCTTCTGGTATTTTTTTAAGCAAACATATATCGCATAACCAAAAACGTGATTTAACCACGAAAAACTTGAGATATTTATAATAAAATACTCAAAATTACAAAGAATATATATTTATTTTAACTGATAAAAACAACATTACATATATCAAAATGCGATTTTTTAGCAAATAAATATTGAAATAATATGAAAATATGGTATAATTATATTGAAACATATATATTATAAATGGGGAGGAATATATGTTATTAAATTTTAAAATGAAAAATTTCAAGTCTTTCTATAATACAACCGAACTTAATATGTTTGCTGATAATAATAAAAGAGAATATCAAGATAGACTAATTAATGTTAAGAAAGGAAGACTAAAAAAGAATGTATTACCAGCAATGGTTATATATGGTGCTAATGCTAGTGGAAAGACAACAATAATTACAGCAATAGATACTTTGCGTGAAATTGTAATAAATGGAACAATAAAAAAACAAATTAATAACGAAGATATAAATAAGCTAGAAATTGCAGCTTTTATTCATGATGTGAATAAGATGGTAGAACCGATTGAATTTGAAATAACTTTCAAGAATGATTTAAATATATATAATTATATACTAAAATTAAGAGTTATGAATCCATTAATAGGAAAAGATAGAAGTATAATTTATGAAGCACTCAATATTATAACATATAGTGATTTTGGAACATCAGTAAAGGAAAATAAACTAAATTTATTTGAAAGAACCGAGAGCAAAGTAGTTTTAAACAATAGTGAAGAAGTATTGGAAATATATGGAAAAAATAAAAAGTATTTATCTGAATTATCTAATATAGAAAAAAGTATTAATGAAAATTTGGATAAAGAGACACTTTTTTTAACGAGCTCATTTAAGACAATTATTAATTTAAAGATTGCTGATGACATTTTAAATTGGTTTCAAAAGAAATTGATTACAGTTGTTAATTTTGATATAAAGAAAATAAACATAAAAATTAATAATGCAGATGATGGAAACTTTTTATTTAGAAACAAATCATTAGATAAATTAGTTGAGCTTGCTGATTTTGGACCACAAAAGATAGTATATATGAAGGATGAAAATGAAGGAAAGTTTGTACTTAGATCGATGTATGAACCAGAAGGCTTAAAAGGAAAAGGCGGAATTATTATAAATTCAAAAGATATAGAGTCAAAGGGCACAACTAAATTAATTGATTTTTGGATGAAATTTATAGAGTCATTCAATAAAGGTGGTATTTTTATAATAGACGAATTAGATAGTTCTATACATCCAGAACTTATTGGAGGAATTATAGATTTATTTAATAATAGAGATATAAATAAAAATAATGCACAGCTGATATTTAATACTCATAATCCTTTATTTTTGCAAAAAAGATTTTTTAGAAGAGATCAAATATTGTTTATAGAAAAAGACAAAGATAGTTATATAAGTAATGTATATAAATTATCTGATTTTGATGTAAAAAATGAAAATAATTATATGAAGAAATATTTTGAAGGACAATTTGGAGCTTTACCATTTATAGATTTTGAAAGTGCAATAATAAAAAAGGAGGACAAATAGATGCCCTCTAAATTTAGAAAAAGTTATGTATGCTATTATGATGGACAACAAGAAAAAATGTATTTTGAGCATTTTGCAAAACTTATAAAAGAAAATTTTTCAAATTCTACAGTTGATTTCGAAGAAGTAAAAAAGTTGAAAGTATTAAGCAAATTATCTACTAATATACCTAAAATTGCTGTATTTGATTATGATAATAAACCAAAAGAATTTGAATGCAAAGTAAAAACAAATGGAGTAGAGCCAATATATACAAGCTTAAATTTTGATTTATGGTTATTACTACACAAAAAGAAATTTTCAAAAAGTATACTTAATAATGATGACTATCAAGCGGAAATAAGAAAAGAATTTGGACTTGGAGATACAGATAATATAAAAAAATATGAAAATATTAAAAAAATTTTAAATCAAATAAATTTAGAAGATATTGAAAGAGCAATAAAAAATGCCAATGAAATTATGAATGCTAAGCTTGAAGATGATAAAATAAAGATTATAAAAGGAAAAAAGCCATTTTATTATTATGATAATCCTTCAATGAACATACATAATTTTTTTGAAAAACTATTAAGAGAAATAGCAAAAAATGGAGCAAAAGATGGAAGATAAAAGGGAGAATAATTTGGAAGTTATAGAAAATAAAACTTCAAACAAAAAAATTCATATTGAAATACTAAGATGTATTGCGATTTTTTTCGTAATATTTAATCATACAGGAATTGCTGGATTTCAACTATATGCAAAAACTGCCAATGAAGTACTATATGTAATATTTTTAGCAATATCAGTTATATCTAAAGCAGCTGTACCAATATTTTTCATGATATCAGGAGCACTGCTATTAGGAAAAGAAGAAAGCATAAAAACTTTATACAAAAGAAGAATACTAAAAATCGTATTGGTCATAATAATTGCATCTTTTCTTGTATTAATATTTGCTATGTGCAAATTTAATCAAACTAAATTAATATTTAGCACAGATTTTATAATTCTATTTTTTAAGAATATTTATTCAACACCAATGATAGTATCATATTGGTTTTTATATCTTTATTTAGCATTTCTAATAATGTTGCCATTTTTACGAAACCTAGTAAGAAATATGAAGAAAGAAACCTATTATTACTTATTTATAATTTATGTTATATATAAGCTTATAATGCCAATAATTAATCAATTATTTGATATAAGTCTAAATAGCCGATTAACTATATATTTATTAGAAATAAATATAATCTGCCCAATAATAGGATATTATTGTGAACACATACTAGATGTAAAGAAGATAAGTAATAAAATGAAAATTGGATTTACAATATTAATAATTGCAACAATAATTTGTGCGGGAATTTTAACAACATTAGAAATTCAAAAAACAGGAGACAAAATGGTACAAACATATTTGGAATATGGAGAAATAATAATTGCAATGTACATTTTTATTCTTGTTAAAAGTATTTTTAAAGATAAGAAATTACCTAAATTATTAAGCAAAATGATACTAACAGTGGGGAGCTGCAGTTTTGGAATATATTTAATGGAAACGGTTTTAATATATTACATGCTAAATCAAATAATATTAGTTTTAAATCCTTTTATAAAAACGATGCCAGCATGTATAATAGGCATAGTTTGCATAATATTTGTAGGTACAATAATTACAATGATATTAAAGAAAATACCATATGTAAAGGAATTACTATAAGAAAAAAGTTGTTAAAAAGGAGAAAAAATGGAAACAAAGAAAATATCACCAAATGATTTCTTAAAGAAAATAACAAGTAAATTTACTTTTAACAGAAAAATTGCTTTTTTTGCGACTGTCATAATGGCTACAATAGTATATTTTCAAGTATATGCAAACGACATACATAACCCAGATACTTTATATGCCGGAAATTACCATGGAGTGAGTGAATGGGAAATATCTCTAGGAAGATGGGGATTAATTATAATGAATCTATTAAGAGGGAGTGCTGTTTCAACAGTTGCAAGTAGCTTTATTACAATTATAATAATGGGAGCAACCTCAATAGTATTAGTAGAACTACTAAATATTAAGAAACCAATATGGATTGTTTTAACATCTGCAATACTTGTAACAGCACCTACATTTGCAATAATAGTAACATATCCTTACTGTTCAGATTCTTATGCAATAGCAATGCTTTTATCTGTCTTATCAGTATATTTTATATACAAAAAAAGAAACGCAAATTGCTTTATAATAGCAAGCTGTTTTGTAGCATTAAGCCTAGGTTTATATCAGTCATATATAGGAGTTACAGTGACGTTGTGTGTGATTATTCCTATATTAAAGCTTCTAAAAAATGAAGAAAGTATAAAAACAATTTGGATAGATATATTGAAAAGCATAGGAATGGTTATTTTAGGAGCTATTATATATTACATTTTAACACAACTAGTACTATATCTCACACATGTAAAGCTCTCAACATATAGTGGAGCAAATGAAATTGGGCTTTCAATATTTAAAACAATACCAGAAGCAATAAAGCAAACATACACAACATTTTACCAATTTTTCTTTGAAGATAATATACTAAAAAATTCATATTGGAAAAGAGAATATGCAAATTTAATATTTTTCATAATATTAGCAGCAGCCATAGTCATATCAATGATAAAAAACAAAACATATAAAAGTCCAGTAAAGATAATAATGATAATTGCATTTATTGCAATAATGCCAATTGCAATAAATACAATAGAACTTATTGCACAAGAAAGAACAGTAAATTTACTAATGGGCGCATCACTCTATTTACCATTTATATTACTAATAGCGATTTTAGAGACTTTAGATGGAGACACATGGAGAGAAACCATAGTAAATTGGGGAGCAACAGCAATACTTTTAATCATAATTATTACATATGCATTATCTGACCAATGCACATATATAGCAAGAGAATATACACTTAACCAAGCATATTCGACAATGATTAGAATTGTAGATAGAATAGAAACAAATGAAGAATACCAAAAAGGAATGAAGATATGTTTTGCAGGAACAATAGAACAGAATAACTATCCAAGAAAATCTAAAATATATGAAATGGCAGTTGGATATATAACGGACTACGGAGAATTTTGGGAAAATTATGCTAGCGGAAAAGTTACAATTAAAAATTTCTTAGAAAAATATATGGGAATTGAAATAGAATTCTGTACAGATAGAGAATACCTTGAAATAGTTAATTCAGAAGAATTTGAAGAAATGGAGATATTCCCAGAACAAGAATCTGTAAAAGTAATTAACGATATTGTGGTAGTAAAATTATCAGACCATCCAATAGGAAGAGAGTAAAAATAGCCTGGATATATTATCCAGGTTTATTTTTCATTTAATATACTTTTTATTCTTTCCATTATCATTTTTAAAGCAATTTTATTTTGACCGCCTCTTGGAACAATTATATCTGCATATTTTTTTGTAGGTTCAACAAACTGCTCATGCATAGGCTTTACAGTTGACAAATACTGAGATATAACTGATTCAATGGTACGTCCTCTTTCATAGATATCACGTTGAAGTCTCCTAATAAATCGTATATCAGCATCTGCATCAACAAATATTTTAATATCCATACTATCACGGAGCTCTTTATTTTCAAAGATTAAAATCCCATCGACAATTATGACTTTATTAGGAAGAACAGTTGTCGTTTCATCTTCTCTTAAATATGTTACAAAGGAGTAATTAGGTCTTTCTATAATTTTGCCCTGTTTAAGAAGTTTAATATGCTGAGTGAGCATCTCTGTATCGAATGAATCAGGGTGATCATAATTTAATAGCTTTCTTTCTTCAAAAGTTAAATCGCTATGACTTTTATAATAATAATCATGAGAAAGCATAGTGATTTCGTTTTTAAATTCTCTTTCAATATTTTTTGCCAAAGTACTTTTTCCAGAAGCAGTACCACCAGCAATACCTATAACTATTGGATCATTCATAAATTTCTCCTATAAATATAATATATCCTATTGTACCACGAAATGTCGAAATATGCAAATTTCTAGATTACTAATAAAAATTACTTGATAATTTATTTTAACTATTATATAATCTAAACATAAAAATAAAAATAGGAGAAAATGGATGAAAATTGCAGTATTAATACCATGCTATAACGAAGAACAATCAATAGAAAAAGTAGTAAAAGATTTTAAAAAAGAATTGCCAGAAGCAGATATATATGTTTATGATAATAATTCAAAAGATAACACAGCAATAATAGCCGAAAGTGCAGGAGCAATTGTCAGACACGAATACAATCAAGGCAAAGGTAATGTTGTAAGAAGAATGTTTAGAGAAGTGGAAGCGGACATATATGTTATGGTTGACGGAGACGACACATATCCAGCAGAAGCGGTTCATGAATTGATAAGACCAATAATCGAGCGGAAAGGCCGACATGACAACAGGAGACAGACTTTCAAATGGTACATATAAAAAAGAAAACAAGAGAATATTCCATGACTTTGGTAACAACTTAGTAAAAAGAACAATTAATAGATTATTTAGAAGTAAATTAAAAGACATAATGACAGGATATAGAGCATTCAATAAAAGATTTGTAAAAAATATGCCAATTTTAAGTAAAGGATTTGAAATAGAAACAGAAATAACACTTTATGCTTTAGACAAACTCTTTATAATAAAAGAAATTCCAATTACATACAGAGATAGAAAAAATGGAAGTAGGTCAAAAGTAAACACAGTATCAGACGGAATAAAAGTATTAAAGAAGATATTTAGTATGTATAAAGACTATAGGCCAAGAAGGTTTTTCTTTATAATAGCAGCAGTTTTGATTATAGCAGGTATAGCTGTTGGAATTCCAGTAATTACCGAATATTTTAAAGTAAGGTATATATCAAAACTACCATCAGCTGTACTTGCAACAGGACTCGTAACACTCGGAATTATAGTTGCACAATGTGGAACAATACTTGACACTATCGTAAAACAACATAGAGAGAGCTTTGAAAATAGATTATTAAGATATGAAGAAATCGAAGAAATAAAGAAAAATATAGTAATACAAAGGAATAAAAAATGAAAAAAATAAATAAAGATATAATTTTAAATTTAAGCATTGTGATTATTTCATTCTTAGCAACATATTTTTTAAAATATGTTATAAATTTTGAGGAAGAAATAACATACACAAATAGCATTGTATCACTAATTGTATTTGTAAGCTTTATATATTTGCTGAAAAAGACATTTATAAGAGAAAATATAGAAAAGATTAAAAGTGCATGCTTTTTAGGAATAATGTTTTCTACATTTTTAGTGATAGGTAATAGCATAGATACAAATAGTACAGTAGAATATGGAAATATACAAGTATACTTAGCAATAATATTTATATCATTTGTGATAGATGCATTAATAGTGCAATTATACAAACTAATAGAAAAATTTGAAAAAAGAAAAAACAAAGAAAAAATAAGTAAATTAAATGCTAACAAAAAACAACTTATTGCATTTTTAATAATAGTAGTTTGCTGGATACCAGTATTTCTAGCGGCGTATCCAGGATATTTTTGCTATGATGCATATGATGAATTTTTGCAATACCTAGAAGAAAGAATTACAACATGGCATCCACCAATACATGTATTTATATTAGGGTTTATTATAACGCATATAGCAAATGCGACATATTCATTTAATATTGCAATAGCTTTATATCTGTTTTTTCAAATGCTATTAATTGCGGGCTGCTTTACATATTGCATATCATTCTTAGAAAAGTATAATATCTCTAAAATGATAAGGATAATATCAGTATTATATTATGCATTATTTCCAGTAGTGGTAATGTATGCAATGTGCTCAACAAAAGACGCCATATTCTCAGCCTTAGCAATTGTGAGTATAATCATGGCGATAGAGGCACTTTTGAATAAAGAGGAATTTATAAATTCAAAATCAAAACAAATAAAATTTGTTATGGTAATGTTTCTAGCAATAATATTTAGAAATAATGCAATATATGCATATATACCATTTCTAATAATATTTGCAATTGCAATGAAGAATAAAAAGATATTAATATCAATAGTGAGCTTAATCATATTATATTTAATATACATACAAATAATATATAATGTATTACAAGTAAGTAGAACATATAATTCAGAAGCATTTTCAGTACCACTTCAACAAATTGCAAGAGTATATAACTATAACTATGAAAGCCTAACTAAAGAAGAACTAGACACAATATATGAATATACAACAGATAAACAACTAAAAGAATATTTACCAGAATGTTCGGACAAAATAAAAGACTTAGTATATTTAGGGAATATGGGATATTCTAGATTTTTTAAACTATGGTTTGAAATAGGATTAAAAAATCCAGGAATGTATATAGATTCATTCTTAGAAAATACACTAGGCTTTTGGTATCCAGATACAATAATAGATGGGTATAACAAAAAAGCACCTAAATTATATGGCGAAGAAACCTCATATTTTGCAGCAATGTGTGAGCCACCAGGAGAAGAGGACAGCAAAATTCCATGGCTAAGAGATATATATTATAATATATCAAGGTATACAGATATAAATAAAATACCAGTTATATCAATGCTATTTTCGCTAGGAGCAATGGTATGGGGATTATTTATATGTATAGGGTACAATATTTACAAAAAAAGAAAGAAAATTGTCATTAGCTTAAGTATAATATTTTTCTTATGGCTAACAGTACTTTTAGGCCCAATGGTACTAGTAAGATATGTATTAATACTATTTTTCGGATTCCCGCTAATCCTTGCATTTACGCTAAATGGAGCAAATTTTACAAACAATAAAGAATAAAAAACAATCTACTTTGTCAAAAAGTAATTTTACGTAATTCCTTTGACTTTTTCCAAAATTTGTAGTATAATAAATGTGTCGGAAAAATTAGACAAATTGAGAGGAAGTGTGTTTATGTTCAACGTAGGAGATTACATAGTTTATCCAATGCACGGTGCAGGAACAATCGATGCTATTGAGGAAAAAGATATTTTAGGACAAAAACAGGCATATTATATAATAAAAATGCCAGGAGAGGTAAAAGTAATGATACCAACAGCTCAAGCAGAAAAAGTTGGGATAAGAGGTGTAATAGACAAAGAACAAGCTGAAAAAGTATTCGATGTTTTATCAGAAGACGAAACACAAACAGAAATGAACTGGAATAAAAGATATAGAGAAAACATGGATAAGATGAAAACAGGTAACATATATGAAGTAGCAGATGTTGTAAGAAACTTAAGCTTTAAGCAAAAAGAAAAAGGATTATCTACAGGAGAAAAGAAAATGCTTACTAATGCAAAACAAATATTAGTCAGTGAACTTGCTTTAGCAGAACATTCTTCTCAAGATGTAGTTGAAGGTTTAGTAGATGATAAAATCTCTAAATCATATCAAACATTCAGAGTAGACAATATCGGAGATAATACAGTTGTAAATAAATTTATCCCATTTAATGAGGAAGACAGCTCAGTAGTGGGTTAATTCTCAAGCAATAAGGCGTCTTAAATAAGAGACGCCTAATTTAATTTATAAAAGAAAAGGAGAAAAAATATGTCAATACTTGTAACAGGTGGAACAGGATACATAGGAAGTCACACCGTAGTTGAACTATTAAATGAAAATAAAGAAGTAATAATAATAGACAATCTATGCAATAGCTCAAAAGATGTACTAGAAAAAATCGAAAAAATAACAGGAAAAAAATGCAAATTCTACGAAGCAGACATAAGAGATGAAAAAGCATTAGAAAAAATATTTAATGAAAATAAAATAGAATCAGTTATACACTTTGCTGGATTAAAAGGTGTAGGAGAATCAGTAGAAATTCCATTAGAATATTATGATAATAATGTATATGGAACAATAAAACTATTAGAAGCAATGAAAAAATTCGGATGTAAAAAAATAGTATTTAGTTCATCAGCAACTGTATATGGAGATCCAGGAACTCCAAAATATGTTGAAGAAATGGGAAGAGGAAAAGCATCAAGTCCTTATGGAGCAACAAAAGCAGTTATAGAAGAAATGCTAGAGAACTTATACGCTTCAGATAAAGAATGGACAATATCAATACTCAGATATTTCAATCCGATAGGTGCACATGAAAGTGGATTAATTGGAGAAAATCCAAATGGAATTCCAAATAATCTTATGCCATATATACAAAAAGTTGCAGCGGGAGAACTTAAAGAATTAAGTGTATTTGGAAATGACTATGATACAAAAGACGGAACAGGAGTAAGAGACTATATACACGTTGTAGACTTAGCAATTGGGCACGTAAAAGCGTTAGAAAAATTAACTAAACCAGGAGTATATATTCATAATCTAGGAACAGGATGCGGATATAGTGTATTAGACATAGTTAATACATTTGAAAGAGTAAACAATGTTAAAGTAAACTATAAAATAGCACCAAGACGTCCAGGAGATTTAGCAATGTATTATGCAGACCCTACAAAAGCTAAAAAAGAGCTTGGCTGGGAAGCTAAAAGAGGAATAGAAGAAATGTGCAGAGACTCATGGAATTTTGTAAAAAACAAGTAATAAATATAATAAAACATAAATATGATGTAACTATAGGAGATATATAATGAGAAAATATTTTGGAACAGATGGAATTAGAAGAATTGCAAATACGGAGCTTACTCCAGAACTTGTTTACAAAGTTGCAAAAGCAGGAGCATATGTTTTAAGCAAACATACAAACCATGCTCCACTTATATTAATAGGAAAAGATACTAGATTATCTGGGAGCTTAATAGAAAGTGCTATGACGGCGGGATTTTTGAGCTATGGAGCAAATGTGATACATCTAGGAGTTATTCCTACACCAGCAGTCGCATACCTTACAAGAGAACTAAATGCAGATGCAAGTGTAGTGATTTCTGCATCACATAATTCATATGAACATAATGGAATAAAATTCTTCAGCAATAAAGGAATGAAGATTGAAGACTCTATAGAAGAAGAAATAGAAGAAGTAATGGACTCGGGCAAGATAAATGAGCTTAGAGCAATAGGTGATAAGATAGGAACAGATGAATATCAAGAAAGTCTTACTCAAAAATATATAAACTTTTTTATAGAGAATTTTTCAAAAGAAATAAAAGAAAATATAAAAGAAGACTTTGTAATTGGTATAGATACAGCAAATGGAGCAACATATAAGGTCGCAGAAAAAATATTTACAAAGCTTGGCATAAAACATAAAATTATCAGCAATGCACCAGACGGAATAAATATAAATGCAGACTGTGGCTCAACACATATAGAAAAAATTTCTAAATTTGTTGTAGAAAATAAACTTAGCTTAGGAATTGCCTATGACGGAGACGGAGACAGATGTCTTGCAGTTGATGAGAATGGGAATATAATGGATGGAGATATAATTCTTGCAATAATATCTAACTATTTAAAGTCACAAGACAAATTAAACAAAGATACTTTAGTTGCAACAGTTATGAGTAATTTAGGATTAAATAAATTTTCTAAAGAAAATAATATAACTTTAAAACAAACAAAAGTCGGAGATAGATATGTCTTAGAGGAAATGTTAAAAAATGGATATAATCTCGGAGGAGAACAGTCAGGACACGTAATACTTTTAGACTACAACCCAACAGGAGACCGGAATATTAACATCACTTATGCTAATTATGATATTGCTTAAAAGCAAAAAGAAACCATCTGAGGCAAGAAAAATAATAAATATATATCCACAAGTGTTAATAAATGCAAAAGTAAATAGCGAAAAGAAAATGACATATAAAGAGGATAAAGACATAAATGAAGCAATTTCTAAACTTGAAAAAGAATTTGAAAATAATGGAAGAGTACTTATTAGACCTTCAGGAACAGAAAGCTTGATAAGAGTTATGATAGAAGGAGAAGATAAAGAATATATATTAAAAAAAGCTAAAGAATTAGCAGATTTAATTGAAAAAAAGTTAAGATAAAGAAAATGAAGAGCAAAGGAAACAAACTTTGTCTCTTTGTTTTTTTCACTAATGGAAAAACTATCCACATTAATCGACATAATGTTGGAAGGATTTATGAATTATGTGTCGAATATTATTAATGCGTAAAAATTTCGAGAGAAACTTTTATGTGGCAAGGACTAGTTTACCTTGTAAATATTGAAAGAAGGGAAGAAAATGGTGAGATATGATAGTGGACTAATTGAAGAAATAAAAGCAAATACAGATATAGTAGAAGTAGTTTCACAATACGTATCACTCAAAAGAAAAGGTAGAAACTATTTTGGATTATGTCCATTCCATAATGAGAAATCTCCATCATTTTCAGTTTCTGAAACTAAGCAGATATTTCATTGCTTTGGTTGTGGAGCCGGAGGAGATGTTATAGGATTCTTAAAAAAGATTGAAAATATAGAATTCAAAGATGCAGTAGAGATGTTAGCAGAAAGAGCTAATATAACACTTCCAAAAATAGAAACAACCAAAGAAGAACAAAAAATAGCAATGCTAAAGGAAAAAGTTTACCAAATAAATGAAATAGCAGCACAATATTTCCATGAAAACTTGTACAAGCCAACAGCAAAACCAGCTCAAGAATATGTAAAAAAAAGAAGACTAGACAATAATACCTTAAAAAAATTTCAAATAGGATATTCAGGCAACTTTGACGAACTATATAGAGAACTAAGAAAAAGAGGATTTAATGACGAAGAAATATTTGAATCAAAATTAGTATTAATGTCAAAAAACGGAACGCCAAACGATGCCTTTAAAAAAAGGCTCATGTTTCCAATAAAGGATGTAAAAGATAGAGTAATAGCATTTGGAGGAAGAGCATTAGATGATTCAAAACCCAAATACATAAACTCCCCAGATACAATTTGCTACAACAAAGGAAGAAATTTATACGCACTAAATATAGCAAAAAAAACAGAAAAAGATTTTATAATTATGGTTGAAGGATATATGGATGCAGTATCACTTCATCAAAGAGGAATAGACAATGCAGTTGCCTCACTTGGAACAGCACTAACAGAAAAACAAGGAAGATTACTCAAAAGATATAAATCAAAAATTATAATAGGATATGATGCAGACGGAGCAGGACAAAGTGCTACAATGAGAGGACTTGAAATTTTGCAAAGCATTGGGTATGACATTAGAATATTACAACTAGAAGGAGCAAAAGACCCAGATGAGTTTATAATAAAATATGGAAGCGGTAAATTCAACTTGTATGTGCAAAATGCCATTTCATTGGTAGAATTTAAAGTAAAAAACTTACAAAAAACTTTAGACATAAACCAAATAAATGACAAAATAAAATTTTTAAATGAAGTTAGTAATATTTTATCAAAAGTAGAAAATGACATTGAAAAAGAAGTATATATAGATAAAATATCGGAACAATACAATATATCAAAAGAAGCCATATATGCTCAATTAAACAAGCTTGCATATGCAAATTCAGCAGGAGCAAAAATTTTGGAAAGGCAAGTTGCTCCAAAGCCTGTGGAAACTAAATCAAAAATAGAAGAAAGCAATAAAAACTCAGCAAAAGAAAATTTGATAATACTTCTTCTAATAAACGAAGGAGAGAATGTATATCAAAAAATAAAAGACAAGATATCTCCAGATGATTTTAAAGACGAAAGAAATAAAAAAATCGTCAAGGTTTTGTATGAAGAACTAGAAAAAGGGGATATTAGTAATGTAATAGGATTATTTGAAAAAGATGATGAACTTATAAGCCACATTACTTACATATTATCAAAAGAATTAGACATAAGCGATGTTGACAAAGCGGTAGACGATTTAGTAAATAAATTCTTAAAAGAAAAACTTTTAGAAGAAAAAAACATGATACTAAAGAAATTAGTATCAGGAAATTTAAGTGATGAAGAAACATTAAAAATAGAAAATAGACTAAAAGAAATAAGTAAAAAACTAGTTAGTATAAAGTAAGGAGGCATAAACTAGGAATGAATGAAGAACTAAAAGAAGTAAAGAAAACTAATAAAAAAGCAAAAAAAGTAAAAGAAGAACCAAAGAAAGAAGAAAATACAGAAAAAATAAAAGAAAATGTTCAAGAAGAAAATACAGAGGAAACAACGACAGAAAAAGACAAAGTCAATAAAATATTAACAAAAGCAAAAGAAAAAGGAAGCATAACATATGGAGAACTAGCATCAGAACTAGAAGATGTAAACCCAGAAGAAATAGACAAAGTTTTTGATGCTTTTGAAGAAAGTGGAGTAGATTTACTTAAAGATGATTTTGATGATGTTGAACCAGATATAGATGAATTAGAAAACATAGAAGAAGTAGATGTTAGTGATGCAGCCATTAATGACTTTGATGGAATAAACATAGATGATCCAGTAAGAATGTACTTAAGAGAAATTGGTAGAATACCACTTCTTTCTTATGATGAAGAGTTAGAACTTGCAAAAAGAATTATCAAAGGTGATGAAGAAGCAAAACAAAAACTAGCAGAATCAAATTTAAGACTAGTAGTAAGTATAGCTAAGAAATATTTAGGAAGAGGAATGCTATTTTTAGACTTAATACAAGAAGGAAATATGGGACTAATTAAAGCAGTAGAAAAATTTGACTACTCAAAAGGATATAAATTTAGTACTTATGCCACATGGTGGATAAGACAAGCAATAACTAGAGCAATAGCCGATCAAGCTAGAACAATAAGAATACCAGTCCATATGGTAGAAACAATAAATAAACTAATACGTACATCTAGACACTTACTTCAAAGATTAGGACGTGAGCCTACCCCAGAAGAATTATCAGAAGAACTTGAAATGCCAATAGAAAGAGTTATGGAAATACAAAAAATAGCACAAGATCCTGTATCTTTAGAAACTCCAATAGGAGAAGAAGACGATAGTCATTTAGGAGACTTTATTCCTGACGACGATTCACCAGCACCACAAGATTCAGCAGCATATACATTACTAAAAGAACAACTAGAAGAAGTAATGAATACATTAACTCCAAGAGAAGCAAAAGTTCTAAAACTTAGATTTGGACTTGAAGATGGAAAAGCAAGAACACTAGAAGAGGTTGGAAAAGAGTTTGAAGTTACAAGAGAAAGAATAAGACAAATAGAAGCAAAAGCACTTAGAAAGCTTAGACATCCAAGTAGAAGTAAGAAGCTTAGAGACTACATGAATTAGTAAAAAAATAATTGCGTTTTGGCGTTGTTGTTCTTCAAAAGAAAATCCGGCTTTGCGTACTGACGCTGTAAGAGGCAAAGCCTTAACAGCCTCAGCATCAGCGTACAGCAAGTACGCTTCCGGTATTTCTTTTTCGAACGCCAGCTACTGCATACTGACGCTGTAACGAGCAAAGCTCTAACAGCCTCAGCATAGCCAAAAACACAATTCTTTTTTACTAGATATTGTGTTTTAAGAAAGGAGAAAACAAGGATGGCAGAAGAAAAGAAAAAAGACAAAGCTACTTTGTTTGGATTTGACCCAGTAGAAACTCCAGAAGAAGTGATAAATGCAGATAAAGATATAGAAAGAAAAGAAGCATTTAAAGAGACATATAAAAGAATAGCAAAAATTATACCAGAATACTTTATGTCTCAAAGGAAAAAACGTAAAAATGCAACATCTGGAGGAACAGCATTTTCTCAAAACATAGTTGTTACACCAGAAAAAGCAACAATTCAAACAAAAGAAATAAAAAATGGAGAAGAGATAGAAAAACAAGAAAAAGAAAGAGAGTAAAAAATAATTGCTACCAAAATTTAGAAAAACTAAAAAAATTATTGACAAATCATAGCTATTCGATTATAATATTATGGTAGCTTTTATGGCGAAGTAGCTCAGTTGGCTAGAGCATCCGGTTCATACCCGGCAGGTCGAGAGTTCGAATCTCCCCTTCGCTACCAAATTTTTAAAAATGGCTTAAAATAGCATGTTTCAAGTAATTTGAGACATGCTATTTTAATATTTATCACATTATTATCACATTAGTTTAGAATAAGCTATTCAATTTATTCACTGCTTTTTCTTTTTGGCTTTGAGAACTATGCAAATATATTTGAGTAATACCTATTGCTGTATGTCCCATTAACTCTGCTACAGTTTCTATATCTACACCATTTTTTAGCAACATAGATGCATAAGTATGTCTAATAGAGTGAAATTTCTTATGAGGAATATTACAAGCACTTAAGATTTTACTCCATTTTGTAGAAACATTTTTACCTTTTAAAGCATTACCTTCGCTATCATGAAATAATAATCCTTGTTTATTCTTTTCTTTTTTTAACACATTAATTATCACATCTGGAATAGAAATTGTCCTAAAAGAGTTAAGAGTTTTAGGTGTTTGAAAGATTGTTTCTATATGCTTATTATTTTCATCGTCATAGATATAGACTTCTTTTATACTTCTCTCAACTTTTAATTGTTTCTTATCTATGTCTATATATTTCCAATCTAAAGCAAGTAATTCTCCTTGTCTTAACCCAGTTGCTAAATCCAATAAAAATAATAATTCAAAGTCTGAGCCTTTTATGTATTCTTTTATTTGTTTTATTTCATCTTCTGTTAAAATTTCTACATCTTGTCTTTGTGAATTTATAATCTCTGTTTTATTTCCTTTCAGTTCTATTTTTAGACAAGGATTTTTTAAGAGATACCCATTATCTATACACCAATTGAAAAATACTTTTAAAATAGTGTTTAAGGTCCTTAGTTGTGAATATGAATGATTTTTTGATAAGTCATTATAAAATTTTTGCAACTGCAGAGTTGTGAAATTAGATAATCTTAAACCAGCTATATTACTATTTTTTATATAATTTCTGTATATGCCTTCATATCTTTGAAAAGTAGAAGGCTTAATCTTAGAAGAGTTGTGTAAAAAATCAAACAACCAGGTACGCATTAAGTCATTAATAGTAACATACTCAAAATTACTAATAAGTCCATTCTTAATATCGTTCATATACGTATCAGCTTTATCATTTGCCTCTTTTATACCAGAGCCATAGAAAGTTTTTCTAATTGGTGTTCCGTCAGCTTTTTTTCCAATTGTTCTAGTTACTCTAAAATATTCTTTTCCATTTACCTCAAAATTAGTTTTTTTAGGCATACAAAACCTCCGTTTGCTTTATTTACTATAAATTAAAGCATTATTTCTAATGCTTCATCATTTGTAAAATCTCCATACTTGTTTTTATAAAATTCTAATGCTTTTTGCATATATTCAACTGTAACATCAAAATATTCTGCTAAATAATAAACTGTATTAATTCCGCTTTTTAATAGCTGATTTTAGCTTTTCGTAAGGAATTAATGCATAATATGACCATTTTCTTGCTCTATATTCTTGCTTACTTATTAATTGTAAATTTTTACAGTGTGGAGAATATGTTGCATCCATATAGTAATGCCCAAGTTCTTCCGCAAGAGCTTGTTTCTCTTCTATATATGTGCCGAATTCATCATAATTTAAAGCTATAGCATTTATTTTATCAATATTTAAAAATATACCATTAGCATCTTCTATATACCAGTCATATATTTTAATATTTTCTTTTTCTGCTAAATCATATAAATTTTCTAAATTCATATTTTTCTCCTATGTACAAAAAATTATTTTTGTAATATAATAAATTTGGAAGTGATAAAAATGTTAGTTTTATATATTATATTTACATTAATATGCTGTTTTATAACTTACAAAATAGCTTGCTATAAATTTATTGAATTGGATAAAGTTAATAGCAAGGGATTTGATATGCATCAAGAATATATTTACAAAGTATTAGACGAAATTGCAAGTATAAAAACAGATGTTATAAAAATTAAGAAAGACATATATCAATAAAATTTCTGCCAAAATTTGTAACTGATAATATTCTAGGAGTATATCGAACTGCACATATTATGGTAGGTTGATGAATTATTTCAAACATTTTCTCATATACTTTTTCATTAATGAATATTCTATCAGGGATTTCAATAAGTCTTAATCTTAGTAAATTATCAACTATAATAGAGTTTAATTTTATTATATTAAAGTCTGACAATTTACCATCATTATCAGAATAGTTTAACAACATATATTTATCATTATTATGCAATTCTATACAAAAGAAACCGTTCATATATGAACTAGATTCTTTTAATGTTTTTAGGAAAGTTGCGTCATCTTTGCTTAATTGTTTTATTATTTCAATGTAAGCAGGTAAAACTTTATTCTGCTTTTTATTATTCATGTCAGAAACTAAAATATTTGTAAACATTTCTTTAATATATTCTTCATCTAAATTATATTTTAAGCCGTCAATTGCAGGACCAAGTATATTTACTCTAGGATGAACTAAGTTTTCTTCAGGAATTTGTTTAGCTCTATTTTCTAATTCTTTTGCATAATTATTTAATTTGTTTTTTGCATATAAGTTATATTTCTGCATAGGGTAGAGGACCATATTATGAAAAAAATCTAATACAGTAGCAATAACGGTGCTAGAACTATTTAAAGGCTCGTTTAGTGCATTTTCTAGTGGCTTGGTAATATCTGCTTTTATTTCGAATTTAGGAAAATTATCTTTGCACATTTATATTATTTCTCCTTTTTATTATCCTTTAATACAAACTTAGCAAAATCCTCTATCTGTTTTAACTGTTCATCTGATATATTAGTGTAGTCCTTTGTAGATAGACCTATCTGTAGTTTGTCCAGGTCGCTTTTATTTGGATTTCGTGTGTCTGATTTGCCTTTACTGTTTAATTCTTTTTTGTATTTTTTTCCATTTTCTTTTGACTTTTTTTCCAAATCATTATAATCAAATTCTACTCTATCATCCGAAATTCCCATTAAATATTCTATTGGGCAATTAAAAACATCACAAAGTTTAAGCTTAATTTTATCACTAGGTATTATTTTTCCAGCCTCATAATTTGCTATGCTAGATTTGCCTTTTAAACCTAACAAAAGGGCTAAAGTTTCTTGAGTCATTTTATTTTCTAATCTTAAAGTTTTTATTCTATTACCTATAATTTTTTTATCAAATTCCATGTTAATTCTCCTTATAAAATATATTTTAACACAATGTTCAATAAAAGTAAACAGTTTAAAAAATTTTTTCTTAGAGAGAGTAAGATAAGTTCAACATCAATCAACTTTTTTGATAAAAACTATTGACAGTTCAATTTCAATATACTATAATGGGTTCAACATTAAAAAACTTAAGGAGGTGTTATGTATGAATGAAATATTAATAACGGATACGGAAAAATTAAAAAAAGCCAGAGAATTAAAGGGATTTTCGTATAGAGACATGTCAAAGTTTTTAGGCGCAAAAAGTTCTGCAACTTATTATAATATAGAAACTGGAAAAGTTGAACCTAAAATCGGTCAAGTCTTGAGAATAAGCAAATTATTAAAAGAGCCTATAAATAATTTTTTTAGGCTAAAAGTTCAATAATAATAAACAAAAGAGGTGATCTAATTGGAAGAATGGATAAGCTTAAATGAATTCATGCGAAGATATAAAGTCGGATATGATGTAGCACTGCAGATGATACATAACGGCGAAGTAGAATGCAAGAAAACAACAGGAGGAAGATACAAAATAAAAGTAGGAGGAGATACAGTATCAAGACAGCTATATGAAGAAGAACACAGAAAGAGGATAGAAGCAGAAACAACATTAAATTTATTACAGAAAATTTTAGTAGAAAGGAGCATAAGCAAATGAAACGTAATGAATTAAAATACAGACTAAGAAGAGGATTAGCAACTGGAATGTCAATAGCAATGCTAGCACTCACATTTGATGTGATGTTTATAATTGGATTTTTGAAATAGAAAGGAGGGAAAGAAGATATGTGGATATTTGTAGCAATATTAATTGTGATTGTATTGTATTTGATAGTACTTGCATCTGGAAAAGCAGATGAATTACAAAGCGAAATAGATGAAGCAGATGATGAAATAGAAAAACTATCAAGGCATTATCAACAACAGATACAAACAGCAACACACAACAATATAGTACTACTTGAGAAAAACAAAGAATTACAAAATTTTAGAACAGATGTAGAAAACATCATATATGGAAAACGCACAGCAGAAGAAAAAATTGAAAAAATAGAGTTGCTATTCTCTGCAAAGAATAACAACTAACTAAAATTAGTAAATAATCATAATCTAATTTTAGCAAATTAATTAAGAAAAATCAAGAGGTGTAATATGTTAGAAAACAAAATGGTACTAGATGAGTATTGGGAAACAGAACAAAAAGACTTAGAAGGCTACTATGAACATCTAGCAGAAAAAGAAGATGAAAAATGGGAGGACATGTAATGGAAAGCAACAATAAAGAATTAATAATAGTAAGGCAATTACCAGAAATAGAAGAACATTTAAAAGGGTTATCTGAAGAAATAGAACAAAAAGTAGAAAATGCAAAAAGTTTAGTCTGCACTGAAGAAAATGTAAAAGTTATAAAACAAATTAGAGCTGATTTAAACAAAGAATTTAAAGAAGTTGAAAATCAAAGAAAAACAGTAAAAGAACAAATATTAGCTCCATATATGAAATTTGAAGAAATTTATAAAACTTACATAGCTGATAAATATAAAAGTGCTGATATAGATCTAAAACAAAAAATAGATAATACAGAAAATGAATTAAAAAAGCAAAAAGAGCAAGAAATAAGAGACTACTTTGAAGAATATAGAATTGCTAATGATATTGATTTTGTTACATTTGAACAAGCAAATATAAATGTAACATTAACAGCAAGTAAAAAAGCTTTAAAAGAACAAGTTAAAAAATTTATTGATGAAATAGTAGATGATTTAAAACTAATAGAAACACAAGAGTGTAAAGAAGAAATTTTAGTTGAATATAAGCAAAATCTAAATGTAAGTAGAGCGATACAAGAAGTAGCAAACAGACATAAGTTACTAGAAGAGGAGAGAAAAAGACAAGAAGAAAAATTAAAAGAATTGGAAGAAGTTTCAAAATTAACAAATGCTAATATCCCAAATGAGACTCCAAGTACAGCACAAGAAATATTAGCTAAACCAACAATAAAGGAAAAGCAAGAAGAGATATTAACTCTTAGATTCACAGTGAGAGGAACAAGAAACAAGTTAAAAGAATTAAAGAATTTTTTAGAAGAAGGAGGATATGATTATGAGTGATTTAGTAACAAATAAACCAAAATTTAGTGTAGCAATACAAAGCGATACATACAAAAATTTGATAAATAATACTTTAGGAGATAAAGATAGAGCATCTAGGTTTATTGCAAGTATAAGTAGTGCAGTAGCTACAAACCCAGCACTACAAGAATGCGATGCAGGAACAATATTAAGTGGAGCATTATTAGGAGAAAGTCTTAACTTAAGCCCAAGTCCTCAATTAGGACAATACTATTTAGTACCTTTCAATGATAGTAAAAGAGGTTGTAAAGTAGCACAATTTCAATTAGGATACAAAGGTTACATTCAATTAGCAATTCGTTCAGGACAGTATAAAAAACTAAATGTATTGGCAATTAAAAAAGGAGAATTAATCAAGTATGATCCATTAAATGAAGAAATAGAGGTAAATCTTATTGAAGATGAAGAAGAAAGAGAAAATACAGAGACTGTAGGATATTATGCAATGTTTGAGTATACAAATGGATTTAGAAAATCATTATATTGGTCAAAATCAAAAATGGAAAAACACGCATTAAAGTACTCAAAAGGATATGCAGCACATAAAGGATATACTTTCTGGGAAAAGGACTTTGACGGAATGGCATTTAAGACTATGTTAAGACAATTAATTTCAAAATGGGGAATTATGAGTATTGATATGCAACAAGCTGTAGAAAAAGACATGGCAACAATTAATACAGATGGAACATATGAATATGTAGAGAATGAGGACGAAACGATTATAGAGCAAGAGGAACCAATGGAAGAAGTAGTAGAAGTACAAAATGAAACTACTGAAAAAGAGGTATCCATGGATGAATTATAAAAATGAAGTATGGGTAGATGTGAAAAATTGGGAAGGAATATATCAAGTTAGCAATTATGGAAGGTTAAAAAGCTTCAAGCAAAGTCAAAAAGGAAAAATATTAAAAATTACAAATAAACCTAACAATTATTTATCAGTTGTACTTAGTATACAAAGAGATAATAAAACAATAAAACAAAGTTATAAATTACATAGAATTGTTGCAACTGCATTTCTTCCTAATCCTAATAACCTAAAAGAAGTAAATCATATTGATTTTAACAAACATAATAATGAGGTTGATAATTTAGAATGGGTTACTAAAAAAGAGAATACAACTCATGCTATAAAAGGCAAACCTCAAATTATAAATCATTTAATAGATTATAACAAGAATAGAAAACCAAAAACAATAATTCAATTTGATAAAAATATGAAATATATAAACAAATTTAAAAGTAGCGTAGAAGCACAAGAAAAAACAGGAATTTGCTCAAGAAACATTTTACAAGTATGTTCCAAAACACCATTTAACAATAAAGGGAATGTTAGAAAAACAGCAGGAGGGTATATTTGGAAGTACGAAAGTGAGGTGGTTAAGAATGGAATATAAGGTTTTGGCAAGTTGTAGTACAGGAAATTGCACCATAATTAGAGATGTTATTGCATTAGATATGGGTATTAACTTTAAAAAACTTGAAAAATACTACAAAAAATTAAAAATAGTGCTATTAACTCATATTCATTCCCTCAGATCATTTTAAAAAGTCAACTATTAAGAAATTAGCACAAGAAAGACCAACTTTAAGATTTGCTTGTTGTGAGTGGTTGTTAAAACCTTTGTTAGAGTGTGGCGTCGATAGAAGAAATATAGATGTGCTTCAAATTGGCACGAGATACGATTATAAGCTATTTAAAATTGTACCCATAAAATTATACCATGATGTGCCTCAATGTGGATATAGAGTACTATTTGATAATTATAAGGTTATATATGCAACAGACACTAAAACACTTGAAGGCATAACAGCTAAAAATTATGATTTATATCTTATTGAAGGTAATTATACAGATGAAGAACTTGAAGAAAGAATAAGAGAAAAACAACAAGTACAGCAATATTGTTACGAATATAGAGTAAAAGACACACATTTAAGTAAAGGACAAGCAGTAGATTTTTTATTACAAAATATGGGAGATAATTCAGAATATGTGTTTATGCATGAACATATAGAGAGGTAAAAATGGAATTTGAAAAATTATACATGTTTAATCCTTTTGCAATTCAAAATGCAGGAAGTAAAGAAATAGCAGATACGTATAGCAAACTACAAAGTGAATTGATAGAAAATGCAGATACAGGCTTCTTAATCTCAAAAAATATTGAGCTATATGCAAATATGAATTACTTAATAGGAGAAATGATAGCAAGAATACAACAAGAATATGACACATTGAAAACAGAAATTTCTATACAAGAGAACAAACAAGTATATATGCAAAGAAAACAATGGCAGGAAACACAAAGAGAAAAACCACCAGCAATGAGCTATTTTGAAGCTATGGCAAAAGAATATGTAAAAGAAGATAGCAAGAAATTAGCAGAATTAGGTGCCAGACTGTTTAGATTTAAAAAAGCATATGAAAGTATAGATAGCAAGCAAAATGCTCTTAAAAAGAAAATAGAGGCGATTAGATATGAAATCTAAAAAAGAATTTTGTATTATGCCTGAAAGTCCATATTATGAAACAGAACGATTTTATGGAAGTGAAAGACATGAGGTATTTGAAGGTAGAACAGGAAATAGAGATAAATCAATTAAAGATGGACTAGTAATATTTATAACACCTTATGAACATAGAATTGACAAAAAATCAGTACATAAAGACCCGAAAAATCCAAAATGGGTAGAAGTAAAGAAGATAGCACAACAAACGTGGCAAGAATACTACAACAAAACAAAAGAAGACTTTATAAAAAGATATGGTAAAAATTATATTTAGGAGGTAAAAATGAAAAAGAAATTATATATAAATGGAGAATATTCAGGAGAGTTAGGAAAACCAGTTTTTAAAGATACTTTAGGAAGACAATTATGTGTAGGAGATATAGTTTATACAATTGGAGCTCATACGAGTGATATCAATATTGTTGCAGATAATTATATTTATGGTTGGGCAAGCTCAACTTATGAAGGAAATTTAAACGAAGTATCTGCTTATAAAATTATAAATTATACAAAAATAGAAAATTTGGAAAATAAAGTAAAAAAAAGATTGCCAAAAATAGAAATTAAACTTTTTAACGTAAAAGAAATGACAATATCGGAAATAGAAAAAGAGTTAGGATATCCAATAAAAATAGTAAAGGAAAATTAGGAGGAGAAAGAAAATGATAATAGGCTTAATAATAGGATTATTTATAGTAGGAATTGTTTTATTTATTGCATCAGACTCATGCTATGGAACAGCAGGAATCATTCTTGTGATTTTTGCAATAATATTTATTTTAGCATCATTTGGAATATTTATATTTGGTTGCTTTCATGGATTTGTTAATTATCCAGCAACAGAAGGAACACATCAAGGAGTTATAACAGCGGTAGATTTAGAAGGCGTTTGGTTTAGAAGATATGAAGTATATTTAAAATCAAGTGGATTTACAGGACAAAGTGATGAAACAAAATATTTATGCTACGAAAATGAAACAGAATTAGTAGAACAATTAAAAAATGCAATAGGGAAAACTGTAAAAATCAACTATGGACATGACGGAGGCTACATAAGTTGGAATAGTTGTGGAACATATCATATTAAAAGTATAGAAATAATAGAAGAATAAACACCAAAGGGCTAGACACAATAATCTAGCCCTTTTATGAAAGGAGATAATATGTGGAAAGAGACAGTTTTATATTTTATAGAAGCTTTTATGAGGCTATAAAAGAAATCTCAGAACAAGAACAGCTAAAAGTATATAAAGCAATAACGGAATACGCATTAAACCAAAAAGAGATAGAAATTGAAGGAGTTTCAAAAGCTATATTTACTTTAATTAAACCACAGCTGGATGCTAACTTTCAAAAATATCTTAATGGCAAGAAAGCAAAACGGAAGCAAAAGAGAAGCAAACTATAAGCAAAAAGAAAGCAAAAGCGTAACTAATGTAAATGTAAATGATAATGTAAATGTAAATGTAAATGACAATGATAATAAAGCAGGCGAAAGTTGTGTTGACGGTCTGCAAGAAGTTGTTGAGTTTTACAATAATAACATTGGATTAATTACGCCTTATGGCTTAGAAGTTCTAGAAGATTACACAAAAGAATTTGGTGAAGATATTGTTATATATGCGATGCAAATAAGTGTAGAGGCAAATAAAAGGACAATTAGATACATAAAAGCAATTTTAAACAATTGGCATAAGGCAGGGATAAAAACATTGATAGAAGCTAAACAAGAAAACAAAAAAGATAAAAATAATAGTGCAGAGGAGGAGTTTTTAAATGAGTATCGATGATTTTATGGAAGGAATACATATATTACAAGATAATTACAACAAAAAATTAACTACAGCACAATTAAAACTGTTCTATGAAAATTTAAAAGATATGAACAGAAACAGATATTTAAGCAATATAAAAGAACACATAAAAACAAACTCATTTATGCCAAATATAGCACAATTGAGAAAAGAAACATCAAAACAATACGTTAATTATGAGCAAAGAGATTACAGCAATGTTGATTTTGATAAGCTATTTGCAAATGTGGAAGGAGGATAAAACAAATGATAATAAAGTCTACAAGAAAAATGACACAAGAAGACAGAGTATTAGACTATATGAAAAGATTTCGGAGGAATTACAGACAAGGAAGCAAGGGACAATCTAGGGATAAGCAGACTAGGTGCAAGAATATATAACTTAAAAAAGCAAGGATATTACATAACTGACAAATGGATAACCGCCCAAAACAGATATGGAGAAGTAACACATTTTAAGAGATACATGCTTAAACAAGACAATATTGAGCAAGAGAATGAAAGACATATTCCAGGAATATAGGAGAAGTAAGTATGACAAATGAAGAGATATTTGAAAAAAATATAAATCTAGCTCATGCAAATGTACATAAATATAAAAATATAGGAATAGAGAAAGAAGATTTAACGCAAATATGCTATATAGGTTTGTGGAAAGCTGTAAAAACGTTTAAAGAAGAAAAAGGATATAAACTTTCGTCTTATGTATATAAAGTAATAGCAAATGAGATTTATATGTACTTGAGAAAAAACAAAGGACATCAATATGACATGAATTTCTCAGAAGAAATTCGAGAAAATTTGACTCTAGGAGATGTAATAATGGATGAAAAAGATGTTATTACAGAAATAGAAGAAAAAATAGAACTGCAAAGATACATAAAAAATATTTATGCTAGAGTAAAAGATGAAAAGCAGAAAAAAATTTTTCATATGTATTTGCAAGGACACAAACAGCAAGAAATAGCAAATACAGTAAAATGTTCACAAGCCCAAGTTTCTAGAGTTCTTAAGAAAATGAAAGAATTATATTAGGAGAAGATTATGAAAGAACTATGGGGAATATGTAAAAAAGCGATTGAAAACAATTGGTGTCTTGGTTGCAATAAACTTGAACTAGATAGCTTTACAGGACAAGCACAATGTGAATATGTGAAAGAACCAAGGCAGAGAATAAGAGAAATGTTAGGATTACAGGAGAAAATAGAGCTATGAAATACAACAATAAAAAAACACAAGTAAATGCATATGTATTTGACAGTGCATTAGAAGCTAAAAGATATAAACAGTTAGAATTGATGCAACGAGCTGGAAAAATAAGTAACTTAAGGTTGCAAGTACTATTTTTATTACAAGAGAGTTTTGTAAAAAATGGAAAAACATACAGAAAAATAGAATACATAGCAGATTTTGTATATTACGACAACAAGTTAAAGAAAACAATAGTAGAAGACACAAAAGGAATAAAGACAGATGTATTTAAAATAAAGCAGAAACTTTTTGAAAAGAAATATCTATATTTAGAACTAAAAATAATAACCAAAGACGAGGTGTAGAACAATGAAATGCCCAGAGCGATACAAAATAGTACAGCAGAACATAAGACAACCACTGTTAGATCATGACGGAATAGCAAGAGCAGAATATTATGTACTTGTTGAAACACAACAATTTGAAGAATGTTACAAAGAAAAATGTGCAGCATGGGACATAGAAAAGCAAAGCTGCAGAAAAATAGCAGAGGAGTGATGTAGATGTCAGAAGAAGAAAAAGAAGCAATAGAAATTGTTGATAATTTTAAAGAAATAATAGACGATAAAAATTTTTAGAAATAAAAATAAAATAATTAATGGAGAAAGGTAAGTATAATATATTAAATTTTAAACTTTATTATA
>CALWZW010000008.1 GCA_944386135.1 uncultured Clostridia bacterium | reverse complement strand
TGTTATTTTTCTTAAGTCCCCTTAATACTTTTTAACTATTCTTTTCTTTATACATTCTAGCTATATCTTTTAAACTCATCTTACTTCCATAATTCAATATTGCATTTGAATATATCTTTATAGAAATCCTTGCAATTATAAATATTGTAACAAGCAGTATAGCTATTGATATTGCTATATCTGTATAACTTGCAAGACCTGACATTACTCTAAAAGGCATACAAAATGGCGATGATAATGGAAATAGACTTGCAATGGCATTTAGTTCACTTGTTGGATTCATCATTGTAAAGTATGCAAGATAGAATCCTATTACTGCAAGTATTGCAACTGGTGTATTTGCTGATTGTATATCTTCTGGTTTGCTTACTGTAGAACCTGTTAATGCATAAAGTAATGCATATGTAAAATATCCAAGTAAGAAATATATTAATGTTACAACTAACAAGAATGGTGTTACATTTTCAAAATTAATTATTCCATCTAAAAATCCTTCTTCTAAGAATAAATTATTAGAAATTAAAGCAACAACTATGATTGCTAATACTTGAAGTAAGCCTATTATTCCAATTCCTATTGTTTTTCCAAGTACTATCGTTGAAGGTTTTGTTGATGTTACTAATGTTTCTATTATCTTTGATGTTTTTTCTGTAGTTATTGAACTTGATACTTGATATGCACAGAAGTATATTGCATAGAATAATACGAGTGATAGTATCATCATTGCAGCTGGATTTCCTTTCATTTCCTCATCTTCTGTTTGTTTTAATTCAAATGTAAAATTAGGAGTTAAACTTGCAAGTTGTTCTTGATTTAGTTCTAATTTTGAAATTTGTAAATTTGAATATATACTAGTTAAAGCACTCACTAAACTTTCTGGCATTTGGCTTACATATATTAAATTGTTTACTATGTATTCTAGGTTAATATCATCACCTTTTTTAGTTACTACAACTGCTTCGTCTAATTCTTCATTTTCTATTTTTTCTTTTATTTTGTCAAAACTTACATCTTCGTTTGAAACTTGTACATCATATCCAAGCTCCATATTATTTAAATTTTCCAATGTACCTTCAAATATATTATCTTTATCTACAATTAACAGTTTAGTGCCTTCTACTGTATCATTTTCTCCGTTTATTAAATTCATTATATTTGGTATGTTAAATAATACTACTATTATTAATAAAATAATTATATTTGAAATTATAAAAGACTTTCTCTTTACCATATCTTTTATAGTAAATGTTGCGACCGTTATTAAATCTTTCATCTTACTAAATCCCTTTCTTTTTCTTATTTTTCAATTGTTCCTGATACTTTTTCAATAAATATATCATTAAGTGAAGGTTTTTTGATTTCGAATTTCAAAACCTTTATATTATTTTTTCCAAGTAAATTAAATAGTTTGTATCCGTCTTCTTCACTCTTTATTTTTATTTCATATTCATTATCTTTACTGTTTATTATCTCTAAGTCTAGTTCTTTAATATACTTGTCCACGTTTTCTTCAGCACTTAAAGTTATTCTATTTGCAGGATATGTATTTTTTATTTCTTTTAGATTTCCTTGAAGTACTGTTTTTCCTCTGTTTAATATCAATACATCTGTACAAAATTCTTCGATAGAACTCATTTGATGACTTGACATTATTATATATTTTCCTGACTTTACTAATTCTAAAATTACACTTTTTAGCAGTTCTGTATTTACTGGATCTAATCCACTAAAAGGTTCATCTAGTACTATTAATTCTGGACTATGTAATATTGCAATTATAAATTGTATTTTTTGTTGGTTACCTTTTGAAAGTTTTTCAGCTGTCATATCTAAATATTCAGAAACTTTTAATTTTTCACACCATTTTTTTATTTCTATATCTGCTTCAGAGTTTGTCATTCCTTTTAATTTTGCAAAATATATAAGTTGCTCATATATTTTTGTTTTTGGATATATTCCTCTTTCTTCTGGTAAATATCCAAAATTTACATTTTTTCTTTCTACTTTTTTGCCATTCCATGTTATTTCTCCGGCATCTTTTTTCATTATTCCCAAAATCATCCTTATTGTAGTTGTTTTACCGTGCACCGTTTGTTCCAAGAAGTCCATATACACCAGGTTTATTCATTTCTAGTGATATATTATCTACAACTATTTTTTCAGAATAACTTTTTGTTACATTTTCTAATTTTAAACCCATTTTACTCTTTTATGATATATAAAATATCATATTCTCCTTTCTCTTTTATTTCTCGCTTATTATACACTAGATAAAACATAAGTGCAATAAATGTAATATAAATTTAAGAATTTTAACAAAACAATAAATGTTCAAATAAAATTTTTATTCCCATAACTATTAAAATTATGCCGCCAAAAATTTTGGCTTGTTTTTCATAATTATTTCCAAATTTGTTGCCAATTATTGTACCAATTCCTGTAATTAAAAATGTAGTAATTCCTATAACTAAGCCCGCCTCTAATATATTTGTTTGAAGAAAAGCAAAAGTTATTCCAACTGCAAAAGCATCAATACTTGTTGCTATTGCAAGAATTATCATTATCTTAAAGCTTATATCATCATTATTTTCTTCTGTGCTATTCTCAAACGCCTCTTTTATCATATTTATTCCTATAAATGCAAGTAAAACAAATGATATCCAATGGTCTATTTTTATTACAAATCCTTCAAAACCTTTTCCAAAGAAAAAACCTATAGCTGGCATTATAGCTTGGAAAGTTCCGAAATACAATGCAATTACTATTATCTTTTTTATATTTATATTTCTTATTGATAGACCTTTACATATGGATACAGCAAATGCATCCATTGCAAGCCCCATTCCTATAAAAAATATCTCTAATATTTCCATTAATGACTCACCATTAATTTTATATTAGAGAATATTATTAATTATGCATTAAAGAATAACTGTGCTCTTAGTATTTTACTTTTTTGCTTTTAATATTTTTTTAAGTAATGCTTCTTGTAGCACTTGTGAAAAATTTATACCTATTTTTTCTGCTTTTTCATTTAGCCATGCAGGTATAGTAAGAGTTTTCTTTACTGCTCTTTTTGATACATTTTCTTTCATGTATTTATCTAAATCCAACAATATTAAAGAAACAAACCCTTTCCCTTTTTCAATTTTTATATCTTCTATTTTGCTTGGAGCAGGTATATCTTCACCATCCTCAATTGATGTTGTAAGCCAACCAAGAGCTGCATCTTGTGCCATTTCAATTGCCTCTTCTAAACTATCTGCTTGTGTGCAACATCCTAATAAATCTGGTACATCTATGCTGTACCCACCTTCTTCCTCATAAAAACATACTGGATATACAATTTTCATAAAATCCTCCATTCATTTTAATCCTGCTTGTTTTAAAATCGAATTTAATGTTCCTTTCTTTACATCTTTACAATGCTTAGGTATTGTGAATTTTCCTGGTTTTATATTATGTTTATATTGATAATGTGAACCAATTGTAGCATAATGATACCATCCATCTTCTTTAATCAATTTTTCTAACTCTTTAAAGGTCAATTTATCCCTTCTTTCTTATTTTACTACGTATTATACGTATTGTCAATGTTTTATTTAACCGATTTATTTTAGGAGATTTCCTAAAGAAATTTTTGCACTTAAACTTAGTGCGATAAAAAATAAAAAATAAAAGATATAGTATAAAAACTATATCTTTTATATATAATATATTTTTTAACTTGTCAAGAGTTAATTTGTATTATCATTTCATCATTATCTGTTAGGTTGTTTTCTTTTCTTAGATTTTTATCTGACACAATTTCAATTAGATTTAGAGGATGGTCTCCTCCTAAAACATTATTTTTTTCTGGTCTTACAATATACGCCTTATTTCCTAATATTTCACATTCTTGTACTAGTACATCATACTCACCACCATATTCATTAGGAAGTATTTTATCTGTATCTTGTAAGATATAATCTTGTTTTAACTCTATATTCAATGTTCCTAAAAACAAATTTATTCCGTACTTTTCTTTAAAAATTTTGCTTACTTTATCTATCCAAAAGTGTCCTTCGCCAAGTCCAGATTTTACTTTTCCTTTTAGTTTACACATCATATTTGTATTCTACATCCTCCATAAATGAATATATTTCCATTAAATATTTTTTAGTTACCATTGAAAGGCTTGGTGGTGGGTTTCTTTGTCCGAACTGCTATTAATTTCTGAGTATAGCAGTTATCAGTTGTTTTAAAAAGTAGAAATCTATTTTTTAAGTAAGTAAAATATACTTGATAACCATCATCTAATATTTTTTCAAATTCATCAAATGTGTAGTTTTCCATTAATGCCTCTCCTTAAATATTACTTAATCATTTCATCAAATTCTGCTTCTGTAAGTATTTTTACTCCTAGTTCTTCTGCCTTTGTCAATTTACTTCCTGCCTCTTCTCCTGCTAATACATAGGTTGTCTTTTTAGAAACTGAGCCAGAAGTCTTACCTCCAAACTTCTCTATTATTTCTGATGCCTTATCTCTTGTATATTTTTCAAGTGTACCTGTAAGTACAAAAGTCATACCTGAAAATCTACTGTCATGTTCCTCTTCTTCAGCTTCTTTCATATTTACTCCGGCTTTTTTTAACTTTTCTATTAAATCTATTGTTTGTTCTTGTCTAAAAAATTCATAGACACTCTTTGCAGTTATCTGTCCGATATCTTCAACAAAGCTTAAACTAGTCTCACTTGCTTTCATAAGATTATTCATATTTCTGTATTCTCTTGCAAGTATTTTGGCCGATTTTGTTCCAACATGTCTTATTCCAAGTGCGCTTATCAATCTATCTAAGCTATTATTCTTACTCTCATTGATTGCATTTATTAAATTAGTTGCAAACTTTTCTCCATTTTTCTTAAGAGAAGCAATATCTTCTTTTTTTAGATAATATATATCTGAAATACTATTTAAAAGTCCTTTATCTACTAATTGTTCAATTATAGCATAGCCGAAGTCCGTCTATATCCATTCCAACTTTTGAAGCAAAATGAACTATATTTCTAAGTTTTCTTGCACTACATTCTATCCCTAAGCATCTTGTTACAGCTTCACCATTTTCTCTGACTGCAGGTGCTCCACATACAGGACAAACATCTGGCATAACAAAATCTTTTTCCTCGCCCGTTCTCTTTTCTTTAACAACTTCTACCACCTCTGGTATAACATCCCCCGCTTTTTGTATTATTACATGATCTCCTATTTTTAAATCTTTTGCTTTAATAAAATCTTCATTATGAAGAGTTGTCTTAGAAATAGTTGAGCCAGCAAGTTTTATTGGTTCAAGTATTGCCATTGGAGTAATTGCACCTGTTCTTCCTACTTGACACACAATATCTTTTAAAATTGTTTCTTTTCTCTCTGGTGGATATTTATATGCAATAGCCCATCTTGGTACTTTAAATGTTGTTCCTAACATTTCTCTTAACTCTAGATTATCTACTTTTACAACTGCGCCATCTGTTCCAAAACCTAGGCTTTCTCTTATTGTTCCAATTCTTTCTACTTCTTTTATTGCACTTGCAATTCCTATGCATTTCTTTTTTACAGGATTAACATTAAATCCTAGTTTTTCCAAATATACAAGTTGGTCATAATGAGAATTAAATGTATTATTCTCTAGCCTTTGTACATTAAATATATATATATCAAGAGGTCTCTTTGCTGTTTTTTTACTATCTAACTGTCTCAATGAGCCTGCTGCTGCATTTCTTGCATTTGCGAAAGTTTTTTCTTCTAGCACTTCTTGTTCTGCATTCATTTTTTCAAAATCATCTTTTGATATAAAGACTTCTCCACGAACTATTATGTTTACATTTTCTTTTAATGTCTTAGGTATATGTTTGATAGTTTTTAGGTTGGCTGTAACATCTTCTCCAATTTGCCCATTACCTCTTGTTGCACCTTTTACAAATTTTCCGGTCTACGTATTCAAGTGCAACCGATAGTCCGTCAATTTTAGCCTCTACTGTATATTCTATTGTATCTCTTCCTGTTTCTTTTCTTACTCTTGTATCAAAAAGTCTTAACTCTTCTATTGAAAAAACATCTTGCAAACTTTGAAGTGGCACTTCATGTTCTACTTTCTCAAACCCTTCTTTTACGTGTCCTCCAACCTTTTGAGTTAAAGAATCTTTATCTACTAAATCTGGATATTCAGCTTCTAAATTCTTAAGTTCTACCATTAGCATATCATATTCAAAATCTGTTATTTCTGGGCTGTCTTCATCATAATATTTATTTGCATAATACTGAGTTTTTTCTCTTAATTCTTCTATCCTTTTTTTTGCACTTTCTTTATCCATTGTACATTTCCCTTCGTTTCTTAATCTTATCTATCTTTTAACAATTCTTTTCCACCTTTTATATAATCCCAACCAGAGAATATTGTTGCAATTATGGAAATAGTTAGAAGTACAGATGTTAATATATTTATCCAAAGTTCTACTCCTGTAAGTCCTCCGCCTACAAAATTAAAGAATGTATTTGTTCCATTAATATCTATAAATGCAAGAGCTATTGCAACCATTTGAGTTGCTGTTTTTAATTTTCCCCAAATAGATGCTGCAATTACCTTTCCTCCTTGCTCAACCGCAATTAATCTATATGCTGATACTGCAAATTCTCTTGTTAGTACGATTATTGGTATCCAAGCTGGCAAATTTCCTCTTTCTACCAATATTAACATTGCTGCTAACACTAATATTTTGTCAGCAATTGGATCTAAAAACTTTCCAAAATTTGTTACTTGGTTTCTTGAGCGAGCTATGTATCCGTCTAGTTTATCTGTTAAAGATGCTATAATAAATATTATATCCATTATTATGTATGATACAGGAATGTTAAATATTGTACTCTCTATTCCTAAAAATGGTATTATTACCATTACTGGTACAAGTAAGATTCTTATAACCGTTAGTTTATTTGGTAAATTCATTTCTTTTCTCCATTTCATATATTATAATTATTAACTAATTATATCTAATATTTTAGAAAAAATAAAGAGGTAATTATAATTTTTAAAAGCAAATGTGAATTTTGTTTCTAACTGAAATACACATTTGCTTTTTTACTTAAGAATGCGTGCAAAAGCTTGCCCCTTCTGGTTATATATTTTCATTTTTTATATCATCTATTATATTTTTATTTACTATTTTATTTTTGCTGTGCTCTATTGCAATAAATATTACTAAATATGTTGCCATACAGCTATATAAAATATTTATCCAAGATATTCTAAAGCTATATAATTTTGTTTCTATCATAAACAAATACATGATAAATAGTATTATTGTACTGATGATAATACCATATATTAAAGCTCTTAGTCCATAAAATATTCCTTCTAAAAATAGCATTTTATTTATTTTTCTTTTGCTCATTCCTATTGATTTTAATATAGCGAACTCTCTTCTTCTTAAAATTATGCTTGAAGATATTATATTAAATATATTTATTGTGCTTAGAACAGCAATTAATCCTACAAATGAATACAAAATCACTTCTTTTATTCGTTCTTCACTTGATGCTGATATTCTTCCTTCATATATATTTGATATTGTTATATCTTCTCCAAATTTTGCTTTTATTTCGTTTTCTTTTTCTTCAAGTATATTTTTCTTCATTACTTTTATTTCTGTAGTTATTACATTTTTCTCTTCATTTCTTATCATATTGTCAAATGTATTACTACTAACAAGCATTGCTAGGAAATTAGAATTATCTAACTCGATGTATGGAGTAATATTATCTACAACTTTCACTATATTGAATTCATAAGTATTATTTTTGTAATCTATCTGCCTTGTATTTTCTTTTTCATTTGTAATTTTATCTAGGTTATTTATAATATTTTCTAGTTCTTCATTTTCTATTAATTCCTTATTTTCCATTTCATTTGTGCTAAGTATTAATTTATCATTTTCTTTATAATTTGTAATAGGTATATTCTTACCATACTTTGTTTTTTGGTTATTTGTTATTGAATTTACTAATATACACTCATTTTCCTTTAGTTCTTCTAAATCTAGATTTTGTAAAACTTCTTTATATTCATTATCACTTATAGAGTATACTAAAACTGTAATATTTTGTTCGTCATTTGTGGTAAATACATTTAATCCACTTTCACTCATTTCTTTTAATTCTTTACTAATATTTTCTTGTTTTATTAGTGCGTATCTAGGTAGTACAGTATAGTAGTAATAGTCCTCTATATAATTATTGTCTAATAAATATTTAGAGATTTCATTTGCTTTTCCATATGATGTACTTATTATATAATCTTCCGTAGAATTATCTTTTTCTAAATTTAAGTTAGCTATAAACCCACTTACTGATAGAAATAGTACTACACTGATAGTTATTGATGCTACTATTGTCTTATATTTGGTATTATCTCTTTTAATATTCTTATATGCAAGTACTCCTTCTTCTTTAAATATCATCTCTGTTATTTTAGGAGTTTTTAATTTTCTTGTTTTTATACTACTATTTTTATTATTTCTTATTGCTTCCAATTGTGTCATGTTATTTATTTTTCTTGTCGAAATTATAGCTGACATATACACTATTGCATATACAATTATTACAGATAATATTATCAAAGTATATGGAATAACTAGTTTAAGTTCTACTCCATTAATAATTGGAAATATCTCATTTGATGTTTTTATTATATCATTATATATAACTTGATTAATAAGTATGTTCAAGAGTTTAGTTATAAAGTATGATAAAAATATGCCTAGAATTAATCCTAATATAATACCAATTGCTCCAAGTATTGTACTTTCTTCTAATATCATTTTCTTTCTATGTGATTTATCCATTCCAATTGATGAAAGTACTCCTAGTTCTCTTATTCTCTCAGAATATGTTATTTTAAATGATGTATACATCATAATAATTGCTGAAATTGTAATTAATAATATTAAGAATATTGCTATAACTACTATATTTTTTGTAAAAGTGTTATTTTCTCCTATAACTCCTGCATAGTTTAAAAGGTCTGTGTTATATGTTACATTACTTATTTTTTCTTCATGTGTCTCATAAAGATTTAACGAATTACTTAGTCTTTCTCCTGTTTTATATACATCTTTGATATTATTTGTGATTATTGTTATATCTACAATATCGTTTTCACTTAAATCATTTTTATCTAAATATGTAATAGCTGCTCCTTGAAGATACCCATTTTTTACTCCTGTCAAATCTGACATTCCACTTGCTATTCCAGTAATTGTATATTGCATTCTTGTTTCGTTTAAAGTTATTTCGAATGTATCTCCTATATCTATTGCTTGTCCTTCATTGTATAAGTTTATATTATATGTTTTAACTACTTCTTTATCATTTTTAGGTATGCGTCCTTCATCTATCGTAATTCCTAAGTTCTTTAGTGCATTTTCATCATAGGCTTTAACTAGTACACGGGTATTGATTGTTTCGTCTCCGAAATTTTCATCTCCTATTCCCAACTCTTTAACTATAGATATTTCTTTTACATTTTCATCCTTTTCAATTTCTAATGCGTCGCTATATTTAATACTTTTAAACTCTATCTCCCAGTTTTTTCTTTCTCTTTGAATATTTACCATATATGATTGATAAGTTGATAATAGTAGCAATATACTTACTATTAATATTGTTACAATTGTTATTCCAGAAATAACAGAAATACTTTTTCTTTTATTCTTCCTCAAATATTTTAAAGCTAAGGCACTTGTTATTTTCATTTATTTCCCCTTTATATTATAATTTGTTATCTTCTTTTTATCATTACATTAATATATTTGTCAATTAATAATTTGGCAACTTTCTTTAATTTTTAGCAACTTATATAAAAATTGTATAAAATTTATGATATATATAAATATAGTTAGTGCCTAGTCGGCTACTACACAATCGCACATTTTTTAATTACAATGATGTTGGTATTATGCCGGCATTTTTGTAATAGAGCTGAAAGAGCATTCATTCTATAATTGTAAACTGGAGGATTTAGTATGAAAAAACATTTTTGTACTGCCATCATATCTATAGCCATGATGTTAAGCCTTTCTTTTTCTACTGTGGCATTTGCTGCGGAATCTATTACTGAATCTTCTGCGAGTAATACTTTTGGAGACTTTGTTCCTCTTGAGGAATCTGACATGAGTCTCGATGAGGCTCTTGATTTCCTTGGTCTTACTCAAGAAGACGCCACTGGTATGAACTTTTATGTCAGTAAAATTGAACCTAAAGCAAATATTACAGTAAACAGTGGCGAAAGTAAACAGGTAGATACTACTCCTGTAAAAAAAGGACAAGTAGAATATGGAAACGTCATAACTATTAAAGGTACTCGTATTTGCTGGGCTGTTGGTGTTGTATATCCTAATGGAACTGGTAACTCCTGTACAGCTGAGCTATGCATTTACAGTGGTAAGTACTTTCATGGTGCTATAGCTTTAACCCCTTCACACAATCAAGTAACACATCAATTCGAAGATATTAGTCGAGATGAAGAAGTTCAGTTTAAATATACCGCTCCTTCCGATACTGATGTTACCTTCGTTGGAGTTATTGGTGTCTCTGGATAATTTCTTGAAGCTATAACTATTTTCGAATATTAAATTTTTTTGCTCTTTCAGCTCGGCAGTGGCATTCTATTATGGAATGCCACTGTTTATATATTTTAATTGTTTTCATTTTTTATGATATCTATAATATTTTTATCAGTTACTTTTATTTTTCCATACGTAATAGATAAAAATATTATTGCATAAGTTATCACAACACATAATATAATATTTACAATTGGTATATAAAAGTCATATAAACTTGTTTCTATGAATAAATTATACATTACATATAATATAATTAAACTTATTATTATTCCATAAAATATTCCATAACCCCCATAAAATATACCTTCAAAAAATAGCATTTTATTTATTTGCTTGTTACTCATTCCTATTGATTTTAACATAGCTAATTCTTTTTTTCTTAGGATTATACTAGAATATATTATATTATATATATTCAAGCAACTGAATAATATAATTAATATTAGAAAAATATAAATTACAATTTTTTCAATCAAATTATTTTTTTCTAATCCCGAATTCATTCTGTCATAGTTAGTTCCGTCAATTTCTTCTAAATTTTCCAATTCTTCATCTATTTTATTTGGATTATCTGAGTCAATATAAATAGGAAAAACCGTATTGTCACTATATACTATATCAGTATTATTAGCAGTTGCTATTTTTTTATATGTTTCTGGATTTATTATTAATATCATACAATTATATTCTGATGAAATAAATTTTATGTTCTCTTTAGCAACAGCAACTATTTTCAAATTATATTTATTATTTATTAAATTGTTTTTTTCTAGATTATCTGAACTTGTATCTGTATTTTGCAATAGTTTATTTAATATACTTTCCTCCTGCTGATTTTTTTCTTCTTTATCTTCTTTTAACATATTGCTTTCTTCTATAATTTTTTTATCAATTTCTTTTAATATTATTGTTTCTCCTTCTTTATATTTTGTAATATTATCTTTATCTTCATATTTGGTACCAAAAGCTTTATTTAATAATATGCATTCATTTTCATTAAGTTTTTCTAATCCCGTTTTTTTTAATAATTCATTATATGCATCTCCCGAAGCCGTTAAAACGCGTGCTTCTATTAATGTTTCATTTCCAATTTGTTCTATATTTATTCTTCCTTTTTGTGCTAATGTTTTTCCTACTTTTGTTATCATATTTTCTGAAGTTGAAACTACGATTTTAGATTTTTGCATAGTATTCAAATCTTTATACTTAATATAACTGTTTATTAATCCTTCTTCCTTTAGCTTATTTATAATATTTTCTTCTGCTTCTAGCTCATTGCTGTTTACTGAAATCATATAATTTCCACTAATTGTTTTATTTTTTTGATTTCCATATTCATTGAATAATCTAATGCTTGCAAGTTGGTTTATTGAAATAGCCAATACAATGCTTACCATAATCGATATTAGAATTGACTTATACATTGAATTATTTCTTCTTACATTTTTATATGCAAGTATACCTTCCTGTTTTAATAACTTTGATATAATCCCAGAAACTTTTATATCTTTTCTTCTTATTTTTTCTATTTCATTAGTATATTTAATGGCTTCTATAGGCGATATTTTATTAATTTTTTTTAGTGGTATAATACTTGATATAATTGCAATTCCATATGTTAGTACTACAGATATAAGTAGTGGAACTATTGGAAATACAGCATACATTTTTACATTAGGATTGAATAGAATCTTAGCTCCTATTACATTCTCTGCTTCACTAGCTAAAATACTTATATATTTTACCACTATTATTGAAGCAACTATTCCTACTAAAAATCCTATAAATATTCCAATTGTACTTATGATAATTGTTTCTTTCAATAATAGTTTTATTCTTTGTTTTTTGTTCATTCCTATAGAAGATAATATTCCAACTTCTTGCACTTTTTCTCTGTATATTATTTTGAATATCATATTAATAGTTAGTATTGATGCAATAGCTATAATTGTTATTACTGCTATTACAATATTTCTTAAATCTTCTTTAAATTCTTTTGAATTTCCAATAGTTGTATCTTCTTGATCTTTAGGGACTTTTACCAATTCATAATATAAAAGATCTGTATGATAAGTTAAATTTTTTTCTTTTTGTTCTTCTGTTTCATATAAATTTAATTTTTGTACTAATTCATTTGTAGTTTTATATATTTTTTGTATATCATTAGCAAGTATTGATACATCTATCATGGTATCTTCAGTAATATTATCTTTATCAAAATATGTAATAGCTGGTATAATCCACTTTGCACTAAATCCAAAAGAACTATTTGGTAAATTTTCTGAAATTCCTACAATTATATATTCCTCTTTTTTCCCATTTATTGTTATTCCTATTTTTTGTCCAATATATTCTGTATCATTCTCATTTTGTTCAATAAAAATTCCTTCGGTTGGTATATTTCCTCCTAATACAATTTCATGAGTATTAGCTGGAAATCTGCCTTCCGTTAATTCAATGTGATTATTTTTTATTGCATTTTCATCAAAAGCTGATATATTTATTTTCATAACTGAGGCAACTCCACTTTGAGATGAACTATTGCTAAAATTTTCTTCTGATGTTCCTATATCTTGTATTATTGATATTTCTTTTATGTTCTCATCTTTTGCAATTTCTAATGCATTTTCATATGTTATATTTGCAAATTCTGCTTCATAATTTCTTTCATATCTCATAATATTAATTATATATTCTTGATAACTACCAAGTACTATGAATGTAATTATAAATATTAGCATGGTAAGTGCTATTCCTAATATTAAAAATTTGCTCTTATTCTTATTTTTCTTAATATAATTTATTGCTAATTTACTTGTTATCTTCATATACTTCACCTTTTTTTACTATCTAATATATATCATCTCCTCTATTCCTTGTCAATTAATAATTTGGCAACTTTCTTTAATTTTTAGAAACTTATATTCGAATTTGTATTTATTTGTTACATAATAATAGTATCTTTATTCATAAAGAATTGATTCACATTTATCCAACTTCTAATTGATTATCATAAATAATCGCATTATTTATTCTCTTTTAAGTATTTATCTAACATTTGATCCATACTAGAAATATATTCTTTATTTGCTCTAAATCCTATTGATATTATCATATCTAAATTATAATATTTTGTAATATATTGTTGTTTATTATTACCCATATGTGCAATTTTTGCACATGTGCTATCTTCCTCCAATTCTTCATCTTTATAAATATTATTTATATGCCTTGTTATACCTGTTCTATCAATTTTAAACAATTTTGTTAAAGAATCAATATTAAGTCAAAGTTTTGTTCTTTTGTCAACTAATTTACGTCCATTTATTGGGAATTTTTTCGACAAATCTCATTTGTGAGAACTTTTCTCTGTTTTTATAATTTGACTATATTTAGTTAAGTTATCAAAGAAGCGTAAAGATTTGTCGGTGCAAAAAATAAGCATTAGTGAGTGCAAATACTAATGCTTATTTTTTGACCTCTATTGTATTTCTTCTAAATATCCTGATGGCGACGGGGACGGTTCTGATTCGCAATTTATTCTAAGATTTCAATTTTTCATACATCTGCAACTTGTTTATGGTCAGTACCTAGTAAAAATCTGTAATTCAGAAACTTATATATAATTCGACACATCAAATGGTTCTAATGGATTACTTAGTGTTTTGTCTGCGTTAATTTTGAAAAATACAAAAGCTCCTATCAATGCTATTATCAAAATTGCATAAAATATCGTTCTTCCTGTTATAAAGGTTACTCCAAAGAATTTATTTATTCCTCTTATAAATCTTTCACTAGCTGATAATGCTTCTTTTTTGTAATTAAGTAAGTCCTCACATGACACTTGATATAGCTCTGATAATTTATACATTTCTTCAAGTTCGGGATATTCTAATTCCATTTCCCACCTTTTTACATTTATTACCTTTACTCCTACTTTATCTGCAACATCTGGTTGTGTTAGATTTGCTTTTTCTCTTAATTCTTTCAAATATTTTCCTAAGTTTTTATGTTCCATAAATTTTCCCTTTTATCTTTTTACTTATATTTGACTCAATTATATAGTAGAAAAGTTAATGTTGTCAACTCTGGCGATTGGGGACGGTTCTGATTCGCAATTTTTGTTAAAAAATTAAATTAAAATTTGTTTTAAGAAAAAAATTGCGAATCTAGATGCGTCCCCGTCGCCAAAATCTCATCTTTTATCAAATATAGTTTTTACTATTCCTTTGTCTATTAATGTTTCAAATATTGGTTTTAATATGATTATGATTATTGGTCCTATTAACATTCCCATTATTCCCATCGCTTTATATCCCGTGTACATTGCAATTAATGTAAATATCGGATGTATTCCTATTTGATTACTTACAACCTTTGGTTCTAAAAGTTGCCTTACAATTGTAATTACTACAAAGAGGATAAATAGCGCAAGAGCTAAGTTTATATCTCCTTGCATTGCAGATATTACTGCCCATGGAAGAAGTATCGTTCCAGAGCCAACTATTGGAAGCGCGTCTGCAAATGCAATAAGTAATGCCATTAGTAAAGGATATCCTACATTTAATCCAAAAATATCAAATGCAAATAATCCTATTAGTACTAGTACAAAATTAATTACTATTAAGATTACTTCTGCTTTAAGGTAGCCTCCAAGTAGCCCTATTATTTTCTTTACATTTTTACTAAATTTCTTAACCCAGTCTTTTGGAAAATGATGTTCTATTTGGTCTAATATATATAGTCTATCTGCACATATAAAATAGGTTGCAAGTATTGTAACTACTGCATATACACCAACAGTTCCAATAGAAGATATTTTTGAAATAAGTGTCGTTAGAAATTCTGTTATCCATTTTGATATAGTTTCCAAAAGATTTGAAGTTGAATTTTTAAATATTTGTTCTACTTCTCCCGACATTTTAATCTCGTCAAAATTTAGCTTGTCTATATAATCTGTTATATAATTATATCCTTCATCTATGTAATAATTTAGTGATGAAAGTAGACTAGAGCCTTCGTCTAAAAGTATTGCTATTCCCCATATTAATAGTCCTATAATCATTATAAATACAACTATTAAAACAATTATCGCACTTGCTTTTCTTGTAAAATTTGTTTTTTTATGTACTTTAGTTATAATAGGTTCTACTATTATAGAAATAATAAAAGCAATCAAAAATGGCATGTAAAATACAGCCATTTTGAATGCAAAGTATATTCCTATTATGGTTATAATTAGTGTGAGTAGTCTCTTTGTTACTTTTTTTAAATATCCAACATCTACAACCATCTGTCCTCCCAAAAGTTTTTCTTTAGTATCTAGTTTTATTTATATTCTAAAGCTTAACAATTATTCTTACTATTTTGTCCACATTTACATATACTTTCTACAGTATCTGAAACTTCTTTTGCAGATACATTTTTACTATGTGCAAGGTCTCCTAAAGTAAGCATTCCTACAACTCTATTATTCTCTAATACTGGTATTCTTCTAACTTGCATATCAGACATTAATTTTGTTGCATCTTGTACATCTGTATCACAATCGCAACAGCATACGCTAGTTGTCATTACATCACTTATTGGTGTACAATTTGTATCTTTATTATTAGCAACACATCTTAATGTTATGTCTCTATCTGTAATAATTCCTACGACATTTTTATTATCATCGCATACTGGCATACTTCCTACATGAAATTCATTCATCTTTTTAGCAACATCACAAACCGTATCCCCTGGTTTGCAACAACAAATATCTAAACTCATACACTCTCTAACTTTCATTTTTAATCAATCCTTTCTCTTTAATCATCAAATTCATCTACTTCTATATTATCATTAAATATTTCTTCTTCTGGTGGAACTTCGTTATATTCATATTCAAATGTCTCATTATTTCTTGTTCTATTTCTTCTTGGTTTTATTTTGCTTGAATTGCTTGCTTTTTCAGTTTTTGTTTCTTTTGTATTGCTACTTTGTTCTTTTGTTTTTTCTTCTTTCTTTATCTGCATTTGTTTATTTATTAGGTTATTTACTTTATCAATTGCATCTGGCATATAGTCTAGTAGTTTATCAACTGCAGATGAGTGACTGACAGGTAATAGCTTTACATTATTTGCTTGTACTACTAAAAATGCTACCGGGTTAATGTTAACTCCTGCGCCACTTCCACCTCCGAATGGTAGTCTATATTGGACTTGCTCTTCTTCATCTTTTCTTGAGTATTCGTTTATTGTCTCTCCTTTGAATTCGCTTCCTCCAGCTGCAAAACCAAATGATACTTTTGATATTGGTATAATTATTACATTTGTATTTGTTTCAATAGGTTCTCCAATTATTGTGTTTACATCAATCATGTCTTGGATACTATTCATAGCTGTAATCATAAGACCTTCTATTGGATGTTCGCTCATTCTTTATCATCCCTTTCTTTAATAAAATGTATATTACATAAATAATATGTACCATTTTTACATTAATTATACAGTTTAACCTAAAATTTATAGTATTTCCAAATTGATACAATGGCATTATTTTATAGTTGATATTTTTGTATTCACAATTTTTTAAAACTATTCCAAAAAGTGATGAAATTATTGCAACTAAAAACACAGTAAGAAATAGTTCTTCCGTTCCTATTTGCGCTTCAAAATTTACTTTGTCAAATTTTATCTTGAGTGCTTTTATTATTTCTGGTAGTTTGACTTTTTTGGCAACTTCTACATCTTTTTTAATATCTTTCATATTCTCTTGTACATGCAATTTTTTTAACATTCTATCAGTAACTTTAATCTTCATAACTTTTATTTTTCCAAATACATAAAGTTCAATATATACTAAAAATTCTTTGTCTATTTTTTTCTTTTTTATTCCGTTTTCAAAATTGTTAAAACTAATATTTGCAATATTTAACTTTATTGTAGAAAAAATTATTAAAATAATGCTAAGTATTATTAAGATAAAAATGGCACAAAAAAATAGTAAAACTAGTTTCATAATATGTGTTTGCTCCTTTCACACATATATTTTCAAGCTATTTCTAGTTTTACCATTTTTTGTAATATATATACTTAAAACTTTATTATTTTAGCTAACTTTCTTTTTCTTCTCTACTGTTATATCTCCAAATAGTTCTTCCTGCGTTGTTTGTACTTTGTTTCTTCTAGAAAGTTCTAAAAGTCCAGTAAATGCTGTTACAACTTCTACTTTATTGCATTTTGATAATGTATACATTTTATTAAATATAAACTTTGGTTTTCTTATAAGTTCTCTAAACATTTCTTTAACTTTGCTTCCAACTGTATATGTATCTTTGATTGCTATTCTTTCAATATTTTGTGCATTTAAGTTAATCTTATCTTTATAACTTTTTATTACTTTTTCATAAAGACTTGATATTATTTCTTTGTCATAGTTTTTTTCTAATGTCTGTTTAGGTAATTCTATATTTTCTTTATTTCTAAATACTCTTTTAGAATATTCATTATACATTTCTTTAAGTTTTATAGTTATCTCTTTATACTTTTTGTATTCTATAATTCTTTTAATAAGTTCTTCTTCAGTAAGTTCTTCTTCATTAGAGTTTTCTGTATTTGGAAGAAGCCCTTTAGATTTAATAAGTAATAGTGTTGATGCCATTATTAAAAATTCACTACTTACAGCTAGTTTATGCTTTTCCATTTGATTTATATATTCTATATACTGATTAGTTATTTCATCTAAGTTAATATCATATATATCCATTTTATTTTTATCTATTAAATGACATAATAAATCTAATGGACCTTCAAAGTTTTCTATTTTTATTTGTATTTTATTTGTTTCTAGTAGTAATGTGTTTTGCATAAATTAGTGCACTTCCCTTTATTCTTTTTCTATCTTCTCTAATGTTTCAGTCATAAATCCTTTATTCAATAAATAAGCTTTTAATTTTTGTGGTTCTGTAGTTCTTTTTTTCTTATCAATTAGTTTTTTAGCGGAATTTAGCTCATATTCTTCTAAGGCCTCTCTATTTTCGCTTATATAATCTTCTATGTAATCTACATATACACCTTTTGCATATACTTTATTTTTTATTTCCCTAATTGACATTGATTTCAAATTCATATATTCATTGAAAAGTTTTTTTACATACTCTGCATCGTTTATGTATCCTGCTTCTTTTATATATTCTATTATATCTTCTAGCATATTTTCTTCAATTGTATTGCAGAATTTTTTTCTTACTTCATATTCTGTTCTTTTCTTATATAGGATATATGACATTACTTTTGTTTTGTTCTCATCAAACTCTTCTACTGTATACATCTAAATTCCTTTCACTTGTATGACATTTATTCTTCAATATCTTCTGGTATTTCTTCCTCTGGTTCTTCTTCTCCTTCTACTAAACTATTTTCAAATGCTTTTTTCATGTTTTCCCTTATTTTTGCTTCTACTTCTTCCATAACTTTTGGATTTTCCATTAGATATTTTTTAACATTTTCTCTACCTTGTCCTATTCTTTCTCCTTTATAACTAAACCAAGAACCGCTTTTTTCTATTATATCTAAGTTAACAGCTATGTCTAATATATTTCCTTCTTTTGATATTCCTTTTCCATATAGTATATCAAATTCTGCTTCTCTAAAAGGTGGAGCCACTTTGTTTTTAACTATTTTTACTCTTGCTCTGTTTCCAATAACTTCTCCATCTTGTTTGATATTTTCTACTTTTCTTATGTCCATTCTAACAGAAGCATAGAATTTTAATGCTCTTCCTCCTGTTGTCGTTTCTGGGTTTCCAAACATTACTCCTACTTTTTCTCTTAATTGGTTAATAAATATTATTACTGTTTTTGATTTGTTAACAGCTCCTGCGAGCTTTCTTAATGCTTGAGACATAAGCCTTGCTTGAAGTCCTATATGTGAGTCTCCCATGTCTCCATCAATTTCTGCTTTTGGAACTAATGCAGCAACTGAGTCTACAACAACTACATCTAATGCACCACTTCTAATTAATGATTCTGCAATTTCTAGTGCTTGCTCTCCAGTGTCTGGTTGTGAAACGATTAAGTTATTTATATCTACACCTAAATTTTTAGCATATACTGGGTCTAATGCATGTTCTGCATCGATAAATGCTACTTCTCCATTCTCTTTTTGTGCTTCAGCGATTATGTGTAATGCTAAAGTTGTTTTTCCAGAGCTTTCTGGTCCATATATTTCTATAATTCTTCCTCTTGGAACTCCTCCAATACCAAGTGCTATATCTAAGCTTAATGCCCCTGTTGGAATTGCTTCTACATTCATTGCTTTAAATTCTCCAAGTTTCATTACTGAACCTTTTCCAAATTGTTTTTCAATTTGTCCCATTGCCATCTCTAATGCTGCTTTTTTCTCATTATTTTCTTTTGCCATTAAAAATTCCTCCTATTAAAACGTTTGTTTGTAGTTATTATATACTTAAATTTTTATAAGGTCAAGTACTTTTTTCAAAATTATTTAACTTTTTCTATACCATGTTTCTATATTATAAAAATAGTTATACCAATTTGGACTGATAGTTCCTGCTAAATTTTTCCCATATATAACAGTGGTTTTATCAAAATATAGTCCTATATATGGTCTATCATCTTGATATATATTTTGAAGTGTCTGATATTTCTCTTTTAGAGTATTTGTATCTGATATGTTATATAGTTCATTTAATATATTTAAAGCATCATTATTTGTATAATTTGCTAAGTTTCCTTCTCCAAAATACCTATTAAGTTTTGGTTTTAACCCAACTGTAACTCCTGTTAGTAATATATCATAATTCCTATTGTTAATATAATTATCGTAAGTCTTGCCTTTGGCTGATACAAGTGTAACTTGTATTCCAGCTTCTTCTAAATCTTCTTTTATCATATTTGCCACATTAACTCTTGTTTCGTTTGAAGAATCGACAAGCAGTCTTACTGTTAATCTTACATTTTTATTATTTATCCTTTTTTGCCAATATTTATTTTTATAAGTCCATCCATTATCTACTAATATTTGTTTTGCTGTATCTATATTGTATTCATAGTTTACTCCATCCTCACTATTATATAAGTAGCTTCCATATTCTAGTGGATAATCTGCTACAATATATTTTCCTCCATATATTGTATTTACTATGTCCTGCTTATTTATTGCATAGCTTATTGCTTGTCTTACTTCTTTATTTGACATTGCATCTCTTTCGCAATTAAGTGCCAGATAATCAAATTCTCTTCCATAAGTTTCTTTTAGGTTGTATCCTATAGTTCCTATGTTTTCTTCTATATTAGAATTTCTTGAAGTATTAAGTATGTCGATGCTACCTAATTTATATGCATTATATACTTCTGAGGCAGAAGTATATATCTTAATATTTACTTCATCAATTTTTGGTGTTTTTTCTGAAAGATTCCACCAATTTGAATTTAATTTTAATTGTATTTGTGAATTCATGTCTATTGACTGTAATTTATATATTCCTGTCCCCATAGGAATATTGTTTTTCTCTGATGATGTTATATCTTCTCCTGAAAAAAATGACGCACATATTATTGGAAATGTTAAGTTATACTCAAAAAATTCTTCTGGCTGATATAAATATATTTTTATAATATTGTTTCCAACTATTTCTACACTTTCTACATTTTCAACATTTGAATAATAAATATAATTACTTCCTAATGCTTTTATTGTATCTATTGTATATTTTACATCTTCTGCTGTAAAATCAGTTCCATTGTGCCATTTTACGCCTTCTCTTAATTTTATTAAGTAAGATCTATCATCAGCTTTTGAGTATTCTACCGCAAGTCCGATATTCTATTCTATAATCTTCCGTTATGTTTAAAAGAGGCTCATAAATAAGTTTTGATATATCTTGTACGTTCTGATTTGCACTTATGATTGGATTTAATGTATCTACATTAGATATTCCAAGTCTAATATTGGTTATCTCTTCTGTTTCAACTTCTGTAACTACATTTAAGTCATTTGTAGGTATTTCTTCCTTTTGATAAATATAATAAATTGCAAATCCTATTAATCCGAACTGCTATTATAAGAAATATGTATTTAAAAATATTATTTTTCATTTATGCCTCCTTTTAACTTTTGTATTTTTTATTTTCTATTATCTTGTACACAAGTTCCATATCATCATCTTCTGCTACCTTATTTTTTCTAATGGCTCCGCATTTTATGCATTTAAAGACAATTACATATCCCTTTTTAGGGTTTATCTCTATATCAATTGGTTCTAATAATCCATGACATTCTTCTTCCCTGTCCCCTGGTTTTTTGTCTACATGTTTTGAATAAAGACAATATGGGCAATGGTTTCTGCATGAATATCCGAGTTTTTCTACTTTTTTCCCGCAATTTTCACATATAAATTCTTCATCTATTTCAGTAAAATTTGCTCCCATTTATTTTCCTTCCTATATTTTAATATTCAAATATACTTCCACCTATAAATTCTCTTAAAATCGAGCTTTCTGGTATATACTCTTCTGAAATCGTTTTAAAGTAGTTTAAAAGATTGATTAATCTCTTTGCTTCTGCATATTCTGGTTCAGTGTTATCGATTTCTTTTAATATTGGAAGTGCATATTTTTTTAATACTCCAAGCTCATATACTATTGACGAATTAAACATACAATCAGCCTGTTCTTGATATGGAAAGATATATTTTTCTTCTCCCTTATTTACAGATTCCCATCTTTGTATAGTCTCTTTTGCTGTATAATGTCTATACTTATAATCTCTTACAATTCTTCTAATTAATCTTGTATCTGTTGTTGATATTCTATTGTAGTAATCTATATTTAATACTGTTAAGGCACTTATATAAATTTTAAATTTTTGGTCAAGCGGTATTGCTTCTGTTAACTTATCATTTAAGCAATGAATTCCTTCTACAACAAGAACTTCATTTTCTTCTAATTTCATTTTATCTCCATTATAACTTTTATGTCCTGTTTCAAAATCAAAATTAGGTGTTTCGACTTCCTTACCGGCAAGCAATTTTAAAATTTGTTCATTAAATAATCTCAAGTCTATTGCTTCTATACATTCAAAGTCATAATTTCCATGTTCATCTATTGGGTTTTGTTCCCTTTCTACAAAATAGTTGTCAACTGATAATGTCTTTGGCTCTATTCCATTTAGCTTTAGCTGTATTCCAAGTCTTTTTGCAAATGTTGTTTTTCCTGAAGATGATGGACCTGCAATTAGTATCATTTTTATTTTTTTATTCTTAGCAATTTTATCAGCTATATCTGATATTTTCTTTTCATGTAATCCTTCTGCTAATAGTATTGTTTCTTTTCCGTCATCTTCTTCTATTTTCTTATTTAATCTATAAATTGTATTTAATTTTAATAATCTATGTATATCTTCATACTCTTGGAAAGTGGACATTAATTTCTTATTTTCCATAAAATCTTGTAACTTGTTAGGTGTCTTTTTGCTTGGATATCTTAGTAAGAAACCTTTTCCATATTTTACAATGTCATATGCCTTCATATATCCCGTCGAAATAGGCATGACTCCATAGAAATAATTATAATAATCTTTACAGTAATATAATGATACTTCTTCTTTTGTCTCTGTATTTATTTGTAAGATTCCTCTTAAAGTTTTCTCTCTTTCATAAAATTTTTCTGCCTCTTCCTGTGTCATTTTAACTTTTTTTATAGGCAAGTCTTCATCTATAATCTCTCTCATTTTACTTTTAATATTTGAAATAACTTCATCTGTTATTTCAAGTTTTTCGAGTGTACAAAACATTGAATTGTCTAATTGATAATTTACTGTTAATAGAGCTTCTGGATATAGCTCATGTACCGCCATTGCCATTATATATGTAATTCCTCTTACGTATACTCTTTTTCCTTCTGTATCTGTATAATCAAGTAATTCAACTTTTCCGCTTTCTTCTGGTATATAATTTAAGCTTTTTATTTCATTATTAAAAATACATGTTATTATTTCGTTTTTAGCATTTTCAATTTCAGTTTTAAGCGTTTCAAAAATGCTTTGTCCCTGGTTTATTTCAAATTCTTTTCCATTGCAAATTAATTTCATAAATTTCTCCTTTTAATGTTTTTTCAAATTTCATTTATGGACATAGAAGTAAATTAAAATTGATAAAAATAAGGCACAAGATGCTGATTATTTTGGCAATCCACATTTACTCATCATCCAATTTAAGAACACTAAGAAAAGCTTCCTGTGGCATCTCCACACTACCAATCTGTCTCATCTTCTTTTTACCTTTTTTCTGCTTTTCTAGTAGTTTCTTTTTTCTTGATATATCTCCACCATAACATTTAGCAAGAACATCTTTCCTCAATGCAGAGATTGTCTCTCTTGCAATAACTTTTCCTCCTACTACTGCTTGAAGTGGTATTGCAAATAATTGTCTTGGTATTGCTGTTTTTAGCTTTTCTACCATTTTCTTTCCTCTTGTATAACTACTATCTTTATGTACAATAAATGATAAAGCATCAACAGCTTCTCCATTAACGTGTATATCAAGTTTTACTAAGTCTGCTCTTCTATATTCTTTAAATTCATAATCAAATGAAGCATATCCTTTAGTTTTTGATTTCAATATGTCAAAAAAGTCATATATTATCTCATTTAAAGGTAATTCATATACTAAAGTTACACGATTTGCATCTAGGTATTTCATATCTATGTAAACTCCACGTCTATTTTGGCATATTTCCATTATTCCTCCAACATATTCTTTTGGAGTTAGGATTTCTGCCTGCACAATTGGCTCTTCAATATATGATATTTCTTGTGGGCTTGGTAAATCTGTTGGATTATATAGTTCTATCATTTCTCCATTTGTTTTATATACCTTGTATATAACAGAAGGAGCTGTAGTAATTAGACTTAAGTCAAATTCTCTATCTAATCTTTCCTCTATTATCTCTAAATGTAGTAATCCCAAAAATCCACATCTAAATCCAAATCCCAATGCAGCTGATGTTTCTGGTTCGTATTGAAGAGAAGCATCATTTAATTTTAACTTTTCTAATGCAATTTTTAGATTTTCATAATCACTACCATCAACTGGATAAAGTCCACAATAAACCATTGGATTTACTTTTTTATATCCTGGAAGTCTTTCATCTGCTGGATTTTCTTTTAATGTTATAGTATCTCCAACATGTATATCAGATAGATTTTTTATACTTGCTGCGATATATCCGTACTTCTCCAGCTATTATTTCTGTGCATGGCACATATTCTCCCGGTTCAAAATATCCGAACTTCAGTAACAGTAAATACTTTACCTACTGCCATAAGTTCAATTTCATCTCCAACTTTAACTTTTCCCTCTACTACTCTTACATGTGCTATTGCTCCTTTATAATTATCATAATATGAGTCAAATATTAAAGCTTGTGTTTTATTATTTTCATTTCCAGTTGGTGCTGGTATTTTAGTTACAATCTGTTCTAAAACTTGGTCAACATTTAATCCTGATTTTGCCGATATACAAGGTGCTTCTTCTGCATCTATTCCTATTATATCTTCTATCTCTTTTTTTACTTCTTCTGGTCTTGCATTAGGTAAATCCACCTTATTTATTACTGGAAGAATTTCTAAGTTATTATCTAATGCCAAATATACATTTGCAAGTGTTTGTGCTTCGACTCCTTGTGTACTATCTACAACTAAAATTGCTCCATCACATGCTGCTAAGCTTCTAGATACTTCATAATTAAAATCAACATGTCCTGGAGTATCAATTAAGTTTAATATATATTCATTTCCGTCTTTTGCTTTATATTTCATTCTAACAGCTTGAGACTTTATTGTTATTCCTCTTTCTTTTTCTAATTCCATATTGTCTAATACCTGAGATTCCATCTCTCTTGCAGATAATACTCCTGTCATTTCTATTAATCTATCTGCAAGAGTAGATTTTCCATGGTCAATATGTGCAATTATACTAAAATTTCTAATATAATCTTGCTTTCGCATTTATTTATATAACTCCCTTCTCAAAGGAATTTTCTATTTCAAAAATCCATTAATAATAGCTTCTTCTGCTTCTTTTTCACTTAATCCAAGTGTCATAAGTTTAATAAGTTGCTCTCCTGCAATTTTTCCGATAGCAGCTTCATGTATTAGATTAGCATCTATATCATTTGCAGTAATTTCTGGAATTGCTTGTACTTTTCCTTCATCTTTTATTATTGCATCACATTCAACATGAGCAAAACATTTTGTATTTCCATAAACTTTTGATATAAATTTCTGTTTAGATTTCTCTGTAGCAACAGACCTAGAAGTTAAATGAGTGCTTGAATTTTCTCCATTTAAGTTTACATCAAATTCTGTTTCTGCATATTGATTTCCGTGTGTCATTATTTTTTCTGTAACAACAAAATTTGTATCCTTTTCAAGCTCTCCTTTTGTAACTCTTATAGTTGAGTCTACTCCTTTTATTTGTACACTTTCCATTTCTAAGCTTGAACCTTCTTTTAAATACACCTCTGTTACAGGATTTAGTATTCTTTTTCCTGTTCCTTTTCCTTCTCCATAGTGTTTTTCTATATATTTAACTTTTGAATTTTTTTCTAAGAAAAATCTGTGTATTCCATCATGTCTTGAATCTTTTTCATGGTCATTATGAATTCCACATCCTGCAATTATCACTACATTTGCATTTTCTCCTATATGAAAATCGTTATATACAACATCTGTAAGTCCACTCTCTGTGATAATAACAGGGATATGAACAAACTCAAACTTTGTATTTTCTTTTACATATATATCTATTCCAGAAACTCCTTCTTTAGTTACAATATTTACATTGTCTGTTACTTTTCTTTCTATTCCCTGTCCATTTTTTCTAATATTGTATGCACCTTGAGGAGTTTCTTCCATATCTGCGATTTCTTTTAATAATTCTTTGTCTACATTTTCCACTAGTTTTACTCCTTTCTTTCTAATCTACAACATATAGTATCTTTCATAACACTAGGTAATATTTCATCTCTACTTCCCATTTTTTCAATTTTACCATTACTCATTAGAATTATTTGGTCTGCAATATTTAAAATTCTCTCTTGATGAGATATTATTATTGTTAAACCTTTTGTACTTTCTCTCATTTTTTCAAAAACACTTATTAAGCTGTTAAAGCTCCATAAGTCGATTCCAGCTTCTGGCTCGTCAAAAATAGTAAGTTTTGAATTTCTTGCAATAATTGTTGCAATCTCAATCCTCTTTAACTCTCCTCCTGACAAAGAGCCATTTACTTCTCTATCTACATATTCTCTTGCACATAGTCCTACCATGCTTAATATATCACAAGCCTCTTTTTTAGTTATATTCTTCTTAGCAGATATTTTTATAAGGTCGTATACTGTTATTCCCTTAAATTTTACTGGTTGTTGGAATGCAAATCCCATTCCTAACTCAGCTCTTTTATCTATACTAAGTTTTGTTATATCTTTTCCTTCTAATATAACTTTTCCTGAATCTTGTTTTTCAATTCCCATGATAATTTTGGCAAGAGTAGATTTTCCTGAGCCATTTGGTCCAGTTATTACTACAAATTTATCTGTATCTAATTTTAAATTTATATTATCTAATATTTTCTTATTATCTCTTTCGAAACATAAATTTTGTATTTCTAACATATTCTCCCTCCTTATATTTAATGTTCAAATCCTTCTTGTTTTTTAGAAGTAGATGATATTTTTTCCGTCTCTTTTGCTTGACTTTTTATAATTGTATCAAATTCTTTTTGTACATATATTTCTCTTTTTAGCCCTTCTTGTCCTATATCTTTGTATTTTCTAGTTAGACTTTCTTCTTGCTCTTTTGTTATAAGTCCTGTATCTTTTAATAAATTAAAAAATTCAAAGTCATTCAAAGTTGATAAATATCTTGCGCCAAACTCTAAGCTAAATTTTTCTTCAATGCTAGGATATTCTCCTTTTTGTTCTTCTTGCCTTCTATACTCTTCTTCTACATCTTGTGTTTTATCCTCATCTGAATATTCTCCATTTATTTCCTTTGCTCTATAGTAGTCTATATATCTTTTTACTCTTGCATCTCTATTTTGGAATTTTTTTGTTGGTACAAACTTTTCTCCTGAAAGCACTATTTTTCTTGCCTCTTCCTGTTCATCTTCTATACTTTGTCTTACAGCTTTAGAAATGTAGTCTTTAGTAAAAGCATATTCTTCTTCACTTATACCTGTTAAATAGATTGCAAAGCCTTCATAAGGTGTTCCTTCATATTGTGCAATTAGGTTTCCTGCAAGTTCTGTATCTGTAGATATTGTTGGTAACTTTTGCAAATTATTATCTGCCAATAGAATCTTAGAAAATCTTTCCATCAATGTTCGTATTGCTTCTGGATAAGTCTCTTCATCTTCTTTTAATACTGCATATTGGACTATTCGCCTATTATTTATGTTTCTAAGTTCGTGCATAGCTTTTGAAATTTCTGGAGACATCCTTATTGTATCTCCATAACTGTTTTCTATTACATCTCTAGTAAAGATTATTTGTAGCTTTCTAGCAATTGCCTCATAATTTTTTCTTATATTGCATCTATTAATTTCATCTTTGCTTATTCCAAGAGATGTTAAAACATCTACATATTCTCCATCTATTTTGCTTATTATTCCTTCACGTAAGCCATCTATCATATCATAAGGAACATAAGAGATTTTATCACATAGTCTTATTAAACATCCTTCAGTTGTTGCAGGCATTATCCCTTTATCATATCCTTTTTTAGTAAAGCAACTCTCTAGCTCTTCTAAAAACTTAGCTTCGTCTTTTTCTTTGTCTGGTGTAAATTCTGTTTCTGTTTTTTCACCATTATGAGAATTTATTCCATCAAATATAAGCCATAGGCTTTTTTTAACTCTGGAAAGTTCGCTATCTGTAATATATGGATTGAAAGCTTTTATTCTTTCTAATATTTCATCATATATTCTATCTCTATATATAAGCTCCGCAGGCCCTAATGCATTATGAGTATAATATCCGGTGCCTAAATCTTCTTTTACATTTGATAGCCACCATTCTCCACTATGCCCTAGGAAAGTATGTCCTAAATCGTGGTTTCTTGCAATTACTCTTGTTGCTCCTACATGTAGCCCTAGTCTTTTTGCAATTTCTACGGCTATTCCTTCAACATTTTCCATATGTGTTTTTCTATTTGTCGCTTCTTGTGAAGATTTTCTAAGTCCTTTAATCATCATTGTTTCTTCTGTACTTTTTTTATTATATGGAACAATGCTTGCATCTATTTCTTCTGCATATTGTTCTAATACATCCATTAATATATCTGCATAATTATCTAATCTTTTTACTTGTACTGTACTTTGAGATCTTCTGTTTAAAAATCTTCTTTGGTCTCTTCTATAGCCGTTCATTTTCATTGCTTAAATACCCCTTACTGACTTTGATTTTTTGCATTATAAAGTTTACAAAATGCCTGCGTTTATTATATTATATCTATCATAATTTGTCAATTTAAAAGATGCCTTGTAAGTTCGCTACAAGACATTTTTTATACTAGTATTTATAACTAATCTTTATTTAATTTAAAACAAAAATAGATGTCTTATAAATAACTATCTTTTTATTTGATAATCATTTATAAGACATCTATTTGCCCCCATTTTTGTTTTTGCAAAGATTATTTGCATTTTGAATAAAATCGATTTTAATTAAGAAATTTTTACAAATTGTTTATGCTCTTTTTCATTTTCTTCTTGATATTTAGCAATGGAATCTAATACTTTTTTATTATATCGTTTACACTGTTGTATAATTGCTTGAATTCCTTTTTTCTCTCAGCATCTGATTTATCAATTCTAGCTATAAGACTTACTTTTGTTTCTTCTATTTTTCCTTCTAAAATTTTAACTTCTGCTGAAATTCTATCATCTATTGTGCAAAATCTACTATCAATTCTATTGGTAAGTGCTTTAACTTTTTCTTCAGTTCCTTCATGTTGTTTGATAACTCCATCTATTCTTTTATTAGCTGCTTCTAAGCCTTTTTTAAAAGTTTGTGTATCGATTTTTATTTCTTCGATATTATTCTCCATTTTCCAAATTGTAGTATTAAGTGTGTTAAAGTATGAATTTAGTTCATCATATTTAGTTTCAAATTTTTTATCCATTGCTTTAATTTCATTTTCCAAACGAGCATTATTCACTTTTAGTTCAGCTACGTCTGTTTTTAGCACAGCCACGTCTGTCTTTAATCCAACTACATCACTTTCAATTCTTTTTACTGTCACAGTTAATTCATTGATAGCTTCTAATATCTTTTCTTCCATACATTTCACCTCCTCTTGTTTAATTTATACAAGATTCCTTAGTATGTTTTTATTTTACCATAAGTTAAGTTAGAACACAATAGTTAAGTTGTATTTTTATAAATTACTTTTCGACATTTTTCGTCATACTAAATTTAGTTCATTATATTATCCAGAATTAGTTTTCACATTACTAAGGTTTTCACAAATTTTGTTGAAATATATATGATTTTAAGGTATAATGTTTTTGTATTAATTAATCTAGGAGGTTATTATGGCAAAGAAAATTTTTGTATCTCATGGAGATATTATTTTAGATAAAATATATAATGGAGATTTAGAGTTTATAAAACAAGATGGTGGAGGCTGTAACTGGAACGATTTATATAATTTATCTTTAATGGGTGAAACTTGCTACGCTTTTGGAACTGCTGGAAATGATGAAGAAGGAAAAGTCGCAATTTCTTCTTTAAAAAGAGCAAATGTTGATACTTCATATATCGAAATTGAAGAGAAATCAACAAATATAATGAATATCATCATTCCAAATTCTACACTTAATGATAATAGTGTTATTCATTCATGGTATTCTCCTATAACAAATAAATTTACTATGAATTTTTCTGAAAATTTGCCTAAAAAGCTACCAGACTCACTTCAAAATAATGAAGTTTATTTGATATTAGATAAATTTTTACCTGTAAACTTAGAGTTCTTAGAAAGTATTCAAAATAGGAAAGTTTGTTTAGATATTGGACATATTAGATTTTTTGAGCATTTTACTCGTCAATATCTTTTAAATTTCTTTAAAAATGCAGATTATGTTCAACTTAATGATTCAGTTACAGACTTGCTTTTTGAAAGATTAGATGTAAAAGATGAAGCAGAATTATTTGAATTATTAGATTTAAAACTTCTTGTACTTACAAAAGGCAAAAAAGGTGCAATATTCTTTTTCAGAGATAATAACTATAATATAGTTTCTATACTAAAAAAGCCAGAAATAGTTGTAAATGCAACTGATACTTCTGGCGCAGGAGATGCTTTTTTCTCTATGGTTGTTAGAGAATTTGCTTATGCTGATAAAATCGACGAATTTTTCGTAGATAACACTTTCTCTCTTGCAAATGCTGCTTCAAGAGATGTTTTGGCTAACCTTGGTAGTAGAAAGACTATTTAAAAATGTCTTGTAAATCTTTACAAGACATTTTTAAGTTTATATTAAGAATTATTCAAATCTGCTAATAACTTATCTAATTCCCTTAAATCTCTAATTACTGCGTCAGGTATCTTTCTTTCATCTTCATCATATTTACCTTTTCTATCTATTAGTATAGAATAGATTCCAACGCTTTGTGGTCCTTGTACATCCTCTAACAAGGAGTCTCCAACAAACACTACTTCATTGGCACTCAAATTTACATCATTTAATATTTTTGTATAAAATTCTTTTTTAGGTTTATATTCTTTTAAACTTTCTGAAGTATAAATCTTATCAACTTTCATATTATTACTTTTTATATTTACCATAAGAGGTTCTGTATCAGTTGTTGAACCTATATATATTTTATATTTTTTACTTAGATTATCTAATGCCTCGTTTGTTTCTTCAAATGCTTTTCTTTTATATAGGGACTCTAACATTATTTTTACATCCTCTTTATAGTTTCCTTTTAAATTATAAAATTCATATAAGAGTTTTAAATCATTTTCAAAAACTTCTTTTTCTGTTATAAACTCCTTCATTTCATTCATTTGTTTTTTATGAAATTCTTTCCATTTTTTGTAAAATACTTTTGCATCCATATCTACATTTATCTTTTTTAGTATCTCTCCTGCTGCTGTTACTGAACCATTTCCTGTTGAAATTAGTGTACCATATACATCAAATATAATCGCTTTTATCATTTTTCTATTTCTCCTTTTCTTAACATATTCTCTATTTCAGTTTTAATATTTTCTATTTCTTGTAGCATTGTTTTATACATATCTTCTGAAAAAGCTTGTCTATTTTTTTCTAATTGTCTTTTCAATTCACTACATATACATAAGATTTCTTGCTGTTGATTTTGTTGCATACCTTCATTTCTTTTTTGCACTAGCAAACTACTTATTGAGCCGTGTCTGCTTTCATCATAATTGCACATAAAGTTAAGATTATAATCATATAAACCTATTTCCCTAATTCCTCCTTTCCTGACTGTTTCATCTAAATTTATCGGCAGTTCCCTATATACTTTGTTGTGATCAGTTGCATAGCGACCATATCCTTTACCGAATAGCACTCAATATGTATCGAAAACAACATCTAATTCTGCTATAATATTCATGACAAGCAATGACAGACATTGTACATATGTATCCCTTCGATTTTAGAAGTTCCTCTTGTTTTAGGAATTCATTTACATTAGTTAATGATGTGTGCATAATAATATTGTATTTTTGAGAGCTTATTTCTCTAATCAATTGATCTCTCCATCTTTTCATTGTATTGGTAATTTCAGGCAATTCATCGGTTTTATATTTTTTTATTAATTCTAAATAATTCGGATAATAACTTCTCCATAAATCATTATCTATTATAACATAATTATTGCTTTTTGTATGTAATATGTTATTAATTAATGTACTTTTTCCACTTCCTGTTTGTCCCACTATATAATCTATAGTAGGATTTAAAACAGTGTGTTTTTCTTTTAATATACTTTCTTTAATATCTGCATAGCCCATATAACATTTTACTCCATTGTTTGTAATATTTTTAACTTTCTATTATATTCATATAATATCTTATTAATTTCTTTTTCATTTTTCTTATCTATTATTATCCTTACTTTTTTTTCCGCTTCTTCAATGTATTTTTTATATTTTTTATTGTTTTTTTTCCTACTTATCTGAGTTAATATTCCTATATATTCTGATATGCTTTCAATAGCTAATTCTCTTATAGTATCATCGATTAGCACTTCTCTTTACCTCCTATAATATTATTATACACCTTGTTTATTATTATTGTTCCAATTAAAAATTCTGAATAACATTCTAATAATTTATTTCCTTTTCCCATTATTCTTGGATATGTATCTGATAAAAAGTGTATTCCTGCCATTAAGTTGACTTTATTTTTAAATTCTTCATTTGTTTCCTCATCATTTATATATTTTTTATATTTGAAAAATTCGTTCATAGTTTCTTCTGATAAATAATACAACATTTTTTTCTTCTCGTCTATTACTTTTATATAGCTATTAGTATTCATTAAATTATAATTATTAGTTTTTATCTCTATTTTTTCTTCTCTTATAGATTTCCATCCATAGAAATAAAACAAAATTTTTCCAAAGTCATAATAAGCATCAAAGTATGGCTTTTCATCTATCCAAAATAAATCTTCTCCTCTTGTATCAATAATATATGGATTATCATTTTTTATAATAACATTATCTAAAATTACATCACCACTTATACATAATCCAAGATTTGTCTCAAATTTTTCTTTATATTTTAAGTATATAATTTCTAACAATTTTATTGGATTACAGTATTTCTCATCATTTATAATAATATTTTCAAAAGTTAATGCATTTTCAAAAAGTTCATTAACAAACTTTGTATCCTTTACTTTTTTTAATCTGCTTTTTGCTCTGTTTATTCCTTCTTCTAAGATATTTATTTTTTGTGGTACTTTTTTTGCATATACAGAAAAAACTATATTGCACATTTTATTTATATATTTTTTTATCAATTCTATATTTATTTCTTTATCATAAATATATTCTGAGATTGTTTTTCCTTCTATATATTCTTCTTTTATGATTGTAGTATCTCCTATGGCTTTTATTTCATATATTTTTGGTAAACAATTAAATTCTTTTTCACTAAGAAACTTGTACATAACTTGAATCTGTTTAGCTTCTTTCTTTAATTTTTCGTTTCCATTATCTGCACCATTGCCCATACTTATTTTTAAAATTAATTTTTTAAAATTATCTTTAACTAGATATGTTCTTGCATATGAACCTCCTATATACTCTTGCAATATTTCAAGTTTTTCGATTTTTTCTATATAAAGTTTATAAATTATTTTTTTGACGATTTCATCAAACACTTCTTTTTTATAAGTATTACCTAATATTTCTTTCATTTTTGAATTATTTACTAAAAATTCTTTATTACATTTTGATATTAAATCAATTTTTGCTTTTTTACCAATAATATCTTCTATTTTTCCTATAAAATTGATAATTTTTTCATTATTAATATTATTGTATGAACTTATATTAATAACATTTATGTTATTACTTTTATAATATATTATTTTATTCAATAGATTTATTAATGTATCATAATCAACAAAGTCTTTTGATATTCTATTTATAATTATATTTTTATTTTCTATTGCTTTATTAATAATATCAAAAATGATATTATTATCACTTTCATCTCCATACAAATATGTCGGTCTAAGGATATATGAATTCTTTAGCAATTTAGAAACTATTATTTCTGATATAACTTTTGTATATTCATAAATTGGATAATAATTTTCTATATTGGGTAATTCTAATATTAATGGTAAAATAGTATTTTCTATTGTGGTTATAATTTTTTCTCTGCTATCCATTTTGTTTACAATTTCTATAATCTTTATTGCTATTTTTTCTAATTTTGTGTAACAATTTATTTCTTCTATTTTATCTTCTTTGTATTCAGATTTATCTGGAAAAATATTGTATATTTTTGCTGATGAAAAATAAATGAAATTTTTATTTGTAATTCTTTCTTCATTTTTAATAATAAATTCAGTTAATAAAACACAATTTGAAAAAATATATTCAGCATATGTTTGTTTTTTAGGTGTTGTACTTGTATTAGATACTAAATATATAATTGTGTCTATATTTTCGATAATATTGAATTTTATTTTTTCCCTTTGACTGACCTTTATAATTTCATTTTCTTTATTTATAATAGATTTTTCAATTATATTTGCAATTTTAGAATTTTTTCCAACAATACATATTTTCATTTTATCTCCTTTTATTTATCTACATTTATACTTCATTTATCATATCATATAGTAATTATAAATTCAATGGGTAAATATAAAATTTTGTTATAGCATATATAATAAATAGGTGTTTCATATTTCCTTTAAATTATGTTGTTCAAATTCAAAAGGTTAACAAGAAAATTTACTTAGTCACTTCATCAAATACTTTTGCTAGGTATTTCATACTGTTTATACATTCATCTAATGTATTTCCGAGTTGCTCCAACTTCTATGATTGTTGTTGCTGTGGTTAGATGTTGGTTGTATCGTGAATCTCTAAGTACTATTGGTCTAAAAAGTCCGAGGATACATTTCATTTGCTTTTTCTTGCACTTTTATTGCAAAATTTAAGTTTTGCCTCCAGTTTGGATGATATAGACCTGAGCCATCTGTTCCTATAACAAACATTAACTGTGCACACATTTCATCTCCAATTTTTACCTTAGGTCCATAAGTATTACTACTTCCGAACTGCATCTCTATGTAAATCTATTGCAATTTCTGCATCTTGGTTACTTTCTAAAACTTTTTGCATAGTTGTTAAAGACCTACCGTAAGAGCCATTATATGCAGGGTAGTCATGAAATGTTTTATCATGTACTACTGTCTTTCCATATCCTTCAAGACATTTGGCGAGCTCATCTCCTACTCTTGATACTGTATAGTTTAAATCTGTTGTTCTGTAATTTCCAGTCATTTCATAATTATAATTATCACTTGATGTATAACTTTCACATGTATGTGTATGATATATTACAAATTTAGTTTTATTTTTTATTTCATAATTTGGATTATTTATTATATCTGTAATATCATATCCCGTTTGATTATTAACTTGAACATTACTTCCTTCATCTGTGTAACTTGCTTTTATATTGTTTTCTGAAACTACCTGTGTTTCCAAATTTGTTGCAACTTCAATATTTTCATTTTCTTTGGCTTCGTCATTAGTTTCAGTGTTTTCTACAATTTCATTACTAACCGTATTTTCTTCTAAAATATTATTTTCTACTGAATTAGTATTTTCCGTTTTTTCAGATTCTTCTATACTATCCAAAATTGATAATTCTGTCTCTAATATATTTTTTGGAGATTTTATATCTGCACTAATCCCTGAATTTTCTTCTTTTTCAACTGAGATTATCGGTAATTCGATTTTTAGGCAATATAAAAAAGAAGAATTTTTCATATAATCCAAAAAGCTAGTGTTCTCTTTTGCTTCTTCTTTTAATTCTTCTTTTTTTAATAAACTTATTCCTATAGATATTATGGCAATTACTACAATAAAACATACTGCGTATTTTATTAAGTCTTTTAAATTTATTACTGCTATATTCATAAATTAATGCCATTCCTTTCTAAAGGCATAAATCAGTTTGAAAAATATTCTAAATATCACTATTTGCTTTTCAAACTTTTTTCCTTTGTCCGCATATATCTAAATAATATATATGCGAATTTTAGGTAATTTATGAATCTTAGTTTTAATAGAGTTTCTTTTCTTCTGAAACTATTCCTGACATTCCATGTCCTGGATATATTAAAGTATCTTCTGGAAGTTTAAGTAATTTATTTTCTATTGAATTCATTATATCTTTTTTACTTCCTGTTGGCAGGTCATATCTTCCAAAAGTTCCTTTAAAAAGAGTATCACCTGAGAATAATAGCTTATGCTCTTTGGAATATAAAGAGCTACCGCCATTTGTATGTCCTGGTGTGTGTATAACATTAAGTTCTATATCTCCAACATGCAGTTTGTCCCCTTCATCTACTCTTGCATCTGCCTCTAATTCAATGTTTTTTATTCCGAGATTTGATGTTAAATTAACCTCTGGATTTCGTAAATTTTCATTTTCAACTCTGTGTATTAAAAACTTTGCATTTGTTTTTTCTCTTAACTCTTCTACCGCTCCTATATGGTCTGCATGGCAATGAGTTAAGTATATGTATTTTGGGTTTGTATCTAATATTTTAAGCATATCTAATATCTTATTTGTTTCTCCTGCTGGGTCTATTACCATTGCTTCTTTTTTATCTTCATCTGCAATAATATAGCAATTTGTATAACTTCCAAGCATATTTTCTATTTTTAAAGTTTTTAGTATCATTTGTTACACTTCTTCCTTTTTTATTTCTTTCTTCTTACATCATATACACTATCAATTTTTCTTAGTGTTTTTAATATTTTATTTAGCTCATCTAAGTTTTCAACTTCAAGGGTTATTTCTGTTATTACTATTCTTTCTTTATTAACTTTAGAATTTATTAAGAGCATTGTAGCTTTAGAATTATTCATTGCTTTTGCAATATCAGCAACTAGACCCTCTCTATCATTTGAATGTATTTCAATATCAACTTTGTATGATGATTTTTCTGTATTTGACCATTCTACATCTATTATTCTGTCTTCTTCTTGGAATAAATCCTTTACATTTACACAGTCTTTCCTATGAATTGATACTCCTCTTCCTTTTGTAATGTATCCTATTATTTCATCTCCTGGAACGGGATTACAACATTTAGAAAATTTTACCAAGCAGTTATCTATTCCTTTTACAATTACACCAGATTTTGTATTCTTTGGTTCTACTTTTTTCTTATTAGAAAGTTCTTCTATTTTTTGTTCTATATTCTCTTCTTCATGTTCTTTTCTATACTCATATAGCAATTTAGATATTATTTTTCCTGCTGAAATTGTCCCGAAGCCTACTGATGCATACATATCATTTATATTTGCAAATTTATATCTATCCAATGTTGCATTTATATATTCTGGTTTTTCTAACTGATTTTCTGTCATTCCTATTCTTTTTATTTCTTTTTGGATAGCTTCTTTTCCTTTTTCGATATTTTCTTCTCTATCTTCCTTTTTAAACCATTGTTGGATTTTATTTTTAGCACTAGAACTTTGCACAAATTTTAGCCAATCTCTACTAGGACCTTTCGGATTATCTGTTGTTATTATTTCTACAATATCTCCATTGTTTAATTTTGTGATAATTGGCATCATTTTTCCATTAATTTTTGCCCCTGTCATTCTATGTCCAATTTCTGTATGTATACTATATGCAAAATCTATAGTTGTTGAACCTTTTGGTAAAACTTTTATATCTCCATTTCTTGTAAATACATATACTTCATCTTCAAAAAGCTCTGTTTTTAAAGTATTTAAAAATTCTTGTGGGTCTTGCATATCTTTTTGCCACTCTAATGTTTCTCTTAGCCAAGAAAGCTTATCTTCTTCTACCTTAACTGTTGTTTTTTTGGTTTTATTTGCTTCCTTATATGCCCAATGTGCAGCTATACCATATTCTGCTACTCTGTGCATATCCCATGTACGGAGCTGCACTTCAAATGGAATTCCGTTTTGGTCCTATTAATGTTGTATGCAAAGATTGATACATATTTGCTTTTGGTAGAGCAATATAATCTTTAAATCTCCCTGGCATAGGGTTGTATAGGTCATGAACAACCCCAAGAGCTGCATAACAGTCTTTTACAGAGTTTACAATTATACGAATTGCAAGTAAATCATACACTTGGTCTAATGTTATATTATCTCTTTGCATTTTTCTATATATACTATATATGTGTTTTGCTCTTCCTGTTATTTGTGCATCTATCCTTTGAATTTTTAATTCATTTCGTATTTGCTCTTTGATTTTATCTATAAATGCTATTCTTTCTTCTCTTTTTTCATCTAATCCTTCTACTATTTCTCTATATTCTTCTGGATCTAAATATTTAAAAGCCAAATCCTCCAATTCCCATTTTAAAGAATACATACCTAGTCTATTGGCCAGTGGTGCATATAAATCCATAGTTTCTTGGGAATTTGCTATTTGTCTATCTCTTTTCAAATATTTTAATGTTCTCATATTATGCAATCTATCTGCAAGCTTTATAAGTATGACTCTTATGTCTTTACCCATAGCAAGAAACATTTTTCTATAGTTTTCAACTTGTTGTTCCTCTCTTGTTGTGTATTGTAATTTACCAAGTTTCGTAACGCCATCCACCATATTGGCTATTTCTTCTCCAAATTCTCTTGCCAAATCTTCTTGTGTTATGTCTGTATCTTCTACAACATCATGTAAAAGTGCTGCACAAATGGTCTCGTCATCTAATTCTAGTTGAGATAAAATATTTGCCACATTCAATGGATGAATTATATATTCTTCTCCTGAAAGCCTTTTTTGGTCTGCATGGTGATCCTTTGCAAATTGATACGCCTTCAAAATTAACTTTGTATTTACTCTTCTTCTATTCTTCTTCAATGTATTTATCACATCATAAATCGTTATCTCTTTTTCTTCTTGCATATAGAACACCACTCCTTTTTTCTTACAAAGACTTCTTTACATCTTTGATATTCATCTGGATATTATCTACTCCATTATATGAGTTTATCTCAAGATTACCCACAATGTCAACCTTTTCTCCTAATTTATATTCATTTGCAAGTTCCCCCAAATTAAATCCTATTGCATCTATTTTAAAATTTTCATCTCTTAAGCTTAATTTTAAATGTTTTCCTTCTGTTAACGTTCTTATTGCGTCAATTTTAAGATTTTTAATAATAAAGTTTGGCATCTTATTTGCTTCACCAAATGGCTCTAACCTTTTTAATTCATTTACTACTTCAATTTTTAAATCTTTTAAATCCACTTCCATGTCAATGTCTATTACTGGTTGTACTTCTTCTAAATTTAAGCTCTTGATATATTGGTTTATTTCCTTTTTGAAATTTTCTAAATTTTCTTTTTTTAGACTTAATCCTACAGCCATAGCATGTCCGCCATATTTTTCTAGGTTTTTGCTTACTTTGCAAAGTGCATCGTGTAAATCTAACCCTTGTACACTTCTTCCAGAACCTTTACATATCCCATCTTCTTCACATAATAGTATACTTGGTTTCATATACATTTCTGTTATCTTCGATGAAACTATTCCAATTACTCCATGATGCCAATTTTCTTTTGATACTACTATTATTTCATTATCAAGTTCATTATTTTTTTCTATTTCTTCAAGTGCTTCTTCAAATATTTTCTTTTCAGTTTCTTGTCTTTCTCTATTATAATCATTCAATTTTTTTGTAAGTTCTTGCACTTCGTTTATATTTTTAGTTATAAATAATTTTAATGCATCTTCTGCAAACCCCATTCTACCACAAGCATTAACTCTTGGTGCAATTCCAAATGATATAGTTGTAGAATTTATTATTTTATATCCTGATGAAATTATAAGCGATTTTAGACCTAAATTTCTATGAGTTTCAATTAGTTTTAATCCGAGTTTTGTGATAACTCTATTTTCATCTACTAATGGTACAATATCTGATATAGTTCCAAGACATACTAAATCTAAATATTTAAGATATTCTTTTTCATCTAAACTTAATCTTTTTGATAAAGCCTGAATCAACTTAAATACCACTCCAACTCCTGCAAGTTGGTTAAATGGATATTTACTATTTTGAATTTTTGGATCAATTACTGCAATTGCGTTTGGAAGTATATCTAATGGCTCATGATGGTCGGTTACTATGGTATCCATTCCAAATCCATTTGCATATTCAATATCTTCTATGCCCGTTATTCCACAGTCAACAGTAATCATTAAATTAACATTTTGTTCTGTAATATACTTTATTGCTTCTTTATTTAATCCATATCCTTCTTTTAATCTATTCGGTATGTAATATCCGTACTTCTAGCCCTCTTTCTTCTAGGAAATTCCTTAAGACTGTTGTACTTGTAATACCATCTACATCATAGTCGCCATAAATAAGTACATTTTCTTTGTTATCTATTGCTCTTATAATTCTATCCACTGCTTTTTCCATATCTGGTAATAGAAAGGGATCATAAAAGTCATTCCTTGTTGGATCTAAAAATATTTTTATTTTATCATCACTTAGATTTTTGCTTGATATAATTTCTGCTGTTATTAAGCTAAGATTAAATTTGTTTGCGATTTCTTTTGCCCTTTCCTTGTTTATATTATTATTATATTGCCATTTCTTATTCATTTTTAATTTCATTCCTTCCTAAGGCTCAATTTGTTTTTTAACATTATCTCTTATTTAAACAAACATACCCCAGCAAAAAACTGGGGCTTTTAAATTATTTAGTAAAATTTATAAGACATCTTTTACAGATTCTGCAATAATTTTATTTACATCTGCAATTAGAACATTAAACTTTAATTCAATATCGAAATATCTTTTAGCTATATCATCTTGTATTAATTCTGCATATATTTTTTGCATTTCTTCTAATTTTGTTTTTTCTTGTTCTTCTCCTTTTAATGATTCTAATTGAACTGTATATCTTAACTTTTCAAATTCTGTTAGTTTTGTTTTTAACTCTGGATTTTGCTCAATTTCTTTTTTTATATTTTTATACCCTAAATATTCAGGTGATTCTCTTAGTTCTTTTGCTAATCTATTTGCAGTGTCATATACGTTCATGTTATTAACCTCCTATTTAAGCTAAAGCTTCTCTTCCTCTGAATGCAATTAAAGTACCTCTTCCTTCTCTCTTTCTTGCCTTCTTTGCATTTTCTTGAGCAATTTGATGTTTCTGTTTTTCTGCCATTGTCTGACAAATTGCTTTCTGATATATAAAGTGTGTATCTTGCGCAATTTTATTCCAATTATATAAATTTTTTATCTTGATTTTTGCATTTTTTGAAACATCGTCTGCAAGTCTATGGTCATAAAGAAGAGCTAAGACTGAATCTGCTATTGAATTAGGATTTCCTGCATAGCTCTTCATTCCATCTACTCCATGATTTACAATTTCATTTAATCCTCCGACATCTGATACAACTGTTGGAACTCCTGCAAACATTGCTTCTATTGCAACCATTCCAAAAGGCTCATAAGTGCTAGGGAACACTGCAACATCAGCTATTTTATACATTTTACATAAATCTTTGTAACTTAATTGTCCTGTAAAATATACTTTATTATTTATTCCTAAATAATTAACTTGTGCTTTTAATTCATCAAGCATAGCACCCTTTCCTGCGATTATAAATTTGCTGTCATTGTATCCTGATAAAATCTTTGGAGCTGCCGCAATTAAATGTTGAAATCCCTTTTCATAAACTAATCTTCCAGCACACATTATTATTTTTTCATTATCTGATGCAAATCTTCTTCTAAAGTCATAATCCTTTTCAATTCCATTATACATATTCATATTAATACCATTTGGTATAACGTTTATTTTTTCAAATGGAAGTCCAAATAATCTTTGCATTTCACATTTCATATAGTTACTATTTACTATAACTTCAGTTGCTTCATATGTTAGCATCCATTCTGTATCGTTTATGTATTTTTGTGTTTGGTCATGTATACCACTATTTCTTCCACTCTCTGTTGCATGCATTGTTGCACACATAGGTATATCATATGCATCTTTAAGTGTTTTGGCTGAATATGCTACTAACCAGTCATGTGCATGTATAATATCAAATTTTCCTTCTTTTGATATTATTTCTCCGTGCTTTTGCTATCATGTTAAAATTAAGTTGCATTATCCAATCTATAAAATTATTTGAGTTTATCATATAATTATCTACTCTATATACTTTTACACCTTTATCGATTTCAAAATATGGTGCGTTTCCTTCTCTATATGTTACAACTGTAACTTCATGTCCGTCCTTTATTAATCTTCCTGATAGGTCATGTACAACCCTTGATATTCCACCTACAACTCTTGGTGGATATTCCCATGTTAGCATTAAAATCTTCATGAGCAAAAGCCCCCTTTAATAATCTTTAGTTTTACTTAGTATATTGTATATTAACTTTTGATAAAAGTAAACAAAAAATTACATTTTTTGTAAAAAAATTTTTATTGTATAGAAAAAAATTAGTGAGAGTCTTCTCACTAGTTTTTTCTATTATTCTACTCAAATTTTTCTCCGCACATTCAATTTATTTCCTCTTAAGAAATCACATACACTCATTCTTTTTGCATTTTCGCCCTGCATTTCTAATACTTTTATTACTCCATTTTTAACTTTTATATATAGTCCTGCTTTATCATTTGCTAAAAGTATTGTTCCGTGGCTCAATTTCTTCTGAAATGTTTTTTTCTATTACATTACTTGCATAATCATTTTGTAGCATTTCTACTTTCCATAGTTTTATTTTTTTACTATTATATATTACATATGCTCCCATTATAGGATTTAAACCATATATTTTATTTTTTATTTCTTCCATACTTTTAGTAAAATCAATTTTTGCCATTTGTTTATTTAACATTGGAGCTAAAGAAAAGTCCTTTCCCTGCTTTATTCTTGGTGCTATACCTTTATTAATTTGTTTTACGGTTTCTACAAGTAAGTCTGCTCCAATTATTTGTAGCCTGTCCCACAATTCTCCAGTTGTTTCATATTCTCCTATTTCAGTTTCTTTTTGCAGAATTATATCTCCTTCATCCATCTTTTCATTCATATACATTGTGCTAACACCTGTTACTTTATCTCCATTTAGAACTGCCCATTGTATTGGCGCTGCTCCTCTATATTTTGGAAGAAGTGATGCGTGTAAGTTTATACAGCCTTCACTTGGAATATCTAATATCTCTTTTGGTAAGATTTTTCCATAAGCCACAACACATATTATATCTGGGCTTAATTCTTTTATTTGATTTATAAATTCTACATTTTCTTTTACTTTTTCAGGTTGAAATATTTTTAAATTTTTTTCTAGTGCAAATTTTTTCACATCAGACTCTGCAAATTTCATTCCTCTTCCCTTTTGTCTGTCTGGATTTGTTACAACTCCGTACAATCTCAAACTTTGCATTATATAAAGCCTCTAAAGATGTTTTTGCAAAATCTGGCGTTCCCATAAATAGTATCTTTGGCATATATATCATTCCTTCCTTAATTTAAAAAAGTTGTCATTTTAGACGTATTCCCTTTGACAACTTTTTTCTCGTTATTTTCTTTTTTTCTTATCAATTGGCTCCGTATTTTCAGGTTGTACAATCTCCATACTTCCTGGTATCATTACATCTGTTAAAACAATTCCATCTAAATGGTTTACTTCATGAGATATAGCCTGTGCTAAAAGTCCTGTTCCTGTTATTTTTATTTTTTTGCCATTTTCATCTAATCCTTCAACAGTAACTTCTTCTGGTCTTATTACTTTTACATATTTGTTTGGAAAACTTAAGCATCCTTCTTCGACTTCTTGTTTTCCTTTTGTTTTTGTAATAACTGGATTTATTATTTTTAATATTGGTTTTTCATCATACAAATCTATTACAATTATCCTTTTTAAAATTCCTACTTGAACAGCAGCAAGACCAACTCCATCATATTTATGCATTGTATCTACCATATCTTTTATTAATTCTCTTATTTTATCATCTATTACATCTACTTCCTTTGATTTTTTCTTTAATATTTCATCCTCTTCTTTTCTAATATTACGTATTGCCATTTTAGTCTTCCTTTCTAATTACTATTAAACTAATCTTTAATAAATAATAATTCAAAATTTATGAATATTTGCGACTGTGAAACTTTTTAAGCTAGAAATTATTAATTAAAAAAATGAGGGATGTTCACGTAGATTTTGCTTTGCAAAATCTTACAAAGTGAAAGAGGCTCATTTTTTTAATTTAGAATTTCTTGTTTTAAAAGTTGAGCTTTAGCAAATAAGAATAAATTTTAATTATTATTTATTAAAAAACTTCACAAAATACTAAATTATTTTCAAAATTAACTCATGTTGTTAGGATTAATATCAATACTAAGCCTCGTATTATTACTTACTTTAACACTATTTACTGCCTCATTAATTCTTTTTATTACATTATCTCCAATTAAACACTTAATTATTATTCTCCACCTGTATCTATTCTGTATTTTGCTAATTGGCGAAGGCATCGGAGCATAAATAGACATGTTTTTGTCATTTTGCTTTAAAAGTTTTTCATATATTAAAGTAATAATTTTATTTGCATTTTTATCTTCTAAGTCACTAACCTCAATCTTTATTATATCGCAAAATGGCGGATATTTCAAGACCTTTCTAAGTTTAATTTCCTCTTCATAGAACTTTGAATAGTCTTGTTCTTTTGCACATTCAATTGGAAAATTTTCTGGATTGTATGTTTGTATTATGACGTTTCCTTCTTCTTTTTCTCTTCCGAGCTCTACCGTGCAACTTGTGTTAGAAGTTGAAATGTCCTTTCATTACTTCTAAAATCTGACATGTACATACTGCTATCTGCTGCAATTACGCCAACTAAAGTAACATTTGGAAAATGGTGCCCTTTAACAACCATCTGTGTTCCAATAAGTATGTCTATATTTTCATTTTTGAATTTATTTAATATATCCTCATAAGAATTTTTTCTGCTAACTGTATCTATATCCATTCTAATTGTTTTAGCTTCTGGAAATATCTTATTTATCTGTTCTTCTAACTTTTGAGTTCCTGTTCCAAAATATCTAATATTATGGCTTTTGCACTCTGGACATTCTGTAAAATTTGGTCTTTCATATCCACAATAATGACATTTTAATTTATTTTCTTTCCTATGATATGTAAGCGTTATATTACATTTGTTACAAGTTGCAGTGTAACCACAATCCCTACACATTACAAATGTAGAATAGCCTCTTCTATTTAAAAATAATATTGTTTGTTTTTTATTTTTTATATTTTGTTCTATCATTTCATGTAATTTTAAGCTTAACATTGACTTGTTACCAAATGCAAGTTCTTTTTTCATATCTATTACTTCAACTTTTGGTAGTTTTGAATTATTTGCCCTATTTTTTAAAGTTATTAATCCATTACTATTTTGCATTTTATAATAAGTTTCTACATTAGGAGTTGCTGAGCCAAGTACTAAAGGTATTTTGTTTTGTTTTGCAAGATAATATGCTATTTCCTTTGCATTGTATTTTGGAGTCATATCAGATTTATATGAAGTATCATGTTCCTCATCTATTATAATTATCCCTAAATCTTTCACTGGTGCAAATATTGCAGATCTTGCTCCAATTACTATTTTTGCTTCTTTTCTTTCTATTCTTTTCCATTCATCATATCTTTCTCCGACAGATAATTTACTATGCAAAAGTGCAATTTTTTCTTCTCCAAACCTTGCTATGAATCTGTCAACCATTTGAGGTGTAAGTGAAATTTCTGGAACTAATACTATTGCTGTTTTTCCTTTTTCTAAAATTTTTCCTATTAATTGTAAATAAATTTCAGTCTTTCCGAGATCCTGTTACACCATGAATTAAAAATTCTTTAAAAACATTATCTACTATAGCTCCATCTATTTTATTCATTGCATTTTGTTGCTCTTTTGTAAGAATTAAATTTTTCGTTGGAATTATATTTTTATTTTTAAAAGGATTTCTATTTACTTCTTTTTCTACTATCTCAACATATCCGTTTTTTTCTAGTGTTTTTATCACTGAAAGGCTGCTTTCAGCAAATGCTATAAGTTCTGATAAAAGTACTTCATCATTTTGCATAAGGAACTTTATACTACGTATTTGTTTTTCCGATTTTAGTGTCTTTTTTTCTATATCTTCCTCGATTTCTTCATAACTCTTTAATAAATAGACAAATTTCATAGACTTGTCTTTTATTCTATTGTCTATATTTTTTGATGTAGTTCCTGGAGGGAGCATAAGTTTTATGCAGTCTGATATATTACAAAAATACTTATGTGCCATAAGTTTTGCAAGGATTATTTTTTCTTCATTTAGCTCTCCAACTTCTTCTACTTTAGATACATCTTTTATCTTATATTCAGACTTATCTTTTATTCCTATTACAAAGCCTTCTTGCAATCTTTTCATAGTTCCAAATGGCACTAATATCTTGCTTCCAATATGAATAGTACCAACATATTTTGCTGGTACATTATAATCAAATATTCTATTTAAGTCCTTAGCATTACTGCTTATTATCACTTCTACTACCATGCCTAAAGTATATCAAACTTTTTATTTTTTTTCAACATCTAACTACATCAAAAATAGCGGTTGTGTATCCGGTCGTTTGGGACGGTTCTAAATGACCGGATTTATTCTCACACACGACAAAAAAACACATAATCCTTATATGTCAAAAAACATATTCAACCTCTATCTCTTTTCCTAAATATACAGAATAAATATATACCTTATCCACTTTTTTATTTAAAGATTTCTCTATAGCTCTTTTATATATGTTCAGTTGTACTTTATATTTTTCTATAAGCTCTTCTTCTGACTTCACTCTGTCTGTCTTATAATCTACTAGAATTATCTTTTCATCATTTGTTATATAGTATAGGTCTATTATTCCTTGTACTAAGATTTCTTCGTCTATGTCCTCATTATATACTTCCTTAGCTGGAATATTTATATAAAAAGGTCTTTCTCGCCCTATTTCTTTTGCATTCTGCATTTCTTTCCAGATATTGCTTTTTGTAAATTCATATATTTTATTTATATCTATTCCATTCTTTTCTTTTTCACTTATGATATTTTTCTTTTCAAGTTCACATATAAATTTTTCTATTTCTTGTATATCATAGTTTGCATTTTCATCTAGCCTTTGTAAAACTAAATGCATTAAAGTTCCTTTTTCACTTGCTGTTAATGATTTTTCTTCTTTCAAGAATTCTGGCGTGTTATATTCATGCCTTTCCTCTTCTTGCAAGTCTAATTTCATATTCTTTATCTTTGTTACTGAACTCTTAGTTAAAATATTGTTTGTCAATTTTTCTTTATATTCCCATTCCAGTTTTTCTTTAACATTACTCTCTATTTCTATATTGGATTTTTTTAACTCTTCTTGTATATTAATTTCTTCTTTTCCTTTATCTTTTAGCATACTTTTAAAAAGTTCTTCTTTTTTATATGCATTTACATTAAAAATTTTTTCTAGTCTATCTTTAGAATTCAAATATACAAGTTCTATCCAGTCTAAATAACTCAAATATTTTTGAATTATATTCTTGTTTATTTTATTTCCTTGTTCTATTTCTTTATATGTATTTAAAAGTTCTTCTTTTTTATCTCTGCTTTTTTTATAGTCTTTTTCTATTCCTGTTATTATAAGTTTTTCTTTTGCTCTTGTAAGTGCAACATAAAGTATTCTCATTTCTTCTGATAACATTTCATTTTTTGATTTATATTTTATTGCTTCTCTTGCAAGTGTATTATATGTTATTCCTTCTTTATAATTTATATACTTAGGTCCTATTCCTATATCTTGATGAAGTAAAATTAGGTTCGAATTTAAGTCTTGTACATTAAACTTTTTCCCAGTTCCACATAAGAAAACAACAGGAAATTCTAGTCCTTTACTTTTGTGAATACTCATTATCCTTATTACATCTTCATTTTCACCAATAATCTTTGCACTTGACATATCTTTATTACTTAATTTTAGCTTGTCTATAAAACTTATAAAGTTATATAACCCTTTAAAACTTGTTTTTTCATATTGTTTTGCTTTTTCAAATAGCATTTTTAAATTTGCTACTCTTAAAAGTCCATTTGGCATTAAATTTACATAGTTATAATAACCTGTATCTAGATAAATTTTCCAGATAAATTCATCAAGTGGCATATACTCTTTATATTTTCTAAAATCTTCTATTTTTCCTAAAAAATTATTTATTTTATTTTTTAATGTTTCATCCGCTTCCTCTAAATTCCCATACTCACATAAAGCTTCATAAAAAGTCTTGTTTTTATTCTCTATTCTTATTTGTATAAGTTCATTGTCAGAAAATCCACCTATCATTGACCTAAGTACTGTTAATAAAGCTATATCATTTATTGGATTGTCTATAATTTTAAGCAAGCTCATTATTACTTGTATTTCAACTGAATCTAAATATCCAGTACTTGTATCACAGTATACTGGCAAATTTAATTTTGAAATTTCTTGCTCATATATAGGTGCTAGAGTTTGTGTTGAACGAAGCAATACTACTATATCCTTATATGTAATTTTTCTATATGTTTTATCTTTATTGCATACCATATATCCAGTATCTATAAGTTCTTTTATTTTTCTTGCAACAAATTTTGCTTCTAATAGTATATCTTCTACTCTTTCTGGTTCTTCCTCATCTTCTTTTGTATTTTCCTCTTTATATATACTTTCTTCATCTTCTTTTAAATCAATTATGTTTAACTCCGCTTCTAGCCTTTCTCCTTCTGGATATTCTGCTCCCAAATTCAAATATTCTTTTTCGTTATATTCAATATCTCCAAGTTCTTTACACATAATATTGTCAAATACAATATTCGTTAATTTTAAAACATTATCTCTACTTCTGAAATTTTTAAATAACTGGATTTTTAAATTATCTCCCTCTTTTAGTTCGTCTTTTTCTTTATATGTTTCATATTTTTCCAAAAATAATTCAGGTCTTGCTTGTCTAAATTTATATATACTCTGTTTTACATCTCCTACCATAAATATATTGTTATTTCTTGATATTGTATTTAATATATATTCTTGTACTAAGTTACTGTCTTGATATTCATCTATCATTATTTCTTCATATTTTTCTTTATACTTATTTGCAATACTATTTTCCTCTTTTGCTGTTAGTATATTTAGTGCGAAATGCTCTATATCATTAAAATCCATTATGTTTCTATCTTGTTTAGCTTTAGAAAAATTTTTCCAAAATTCCAATACTAAATCTTTTATGATATCTAATGTATTGTACATTGATTTTATATCGTTGTTTGCTTCTTCTGAATTATATAGCATTACATTTTGTGTTATCTTTTTTATATCTTCTTTTACCTTGTTTCTTACTTGTTTTATCCTATCTTTTATCTCGTCTGGTACTCTTTTATCTACTGGAAATCTGTCTAACGCTAAATCGTTTATTCCTATATACACTTCATCCCATGTGTTTTTTTCATATACATTAGTTATCTTTCTTATATCTTCTGACAAAGCAACTACAAATTTTTCGGTATCCGCTTCATATTTTAGTTTTTTTAGTTCATTATCTATTCTTAATATTCCATCTTGTAATTCGTCTTTTACTTTATCAAACAATATCTTTCCCCATACTGTTTTCTCGAAACTTGTCTCTTCTATATCGAACATTTTTACTTTTTCTTCTAACCACTCTTTTGGAAATGGTGTACTTTGAATATAGTTATATATATCTAATATTATATTTTTTAAATATTCATCTCCTCTATAGCTTGTATATATATCTATAATATTTAAAAATTCTTTATCTTGGTTTTCGTATTTTTCTTCAAATATATCTTCAATGGTCTCTTGTTTTAATATCTCTATTTCCGTACTCTCAGCTATTTTTAAGTTTGGAGATATTCCGAATTTCAAAGAAGTTATTTTTTACTATATCTAAGCAAAAAGAATCAATAGTACAAATACTTGCTTTTGAAAGTAATGTTATTTGCTTTTGTAGATGTATATTTTTAGGATTTTTTTCTATCTCTTTATATATAGCTTCTAATATTCTTTCTCTCATTTCTGATGCTGCCGCTTTTGTAAAGGTAACTACTAAAATTTTGTCTATATCTATCTTTTCATTTATTATTTTATTAATTATCCTTTCAACAAGTACAGCAGTTTTTCCACTTCCTGCTGCTGCGGCAACAAGAATATTCTCACCTTTTTCTTTTATTGCAAGTAATTGTTCATTTGTCCATTTAACTTCTCCCATAATTCCTCCATTTTTTAAATTTCTTTTATTACTTTACATGGATTTCCAACTGCTACTACATTTGATGGTATATCTTTATTCACAACACTGCCAGCTCCTATTACTACATTATCTCCTATTGTTACTCCTGGAAGTACCGTTACATTTCCGCCTATCCATACATTGTTTCCTATTGTTATTGGCTTTGCGTATTCTAGCCCTTTATTTCTTGTTTCATAATCTATTGGATGTCCTGCTGTATAAAATCCGCAGTTTGGTGCAATAAACACATTATCTCCGAAAGTCACTTTATTTGCATCTAGTATTGTTAAATTATGATTTGAGTAAAAATTTTCTCCAATTTCAATATTAGTTCCATAATCACATACAAATGGCTGCTCTATTAAAAAGTTTTCTTTGGTTTTTCCTAAAATTGTTTTCATCAATTCTTTTCTTCCTTCTAAATCAGAAGGTTTCATATTATTATATTTAAAGCATTTGTCCTTAGCTATATATCTATCTTTTATTAATTCTTCATCATAGTTTGCATCATATATCTCGCCTTTTAACATTTTTTCTTTTTCTGTCATATTTTTCTCCTTTAAATTTAATTTTACTTTTAAAATATATCACATAATTATATTTTTTTCTACATATCTTATATTATTTAGCTAATAAAAATGATGAGGTTTTTTCCTCATCATTTGCATGAATTTTTTAAGTATTAGTTATTACAGCATCCGAAATTTGTAAATAATAACAAGAATACTATTATGAAAAATAATATCTCGCTGTTACATCCGCATCCATTTCCTCCAAATAAATTTCCAAGAAATCCTCCGTTATTACCACATCCACAGTTGCAGCCACAATTTCCTTGGTTTCCACAGTTTCTTTGTTCTTCAGGCATGTTAAATTACCTTCCTTTCATATAAGCTTTTATTAACTTTCTACAATATACTATGAAATTTTAATAATTTATGATACAATAAAATTGAATATTTAGAAAATAGAGGTTATATATTCGTGAAAAATAATGTTGAACTTTTATCACCTGCTGGTGATTTTGAATGTGTAAAAGCTGCTGTACAAAATGGTGCAGATGCTATATATCTTGGTGCTTCTTCTTTTAGTGCTCGTGCAAGTGCTGCAAACTTTTCTCTAGCAGAATTAAAAGAAGTTATTAATTATGCCCATATACGTAATGTTAAAGTGCATTTAGCCTTAAATACTTTAATAAAAAACAATGAATTTTCTGAGGCTATTTCTATAGCAGAAAAAGCTTATGAATTAGGAATTGATGCAATTATAGTGCAGGATTTAGGTCTTGCTACCACACTCATTAATTCTTTTCCTAAACTTCCTATTCATGCAAGCACGCAAATGACTATCCATAATCTAAGTGGTGTGCAAGCTTTAGAACGTTTAGGAATACAAAGAGTTGTTTTAGCAAGAGAACTATCTTTGCCAGAAATAGAATATATATGCAGAAACACAAATGTAGAAATTGAAACTTTTATTCATGGTGCTCTTTGTATTGGCTATTCTGGACAATGCTTATTTTCAAGCATGGTTGGTGGTCGTTCTGCAAATCGTGGTAAATGTGCTCAAGCTTGTCGTCTTCCATATCAACTTTTGCAGGATAAGAACATTATTGATAGTGGTTACCTATTGAGTCCTCGTGATTTATGTGGTTTAGAATTTTTACCTTCTTTAATTGAAGCTGGTGTAAAATCTTTTAAAATTGAAGGAAGGTTAAAATCTCCAGAGTATGTTGCAGTTGCAACAAGGATATACAGAAAATATATAGACCTATACTTTTCTTCTAATCCCTATGAAATTAATCTAAAGGATAAAAAAGATTTACTTCAAGTATTTAATAGAGGCAATTTCTCTTCTGGACATCTTGATAGAAAAGCTAATCTTGATTTAGTTTTTAAAGAAAAACAAAATAATATGGGAATTTATATTGGTAATGTTGCAAACTATAATCATAAAAATGGGCATGTTACTTTGAATTTAAATGATATTTTAGCTGTTGGAGATTCTGTAACTTTCGAAAATGAACCTACAAAGTATAGAGTTTCTGAGCTTATGTTTCAGGATAAGAATATACCTTTTGCATGTGACAATGAAGTTATAACTATACGGGCGAATGAAAGGAAAAATATCTCCTGGAGACAAAATCTTTAAGATTTCTAGTAAGATGTTATCAGATGAAGCAAAAGTTACATATTCAGGAAAAGAAATAAAAAAAGTAAAGCTAAATTGTAAAATTTCCATAAAAAAGGGTATGCCAATTACTGTTTTTGTGAAACCTGACAAAGAATATGAACATTATAAAAATGTAAGCGTTACTTTGGAGTCTAAAGTATCTCCTATTGCTGCGATAAATAATCCGATTACGAAAGAAAGAATTATCTCACAGTTTACAAAAACAAGTGACACTCCTTTCGAATTTACTAAAATAGATATTGATTTAGATGATAATTTATATATTCCAAAGATTAGTGCTCTTAATTCTCTGCGAAGAGATGTATTAAAAAAATTAGAAGAGTTAGTTTGCCTTAAGTTTACTAGAGTTCCTGTCAAAATTAAAAGCAAAACTTTTGAAGATAAAAAGCATACTACACCTAAGTTATCTCTACTTTTAATTGAATTAAATGAAAGTTATGATTATTCTGCTCTTTCAGAAGTAGATAGAGTTTATATTCCATTAAAATATTTCGGAAACGTTAAATACAAAGACTGTATAAGAGCAATAAACTCTAAATTTGATACATACATATACATGCCTGAAATCCTTACTTCTAATTATAGCAATATATATCTAAACATAGTAAACGAGGCTTTAGCAGAATATAGCATATCTGGATTTGTATTTTCAAATATTAGTACTTTAATTGCTATGAAAAAGGATGAGTACAAAAATTATGACTTTATTGCAAATTATACAATGAACGTATTTAATGACTATTCTGCTTATGAACTTTCTAGAGTGGGCGTTGATACAGTAACTCTATCTCCTGAATTAAATAAGTCTGATATTCAAGGTATGCATTCTAATATAGATAAAGAACTTATTGTTTATGGAAGATTAAAACTTATGAGTACTAAATATTGTTTGCTTGGTCATTCTAACTTATGTTATCCTACATGCGAAGTTAGATGTAAATTAAACTCTAAATATTATTTAAAAGACAGAATGGGATTTAAGTTTAGAGTTATACCAGATAATTCGCAAACTATTACAAGTATTTATAATTCAAAAATACTTTCTATTGATTTTAAGGATTTGGGAATTGACTATGCAAGAATTGATATACTTGAAGAAACTATACCTGAAATTAATAATATTATACAAACTGTAAAAAATGGAAATCGTTTTAAAGGTCAAGATTATACGAATGGACATTTGAATAGAAATGTGTAATAAGAAAAGAAGTAGAAATAAAGTTTCTGCTTCTTTTTGTGTTCGTATAATGCTTATTTGGTGGAGATGAGGAGAGTCGAACTCCTGTCCAATAACATTTCCATATAAACTTCTCCGAGTGCAGTTTATTAATGGATATTCCCAAAAATTCAAGTTAATAAACAAACTTTAAATTTTCGGTAGTTTCTAAAGATACCCACTATTCCCGAAACATAAAATAGCTTTGTTTCCTACTTAATTTGCACCTTATCCAAAAGAGTAGGGCTTTTGGTAAGATGTACCGCCTATCTTAGGCAGCTAATGCTAATTCTCTATTATCAGCGTTTATTTTAGTTTTCGCCTTTTTTAGGTGGCCAGACGAATCCACCACTCGCTATTTATATTTCTATGTTACTGTCGAAACCAAATACATCCCCATGTGATATCTAATTATACACTATTTATAAAAAAGTTGCAATAGTTTTATTGACAGAAATATTGACAAAAAGTAGCAAAAAATGTTAAAATAGATAAGACGTTAAAAGCTAACGAGGTGATGTTTAATGTATGAAATAAGGGAGTATGATATAAGAGACAAAGAAAATTTAATAAATTTATGGGTAAATGTTTCTATTGATGAATATGGTTTTACAGAATGGAAAAATTCAATGAATCAAGTAAACGAAAATGATTTTGAAAAAATATTAGTCGCTGTATGTGAAGATGATATTGTTGGCAGTATGGCTTATAAAAAAATTAATGATAATACTGCTGAATTAAAAAGAATCTATCTATATCCAAATTATAGAGGAAAAGGCATTGCAACTAGTTTATACAAAGAAATCATGAATATTATAAAAGAACATCATTATAAAAAGATAATTGTAGAAACTAGAGAAAGATTTGAAAGCGGAATTGCCTTTTATTATAAAAATCATTTTGAACTTGAAAGCCATGAAAATGAAAAATATATTTTCTCATTAAATATAGATTAAAAATTCTGTTTATGAGAATAATTTATAATCCATAAATAATGTGTCAATTGAAAAAGTAAAATATATTTAGAAAAAGTAACTTCTAATTACCAGTTAAATGCTATTTAAAAGGATTTAA